>JALHQW010000016.1 GCA_022841745.1 Saprospiraceae bacterium | reverse complement strand
CTTCGCCACCAGCCGCCGAGGAGATTTTTTTTTAGGGGAAACGAAAATTTTGCTTCGCAAAATTTTCGTTTCCCCTTTCTAGGGAGCAGCGGTATCCTAAATTGATACTGCCTAAAGGTTATTCCTAAATCAGCCCCTCCATCAGCTTATCCACCCGCCTGCTCACCGCCACGTCCGTCAGCAGTTCCGGGGCATGGTGCGGTTTTTTCCTTGCATCGAAGACCAACCCTCCCCGGCAGCCCCAATGCTTGTTTTCAATGAAAGACTGGATACCGTGAATATCGTGCGAAGGATTAACCCTCGTGAAACTCACCCAAAGGAAATTGTTTAAAGTGGCTGCTGTAAACTGCGAATCATCCACCAAGACCACCAACGGGATATGCTGCTCAAAATAAGCTGCATACCGCTCCATTTGTTCCACAAAGCGTTGACAATCAGTGGCTCCCGTTTCAGCCTCGAACTTGGGAGCTTGCACCGCCAAGATGCCGGGCATGGCGAAGGTGGGGTTGGAATAGCCTGATGGCAAGTCAAAATCAGGTGGCAATTCCGTTCGCAGTTCCCTACGTTTTGCTCCGCAACTGGCGATGACCACCTTGCTACCCTCGTTCCAGCCAGAGCCAGAATAATCAAGCGTGTCAATCGTAGTGCGGGTCTGGAAGTGGAGGTCACGGTTCAGGTCAATTCGCTCCAGCACGTGCTTGAAAAACTGCGGGATGTCGTGGGAGTCGAGGCGAGGATCGTCATCGCCATTGGCAATGATGAGGAACTTGGCGAGGGTCGTCTGCCCCTTGCCCAAGAGATGGTTGGCCTGGGTCAAAATCTCCTCCGGCTTTGGCTCCCGGAAGGGCATGTAGCGTTCGCTGCCAATGGCCAGGAGCAATGGGTGAACGCCCGAAGCATCCACGGCATGTACCTGACGGATGCCGGGAAATTCGCCAGTGGTCAATGGCTCTACTATTTCATGGATGAGCCAACCAAAAGACGAGTCCTCTTGCGGTGGCCTACCCACCACGGTGAAATGCCAGATGGCGTCCTTGCGGTGATAGACGTTTTCGACATCCATGACAGGGAAATCGTGGGTGAGCGAGTAGTAGCCAAGGTGATCACCAAACGGGCCTTCTGGCTTTTTGAAGTTCTTGCGGATGGTGCCCGTTATGACAAAATCAGCATCGGCGGAAAGGAAATGCCCACCCTCCCATTTATACCTGAACCGCCGCCCACCGAGCAGGCCGGCAAAGGTCAGTTCGCTAAGTCCCTCTGGCATGGGCATGATGGCCGAAAATGCATGGCTCGGCGGCCCGCCAATGAAAATGGCGCATCGGAACGGCTCATCGCACTGGTTGTACAGTGTGTGGTGGATGCCAATACCCCGGTGCAATTGGTAGTGCAATCCTATTTCCTTGTTCGCAATGTACTCATTTCCAGATAGTTGTATGCGGTACATGCCTAGGTTGGTGTGCATCGCATTGGTGTCCTTGGGCGGCAGGGTCAGCACCTGCGGCAGGGTGACGAATGCCCCGCCATCCATCGGCCACGACTTGATTTGGGGCAGTTGGTCAATGGTCGTCTTGCCGAACATGACCGGAGCCGACCATGATTTTTTGGGCAGCGCCGTGAGTGCGGTGAACGGTGCACCAAGGTAGCGCATCGGGTTTTTTAGCGCCCGCATGGGGTCAGCTTTCAGTTCCATAACCCGCCGCACTTTATCGAGGGTATCCCTGAAAATAAAGGCCGTGCGCTCCGTCGTGCCGTATAAATTGGAAACAGCCTGGAATGGGCTGCCCTTCACTTTTTCGAACAAAATAGCCGGGCCTTTGGCATCATAGACCCTTCGGTGGATTTCGGCCATTTCGAGGTTAGGGTCGGTTTCGAACTTGATGCGCAGCAGTTGGCCGTGCTTTTCAAGGTCATTGACGCAGTCACGTAAACTTCGGTAGGACATGGTATTGAAGGAAAAAGGAAAAAGGAAAAAGGAAAAAGTCCCAATCAGCCTCCTCAGATTTGACTTTCTACTTTTTAACTTTTTACTTGGGAATTGCGAAAATAGCATTCAAAACAACAGCCATCAAAATCGGTTCAGCCGAACTAAAATTCGGGGCAGTTGGTTTGGTCGCACATTATCCGCATTTTGTGCGGCAAGATTTCATTTTATGGCAAAAATCAAGATTTCAGGAAAAGAACTCATCAAGCTCGGCTACCCAGAAGGGCGGGCCATCGGCATGGCCATCAACGTGGTACACCAGCATTTCAAAAAGGAGAAAAAGCAGAAAGTGCTGGACATGCTGCAACACGTCCTCGAAAACCCGGAGAACTATGCCGACGATGTAATCCTCGGCAGAATCGTGTCGGAATTGAAACCAGCCCTTGCGGAACAACCCGTTGAAATACCGCTCAACCCCGTTGCCAAAACTTACAAAGCGTATGGTTTGGATGCCATTGAAAAAGGGGCTATCGAGCAAATGGATATTGCTGTGCGCTTGCCAATTGCCGTTGAAGCTGCCCTAATGCCCGATGCGCACCAAGGCTATGGCCTGCCCATCGGCGGGGTACTGGCGACGGACAATGCCGTGATTCCCTATGGCGTTGGGGTGGATATTGGCTGCCGGATGTGCTTGACGTTTTACGACCTCCGGCCCGATTTTTTGGAAAAAAACCGCTCGAAGCTCAACCTTATTTTGCAGGAAAACACTGCCTTCGGTTACCAGGAACTGAAAAAACCGATGGATGACGCCATTTTCGAGCGGCCAGAATTCAAGGAGCTGGCCATCCTTAAACCTTTGAAAGACAAGGCGGTACGTCAAATTGGGTCATCGGGGTCGGGCAACCACTTCGTGGAGTTTGGCATCGTGGAGCTAAGGGATGAAAACAACGGGCTGGCCGCACCGGGCAGCTACTTGGCTGTGCTGTCACATTCTGGTTCGAGGGCGCTTGGGGCGACCATTGCGAAGCACTACACTGACCTGGCGATGCAAACCACGCCACTGCCGAAGGAAGCCAAGCACCTTTCATGGCTGGGATTGGACACCGAGGCCGGACAGGAATACTGGCTGGCAATGACCCTTGCGGGCGACTACGCCTCGGCCTGCCACCACCACATCCATGCCCGCATGGCCAAGGCGCTCGGCGAGCAACCGCTGGCCATGGTCGAAAACCACCACAACTTCGCTTGGAAAGAATCGCTGGCAGATGGTCGGGAGGTCATCGTTCACCGAAAGGGGGCAACCCCGGCTGGCAAGGGCGTGCTCGGCATCATTCCCGGCTCAATGGTTCACCCCGGCTTCATCGTCCGGGGCAAGGGCAATTCGACTTCCATCAACTCGGCCTCACATGGGGCTGGGCGACTCCTTTCCCGCACCAAGGCCATCAACTCCATCACCCAGCACGAACTGAAAAAAGTGCTGAAGGCGCATGGGGTCGAACTGATGGGCGGTGGCTTGGACGAAGCGCCCATGGCCTACAAGGACATCCACAAGGTGATGGATTTCCAAAAAGACTTGGTGGAGGTGCTGGGGACGTTTTTACCGAAGCTGGTTAGGATGGATGCTTGATACTGGGTGCTGGATGCTGGGTGCTGGATGCTGGATGCTGGGTGCTGGGTGCTGGGTGCTGGATGCTGGATGTAGCGAGTTTTTAACCTAAAATAAGAATACTATGAGCTACAAGAAACTTGACATTTGGCAGGAGGCTAGAGAAGTGGTCATTGGAATTCATAAGATGAGCATGAAACTGCCTAAATTTGAAATATATGAGGAAGGAAGTCAAATTCGAAGATCATCAAAATCAGTGAAATCAAATATCGTTGAAGGCTATGGTCGTAGGAGGTACAAACAAGAATACATCAAGTTTATCACCTATGCCCTAGCATCAAACGATGAAACTTTGGATCATCTGGAGACCTTATTTGAAACCGAATCGCTAGAAGACGTGGAACTATTTCAAACCCTACATTTCAAAATAGAAAAGTTGGGCAAGAAAATCAACAACTTTTTGGCCTCCATCGAAAAGAACCACCAAAGCCCCAAGTAACCAGCATCCAGCATCCAGCATCCAGCATCCAGCATCCAGTATCCAGTATCCAGTATCCAGTATCAAATCACTCCCAAATCCTTGGCTTTTTGGATGGCTTGGGTGCGGCGCTTTACATCGAGTTTCAGGAAGAGGTTGGAGGAGTGGGTCTTGACGGTGTTGAGGGAAAGGAATAGGCGGTCGGCGATTTCTTGGTTGGAGAGGCCCTCGGAAATGAGTTGCAGGACTTCCAGTTCCCGTTTGCTGATGCCGATTTTTGCGGCAGCATCCATATTTGAAACAATGGGCGCAAGGGTTGGGCTTGCGGTGGCGGCGTCGGCGGCAACAAGTCGCTTTTTAGGTTGTGTCAATTTCAAGCCCATCCATACGCCAAGGCCTGTGAAGAAGACTGCTACCACACCGACATAGAATTCCAGTTTGAAATCCTTAACAATGAATTGGTACTCGACGAACTTTAGCAGCATGGTGAGTGCTGCCAGCGAGATTCCGTAGATGATGATGGTGCGCTTCAAGGTTGGTTGCCTGTTTTTGGGCAAATATAGCGCAAAAAAAAGGCGGCCACCCTACATGGATGGCCGCTGGCGTCATTTACTCTCACTAATTGTATGAAACTATATCTTAGGTTTTTTTGGATAACGCAAACTTAGTGTGCAATGTTTGATTTATCAAGGGTCTTTTCAAAAAACTATGCCAAAAAAGCACAGTTTATCAGTTAGTTAGGTGTTTTTCTAAAGGTGTCTTTTCAAATTGAAATGGTTGGTTGATGACGGGATTATTTTGAACGTTTTTGGGGAATGGCTTAAATGCCTATACTTCATGAAGCCATTTTACAAACCACCAACAAGATAAGCCCTAATAGCATCACGATTTTGGCCAGTCGGCTGGCCTTGGAATAATCGGTTTTCTTGTTTGCTTTTTGGATGGAATACAGCAGGTATGCCAAGGGCACCGCTACGCCAAAAACCGTGAACCCCGCACTGATGAACTGCTGCCTTTGCACCAGCCAAAGCACAAACCATAGAAGCGAAAACAGCAGGGCAACCCCTACGCCGATGGCCCATTTTTTTGCTTTTTTTTCTCCAAAACGGATGGGCAGGGTCTGGAGGCCAAGTCGGGCATCGCCTTCCATATCTTCAATATCTTTTACAATTTCTCGCAAAAGGGTAGAAACAAGCGCAAACCAAGCGTAGCCTCCGAATAGAACGGCCACTTCCCCACCCTGCTCCCCCAAATTGGTATAATTCACCTTCTCAGCAAAAATGACGATAATGGGCACGAGGGCGCAGAAGGCAGCCACTACAATATTGCCAAGAAGCGGCATTTTTTTGAACCATCTCGAATAAAGATAAAGCAATGAAACAATGGCGATGTGAATGGCCACCATCGGCAGCTTGTGCAAATAAAAATCCAAGTACCAAGCCATTGCGAAGCTGATCAAAATGGAAGCCCAATAAAAAAACCATACGGTTTGCTCTGCAAAAACCCGTTTGACAAAGACCGAGTCGGGCTTGTTGATCAAGTCGGCTTCATAGTCCAACAAATCGTTGATAAGGTACCCACCGGCAGCGATTAATACCGTTGTGAGCACCAGCATCATAAATTCAAAAGGGGAAAGATTGGGCGAAAGCCCAGCAGCCTTCAAAGCTGGCACTAGCACCAGGTACTGCATCAGGTATTGCGTGAGTGCAACAATGGCGAGGTTGGGGAAGCGAACCAGCTTGAGGAAAGAAGCAAGTTTCATCATCCAAAGCTAGGCCAAGTACCATTCAACTTCATCACTTTTTCAATCACATCCCGTACGCAGCCATCGCCACCTTTCAGCGGCGATATATAATGGGAAATTTCCCGGATTTCCGGCACTGCATCGGCGGGACAGGTAGGCAGCCCGACCCGGCGCATGACCTCATAGTCGGGAATGTCGTCGCCCATATAGAGGATGCCATCTTCGTCGAGGTCATAGGCATCGAGGAACTCCTCGTAGGCTTTGAGCTTGTGCTGAATGCCATAGATGATGTCCATGATGCCCAAATCCTTCAGCCGCAGGTTCACACCTTCCGATTTGCCTTTGGTGAGAATCAGGATGCGGTAGCCTTCGTCCACGGCCATGCGCAGTGCCTGGCCATCCCGCACGCTCATGCTGCGCAATAGCTCGCCCTTTTCCGTGACCTGCACGTGCCCGTTGGTCAGTACACCATCCACGTCAAAAATAAAGGTGTGAATATACTTGAAACGGCCCAGGATATTGCCCGCATGGTGGAATCTTTCGTCGTTATTCGGTGGATACATTTGAAAGTTCGACAGTTTGCCAGTTTGCAGTTTGCAGTCAGTCAGCAGGCTGATTAGTTCGACAGTCAAGGCCATGGTAGTTGCAAATGACAGCTACCATCAAATAGTCATTATAAGTATGTCGATGAAATTAGTTTAGATTTTGAATTTTCACAAAACACTGACAAACAACGCTTTGCAAGAACTCGAAACTCGAAACTAACAACTCGAAACTACTTATAGCTGATAAATCCCAACATTTGCCAATTTGCAGTCATGGCCAAGGTAGCAGCCCCCGACTGCCAACTGCCAACTGACGAACTGCCAACTACTGATTATCCCGCCACTCGTACACCCATTTTGCTTGGATTTGTTCGAGGTGGGCCTCGGTGCAATCTTCCCTTGCCCCGGCGAAGGTAGGGATTTCGAGCACCCATTCGATGAGCTCGGTGAAACGGATGCGGTAGATTTTGCCCTCCGTGAAATCGTCGCCAAAGCGCTCATAGAGCTTCATGGCGATGTCCTCGTGGTCTTTCCAATGGATGGGGAGGTCTTCTATGTCTTTGAATGCCATAATGGTTATTAGTGATTCGTGATTCGTGATTAGGGGCGTTAAGAAAAAATCCTGACGCAGTTTTTTTGACGCAGAAAGACGCAGATGGTTATGATTTTTTATGTTTTCAGGTTTTTGCTACGCAAAAAAAAGCATAATCAATCATAAAAAATCATAAAAATCTGCGTGAAAAATTTTCTTAACACCCCTAATTCGTGATTGGTGATTGGGGCTGGCAACCAGCTCGGCACTGACTGCCCACTGCCCACTGCCGAACTGCCAACTTAATGTTCATGTCCAATGATGCGGCGCTGGTCGGGGATTTCGACTTCGATGACGGCGTCTTCCTCAAGGATGACGCATTGGCAGCCAAGCCTCGACTCCAAGCGGGGGTTGATGGCCCGGTCCACGAAGTCTTCTTCCTTGTCGGAGATTTCCTCCAAGTATTCGTCTCCTTTTGTCACGTAAACATGACAGGTGCTGCATGCGCAGACCCCGCCACAGTTGTGGTTGAGGTGGATGTCGTTTTCCTCGGTGACCTCCAGAATGGACGTGTCCAAAGGCACATCGTTGACGGTGACTGGGGCAATGGTTTTATCCTCGAAAGTGAATTTTATCGTAGCCATAGTTTTAAAAATTGCGCAAATGTAGAATTTGTCTAAACAACAGTGGTATGGCCGGAAGAGTTTTTCGATAGGTTCCCTGCGGGAATGACAAAAGCGTGCGGATTTCGGATTGGGGTGTCCGGTAAATTCCCTACTGAAGAATTAGCAAGCATGTAGTCCCCTTGAAGATGCGAAACCGTAATAAATCATAATTAATGAGCGTCCTTTCTCAAAGGGCCTCCTTTGGAGCAGCTTAAAAAAATTTGTGTAGGTGCCTTTTCCCACTCAACCTACAAGGCTTCGGATGGAAGACACGGCGTAAGAGAGTGTCCTAAATTGTATGTCACGCAACGCCGATACGAACGCAACGTATTTATTATCAATGCGTTGCGTTCGTAGCGGCGTTGCGTGACACAGTTTAATTAACACCTTCTGGCGTAAACTGGTCACTCCACCTTCACCAGCTTCCCCGCTCCCAACTGCCTATCACCGTCCCATACCTCCCAGAAATACATCCCCTTCGCCAGCCCCTCCAAACCCACCACGCTCCAGCCTGCCATCAGGCGCTGTGTGAGCACAGGCTGGCCAGTGGCCGAGTAGAGGGTGAGCATGGCCTCCCGTGGCAGGTAGTCACCACCGAGGCGGAAATTGGTGGCCGTGCTGGCGGGGTTGGGGAAGACGCTGACGAGGTCGGTAGGCTGGTCAGGCTCGGTGGTGGCGCTGATGCCCGTGCCGATGATGAGCGTACGACAGAAAGTATTGCTGCTGTGCTGGTTGCTGACTGTCAGGCAGACCTCGTAGGTGCCGTCACTGGGGAATTCATGGATGGGGTTCGGATTAGTATCGGTGGTATTGTCCCCGAAATCCCAATGCCAATCAGTAGGCTCGTAATAGCTCAGGTCGGTGAACTCAATGGTGAGGTAGTCGTTCACGTCCTGGTCATAACGGTACAAGGCCACTGGATGGTTGTCCAAGCCAAGCGTATCGCAGGGAGAGCCGTCCAAAGGGCCGAGGCGGTAGTTAGGGAAGTTGGGGAGGGAGAAGGCATTGTAGGTGGGCAGCGTGATGCCGTGCTGCTCCACCATGCAGTTGGGGTACGGGAGGTTCGGTTGGTGGATGACGTGGAGGTAGCTGGTACCGTTCACGGTGCTGATGTATATCTTCCCATCTGGCGCCAACTGCGCCAAGTTGAACTGCAACGAAAAGCCTGTGCTCTCTTCCACAAAGCCATCGTAATCAATCGTTTTTTTGGAGCCTGGTATATTGCTTGCCTGCAAATCGTATTGGTAGAGATGGTCGAAAGAAGGCACGTACAAAAACCTTGAGTTGGGGGAAATGGCAACACCTGTGGAAAGCGCATCGTCGTCGTAACGGATTTTTGTCCTAGGGGTCAAGTAGCCACTGCACCTGTCAAAATCGTAAATTTCCAAAAACTGGCCCAGTTCAAAACTGACCGAGTTTATCCTTGCGAATATGCTGCCGTCAGGCGAGAACACCGACTGCCCCACCCCTTCCTCACCCTGTATGGTGTAAGGGGTGGACGCCAGCCCCAGCGAGGATACCCCATCCGGCGTTATCAATATCCTATGGTACTTTTTCGAAACCATCTCGTGTACCATCATCCACCAGTCACGGCCGTTGGCATGGCGAACCGCTGTCAGTTTGCCAGTACCCAGTGTATCGTCAAGTACCACTTGGTTCTTGGCAACGACCTTGCCTAGGCCGCCTTCCAATTCCATATCTAACAGGCTGTAATACAAGAAATTACTGTAATAACTCATTTGAATAGTTGAATTACCAATATCTGTGTGTAATAAATAGTACCTATTACTACCATCTGGATGTGGAACGATATAGGCTCCTTGAACCAAAGGAAATCCATAATCTTCAAAATCTTCCGCAATTTGACAGGGGTTTAGATTCGCTCCGTTCGCCATCATCTGATATGCTTTATTAGCTATATAGATTCCATTGGTATAAAATTGTAGGTCACCGTTTGAATTGCTAATGCTGGCGTCGGTTAAGTGAAAATTCATCTCATTGAACTGGTAACGGATGACCGGTGGGATAGTATTGAAGTCAATCACTGTACCTCCCCAATCAGTGCTAATGTTTTGGCTACCATAACCAAAAAGCCATACATAATCATGGTGCTGGGCTAAGGTCAAATTAATTGAGAAAAAAGCAACCAAACAAAGTAAAGCAGTTCTCATAATTTTCAAAAAAAGTAAGGGGCCTGGGATTCTAAACCCAAGCCCCTTATTGGTTATTTAATCAAGACGTATTTTTCAGCAAAAACAGGTTTGTTGTCCACCTGTATTTCACAAATATAAATGCCCGCTTGCAGTCTGGTCAAGTCAAGTACGATGCTGCCTGCTTCCAAGTCAACTGCTTGTACCATCACCGTCCTTCCCGTCAGGTCTTTCAGGCTGGCTTGCCCCTCCGTCCCGAGGATGTCCTGCCATTTCAGGGTAAGGAGGTCCTTGCCAGGGTTCGGGTACATTTGCACATTCGACGAAGACGGCTCCATCGAGACTGCACCGGGGTTGCCACCAATCAGCAGCGATGGGCCGCAGTTGGCATCGTCGTCATAGCCCAATTCCGTTTCAGTGGCCAAGGCCAGCAGGCTCCTTGCCTTGAAAACGGCATTGCCGCCGGAGGCCGGGCATTGGTCGGTGATATTGGTCAATGTTTGGACATGGGCCGGGGTGAAAGCGCCCGTGCCTGTGGCCACCACAGATAGGAAAATGGCGTTCACGGCCTGCTCGTTCTGTTCGTACAGGTTGGGCACCACAATGCTATTGTTGGCGGCCAATACGGAGGCCGCAGCTGCGCTCCTTTGGGCCTGTATCCCGTTCAAGATGGTCTTATTGCTCCCGTCCAGCACATCCACCTCCTGCAGCAAGGCCCGCTTCTGGGCCATCAAATTTTCTTGGCTGGTGCCAGTGGCCGTCGCCAATTGGGCCTCGATGGCCAATAAATCAGCCTGCTTGGTTCCAATGGCCGCATAATTGCTGGCCAGCACCTGTTGGGTAGCTGGTGCAATTTCGAAAAGCGATTCGATGTCCTTGTTTATGTCGTAAAACTGGCCCACGGTGGTCGTGCTTTTTTGATTCCTGAAAGCCTCGAAAACCGTACCGGGTTGCACGTATTGCGGATTGCCCCTCAGTTTTGCGTAAAGATAGCGTTCAGACAACCAACGGTTGCCGTCATAGCCAGTGCTGGAATTGCTGGCAATGGCAAGGTCAGCTTCATCGGTGCCTTCCTCCCCGCCACTGACAGAGGCACAGCCAAAATTATTGTTTGGAGTGCCTGGAGGCGGGCCAATAAACCACCCGGTTAGCGGGAAAGTGGTCGGCCTGTCCGGGTAGCTTGATGCCTTTACATAGAATAGAGAAAATGGAGCTTCAAAGAGACCTCCCTCATGTCTTGCCCCTTTGAGCGTCATATCATCATAGGTTCCAAACCATTGGTTTTTGGTCTGGTTCTGGATTCCGAGCTGAGCACCTGCCTTCAGGTTCAGCCCCATTTTATGGTTGTTCATGGTGTTGGCCCGGAAGCCATTGCTGGTATTGCAGGGGTTGTCGAAGCGGAAGCCTGTATGGGTGTTGGCGACGGCATTGCACTCCCAGATGACCTCTGGGCAGCTTTGCCCTCGGTAGCCTACGTTCGCTCCGGTGTTTGCACTGATTCCATAGACGAAGTTTTGCTCACCTATGGTGTTCGCCCCGCCTCCCGACACAAATATCCCTACACCGCCGATGGTATTGGACTGTAAATTGACCGTGTTGCTCGATGTTTTCAGTTTGGCCGAGTTGTTGATGTTCAGCCCTACGATAGGCTGGGGACCGTTTACGTTGATGGTGTTCGATTCAACAAAGCCCACTGCTATCCCATCCGAACTTCCCGAATCGGTGATGTTGATGCCAGTCCCCTTGCCCGTCAGGTTGATGGTATTCCCCTTGATGGTCCGTTGGCACCATTCGGCTTGGATATTGGCCAGTTCAATGCCCATGCGGAGGCAAGAAATAACATTTCCCTGGATGTCAACGCTGAAGGCGCCCATCTCGGAAATAATGCCCCTTGCAACATTTGACATGACGGTGTTCTTTACGTTTGCCGTACCAGCCCTGGCGTAGATGCCCGTCCAACAATCCGTATAAGTACCGCCACTGACCGCCAGCGAATAGAACGGAGCCGGCCCACCATCAGCATAGATTCCATACCCCGAAGCTGGGTTAATATCAGCAAAGTTTATGTTTGTAAAAGTTCCGCCATTCACCGTTAAACTGTTCCGGGTGGCGACGATGCCGTTTCTGAGGTTCGAGAAATTGTTTGTCCCAATAAGCAGGCTGTTGCCATCGCTGATTTTTATACCTGCTTCGCCAATTTGTCCGGCAAGGGGTGGGAGGAGGTTGGCACCGTCAAAGGTGATGCCCGCTGCAATGGTCAAGTTGAAAGGGTTGTCTGCAAAAAGCCCTATCAGGTTTCGATTGAAGAAGCAACCTTTCACGGATATGGTTGCGCCATCTTCGGCGTTGACGGCCATGCAGGCATCTTGTACATACGATGATTCACTTATTGATAAACTACCTCCGCTTTCTACAGTTATTCCCTGCCACATTGCACTGCAACCATGTAAGTCGCTGGAATTCGTCACGGCAAGTTGGCTTCCGTTTCTAACTACTATTGCTGCACCTGGTTGCATCGTAACATCTGCTGCATTAAACGTTGTCAATCCTGGTCTATCTATGAATAAAACCCCACCGATTGCAACACATCCAGTAAAAGTAGAAGGTAGTTGTGAATTATTAAGGCTTGTTGTTGGGCCATTTATGTTGACACCTGTGCCTATTGGGCATGGACAAGGAATCGAGGGACAAAATATCACTATTGCCATTGTTTCAGTATCAGAAATGCATCCATCTGTCACAGTGTGTGTGACTTCATAAACCCCGTTTGCAGGGAAAACATGGGTAGGCGATTGCAAATTGACCGCATTTGAGCCGTCGCCAAAATTCCAAGTATGTATTCCTTGCGAATTGCTTGTAAATTGATAAATACAATTATTCTCAAAAGGTTGGCCAAATGCTGCATTCAAGTTAGAAATAATGGCATCGTGCAACACAGGGTTTGAACATAATGAACATTTCATTCTTTCAACTTGGCCCGATGTGAACTGAGTACCACAATATGTTGTATTTGAATAGCCAACAGACATGATATTGTTACCCAACGGAATTGGGTACACATTGCCCGCCGGATCTGTAAACGGATTACCGTTGTAAACACAAGTTTCACAGTCCACAAGGCATGTTTCATCGGTGCAGCTTGGCAGGGTTCCTGGGCAGGCTGGAATTAATGGGGCGAAATTCTCAAAGGGTGTGTCGCATACTAAATCTCCACATTCGCAACTACTTGTGCCGTTTACATACTCTGCCGTATAGTTTGATGAAGCAGGGCATTGAAGATTACTATTCAGGCCCCATTTTTGAAATGGGTGGAATAATCCCAACACATGCCCCATTTCATGGGAAATTACGGACGACGTAGCAAAAAGTGTTTCTTGACCTGGATTTATTGGGTTATAATACCCATCTTCTGCTCCACAAACGACTAAGGCTTTGTCGGAAGCCTCTCCGCCGTTATCATTTGGCAAAGTATTTCCAACCAAAAAAATATCAACACCATCAGGGTTATTGTATATCGCTTTATATTCAGCAAATCGAATATCCCTTGGGAAAAAACTCCAATCTTTGCCAACAGGGGTGTTTATATAATTAACTACACCATTCCAATTGAATGAAATTCCAGTAGATGTAAAATCATTTGTCAATCTGTTGAAAGCGTCTTGCACGTTCTGCAAGGTAATATCCGAAGTGCCTGAAGATGTCCTAAGCACATGGAAATAAACCCGGATTTGAATATCAGTTGGGATGTTTTGGCAACATCCATTCTGCATAAGCGGTGTACTTGGTGCTGGTGTAGAACACTTCTCAACTGATTGACCATTCATCCAAAAAGGACATTGAAGTAATAACAGAAAAATAATTACGAAGTTTTTCATAACAACACAGTTTTTGTACATTGATATCAGTCCATATCACTCCCACCCCATAGGAGCGTCAGCGCCATGGAACCCGATTGAAAAAAATTAAAAAAAACAGAATGGGAATCAACCCTCATCCGGAGGATGCAGCAACCAAGGACAAGCCACCCTGCCAGCCATGGTTACTGCTTGAAGAATTTTTAGTTTGAACATGCTGTAGAGAATTACGGTTTCAGATTGCACGACCCTCCCACCCCAAGGCGTCAGCGCCGTGAAGGAAATCCAAATAATCGGTATGCAATGAGCCATCCCCTGAACCCGTGTAGCCACGTTTTCAGCGAAATCGTCATCGGTTATCAGTAGCCATACTTTGTTGCTATCTCATGCAGGACGGGGCACTAAGAATGATAAATGATAAATGATGAATGATGAATGATGAATAGCCTGTCCCGGCTTGTCGGGAATGAATTCAACAATCATCATGGCAAGCAGGAAGGAAGAAGCATGAAAATACCAATCGTGATTTGCAAGTAGCGATATGTTCATCCTAACCGACTTTAATCTGTATGGGTATGGGTGCCCGGCCTAAAAATAGGGCCTATTCAAATACCAATAAGGCAACAGGATTTTCTTTTTGCGTTCAATTAGGGCAAATATAAATTGGGGGGGGGGCAATCATCCAAGCATTTTGTTGAATATTTTCACAAAAACCAAAATTTTAACATTCAAGGCAAAGACAGGTGCCTAAAACCGCCTACCCAATCCCCCCGTGTCCTGTATCCTTTTCCCATAGGGGATATTGATAAAATCCAATTTGCCCGGTTTCACCCGGATGAAGAAACTATAGGAGCCGAACTGCGGCTGCCACGACACGCCCATTTCCCAGCAGTGGAGGTCACGGGCGAAGGCGAAGTCGGGATAGGTGATTTTCTTGTCCTGGAAGTCGTAGCCAAAGTTGCCGACGATGATGTTCCAGTTTTGCGTCAGCTTGATGCTGCCCCGACTGGAGATGGTATGGGCGGTGACGGCAATGGAGTCCTTCCCGGCCTGTGGGTAGTAGCGCTGACCGAGGGCGAAATTGTGCTGGATGCTGAAATCCTCGAACAGGCTAAGAAAGTCCTCTTGGTTGGTCAGCACATCGGCAACGGTGGTCTCGGTGCTGCCGCCCCTGCCCCCGTCGCCGGGGCGGGAGGCGGGAGGCTGGTTGGCCACTTTTTTGTCGGTGTCCTCACCCTTGATGAGGTCACGCAGGCGATCCACGGTCAGGTTGGTGCCGAGGTTCACGCTCCAGGTGCTCAGGCGGAGGTATTGGCCAGTGGATTCTTTGAGCAACTGGTTGATGCGGGCGCCCGTCTTGCGATTGAAGTCGTAGGGGTCGAGCACGACGTTGAAGCGGAAGGAGGTGAGGCTGTTGAAGAAATTGGTGTTGCCACCGATGCTCACCGTGCTCCACTGCAAGGAGTCGGCAGCGAAATTGTAGCTGCCGTTCACACCGATGGAGTTGAACAGCTTGATGTTCTTGAGAGTCGAGTCCCTTTTTTGGAAGATTTTGGCCTCGAACAGGTTGCTGAAGCCATAGTTCAGGGCCATCTGCTTGCCGCCCGTGCTGGGCTGTTCAAAGCCGCCGAGGCGGTTGTTGTCGAAGATGCTGTACCGAAGTTTTTCGTCTTCCCGCAGGTCACGTTGCACTTCCTTGAAATAGCCCCAGTCAGGGTTGGTATAGTCGGGGGTATAGTTGAAGCCGAAGGTGGGGGTGATGACGTGGCGCAGGCCCCGCACCTTGCCCCGTTTGAAGAGCAGCGTGCCAAACACCTTGGTGCTCATGCTGATGCCCGTGTTGAACTGGCGCAGCGGCTTGAAGCCAGCGATCTCCTCTGTGTTGATGGTTCCGAACCGGGTTGTATCGTTTTCGATGATGAACTCCGTGGAGTCTTCGTTGTAAATCGTGTCGTAAACGATGGTTAGCGTTGGGTCGAAGGTTTTATCCTGCGTCTTGAAATACCAGACCTCCTTGTAGGTGGCGCTGGGCGAGAAAGTGAAGTACTTCAGCAGGTTGAAGCTGGTGCTGGAAGTTACGTTGTGCCGCACGCCATATTCGAGGCTATCGAGTATGCCAGGGCGGAACAGGGTGGTGTCCTTGGCCGTGAGCTGGTTCTTGGCCTCCGAGGAGTAGCGCATTTGTATCCGTTCGAACCATTTCTCGCCGCCCGTTTTCACCTTCCTTTTGAATGGATAAAGCGTCTGTGTCTGGAAGTTAACCGTCGGGAAGCTGATGGTCACGTTGCGGGTCTGGGTGTTCTGCGAGTGGTTGAAGGCGGCGCTGAGGTCGAAGGGCTTGTCGAAGCGCTGGCGGTAGCTCATGTTGGAGCTGAGCGAGCTGGTGAACCTTGCTGATGCATCGGTCCGGTTGTTGCGCTGGTAGTCGCCCGTTTGGAGGTTGATATTGCCCCCGAAGCTGCGGTAGGGATGCGCCTTGCTGTCCTGGGAGTGGTTCCATTGTATGCCAAACGCCGGGGTAAAGCTGATCCTGGCGGAATCGTCCTCTACCCGCTGGTAGGAGAAATCAAGGTTGGCCTGCCCGTTGTGCTTATAGCGCTTTCGGTAATTGCTTAGGGCGTGGATGCGGAAAGTGCCTTTCAGGTAAATATCGCTGGTGAGCTGGAGGTCCATATTGTCATTGATGGGCAGGTAATAGCCCACGTTCTCCAAACCAAAGCCCCAAGCCTCAGAGTATTCGTAGTTGCGGGGAAAGATAAGGCCTGTTTTCCTACCTATTTTCATCGGAAAAAAGCCGAATGGCAGCCAAAGCGGCGTGGGGATGTCCCCAATGACGAGGTTGCTAGGCCCCACGACGGCCACCTTGTCCTGCACAACTTTCATCTTGCTGGCATTGATGCCAAAATGCGGGTGCTCCAAGTCGCAGGTGGTGATAATGCCGTTTTTGTTGTAGATGACGTTGTGCTTGGTGGTGTCATTGCCCGCACCAAAGAACTTGCCCTTTTCGCTCACGATGTTCATCCCCTCCTGGTTGGTTTGCGAGTCGTAGATGATGCCTTTGTAGGTCTTGAAATTGTAGCGCACTTTTCCTGCAAAAAAATCCTGATCGCCTTGGGTGAACTGCGGGCGGCCAAGCCAGCCACCGCCCGGCCCTGGCAGCCTTTGGCCTTCAGCGGTCATGGTGTTTTCCTTCCAGTCAATGAGGATGTAATTGGCTTTCACGGTCATGTCCTGCATCTTGACCTCGGCACCTCCGTAGAGGTGTATCTGCTTGTTTTTGATGTCAAAATACATGGAATCCTGCGCCGAGTACTCTACTTGGTCTTCGAGGGCATCGGGTGATATGGTGATGCTGTCGAGGTTGGCAGAACGGGCAACTAGCCCAGCTTGCCCAGCGGGCGGCAACGAATCGAATGGCGGCCTGCCGGCATTTCGAGCTGGGCCAATGCGCACCGAGTCCGTCCCGATGCCTTCCACGGGTGTCCGGGTCGGGCGGCTGCCGGGCGGCAATGGACGTTCCTGTGCCAAAACCGAAGCGGCGGCAAGCATTAGGAAAGAAAGAATTATGATTAGCTTTGCGGGCAAATCTTTGGATTGAAGTTTGTTTGAATGCCGGAAATATGGAATTGAGTTTACAATTTATCTCAATTATTCAGGTTGATAAGCGTTGATAAAAGTTGATTTGAAGTTGATAAGACTCGGAATTCAGGTTTTACCCTGCTCCTATCAACCTTTTTTGAACTTCTTATCAACCTGGTATCAACCCCATCATTCCACCGAGAACCTTATTTCACGTCAAAATGAAGGCTCATTATTTCCTTCCAACGCTGTTGATTTTTGTCACTGCCTTGTGTTTGCCAAAACTTAACAGCGCCACTCCATCAAAGGCCGGTCATTCTTTGCCGGGCAAAATTATCAAAGCTGCCTCAATCAGCACGGACTTTCTGACTTCCCTCCTCCCGGTTGATACCTCGGCACAGCCAGAACTGCTGATTTCACGAAGAAAAGGCAGCTACGAAGTGCGCACGGTAGTCATTGACCCTGGCCACGGCGGGCACGATCCCGGTTGCAGCGGTGCCCATTCCAAGGAAAAGCACGTCTGCCTCTCTGTAGGCAAGTTTTTGGCGGAGGCCATCGAGGAGAACTTCCCCGACGTGAAGGTTATCATGACCCGCAACACCGACAAGTTCATCCCCCTGAACGAGCGGGCCGCCATCGCCACCCGAAACAAGGCCGACCTGTTCATCTCCATCCATTGCAACGCCATCTTGAACGCCAGCAAGACGATGGGAACAGAGACTTATGTACTCGGGTTGCATGCCACGGAGGCCAACCTTGCTGTTGCGAAGCGGGAAAACGAGGCCATTCTGCTGGAGGAGGACTACCAAAAGAACTACGACGGCTACGACCCCAACTCGGCGGAGGCGCATATCATGTTTTCGATGTTCCAAAATGCGTTCCTGGAACAGAGCCTCAGTTTCGCCGACAAGGTGCAGCACTACTCCACCCATGAGGCCAAGCGCAAGCACCGGGGCGTGAAGCAGGCAGGTTTCATCGTGCTCAAATACGCCACCATGCCCAGTGTGCTCGTTGAAACGGGCTTCCTGACCAACGCCACCGACGAGGCATTCCTGCGCACCAAGGCCGGACAGCGCACCATGGCAAATGCCCTGCTGCTGGCATTCCGTGATTACAAAGAGGAGATGGAGGGCACCGGGCCGCTGGCCATCAAAAAACTTTCGGTGGACAATATCGAAGAGGCGCTCGATCAAAGACCTGTCGAAGCGGATGAAGAGTTTTCAGCGACCTCGATTACTGAAATATCAGCCGAGGAATTGGTGAAGGTTAAGCCTGTGAAACAAGATGAGCCTGCGTTGGTGAATACCAAGCCTGAGAAGCGGGAAAAACCTATGGAGAGCAAGCCTTCTCCGAAACTGGAACCTATAGCGGAAAAACCAACACCAAAAAAAGAAAGCCAAACTGTGCAAAAGCAGGAGCCTATAGCGGAAAGGGTGGAACTCAAGAAGGAAAACAAGCCTGCGCCAAAGCAGGAAGTTGTTTTGGAAAAGCTGGAACCCAAAAAGGAAAGCAAGCCTGCATCCGCCCCATTAAAGGAAACGGCCTACAGCACTAAGCCATCTAAGTCAGATCAGCCTGCTGGTTCAGGTAAAATACAACCCATACAGCCAGTGGCCGAAACCGCAGCCAGCAATGGCAAAACCGCATCGCAAAGCGTTGAGATTCAATACCGTGTGCAGTTGGCAGCCTCGCCCAAGCCGTTGGACACCAAGTCGGGCAAATGGAGCAATGTGGGCTATTTGATTCAAGTGATGCAAGAAAAGGGGCTGTATAAGTACCAAGTCGTTAATTTCGCCACCGAATCCGAGGCGCTCGACGTAAAAGCCAAGTTGCGGGCCATTGGTTTCAGCGACGCTTTTGTGGTGGTTTACCAGAACGGCGAAAGGATTAAATAATGAGAAAAGAAACGAAGATTGCCATATTCTCCCTTATCACTTTGGCATTGGCCATTTGGGGGTACAAGTTTTTGAAAGGCTTCAATATGCTCGCCAAAAGCCTCACGGTATATGCTACTTACCAAAAAGTGGACGGGTTGCGCATCTCCTCAACAGTGATGGTGCATGGCCTGCAGGTGGGGCTGGTTTCCGATATTTTCCAAAGCATTGACGACCCCAATTTGATTACGGTTGAAATGCAATTGGACAGCGACACCAGGGTGCCTAAGAATGCCATTGCCACCATTGCATCCGATGGACCTATGGGCGGTGTACATATTGATTTGGTTTTTGAAGGCACCTGTTCCGGCAACGAATGCGTGCAGGACGGCGGCAAATTGCAGGGCATCACCAAGGGCCTGCTCGCCTCCATGGTCACACCAGCAGAGCTACGCCTCTACGTGGACCAGCTCAACGACGGCATGAAGGAAGTGCTCGACACCCTCACTTATCGCCTCAAGCACAGCGACGAACTCAACAAAAGCGTGGAAGACGTGCAGGTGACGCTCGCCAACCTGCGCCGCACCACCGACCGCCTCGACAAGATGATGGCCACCTCGGCTGGCGGCATCGAACGGAGCATCGCCAATGTGGAGTCCATCACCAAGAACCTCAAGGACAACAACCAGCAGATCAAGAACATACTCGCCAACGCCGAAGACCTCACCAACGACCTCAAGCAAGCCAATGTGCAGGAACTCGTGGGAGAGAGCAAGGTGACGATGCAGAAACTGCAAACCACCCTCGCCAGCAGCGACAAGGCCATTGCCGAGTTGAGCGCCCTGCTCCAAAGCCTTAAATCGGGCGACGGCGCCATCCCCATGTTGCTCAACGACAAGGAGTTTGCCAGCAACTTAGAGGCCACCTTGAAGAACATGGACTTCCTGCTACGTGACCTTCGCCTGCACCCGGAACGCTACCGCCGCATTCTGTCGAAGAAGAAAATGGAGTATGAGCACGTGCCGGAGGAGAAGGACCCGGCGTTGCAGGGGAAGGGGAATTAGGGAAATTGGAAAATTGGAATGAGGTGCAGGTGGCTCAAATGAGGGGTATTTACAAGAAAAAAGCCCGATGGCCGTGTGGCCATCGGGCTTTTTTTCAGGCTTGATTGCGGAATATGGGTTTAGCTATTCAATACAAGTTGGGGGGAGGGGTAAATATCGCTTAACGTTTCGGGGCTTAAAGAAGTGGCGGTTTAAAAGCACGAACTGTCAACCTACCACAACTGTTCATTAGAAGCACTGCAGTTTGATTAACCACTTCATCCGCCATTTCTTTTAAGCCCTTGTTATGCGTTCGTGCTACTGCTCGTTCAAGGCACAACTGTTTGAAGTTCGCACGAAAGTTTGTAGAAGTAAGTATTTATACATTCGTCTTTTTACTACGGACTATTTGTGCAACTGCTTTTGTCAATAAAACAATTCCAACAATTGAGACAAAAAGCCCAACAGAACGTTGAGTTGATTCTGATACGTGAATAATATCACGCATGATTGCTCCTGAAATAATTAAAATTATACTAAGGATGATGTAAGAAGTTGAGTCTTTCATTTTATTTTATTTTTGTTGTTTGAAATGCCAATATCAGGAATTAGGGTTATGATAATTAATGGTTGTTCATAATAGCTCTCCGCACTTTTTTGTTTGCCTACTTCTTCCGGTTTTCAACTTTCCCGTTTTTAGATTTAGTTTGTCAAAGTTAATTTCTTGCAGTAAAGTTACAAGTTAGCAGGTCGCCCAAGCATTACGCATCACGTGATAATATGCGAACCTTTCGCACATCACGCACAAATTTAAAAACTTCAACCAACATACGCTATCTCAGGGCAAAAAATTAATCAAAATTCAGAAATTCAGTGTTTTACGAATCGAAAAATATGATTTACAACTTCAAAACAATACATAATGCGAAGTACGCATTTTTCATTGTTTCATTGTCACACAATACAAAATGCGTACCTCCTCAAGTCTCCTTTTTGTCCAAAAGGATGATTTCCTCTCCCACCACCTCCGTCACATATCGCATCACTACCCTGCCTGTCTGTACAGAAAAAGTTTACTGCTTTACCCCTTCTTAAAAGCTAATCCTTGCCATTTTCGGCCATGGCTTCGCCTTTCATAAGTCGCAAAGCGGTATTTCCCTTTGAGTGAATTGCTTCACTTAAACATACTTTTGCCACTCAGTGCGAATATGCGATTTTTTGGAACGAAAGTAAAAAATAATGGGTGCCTTATTGCACAATCAGTTAAGGCAGTCAAAGTCCTCGTGTGCGCCTGCTTGCTCTTTTAAAAATCGGCACCAGCGGCCTATCCAACCAGGGCTGCGGGGAGCGGTCCAGCAAAACATACCACAGCATCGCCAGCCCTACGCCGACGATGCCGCCAACATACACATCCGGCCAGAAATGCTGCACCAGGTATATCCGGGAAATGGCAACCAACAGCGCTATCAGGAAGAGTGGCAGGGCATAGCGTTTTGCCGAAGGCAGGATAAAAGCCAGCACGCTGTACAAGGCAAATGCCGACATGGAATGGCCGGAAGGGAAACTCGTGGCACCCGTGTGCAGTTCCACATCGGGCACGAAAATGAGTTTATCCATAAGCTTTAGCTTGTCGAAATAGGCGGCAGGGCGGTCAATGGCAAACAAGGCTTTCATCCCACGGCTAAAGGCCATGACTGATAAGCCCGTAAACACAACCAACAAAGTATAGCGCACCCGAATTGCCAAGGCCAAGATGGCAAAGAGGAAATATATGGGTCCCTCACCAAGTTGGGTGATAAACCGGAAAGCAGAATCCAGCAGCGGCGACCTGTTTTCACTGAAAAAATAGATGGCGTCCGTCTTGTTGGACAGGGCCAAATACAGGCCGCCCAGCAGCACGAAAGCACCCATCAGGTAAAAATAAAAGCTGTTCTCACGGATGGTCTTGGTCATGCAGTGCAGAAGTTTTATGCAAAATTGGGCCTTTTTAAGTTGCAATTGAAATTGAATAGCCTTGCACCTTTTTTTTCGTTTGCACTTTTGGCTTTTTGTCTTTTGACGATTGCTGTGTAAACGCCAGCATTCAATAATTTCAGTTGAGGAAAAATTTTTTCAAAATTTTTCCTCAACTGAAATTAACGATAGAGCGGTGGTTGAAAAAATAAAAAATTGAGAATTTTTTATTTTTTCAACCACCGCTCTATCAGTTTGATAATCCCCATCTTTGCGCCAATATGGAAATCATTTCAGCTGAATACAGTGGCAGTTACGTAAAATTGGCGGATTGCCCGCCGCCCAAGCTCCCGGAATACGCCTTTATTGGCCGCTCCAACGTGGGCAAGTCCTCGCTCATCAACATGCTGACCGGGCGAAAGGGGCTGGCACATGTGTCCAACACCCCCGGCAAGACGCAGACCATCAACTACTTCCTCATCAACGGGGATTGGCACCTGATTGACCTGCCCGGTTACGGCTTTGCCAAAACCAATAAAAAGATCAGGGCAGGCTTCGTGCCCATGATCAACGAGTACCTGCTGGGCCGGGAAACCATGCGCTGCTGCTTCGTGCTGATTGACGTGAACGTGGAGCCAAAAAAGAACGATATCGAGTTCCTCAACTTCCTGGGCGAGAACCAGGTGCCGTTCGTCATCGCCTACACCAAGACCGACCGCCTCTCCAATGCCCAACTGCACCGCAGTTTAGCCGTCATACGTGCCAAGCTGCTCGAATCGTGGGAGACACTGCCCCAAGAGTTTATCACTTCCGCCGAGTACCGCAAGGGAAGGGAGGAGGTGCTCGATTTCATCCATAAAGTGAATAAGAATCGTTGATGGCTTCATTGATTCATGGCTTCATGGCTACATGGTTTCATGGCTACATGGTTTCATGGCTTCAAAACCAGCATCCAGCATCCAGTATCCAGTATTTAGTATGACCAGACAACAACTATACGAACAAATCCTGGTGAAGCAGTCCTTCTTGTGCATCGGGTTGGACAGTGAGCTGGCCAAGTTGCCGACGCATTTGCTTCAATACGACGACCCTATCTACGAGTTCAACCGCCAAATCATCGAGGCGACACATGACCTCTGCGTGGCCTATAAGCCGAACCTTGCCTTTTACGAGTCGCAGGGCTGGCGAGGCTGGCAGACCTTGGAAAAAACGCTGGCACTCATTCCCGACAACTGCTTTACCATCGCTGACGCAAAACGGGGGGACATCGGCAACACGTCCACGCAGTATGCCAAGGCTTTTTTCGAGGAAATGAACTTCGATTCGGTGACCGTGGCCCCGTACATGGGCGAGGACAGCGTGAAGCCGTTCCTGGCGTTTGAGGGGAAATGGGTCATCTTGTTGGCCTTGACCTCCAACAAGGGAAGCCACGATTTCCAGTTTGCGGAGCAGGAAAACGGCGAACCGCTCTATGAAAAAGTGATGCGCCGAGCGCAAACCTGGGGCAGTGCCGACAACCTGATGTTCGTGACCGGGGCCACCCACCCCGAAAAGTTCAAGGACATCCGCCACATCGCTCCCGACCATTTTCTGCTCGTGCCGGGCATTGGTGCACAGGGCGGGGAATTGGAAAAAGTCTGTGAGTACGGCCTAAACGACCAAGTTGGGTTGTTGGTCAATTCCTCAAGGGGCATCATCTTTGCAGGCGATGGCGAAGACTTTGCCGAACAGGCCCGTGCCGCCGCCCTCGAAATTCAAGGGCAGATGGCGCAAGTTTTGGCACAACGGTTTCGTTAAGGAACGGCGGAAGGTAAACGGTGGACGGACAACGATGGACGGGAGAAAAAGTAAACCCGTAACCTGTGAGCCGATGAATGTATTTTGTAAGCAGTAAACCTTTTGAAATGAAAAAAATAGTTCAAATCCTCATCCTTGCAATCGCTCCAATCTGTTTGAACGCACAGCACCTGGAGGTTGGCGCACTCATTGGCGGAGCCAACTATGTAGGCGATGTGTCCAATAATTCCAGCAACCTTTACCTTGGGGAGACCAAACTGGCGGCGGGCCTATTTGTGAAGCAAAACCTGAACGATTTGTTCGCTGTGCGCCTCGGCTTCAACTGGGCACGGATCGCCGGGCAGGATGCCAACGTTCGCAACGACAACTTTGTGCGTGACCGCAACCTCAGCTTCCGCACTACCCTAATGGAGTTTGGCCTCACGGGCGAATGGAACATCCTCGGTTATCAGCCCTATGGCTTGTCGAGGCCGTTTTCGCCCTACCTGTTCGTGGGCATCGCTGGCACGAAGTTCACTCCCAAGGCCCGTTACCAAGGCAACTGGGAGGCACTACAGCCCCTCGGCACCGAAGGCCAGGGCATGGCTGGTTTTGATGCGGCTTACAAGACCTTTGCCTTTGCAATACCCTTTGGCCTCGGCGTGAAATACGCCATCTCCGACCGCATCAACCTCGGCCTCGAACTCGGTGCCCGCCCTACCTTCACCGACTACCTAGATGACGTGAGCGGCGATTATGTCACCTACAACGACCTCCTCGCTGGCAATGGCCAACTGGCTGCCGCCCTCGGCAACCGCACCGGCGAGCTGACCGGCAGCGAACCGGTCGTATTGCCCACTGGCACCCAGCGGGGCGATGGCGCTAAAAAGGACTGGTATTTCATCCTTGGCGCTACGGTTTCCTATAATTTCCTGGACAATGGGCTGATGGGCAGTAGGCGCAGGGGAGGCAGGAGAGCGGGGTGTTATGATTGATGCATGATCCTTAAAGTCACCGCCTGACTTGGGCAAACCCCAGATGTCTGAATAAAAAAGGGGGCGATGTTCGAACATCGCCCCTTTTTTCATTAGGTGTAGTTTTGCCATGAATAAAACACTATTGGAAGGTGCGCTTGAGGCTAGTTATACCTAATTAAACCCCAATTTCCCCAAAATCCCTACCTTGCCCCTTCAAACAAAACGACCTTCGCTATGTCAAAACAGTTACTCCTCCTGGCCATTTTCGGCCTTGTCCTCTGCACCGCAACCGCTCAAAAAAAGCCGCAGGCAAAAGCAGTACCATCACCAAAGCCGGCAACTGCCGTTGCTCCTGACCTCAATGCCAGCTTCAAGCCCATGAAATGGCGGAGCATTGGCCCGTTCAGGGGAGGGCGCTCTGTGGCCGTCAGTGGCGTGGTCGGCGACCCGAATACTTACTATATGGGCGTGACCGGGGGCGGTGTCTGGAAGACGGACGACATGGGCAATTCCTGGAACAATATTTCGGATGGCTTTTTCACGACGGGTTCCGTTGGGGCAATTGCCGTATCGGAGAGCCACCCGCACGTGGTCTATGTGGGCATGGGCGAACATGCCGTGCGTGGCGTGATGACGCACCACGGCGACGGGGTTTACAAATCCACCGACGCCGGGAAGACCTGGCAGAAGCTGGGGCTGGCCGGCACACAGCATATCTCCCGCATCCGCATCCACCCGCAAAACCCGGATGTGGTCTTTGTCGCTGCGCAAGGGGCACTCTATGGGCCGACCGCAGAGCGGGGAGTCTATAAAAGCACGGACGGTGGCAAGACCTGGGAGCGAGTGCTTTTTGTGGATGAAAAAACGGGCTGCTCCGAGCTTTCCATGGACATGAACAACCCCGATGTGTTGTACGCTGCGATGTGGGAGCATGGCCGCCAACCTTGGAAAATCACCAGTGGCGGCCCCGGCAGCGGGCTTTACAAAAGCACGGACGGCGGCAAGACCTGGAACAAAATCCACGAGGGCTTGCCGGAGGAAAAGGGAAAAATGGCCATCGAGGTCTGCCGCTCGAACCCCGACCGGGTCTATGCCGTGATTGAAAGCGATTCGGAAAAAGAGAAAGGCGGCCTTTTCGTGAGCAACAATGCGGGTAAATCCTGGACGAAGGTCTCCAACGACCAGCGCCTCGACCAGCGGGCCTGGTACTATATCGAGGTGTTCGCCGACCCGCAGAACGATAACACGGTTTACGTCCTCAGTGCCCCTGCGCTTCGCTCGCAAGACGGCGGCAAGACCTGGGAAACCATCGAAGGGGCACATGGCGATTACCACGACCTTTGGATTAACCCAAAAAACAACCGGAACATGGTCATGGGCGACGACGGTGGTGCGTCCATCAGCCTTAATTTTGGCAATACCTGGAGCACCCAGTCCAATATGCCTACCGCTCAGTTTTATCGAATCAATGTGGACAACCAATTCCCCTACCGCATCTACGCAGGGCAGCAGGACAACAGCTCCGTGGTCATTTCCAGCCGGGAACTCAACAGCAGCGGCATTACGCAGGAAAGCTGGAGCTACTCGGCGGGCGGTGAAAGCGCCTTCCTCGCCTTCAATCCCGACGACCCACGCTACGTGCTCGGTGGCAGCTATTTGGGCACCATCGAGGTGCTGGATACCAAGGCGAAGGCCAGCACGAACATCATGGCGGCCCCCATCCAATACCTCGCCCGTGAGACGAAGGACATGAAGTACCGTTTCAACTGGAACGCCCCCATCATTTGGTCGAAGCACGAGCCGAACACGTATTACCACGGTGCGCAATTGCTGCTGCGCACCCGTGACATGGGCCTGACCTGGGAGGAGGCATCACCCGATTTGACCCGCAACGAAAAGGAGAAACAGGGCAAAGGCGGCGGCCCCTACACCAACGAAGCCGTCGGTGCGGAGAACTACGGTACCCTTGCCTACGTGTTGGAGTCGCCATACGAACGGGGCGTCATCTACACAGGCAGCGACGATGGCTTAGTCCACATTACCCGTGATGGGGGGAAGAGCTGGCAAAACGTGACCCCAACGGGCTTGAAGGAATGCCTTATCAACGCCATCGAGGTATCGCCGCACGACCCGGCCACAGTCTATATTGCCACCACCCGCTACAAGTTCAACGATCACACACCCGGCCTCTACAAAAGCACGGACTATGGCAAAACCTGGACGAACATCAGCACGGGCATCCCGCAAGGCGCCTTCACGAGGGTAGTTCGGGAAGACGAGCTGCGCCGTGACCTGCTCTTCGCTGGCACGGAAACGGGCGTTTACCTCTCCTGGGACGGCGGCAAGTCTTGGTCGCCCTTCCAACTCAACCTGCCCAATGCCCCCATCACCGACCTTCGGGTCCATCAAGGCAACCTCATCGCTGCCACCTCTGGTCGCTCGTTCTGGATTTTGGACGACCTGAGCTTGATTCGGCAATGGAAACCCGATAGCGGTTTCGCTGTTTTTGCGCCTTCGGCAACGGTCTTGGCCAATGGCAGCAGCCCGTTGAACAAAACCGACGCTGGCTTCCGTGGCAATCACCCAACGCACGGCGTCAACCCAGCCAATGGGGCGGTCATCTATTACCACCTGCCAGAGGTGAACGACTCCATCCACATCACCTTGGAAATCAAGGACTCGCAGGGAAAATTAGTGCGCAGCATCACCTCCAAGCCCGACCCTTCGTTCACGCCTTGGGATGGCGGCCCGTCCGCAGAACCCATATTGCCGAAGGCAAAAGGGCTGAACCGCTTCGTATGGGACTTGCGCCATGGCACTATGCCCGGAATACCAGGGGCTTATCTGGAAGCGAGCTTTCGGGGCCATAAAGCCTCGCCCGGCAAGTATGCTCTTAGCCTGAAAATGGGCACTCAAACCACCGCCTCCGAAGCGGAAATACTGCCCAACCCAACCTATCCTACCGATGCCAAGGCCTACGCCGACTACCATGCACTAATGGGCGAAATGGAAGGCAGGCTAACGCAGATGCACAACCTCGTCAACTCGTTGAATACCAAGCGTTTGCAATTGGAAAGCCTGCTCGGTAAACTGCCAACTGAGGACAAATACAAGCCCTTGCAAGCCGAAGGAAAGGCACTTGCTGCCCGAATAAAAGCTTGGGACGAGGAAATGATTCAGCGGAAGTCCAAGGCATATGACGACGTAGAGAATTTCCCGAACAAGTTCACGGCGGAGTACCTGTACCTCATCAACCAAACTGAAAGCGATATTCCAAGGCCGAACCAGGGTTCACGGGATCGAAAAAAGGAGTTGGAGACGCAGTGGACGGGGTTGGAGGCAACGGGTAAGGCTTTGTTGGAGAAAGATATTCCGGCGTTCAACAAAAAGGCATGGGAGTTGGGTGTGGGGGCGGTTTGGGAATAGATGAATGCTATCTTTAAATCAATACCAATTTGAACTTCAACCGTTTTACAAAAAAAACTGCTATTTTTGTAAGGCCTTTTTATAACTAAGAAATTACAATGACCGCACAACCAAGCAATATTTCCTCGCCCTTGAACGAAGTACAGTTGATGTTGCTTCGCTTGTTCAGTCGTCCTGTAAGTCCTGCGCATTTGGAGTCTATTCGGAATTTATTGCTGGACTACTACGACAAATTACTGCAAGAAGAAGTGGACAATACCATCAAGGAAAAAGGCATCACAAGAGATGATTTTGAAAGGGTGTTAAATGAGCAACAACGAACCAAATGAGGGTAGTTATAGACACTAACTGCCTTATTCCTTCTATTCCTCGGCACAACCCAGAGTATTGGCTTTACCTATCTTTCAGGAACAAGGATTTTGATTGGGTTATCAGTAACGAAATCCTATTGGAATATGCAGAAAAATTAGAGGAATTTTATTCGCAAAATACGGCAGAATTAGTGACAAGCATCTTGTCAACAGCAGCCAACGTTATTTTTGCAGAGCCATATATCAAATGGTCACTTATCAAAAATGACCCTGACGATAACAAGTTTTCAGACCTGGCTATTTCAGCAAATGCTAATCTCCTTGTGACAAACGACCGACATTTTGATGTCTTGAAAAAACTGCCTTTCCCTACTGTGAAAGTTATATCACTCAAAGAATTCCAAGAAATAATGGGCTATTGACGAATAAGTGCGTCATTTATTTAAGCCATAATTTCTAGAAATTGGATTTCACCGACAAAATCCCCTACTTCACAGATTCGATTTTCTGTAACAGCGTAAGCCCAGTAGTTTTGAAGCATAAATCAACCAATTATGCACATCATCGAAACGAACGGGCTGTCGCACCATTTCACAAAAGGCCGGCCCATTCTTGACCAAATCAACCTTCGGGTGAAGGAAGGCAGCATCTATGGCTTCCTTGGCCCGAACGGGGCTGGCAAGACCACCACACTGCGCCTAATCCTGGGATTGCTCCGCAAACAACAAGGCGAGGTGCTTATTTTCGGGAAAAACTTCGGGAAGCACCGCACGGAAGTGCTGCGACGCATCGGTTCCCTCATCGAAAGCCCCTCCATTTACGGCCAATTGACGGCTGCCGAGAACCTGGCCGTTTGGCAAAAAATCTACCGCTGCCCGAAGAACCGAATACAAGAGGCACTACGATTGGTGGGCCTGCAAGACACCGGTACCAAACGGGCACACCAGTTTTCCTTGGGGATGAAACAGCGGTTGGCCATTGCCGTCGCTCTGCTGCATGAGCCTGCCCTGCTGGTACTCGACGAACCCACCAATGGCCTCGACCCCGGCGGCATCGTCGAAATTCGGGAAATGCTCAAACGGCTCAACCGGGACCTGGGCGTTACCGTCCTGATTTCCAGCCATTTATTGCCGGAGATTGAAAAACTGGCGACCGATGTGGGCATCATCCACCGGGGGCAGTTGTTGTTCGAAGGCACGCTTGAAGCACTGCTCGAACGCCAACGCCAAGTTTCCCGAATCGCATTTGAAACGGACGATGCCCCTCGTACCCTTCAACTGCTTTCGGATATTGGCCAAGCTGCCCGCCACGACGGCAGCTCCATCACCATCCCTGCCGTTGAAAAACAGGCCATCGCCGACCTTAACCGCCAATTGGTGGAGCAGGGCATTGGCGTACATCGGATAGCGACCATGGAAGATGATTTGGAAACGATTTTTATGAACCTGACGGGGGAGGGAGGATTAGGTTCCCTGCGGGAATGACAAAAAAGGATTGAGGGATTGGGTTCCCTGCGGGAATGACAAGCAAGGATTGAACAAGAAGTAAAAACTATCAAAAACCAATTATCTCAATGAAATTATACTGCGAGCCGCCAGGTTTTGGGTATGACTAGGCGGCGTGAGCTATAGTTTAGGCTAATTCGCAGGAAGATAGCTATATAATCAACTAATTTTCAGCCTTTGCAACAATCATAACAATCTCCAACAATCATAACAATCATAACAATCTTAAACAATCCCAACAATTTTAAACAATTAATTAAACTAACATGAATTTCATTTATAGTTTTCAAAGCGAATGGTTAAAAACAAGGCGCAGCTTGGCGGCTTGGCTGGTGCTCCTTGGCGGCTTTTTTATACCTGCCATTATTCTGGTTGGGCGGGTCGTTTACCATGATAAATCAGGCCCAGAGATGCAGTCGCCGCTTATGTGGGAAAACGTAGCCGGGCAATGCTGGCAGTTCATGTCGCTGTTCCTGCTGCCCATGGGCGTCATTTTGGCGACCAGCCTGATTACGCAAATCGAGTACAAAAACAACGCATGGAAGCAGGTGCATGTGACGCCACAGGGCCTGACCGTTATTTTTTTGAGCAAATTAGCAGTCATACTTGTCATGCTGCTTCAGTTTTTCTTGTTGTTCAATATTGGGATTTATTTGGCGGGCATTGCCCCAGCTTTGTTTTATGGGGACATTGATTATCCCGGACAGACATTCCCTTTCGATTATTTCCTGAAAACGAGCGGGCGATTCCTGCTCGACTGCCTCCCAATCGTTGCTTTGCAATATTTGATTAGCCTTCATTTCAAGAATTTCTTGGTGCCGCTTGGCATTGGCATCGGATTAATGGTGGCGGCGCTCATTGCAGTAGAATGGCAATATGGCTATTATGTGCCTTATACTTATTGCCCTTATAATTTCTTTGAAATGCGAGGTGCTGCCATGAAGGCTTCGAAAGCCGTTAACATCCATTATTGGGCTTTGGGTTATTTTGCGGTCTTTACCATGACGAGCTACTTGATTTATATTTTTAAAAAAGAAAAAGGATAAGCTATGAATAAATCGGTCATTGCAATGCTCCACGTAGGTTATTGGTTTTTATACGCCTGCCTGCTGGTTTTGATATTAATGTGCGTGACAATTGGCACAAACGTGAGTACGGAGCCAATTTTCAAAGGTTATCGCTTTTGGCTGTTCTTTGGCGGATTTGCGGTACTGCCAGCGGTTGCGGGCTTTTACTTATATTATGGACTTCTTTTCAATCGTTTTTTGACCCAGAAAAAAATCTCCGCTTTGTTCTTAGCGGGAATCGCTTCCGCATTGCTATGTGGATTAGTGGGTGCCTTGAATATTACCATCCTAAGCATTTTCGATATTGGCAATAATATCTTGGCGGATAGCTGGCAATCTGCCTTATTTTTTATTTTGTTCGTTTCATTCATAGCCATGCTCAACGGCGGCATGGGCCTGCTGCTTCGGGGCTTCATACGCTGGTATGACGAAATCAAGTTGAAGGAAGACCTTGCCCGAAAGAATTTCGAGACCGAGTTGGCGCTCGTCAAATCGCAGCTCGACCCACATTTCTTGTTCAATACCATCAACAATATTGACGTGCTGATAACCAAGGATGCCGAGAAAGCCTCGGCCTGCCTGAAAAAACTATCGGACATCATGCGGTTCATGCTGTACGAGAGCCATTCCGCACAAATCAGCTTGCAAGAAGAATGGGCTTATGTCGAAAAGCTGATTGATTTGCAGAAAATCAGGACTTCCATTGCCAATTATGCAACTTATACCACCGAAGGCGACCTTTCGGCAGCACAAATTGCTCCCATGACGCTCATCCCGTTCGTTGAAAATGCCTTCAAGCATGCCAACCGGGTCAAGGCCGAACATGCCATACGACTCCATTTGAAGGTAGGGGATGGCAACATCGTTTTTGAATGCGAGAACAAGTTCAACCCCAATGCACCCGACACGAATGAGCCGGGCGGCTTGGGCAATGATTTGATTGCAAAACGCCTTTCCCTGCTTTATCCCGACCACCACCACTTGACAATGGAAAAAAATGGCGACCTTTATGGGGTTCGATTGAGCATTGACCAAAAAGCGTTCAAAAACTAATAGCCTGTGAAACACCCTGCTTTTCCCACCACAAAACTGAGCTGCATCATCGTAGAGGACGAGCCGTTGGCGCTCGACCGTGCCGTGGACTATGTGGGAAAAATGCCATTTCTGCAACTGTTGGCCACGTTCGATAATGCACTAGAAGCAATGGCTTTCCTCAAAGCCAACCAAGTTGACCTGATTTTTCTCGACATCCATCTTGGCGACCTTTCCGGCATCCAATTGCTCGAAAGCGTTGCCATCCAAAGCCAGGTCATTTTCACCACTGCCTACCAACAATATGCGCTGAAAGGCTTCGACCTCCAAGTAACCGACTACCTGCTAAAGCCCTATACGTTGGAGCGGTTCGTTCAGGCGGTTGACCGGGCCATTAAGAATGCCAATAAAAAAGCAAAACTCCCCGAACGGCGATATTTTTTTGTAAAAACGGAACACCGGCTTGAAAAAATATTGATAGAAGAGGTGCAATATATCGAAGGAATGGGCGATTATCGTTGCATCCATTTGCCACAGAAACGCATACTCACGCTGCAAACATTTAGTGAACTGGAACAAGCCATTCCTGCTGGCTATATTTGCAGGGTGCATAAATCCTATATGGTAGCATTGGATAAGATTGAAGCCATCGAACGGGAACGCATCAGGATTGGGGATAAAATAATTCCAATTTCAGAAACTTATAAAGAGCGTTTCTTTGAAATGGTGAATAATACTTAAACTTGGCAAAAGATAATGGAAACAAAAACCAAGTTTACTATCCTATTTTCCTTGCTGGCATTGCTCGGCACTATCGTGCTTTATGTGCTGGAATTAAAATGGTTTCAAAACTATTTCGAAGCTAAAAAATTAGTCGTAGGCGCTTTATTGGTAGGTGCGGCAATTGGTGTTTTGCTCGGTTATTTGCTCCGCAATAAAGCAAAAGAACAAGTTGAGAAAATGCAGCTTTGGGTTACCTGTCTTATTATCCCAGTACTCATGATGCCATTATTTGCCAGCCTGACCAATCGCCTTTTTGCAGAGCAATCAACGCCCACCAAAGTCGAATTTTGGGAAGAAAAAGCCTATTTCCAGAGCCGTTTTGGTCAAATAAAGGGGGAGCGCATGGAGCCTTCCGGTTATTATGTTTTTATCATAACAAATGGAGAAATGGTTCGTCTGGAAAATGGCAAGCCTGTTTTCCCCAACGCACAAAAAGGGGATACGGTGAAAGTCCCTATTCGCCAAGGCCTCCTTGGATTTGATTTCATCGACTGGTAGCCAGCGTCTAGTACCAAGTATCCAGTATCCAGCATCAAGTATCCAATCCGCAATCACTCCACCAGCATCCCCGCCACCCCCGGCGTTTGTTTTACCTGCAGATTGCCCTTGTCATCGCTGTAAATGAACATGGCTTCGATGCCTTTCATCTGGGAAGCAAGTTCAAAGGCTGTATCGAGGCCGAGCACCATGAAGCCCGTGGCGAGCACATCGGGTTCGAGGCAATTTTCAGCAAAAACGGAGACGCTTAGCAGGTTGCTTTGCTTGGGATAGCCCGTGCGTGGGTCAATGATATGGCTGTATTTGCCACCGTTCACCTCATGGAAATTGCGGTAATTGCCACTGGTGGAAACGGACTTGTTTTCCAATTTAATGACCCTGGTAAAATCGGTCAACTCGGCCTCTGGCTTGGGCGTGTTGATGCCGATGGTCCACCAATCGCCCTTGGGGTTTTTGCCACGGGCACGGCTCTCGCCACCTATGTCCACGAGGTAGTTTTTGATGCCGTGCAATTCGAGGAAAGTGGCGACGGCGTCAATCCCATAGCCTTGGCCCGAGCCGCCAAAATCGAGCTGAACGCCGGGCAGTGATTTTTTCAATACGACCAATCCGCCGCTGTCAGCCTGGACAACCTTCTCAAAACCAACGAATTGGAGGAGCGAATCCACCTTTAGGCTGTCCACCTTGTCCACGGCTTTATGCGGTGTGTAGCCAAAGCCCCAATAGTTGACCAAGGGCATGATGGTCGGGTCGAAAGCCTTGTTGGTCTGCTGGTTGGCCACCCTAGCGGCCATCAGGTTTTTGAAGAAATGGTAGTTCTTGACCCTGCCGCACTGACTGGGGTTGGCAACGCAAAGCGAGTAGGCCTTGAAGTCCATGCCGAGGTCATAGCTGCTGGTGGCCTTGTTGAACAGCGAGATGGTCGAGTTCGGCTCGTAGGTCGAAATTTCATGGTTGATTTGCACCAGCATGGAGTCAATGGCCGTGAAAAAGTCCCTGTCAAGGCTGTCTTGGTAGGTCACTTTGTAGTAGGTGCCCATGGTTTTGCCTTCGACGGTGCGGTAGCTGGTGGGTTTGTTGTCAGGTTGGCAAGCTGAAAATAAGGCCAAAATGGCCACGAGGAGTAAAAGTTGTTTTTTCATGGTGCAAAGCAAAAGAGGCAACGCCATAATTGCATGGTGTTGCCTCTTTATTTTTTGATTTGGGTCAAATGATTTACCCGCCAAACATCTTGTCCCCTTCTTCCATGATTCCCTCTTTTTTGGCCTGTTCACCAGGGCCGTGGAGCTGCACGGGCTTGTGTTTTTTGCGCATGCGCATGTTCAGTGCCTCTACCAACAGCGAGAAGGCTATGGCAAAATAGAGGTAGCCTTTGGGCACCGTGCCCACCTCTGCGCCGAGCACGGTCAGGTGGCCGAGGTGCGCACCTTCCACGATGAGCATGAAACCAATCATAATCAAAAAGGCCAAGCCGAGCATTTGAATGGTCGGGTGCTGGTCAACGAAACGACCCACCGGCACGGCAAAGAGCATCATGATCAGCACGGAAAGAACCACAGCGATAATCATGATGATGAGCGCACCATGAACGCCGTTGGTCATGCCCACAGCGGTCAGGATGGAGTCGAAAGAGAATACGATATTGATGATGGTGATTTGGATGATGACGCTCTGCATAGTGGCCATCCCTTTCTTTTGGGGGTCATCCTTGTGAGCGGGTTCACCTTCCAATTTATGGTGTATTTCCGAAGTGCTTTTATACAAAAGGAATAGGCCGCCCAGAATCAAGATGATGCTCTGGCCACTCAGCCCGCCATGCAGCACCGCATTGTCGAACGTTATCCAAGGTTCGCTCATCGCCACCAGCACCGATATGCCCAATAAGAGGAAGATGCGAAGCACCATCGCCAGTATAAGCCCAATATTGGCGGCTTTTTTTTGCTGCTCACGGGGCAGTTTGTTGGCGGCGATGGAGATGAAGATGATATTGTCAATGCCAAGCACGATTTCAAGGAAAGTGAGCGTCAGGAGGCTCATCCAAGTGTCAAAGCTGGCAAAGTTGGGCATTACTAATTCCATAAAACTGGTTTTGTTTTGAGCCGCAATTTTACGAAGAAAATCAAACCTCCACGCCTTCCACGAAATTAATCACACGGCGAACCACTTCAGGGTGCTTCATCAGCTGGAAATGACCATGACCTTGGGTCACCAAAAGGCTGGCATGGTCGTATTTCTCAAAAATGCCCTCCGCCGACTCGAACGGCACCGAAGGGTCGAACTTGTCGTGGACGACAAGCACCTCGTCCACCTTTACCCTTGACAGCGATACCTCTAGGTCCGTTTCATGGAAATGCACCCCATTCAACCGCTCGTGAATCATGGCTTTCACCGCTTCATAAGCCCGTTGGGGCAGGTTTACCAGCTTCGCAAAATCAGCGACCACCTTGCGGGTATTGGCCGGCACGGCTATCAGCACCAGCTTTTCGATGGAAATGGAATTGTCCAAGTGCGCCAACGCAAACGAAGTGGTAGAGCCACCAAACGAGTGGGTGATGATGCCATGAACGTGACCGATTTGGTTCAGCACCGCACGTACCGCCCCTGCGAAATGTGGCAAGTTCGTCTGCTTTCCGCCCGAATTGCCATGCGCTGGGCCATCAAAGGCCACCACCCGGTAGCCTGCTGCCAACAAGCCCGGCACAAAGCTGCGCAAGGCCGTACCCCGGCTTTCCCAGCCATGCACCAATAGCACCGTCCGCTCTCCCCTGCCCCATTCGTAGCCTTTCAGGATGATTTTGCCATAAAGCACTTCAAACAACCGGGCGCTTTCGATGACGTCGTCCGTCCGCTTATGGACAGCCCGCATCCTCGGTGTGGTGAACAGTTTAAAGGCAAGCGTTGCTGCTGGCTTTGGGAAAATGCGGCCCAAAATGGCAAAGCCCCATTTCACGAAAAGGAGGTAAAACGGGTACTCGCTTTTTTGCTTTTGCGGCAGGGTCTCCAATTGGAAATTGGGGATTTCGAAGCGGGATTTGGTCATTAGCATAGTTGATAAAGTTGATGATGGTTGATGATGGTTGATGATGGTTGATGATGGTTGATAAAACCAATTGGTATATTTTACGGTCGTAGCCCATCAATTAGCACCACCAATTGTCGAGCCATCACGTCAAAAGGCTTGGGGCTGAATTGTGCCCTCGAGAGCAAGATGCCCCCCTCTAAAGTGCCGATGAACAGCGTAGCGAATTCCACCTTGTCAACATCCGCCCTTACTTCGCCCCGCTCTATGCCTTTTTCAAGGGTTCGGACGATGCGGCGCTCCCATTCCGCTAATGCCAATTGCACCTTGTTGCGCAAGTCGGGCAGCAGGTCGTCGGCTTCCACGGCGGTGTTCTGGATGGGGCAACCGCCCGCCACTGGTGGGTTCAGGATGCGTTCCCGGTAGAAATAGACGACGGCTTTCAGCTTGTCCAAGGTATTTTCAATAACTCCCGTTCGCTCTTTGAGGGCATTGTACACTTGCCCCACGGCATGGTCGAAAGCGGCGAGTGCGATTTCGTCCTTCACCCCTTTTTTGTCCAAGCCTTCCCGCTTGAAATTGCCGTAGATGCCACCTTTGCTCAGCCCGGTGGCTTCCATGATGTCATCCAGTGTCGTCCCATTATAGCCCTTTTGGTTGAAGAGGGCCGCCGATTTTTCGATGATGAACTGCCTTGTTTTTTCCGATTTTGTCATACTCAAATGTAAAGATGGGACAAAAATAGACCAATTGGTTTATTTTTCAAAATTTTGGTAAAATATTTATTTTAAGGCAAGGCGCTACCTTTACAACATGAAAAACTATGATTTCCTCCTCATCGGCGGCGGCATCATGGGCGTTAGCACGGCCATCGAACTGCGCAAACGGGGCCATTCGGTGGGCCTGCTGAACCCCGATTCGCTCCCCCACCCCTTGGCAGCCAGCACCGACATCAGCAAAATCGTGCGGATGGAGTATGGCTCCGACACCGAGTACATGGACATGGCCGACCACTGCATCAGCGGGTGGAAGGCTTGGAATGAGCATTTCAACGAAACGCTCTACCATGAAACTGGCTTTTTGTTGTTGATGAAACAGCCGTTGGACCCCAATTCCAACAGCTTTGAAAATACCAGCTATCAGAACTTGCTCCGCAAAGGACACCAGCCCGAACGCCTTGACAGTCAGGCGATTAGGGAACGCTACCCTGCTTTCAATCCCGAAGTTTATATGGATGGGTTCATCCATCGAAGGGCGGGGTATGTGGAGTCCTCGAAGGTTATTACCACTTTGGCGGGCTATGCTTCGCAACTCGGCGTGGACATACACGAAGGGCAGACCGCTTCTTTTTTTGAAGAAAAAAATGGGCAGGTGGCCTGTGTGAAGACAAGGGAAGGCGGCGAGTTCAAGGCTGGTCATTTCATCGTCTGTGCGGGGCATTTCACGCATACACTGCTGCCCGAATTACAGGGGGTGATGAAAGCCACTGGCCACCCCGTCTTCCATTTAAAGCCCGACCGACCGGAGCTTTTCACCTTTCCTAATTTCACGGTTTTTGGGGCAGCCATCGCATCCACAGGCTGGTACGGCTTCCCATTGCACCCCGCAGCTGGTGTGGTGAAAATCGCCAACCACGGCCCCGGCCTAGAACTGCACCCTGAACACGACGAGCGGGTGGTTTACGATACGGACTTGGCGCAACTGCGTGACTTTCTGCGGGAGAGCATCCCCGCCTTGGCCGATGCACCCATCGTATATACCCGCCGCTGCCTCTATTGCGACACCTTGGATGGCCATTTCTGGATTGACCGCCATCCCCGCCTCAATAATTTGACGGTTGGTGCAGGCGGCAGTGGTCATGCCATGAAAATGGGGCCTGTGTTGGGGGAAATGATTGCGGCAGCTGCGTTGGGTGAGGGGCACCGATGGGCAGCGAGGTATCTTTGGCGAGAACTGTCGAAGGAAACGAGGTCGGCGGAGGAGGCGAGGAACAAGGCTTAGATATCGCTCGGCGTCACCCCAAAATAGTCTTTAAAACACTTCGCAAAATACGCTGGCGAGTTGAAGCCCGTCATATAGGCCACCTCCGAGGCATTGCCCGCCCGCTTTTCCAGCAGTTGCTTGGCCCGTTCGAGGCGCATATTGCGTATGACTTCGTTGGGTGAGAAGCCCGTCAGCGCCGACAGCTTGCGGTGCAATTGGCTCCGACTCATACCTACATGGCTGCTAAGTTCAACAACGCTGAAGTTTTCTTCCTCCAAGTTCGCCTCCACGGCATCCCGCACTTTTTTCAAAAAAACAGCGTCCACGCTCTCTGCCTTCACCTCGGCTATGGGTGCGAAGCTGTTCAGTGAGCGTCGGTAATGCTCCTGCAGTTTTTGCCGACCGGCAATGAGATTGGCCACCCGAACGGTCAGTTCCTTGGCATCGAAGGGCTTGATGAGGTAATCGTCGGCACCGAGTTCGAGGCCCTTGAGGCGGTCGCCCTGCTCGGCGAGAGCGGTGAGCATCACGACGGGGATATGGCTTGTTTTCTCATTGGTTTTCAACAACTTACAAAACTCCGTCCCGTCCATTTCCGGCATCATGATGTCGCTGATGATAAGGTCGGGGGTCGTTTCGAGGGCTTTTTCGAGGCCAAGCCGTCCGTTCTCCGCCTCGATGATTTGATAATGTTCCCGGAACTGGTCGGCGATGTAGTTGCACACATCGGGATTGTCTTCGACGACAAGAAGGATTGGGGATTGGGGATTGCGGATTGCGGATTGGAAGTCAGCCGAAATTGTTATCGCAGATTTTACCCCCGGTGTTTGTGAGGTTGAAATTGTTGTTTGCTGAATGATATTTGGTGCGCTAAAATTGATTTCATTATCATCGAAAACAGTCTTATCAACTGGCAACGTCACCTTAAAAATAGTCCCCTTTCCTTCCTTACTCTCCACTTCGATTTTGCCTTTGTGCAGGTCCACCAGTTCTTTTGTCAAGGCCAAGCCGATGCCGCTGCCGGGCTGCAGCTCCGAAGTCACGGTTTTTGCGAAGCGCTCAAAAATATGCGGCAACTGTTCAGGAGCTATTCCCATGCCCTCGTCCTTCACTGTGAAAACTGCCTTGCCTTCGGCAATGGACGATGCAACCACAATCCGCTTCCCGTCATTGGTGAACTTGAAGGCATTGGAAATCAAGTTGTTCAAAATCTTCTCCACCTTGTCCTTGTCGAAATAGCAAGTCGCAGGTGTATCTTCCACAATCACCTGATAATCAACCTGTTTTCGCATGGCCAAACTCTCGAAGGAATAGGCCACAGCTTTTACAAAACCCGACAAATTACCCTCGACAACTTGCAATTTCAGCTTGCCACCCTCCAATCGGCTGAGGTCGAGGAGTTGGTTCACGAGGTCGAGCAGCCGCTTGCCGTTGCGGTGCATGATGCGGTAGTATTTCTGAAAATCGCCCTGGAATGAGCCGTTTATCATCTGCTCCAACGGGCTGACGATGAGCGTCAGCGGCGTGCGGAACTCATGGCTGATATTGGCAAAAAAAGTGGATTTTAGGGTGTCCATTTCCCGCAGTTTTTCGGCCTCGGCGTGTTCGAGTTGGGCGGCGAGTTCGGTTTCTTTTTGCTTGATTTTTTGTTTGTTCCTGAAATATTGGAACCCGCCCCCAAGTGCCAGCATGGCTGCAATGGCGCTGATGAGAATGGTTCGCTTCTGGCTCGACTGCCTTTCCAAATCCAATTTTTGCTTGGCAAGTTGCGCCTCTTTTTTTTCGGTTTCAAACTTTGCCTCCACCTCGGCAATGGCTTCCAGTTTCTCTTTGTTGAACAGGGAATCGTCCAGCACCATGAATTTTTTAAACCAGACAAGCGCTTGTTTGTGGTCGCCCAGGCTTTCATAGACGTTCGCAAAGTTCTCATAGTACACTTCCAGGGGTTCAATGAGCTTCAGTTCCTCCATGATAGCGTAGCCTAACTGATTGGTTTCCAGCGCTTTTTGGTAATTTCCTTTGCGCCACCATGCTTCGGAGAGATTGGTATAGGGAAAGACAAGGTTAGAGCGGCGGTTGGTCTCCGTCAGTAGTTTCACGGACAGATTGCTCATTTCAATGGACTTGTCGAGGTTGCGTTTTTCGAGCCAAAGATGACCCAGGCTGCCCGCAAGTACACCTGCATGGAATTTGTTGCCGGTTTGTATGGCGAGGTCAAAACCCCGCTGTGCGTATTCAATGGCCTTGTCGTAGTCCTCCTTACCATTGTAGGCGACCGAGAGGTTGTTGTAGCATACGATGGCACCCTTCTCTCCATCGGGTAAGGCGAGGCGGATGGCCAAGGATTTTTCCAGCCATTCAATGGCTTTGTCAGGCGATTTTTCATCGCTAAAAACATTGCCAATATTGGAATATGCCGCCGCCACGTCCTTCATATTCCCCAATTGCTCCTTGATTTTTGCAGCTTGCATCAGGTAAACGATGGCACTGTCGTTGCGGCCTATATTATGGAACACATTCCCCACTGAATTGAGTGCTTTACCTTGCAATTCGAGGTCGGTGGTCTTCATGGCAATCGCAAGCGCCCGCTTGTATGGGGGCATGGCATCTGCATATTTCCCTTGTTCGTAAAGTGAATATCCCCTGAGGATTTCGGCCCTTGCACGGCTCTTGAGGTCTCGTGCCGCTTTCGCCATTTGCTCAAGCGTATCAGCGAATGCAAGTCCTGCCTCCGGTTTTTCCTTCATCAAAAAATCGGCGAGGTCGTAGTAAAGATGCGCTTTTTTCAGGGGGTCTTTTTCCATTAAAAACAGGCTTCGCAGGCTGTCAGCATTGGATTGCTGCGCAAGAAGCGGCATGGTCGCAAGGGTCAGGACGGCAAGGTGGAATAGTTTGCGAAACATGGGCAGATTGTTTTCATCAAAAATCTGCGTCGAAATTAAAAACAAAAGCGGCATTTCAAAACGACTTTTGAAATGCCGCTGGGTTTAGGTGCTTTAAATCATTTCACCTTGCCATAAATCCAACCGATGGTGCCGCCAGCAATTGCCGCTGTAACCACATTGGCAATGATGTCGTAGGGCAACCAACTCCAAGGGTATGCCGTGAAGGTAGAGGCATTGGAGATGCCGTACCAAAGCACGATGAAGAACATAATCCAGGCCCCGGCAATGGCCCCCCCCTTGAAGGTGCTAACGCCAAAACGGTACAACAAAATGGCCATAAAAAGCGAAATGACCAGTCCGCCGACAAACCACCAGACCATGTTCATTTCGTTCAGGCAGTCCTTGTAAGTCGCCATCCACTGCTCGGCCTGACCACCGAGGATGCCCATGAAGATGGCCATGGAGACCAACGTGCCGACGACCCAAGCGCCGAGGGTTCCGAATAGAATTTTCTTTTCCATAAAGCTGATTGTTTAAGTTGGTGAAAAAATGATGAATTACGAAGAGGGTAACTTGGGTCGAAAAGCGCTGTATGTAGTGTGTGGGAGAACGCCAAAGGTGTTGAAAACCAGTGACTTCTACAAGTTTTCACATCTTTTTTTAGATCATTTCACCCGAGTTAAAATGAAGCTTTGGCTTCACTTCATTTTGCACATATTTTTTGACGAGTTTTGACCATCCCGCGAGTGGGGCAAACAGCTTGAAACAGCCCATCATCAAGCCCATTAAAGCCTTCATGCCACCCTTCACCGTACTGAACTCCCGGTAGCCCAATTGGTCGAAGATGTACATCGCCTTAAACAAGGCGCCCATGTCCTCGATGCCCTCGCCTTTCAGGAAAATCAGCACTTGGAAAAACTTCGATTGGTCGGCAGCAGGCGTGAAGCTCACCCGGCAGTGCACGGGCTGTTGGCTACGGTTGTGCAGGCTATGCGGCGTCATGCGGGTCACGGTGAAGGTTTCACCAGCCTTTTTCAGGATGGGTTGGCCAGCGACGATAAAGGTCAGTTCCCCTTCCAGTATTTCAAAAATTTCGTCGGAGGCTTCGTGATAGTGTTCAGGAACGGCACCGCCCGGCTGCATGGCCCAGTTAAATTCGCAAGTGCTTTCCGTAAGTGTAAGGGGCAAAAAAGTCTCTTTGCCCCACCCGATGGTCGGATAGGTTGTGGTATTCATTAATGAAAGATTTTGAAAGTGAAAATTGGTTCAGGCCAGTCAAGAATCTTGAAACCAACCTTTATTTAGTTGAGGTCAAACTAATGGCGCTGGTGCTCCCTCATATTTTCGTTGCTTGCCTGACAGTTTACCGAAAAACAACGCCACCGGGAAAATCACCTTTTTCACGAAGCCTGGAATATCAAGCATGTCAAACTCCGAGCGGTATCGGTCGAGGAGATAGGCTGCATCGAAAGCGCCGGGCTGCTTGCCGCCGTTGGCCTTCATGCTACCGTAGATGCCCGTCAGGAAGTACTCGAAATTGTGGGCAGGGCGCACATAACCCTTGCAGCGAAGCGGCTCGTCGCCAACACACCAGAACTTGTGCGGCACGCCCGCTTTGAAAACGGCCGACTCTCCTGCTTCGTAAAACCTGGGGGCTTCGCCCAAAATCTGAGCGCCCATTTTCCCCGCAACAACGGTCAAGCCTTCTTCTTGCTTGAAATGGACATGCATGGGCGGGCCACAATTCGGTGCCACTTCATTCTCCCAGTCAAGCCATTCGCCTGTTTCGTCTTTGACGAGGCGCTTGTAAATGAGCCGCTCGCCGGTCCCGTTTTCGATGGTATGCGGATGTTCGTAAGTCATTTTGAAGGATTTAAGGATTGAAGGATTGAAGGATTGAAGGATTGAAGGTTTGAAGGTTTGAAGGTTTGAAGGTTTGAAGGTTTGAAGGTTTGAAGGTTTGAAGGTTTGAAGGTTTGAAGGTTTGTTGATGGTTACGCTAACCTCCAACCAAGCAATTCAGGCCGTTCCTGATTTTTTAGTCAAAACCCAACCCAACCAGCCCCTGCCAGTTTGAAAAAAGAATTGTTGGTTGTCATCTCAATTTGATTTTGTAGCTGTTTGTGAATTGTCAGCAACTGCTGGTGGCAGCGAATGGATGTAATTGTAAACGCTCTCGATTTCCACGTCAGACAGAGCGCCCAAGCCCTCCCAAGGCATGAACTTAGGGTTCGGCAACCGACCGTCCGGGGTCTTTCCAGTTTTGAAAAAAGCGATGAACTGGTCCTTCGTCCACTTGCCAGCGTTGCCGCTTTTCGAAATGTTGGGCACGGGCGGCGACACTGGGTCGGGCGACTTGCCGCCGCCAAAATTGGCACCGTGGCAGGATTTGCAACTATGCGAGCGCACAATATATTCGCCATATTCCGGGCTGTTTCCTATTGGGGGAGCAATTAGGTTTTTACGCTTGCCATGGTCTATGATGTCGTAGGGGAAGAGGTTGCCAAACATCCCCGCCCCAGCCATCACCTGCGACATAAAAGTGAAATGCCGCTTCTCGAACTTTCGGTCTATCGGCGGTAGCGATTTGAGGTAGGCGATGAGGCAACCCAAATCCTGGTCGCTCAGTTCGCCAATAGCCTCGCTTGGCATAATCATGAGCGGGTTGCCCTTTTTATTCAATGCGTGGCGGATTGCCCGCACGAAGTCTTCGTCGGTATACCCCTCGGTCTCGCTGCCCGCCGCACGGGTCAGGTTGGAGGAAGGCAACACGCCGATGTTTGGGTCATCGAAAAAGACCATGCCGCCGAGGTCTTTGTCGTGGCAACCCTGGCAGCCCACGGCCAGCACCTTGCCCCTTGCGATGGACGCCGAATCAGTTGGGATGGCGACAGCTGCTGGGGCCAGGGTGTAAACCTTTTCAAATTTGTTGTTGAAGCTGCTGGAAAAATACCAGGCGGCGAGGAGGATAATAAGCACCAGGCTCAATATGACGATGCCCGTCCATTTCAAGAATTTTTTCATTTGGAAAGAATTTAAATGGTGAAAAGATTGGCCGGGAAGCTGGGCAGCCTCCCGGCTAAAAACTTTAGTTTTTGGCTGCCTCCATGCCCGGTATTGGCTGGATTGGCGTGATGGAAAAGCCAGTCACAAGCCATTTTCCATCTACCCGTTGGCAAACGTCTAAGAAGGTCGCTTCTTCTTTGACCGTTTTACCCTCCATGTTTATCATTTGCTTGTGGCTCCACTGGCAAACGGCGATGTCGGGAGTGAGAAAGCGGATATTGGGGTCGCCAATTTCTAATTTACTTTTCGGCATGTTCGCCCAAGCCTTGAACAATTCTACATGGGCCTGCTCCACGGCCTTGCGGCCTTTCAGGTGATAGCCGTAAGGCGTGACGAAGTCAACGTCTTCGGCATAAACAGCGGCGAAGCGGGCAGCATCACGGGCCTCAAAAGCAGCATAGGCTTCTTTGCCGAGGGCTTTGATGGTGGCGATGTCGGCTTGCTGGTCGGGCATCTCAAATGGCATCTTCGGCGTCAGTTGTGAATACTCGATGAGCCACTGCCCCTTCTCTTTGCGAAGCACTGCCGAGGCGGTAGAACTGAACTCCATTTGCTGTCCCTGCATGCTGAACTTGTCCACGGCATCCCAAGTGAGGATGGCCACGTCGGGCTTCATGAGGCGCCAGGTGGTCAGCTTGTACTCGAACTGTGGCTTGGCATCGAACATATTCTCTGCCTCGGCCCAATTGGCACGGATGGTTGAAAGACCATTGAGCAGTGTTCCATCGGGGCTAACTTCAGTGGCGCTGGAGGCGTAGTACTTGGTGAGGGCATCGAAGCCGCCTATTTCAAAGGCACCGTACACGGTCTTTAGGTAAGTCTCGAAGGTTGCTTGGTTGTCGGCCTGCGCAGCCGTTTTTGAGGAAAACAAGCTGGCGGAAAGGAGAATGATGAAGCTGAAAAATGACGTTTTCATTGATTTGAAATTTTTGATTTAGTGAAAGAAATTTTGTTGAAAAATGATGGTGCAAAGGTGTGGGTAGGCCAAAAAAAAGGGTTATCAAAAGCGTCGCAAAGGCTTTCAATTTTGTCGCAGAGCGTGTAGCCACCATCCAAACCTCCATTAAAATAGCCCTGTTCACCAGTAAATACAATACTTCTCCCAACCATGCAAGGTTTGTCAGAGCGCATGAAACAAATGTCATACAAGTTGCAGCCTGATGCAGAACGTGAACGAATTGAATTGTCACAATTTTATGCCGTAAGTCTTAGAGGCTGACTCAAGTATTCAACCAATAATATTCAATCATGAAAAATTGCCTCATTGCCCTAACCGTTTGAGCGCTCCCTGTGCTTTTACTGAAACTTGACCTTTTGTCCACACCCTGGATTTGTTCACCTATAAATTCCAACATGATGAAAAAACGAATTTCCCTATTCATCACTGGGGTGTTACTGCCCATGGCAGCCGTTCTGCTAAGTAACTGTACCAAGGATGACGCCTGGGCTTATTATTGATTTTCAAGGGTGAACCATAATTACCATTCATGTCAGGGGCGGGCGCCTGCCCGCCCCGGCTTGTGGGCTTCGCCCTTTACCTCGCACCGCATTTCTCGCCGGGAAGAATGAGATAAAACACATTCTTTTATCACTTTATCTGCTCCCATCTTTCAGGATGGAAGTAGGTTCAATTTTTTCATCATCATGAAAAATCTTAATTTCCTCATCCCGTTATTTGCCATGTTGATGGCGCTCACTGCCTGCCAAAAGGACAACATCACTGTCGAAGAGCAGAATGGTGCTTATCCGGAAGTCCTCGCCCTTAAAAAACACCCGGTGCCATTTCATGCGGAGTTTATCTCCACCGTTCTTTCAGCAAACCCCAACCCTGCAGTGTGCAACGGCATGGGCGCCCCCACCTTCAACCTGCTTCAATCGCTTGAGGGCAATGCAACGCACATGGGCAACATCACCGGCTCCATTTCAAGCTGTATTACCCCGCCCACTACTATTTTTAATGGGGAAGTAACGTTTGAAGCTGCCAACGGAGACTTGCTCTATTTTGAACAAACCGGGCCCCTCACGTTCGACATCAATGGAGGCACTGGGCGTTTTGAAGATGCATCGGGAAGCATCACCGGAGGTTTTGTGCTCATTGGAACTAATCCAATAATGTTTTCCAATGAATTTAATGGGGAAATCCAGTATTAGGGGCTCGGCAGTGGTTTCACAATGTCGGTTGGCAATGGTATTGCGTATTCTGCAACTCCAATTTAATGCTTGTAGTTCTCGGGCAGCGGAAAGCGCCGTTGCCCAGAAGCCTTTTCCCTACTGAAAAAACCGTGTTCCAACCTTTCACATCTCACCTTGAAGAATGAGGAAAACCTCATCCGTTCACCCTGCCTGCCAATATTCTCCAGAATGGAAGCAGGCGCAAATTTTTGCATTATGAAAAAAATCACTCCCTTCCTCCTGTTCCTCGCTTTCGCATGGTGTGTGAAAGCCCAGGGAACCCTCCTCGATGCGCAGGTCACCCACGGTGACTCCTTGCGCACTTACAAACTCTACGTCCCCGCTGACTACGATGGCAGCGAAGGCTGGCCGCTTGTTATCGCCTTGCACGGCTCCGGGCAGACCAACGACTTTTTGATTAACTTTTCCCGGATGAACGAGGTCGCTGATGCAGCGCATTTTTTGGTCGCTTACCCTCAAGCACTTTGGGTATATGATGTAACTGCCGTGCCTCCTTTTTCTCCCACTGACGTGGCTTGGAATACAGGCGGTGGAGCAACGTCGGTCAACGACGACGTGGGATTCCTGAGCCGGATGATTTACAAAATTGGTCTCTCGCACCGGGTTGACCCGGCACGGGTGTACGCTTGCGGATTGTCCAGCGGTGGGCAAATGAGCTACCGGCTGGCTTGCGAGTTGTCCGACCGGATTGCCGCCTTCGCTTCCGTTTCGGGAATGATGCCAGCAGACGTGCCTTGTTCTAACGGGGGGCGCCCCATTCCACTCATGGAAATCCACGGGACGGCTGACCCTATCGTTCCCTTTGGCGGTATTCAGCCCTACAACTTGTCCATCCCCGACGGCATTGCTTTTTGGGTCAACCACAATGGGTGCGACGCTGCCCCGGCGGTCACCCAATTACCCGACCTCGTTACGACGGACAATTCCACCATCACCACTAAATCCTATGGCAACTGCGACGACGGTACGGAAGTGCTGCTCTACGAAATCGTGGGCGGCGGTCATCCCTGGCCCGGCTCCTCCGTGCCATTCGTGCCGCCTTTTTTGGGGCAAAGAAACGAGGACATCAACGCCTCGCTGGAGATTTGGAAATTTTTTAGAAAATTTCAACACCCCAATCCAGTGACCACCGCCCGTGTCCAATTCATACACGCTGCCGACCACGAGACAGTGAAGCTGGTCGGCAACGGCGAAACAATGCGGGAGGTCTTCGCCTACCAGACCGCTACGCCCTTTATGGACGTGCCAGCAATTGAACCGCTCCATCTCCAGGTCATCGTTCGTGACCCTTGGTCAACACATCCCGATGGGCATTTTACCCTGCAATTCGAGCCGGGGAAAACCTACATCGTGCTGCTGAAAGGCACCTTCGACCCCAGTGACCCGTACCCGTTGGATTTCTCCATCTTCGACAAAGGCAAGGAAGAAGGCTCGCACTCCAACATGGTGGACTTTCTTTCCGTGCGGGGTGGGCCCGATATTCCCGTGCCGATTGATGTGGTGGTCGTAGGTGGACCCAAATTGGCAGACGATGTTTTGTACGGCCAGTTTGGAGCGGATTACGTCAGCTTGCCTGCCGGTTCATTCGTCCTCAGCCCGACACCAGCCAACAACAATGACATCATTTTAGACCCCTTCCAGGCGCACATGGGCTTCTGGAAAGGCAGGACTGCCGTGGGCTTTGGCACGGGCTTAGTCGGCAACGGCACGTTCCGCCCCTGGGTCGCTTTGAGCAACGGCGGCACTTTCCCACTGTTCCCGCCGCCGGGGTCGAACAAGCCGCAGTTGGCTTTTGGAAAAAATGCGGGCAGCAACTTGAAGTTGGCGCCGAACCCTGCAAGCGATTACCTGCAGGTGCAAATGACGGTGACCGAAGCAGCAGCGAGCAGCCTGTCGCTATTTGATGCGAATGGCAGAATGGTGCTGGAAATGGATTTGGGCGAACTGCCAGTGGGCTACCTGCCTGTGGATTTGGATGTGAGCGAATTGGCGGCCGGGGTCTATTTTTTGAAGTACCGGAATGGGGCAGTGGTGGAGGCGGAACGCTTGGTGGTGATGGGTCGGTAATTGAAAAACCTCGACACGGTTCAAAACCCGTTTGATTGGTTATAAAATGATGGTGGTGTTTTTGCGGTATCGGAGAGGTCGTAAAAACACTGCCGTCATTCACCTTGGGCTGACTTTTGTCATTGAGACAGTTAGTGGGGTCTCTTAAATTGTTGCCTCAAAACCACCCACCATGATGCCCCATTGCCCAATGGTTAGATTATGGTTTACTACGGCATTGCTTGCCGCTGCTGTTTATTTGCCTGCACAAACCTTCGACACCGCAAATCCCGCTTTCCTCCCACAACCCACTGCCTTCCACAGCCCAGAATTCGAGCACACCATCCGAATGGAGGAGGATAAAAACGGCTTCGCTTGGCTCGCCACCAACCGGGGGCTGTTTTGTTTCGACGGCACGTTTTTCCGAAAAATCACCCACACGAAAAATGGCGGCTTTTCGGCGCTCGACGCCGGACAAATCAACGACCTGTTTTTGGACCGGGAAAAAGAGCAGCTCTGGCTGGCGACCCAAGCCGGGGCAAGCCTGCTCGACCTGCGGACGGAAACTTTCACCGACCATGTTTTTTATGAAAAAGGAAAACCCAACATTACTGACGGCGAATGCACCGCCGTTTTTATAGACCGACAGGGGGTAGTATGGTTCGGCGTTCAAGGGCTGGGGCTAGTCAGCTTCGACAAGGAGTTCCGTTATTTTACCAATACACAAAAAAAACCGGGCAGCTTCACCGGCATTTACCAAATCGCCCAAGATGCCTCGACGGACAGCATCCTCTGGCTGGCGACCGGCACCGGACTGGCCCGTTTCAACAAGGCAACTGGCACTTATTTTTTCACTGACCGCAAGCCGCCCGACGGGCACGAGGTTAGCCTCATATTGACGGCGCTTTTCCCCACGAAAGACAAGATTTTCCTCGGCAGTACCTGGCGGCATGGCGGCATTATTTATGACATTCCCACGGGCAAGTTCAAGAACCTGGAAGTCAAAAACCCTCGCTTTTCAGGGGTCGAACTGAAACTCGGCAATTTCCAACCCCGCTCGACCAACACGATTTGGGGGTTCACCGACGAGGGCATCGTGGTAATTGACGTGAATGGCGACTCGCTGTTGGCTGCTTTCCGCAACCCCTCCATTTCGAGCGAAACCAGGAATTGCACAGCCCTTCCGAAACACATTTGGGCAGGCGCTCACGGGGGGCTTTTGCGATACGATTTCACCACCTACACCGTCGAAAACCACCGCATCCAGCAGGATGCCAACCGAAGACCTGAAATTTTGTGGTCTGCCCTGGAACAAGGACCCGGCGGGAAAAAACTCTGGCTGACCTTCGTTTTCAGCGATTTCATTTACGATTACGACCGGGCAAACCGGGCTTTCAAAACGATTCCGAAATACCCCGGTACCCGTGCTGCTCCCGCATGGCTGCTTCGCCTGCACGACGGGCGGATTTTGGCAACTGGCGACGGCGGCATCTTCGAATTGCGGGACAACCGCCTCCTCGACCTGCATCTTTTGCGGGAAATTATTTCCGCAAAAGAGCAAATCAGTCAACCTTTCCAAGACCGCAAAGGGCGGGTTTGGCTCACCAGCCGCTTCGCCGGGTTTTATGAAATTGACCTGAAAACCGGCGCATGGCGGGATGCCCTGGCAGGGAAAAAATTCTGGGCAGCGCCCCTCGCTTTCATGGACGGTCGGGAAAATTTTTGGCTCTCCGGCAACGGCTTTTCCATTTACAAACCATTGACGGACAGCCTCTTGCATTTTCCCTACCGCCCCAGCGAGCGGCTGACCTCCCATCACCCAAGGGGCTACGAAGAGGACGAAGATGGCAATATCTGGCTTTCCGACATCCGGGTGGGCGGCTTGATGAAAGTGGACACACGGCACTTGGAAAAAGGCATCGTAGAGCGCTATGATGCGCCCGGCGGCGGGCAAAGGAACCTGATGCGTGCCCTGAAAAAAGACCGCCGGGGGCGTATCTGGGCGGTGACGGAGGCCGGCTTGCAGGTCTTCGACCCAAGGGCGAAGATGTTCCGGCTGTTCGGCGAGGCGGCTGGCTTTCAACTGATGAGCGACGTCGGCGCCGTTTCCAACCTGTCTTCCAACCTGACCTTGCTCTCCACCGGGGAAATACTGGTTGGCTACAAAAACGGCTTTGCCATTTTCCACCCCGACAGTTTGACTGAAAACCGGGAACTCCCCAAGCCCTACCTGCTGGCTGTTTCAGCCAACGAAAAGCCATTGACAGCGGGCGTTTCCTTCCGTTCGGGGCAGCCCTTGCGGCTCACGCACAGCCAAAACGTGCTTGAATTCGAGTTTTCGAGCCTCGCTTTTTACGAACCAAAAAAGATACGCTACCGTTACCGCCTGGTGGGCTTCGACGAGGATTGGGCAGAAACCAGCCGCCGCTTCCTGCGCTACACCCACTTGCCCCCCGGCAACTATACTTTTCAGTTGCAGGCGCTCAACAGCGACGGCTTCCATTCGGCGCAGCCGCTCGAATGGCGTTTCCGCATCCTGGTACCCTGGTGGGCAACGTGGTGGGCGTACCTCGCCTACTTGATGCTCGCCGCTGCTGCCGCCTACGCCTTTTATTTTTACAAAAAAAGGCAGTGGCAAATGCAGGCGGCGTTGGAAATCGAGCACCTGGAAGCCGAACGCCTCAAGGATTTGGACGCCGTGAAAACGAGGCTCTACACTAATATCACCCACGAGTTCCGCACGCCGCTCACCATCATTTTGGGCATGGTGAAACAAATTAAGGCCAACCCAAAAGATTGGTACTCCGAGGGCTTGCAAATGATTGAACGGAATGGGCAAAACCTGCTGAGCCTCGTCGGGCAGATGCTCGATATGTCCAAATTGGAGAGCGGCAAACTGGAGCTTCACCAACAGCGGGGCAACTTGGTGGTTTTCCTGAAATACCTTGCCGAGAGCTTGCAATCCTTGGCCGAAAGCAAGCGTATCCACCTCCACTTTCTTGCCGATGATGATGAAATCGTCATGGACTTCGATGCGGAGCGACTGCAACAAGTGGTTATGAACCTGTTGTCGAATGCTATCAAGTTCACCACAGAAGATGGGCAGGTTTATTTTTCGGTAAGAAAGGATTTGTCGAGTTTGGTGCTCACCGTACAGGACACGGGCGTCGGTATCCCAGCGGAAAAACTGCCGTTCATCTTCGACCGCTTCTACCAAGTGGATGATACCGCTACCCGACAAGGCGAGGGTACGGGTATCGGGCTGGCTTTGACCAAGGAATTGGTAAAACTGATGGACGGTGAAATCAACGTGAAAAGTACCCCAAGTCACGGGACCACCTTCCGGGTGGTGCTGCCCATCACGAACAATGCGAAACTTGAATGGAGCAAAAATGACATGCCTCCCTACACAGCTATGGATGGAACGCCCACTGCCGTTCACACCCAAAAAAATATAGCCCCAATCCCAAGCGAAAGCCAGACTTCGGCCACCGAAAAACCCATGATACTCATTGCCGACGACAATGCCGACGTGATAGCCTACCTCACTGCCTGCCTTGCCAACGAATACCAACTCGCTGTTGCCCATGATGGGCAAGCATGTGTGAATACTGCCCTTGAACTCATTCCTGACCTCGTCGTGGCAGATGTGATGATGCCAAACATGGACGGCTACCTAGTCTGTGAAACCCTTAAAAAAGACGAGCGGACGAGCCATATCCCCATTATTTTGCTCACAGCAAAAGCGGACATGGGAAGCAGGCTGGAAGGCTTGGGGAAAGGGGCTGATGCCTACATGGCCAAACCCTTCCACCAAGAAGAGTTGCTGCTGCGCATCAAAAAATTATTGGAGCTTCGGGTAAGCCTCCAGCGGCACTACCTTTCTGTCGCAGGGCTGGGCATTCACGAACCCGTGTCACCCGACCAGCCCAAGGCAAACGTTCTCGAAGATTATTTTATCAAAAAAGTCAGGAAAGTAGTGGAGGCACACCTCGACGACTTTGATTTTACGGTGGAAAGGCTTTGCCATGAAATCGGAATCAGTCATTCGCAATTGCACAGAAAGTTGTCAGCGGTGACGGGGCTACCCGCTATTAAGTTCATCCGGGCCATCCGCTTGAGCAAGGCCAAGGGGCTGCTCATGCATCCTGAAACAACCATTACTTCTGTTGCTTTTGATACTGGCTTCAATGACTTGAGCTACTTCGGCAAGGTGTTCAAACAGGAATTTGGGATGACGCCGAACGAGTGGCGGGAAAAACAGTCTACGCCTTATTCTATAGATGAACGCATTTGAAAATAATAGCAGCCCTTTTAGTGAGAAGGGGCTTGGTTGTAAAGGTTGATGGGGTTTTATTCCGTTGATTATCAACCCTTATCAACCACATAAACTCTTACCAACCATGCCTAAAAGCTTGGCGACGTGAGCTATTTAAAACAAAGGAATTTATACGCTGCTCCGATAGGTTTTTTCGAAAAATTATTATAGGTCAATTATTTGGAAAAATGCAGTCGCCCAATTGCTTTAGCCGTTGGCCAATTACCATCTGCAAACTATTTTTACATTTGCCCCCATGTCCAAGCACAAGACCCATCTCCTCCTCGGCGGCAACCTCGGCGACCGCCACGCAAACCTCGCTTCAGCGAAGCGGCTCATCGGCCTGCGCATCGGTACGGTGGTGAAGGCAAGCAGCCTCTACGAGACGCAGCCTTGGGGCAAGCCCGACCAGCCTGATTTCCTCAACCAAGCCCTTGAAGTGGCCACTGACTTGAAACCTGAAGAAGTGTTGAAGGCCATCCTCAACATCGAAAAAGAGTTGGGGCGCCAGCGGGAGGACAAGTGGAATGCCCGCACCATTGATATTGATATCCTATTTTATGATGCCAAAATATTGAACCTCAAGGACTTGACGCTGCCGCACCCCCACTTGCACGAGCGCAATTTCGCCCTGGTGCCCATGCTCGAAATTGCAGCGAACAAACAGCATCCCATTTTTAAAAAAACCATCGAAGAACTCTATGAAGCCAGCGAGGACGACCTTGACGTAGTCATGCTGGAAGATGAGACCGAGGCGAACTGACTATAAACCAGACCCTTTTATGAAGGAAGCACCGATATCTGCATTATACCGACAACGAGAAGAAATGAACCCATTCCCGCATGGCTTTATCGCCATTGAAGGCAATATTGGCGCTGGCAAGACCACCCTCTGCAAGATGCTAGAGGAGGAGTACAATTGTCGCTTGGTTTTGGAGCAGTTCACCGACAATCCTTTTTTGCCTGAGTTTTATAAAAACCCTGACCGCTATGCCTTCCCAGTCGAGCTGTTTTTCATGACGGAGCGACACAAGCAGTTGCAGGAATCGCTGTCGCAACGGGAGCTTTTTCCACAACTCTTGGTTTCCGATTATTTTTTCATCAAAACCCTGCTATTTGCCAAGAACAACCTGAATGACGAGGAGTACCGCCTTTTCCAACGCTTGTTCCATACCCTGAACGCTACCTTCCCAAAGCCCGACCTGCTAGTTTACCTGCACCGCACCGTACCCGACCTCACGGCCAATATTCAGAAGCGGGGACGTCAATTCGAGCAGAACATTAAGGCTGAGTACCTGCAATCTTTGCAGGATGCCTATTTCAACTATTTCAAATCGGAATCAGAGATTCCCATCCTCATCATTGACGTGACGGGCGTTGATTTTTGGAGCGACAAGACGGCTTATGAAAAAATGGTGGGACTGATGCGGAGGTCGTATTCGAAGGGGGTTTTTAGGGCTGCGGTTTAGAGAGTGAGAGGGTGAAAAAACTGAGAGGGTGAGAGGCGCTCGTGACGTCTCTCACCCTCTCAGTTTTCTCACTCTCTCACCCTCTATTATTCAATATCAACTCCGCCAAATCATACACCATCACCCTTTCCTGCTGCTCTTTGGCTTTCACGCCGTCGCTCATCATGGTCATGCAGAAGGGGCAGTTCACCGCTACGATTTCGGCACCTGTGGCCAATGCTTCCTCCGTCCGCTCCATGTTGATGCGCTTGTCGCCGGGTTCGTCTTCCTTCCACATCTGGGCACCGCCAGCGCCACAGCAGAGGCCATTGGTGCGGCAGCGTTTCATCTCCACGAGGTCGGCATCGAGGGCTTGCAGGACGGCACGGGGGGCCTCATACACGCCATTTGCACGACCTAGGTAGCAGGAGTCGTGGTAGGTGATTTTCTTCCCTTTGAACTGGCCGCCCTCTATTTTCAAACGGCCATCGGCCAATAGCTGCTGCAAAAACTGGGTGTGGTGCATCACCTCGTAATTGCCGCCCAAGGCCGGATACTCATTTTTCAAGGTATTGAAACAGTGCGGGCAAGCGGTCACTATGCGCTTCACTTCGTACATGTTCATCACGGCCACGTTTTGCTGCGCCAGCATCTGGAACAGGAACTCGTTGCCAGCCCGCCTGGCAGGGTCACCTGTGCAGGCCTCCTCCTGGCCCAGAATGCCGAACTCGACACCTGCCTGTTGCAACAGTTTGGCGAATGCCACCGTCACCCGCTGCGCACGGTCGTCGAAGCTGCCTGCGCAGCCTACCCAAAAAAGCACCTCCGGGGTGCGCCCTTCTGCGGCCAGTTCGGCCATTGTTTTGATGCTGGACATACTGGATATTTGATGCTGGATGCTGGATACTCGATGCTTGCCAGACTAAGGCGACGCCTCAAAAGGGGGCCCTCAATTTGGCTTATCCGCAGACTTAGGTGGCCCTTTTGAGGTGTCACCTTAGTCTGGCAGATAGCGCAATCTCAGTTCGTTATCATGATTTTTTGCGGAGCAAAAAGGCCATTGTCGCCATTGATTTTCACGATGTAAAAACCGATGGGCAATGAAGCATTTAGCTCCACGATTGCTTGTTTTTCAATATTTTGCGAATGCAACAACCTACCTGAAAGGTCATAGACGGCAAGTTGCTTTAGTTCGTTTTCCGTAAAATTATCGCACTCCACGGGAGTCCCCAAACGATAGGGATTTGGCCAGTTGCAAGGCTGTACGAGCGGCTCTTTTGCCGCCTGTATGATTTGAATCAAACGGGGATAGAAGTCGCAGGTAGTCAGCAATTTCCACTGCGTCACGTCCCATTGCGATACTTCGAACTTCGTTAGGTTGGCCACCGTGTCATAGACGTTGTTCACTTGGAAGAAGTTGACCCAAAGCGTGCCATTCCAAACGAATTCCGTGCGCAGGGTGACATCGCCCACCGTATTGAAATTCTGGAAAATGCGGTTTGAGTTCGTCCAACTTGAGTCCAGGTTGTTCCAAAGTTGCGTCGTCAGCCCGGTCAGGTTGCTTTGGCTGTCGTAGTTGAACAACTGTTGGCTACTGCTGTCCCAGCGCATTTCAAACTGGTTGTAAACCTCCGTGATTTGCTTTACTTCCCGATCTGGTTGCGCAGCATCGTAGAAATAGGTTTGGCGGTTCACGTCATAGAAAGCGTTGGTGGTGGTGCTCCAAAGCTGGAACTTGGTCAGCACGAATTTCCCAAGTGAATTGGAGGCGTAAAGAATGCGGAGGTTGTTGCGCCAAGCACCGTTTTCCCAAACCTGCTGGGTCAGCGATTCAATGACTCCATTCGCCCCAAAGACCGATTTAACCTTTTCAACGCTTTGCCAACCTTGTCCATCCCAAGTCTCGTTCAACACCTCGGCATAGTCGCCATTGGCATTGGGGGTATTGCTGATTCGGACATGATTGACCCAAGCGTTCGCAAGGGTGTCCCAACGCTGTTCGGTCTGTTTCACCAAATCGCCTTGGCTGTTGTATTCGTAGGTCAAATGCGACAGGTTGCGCCATTGGCCAAGCCAGGGAAGGAACTGTTCCCTGCGGCTTTCCAGCACCTCGCCCCGCTGCGAAAAGCTGAGGTTGTACTGGCGTTCTGTCGGCGTGACCACCCCACCATTGTGGGCATGGCAGTAGAGCGAGTCAACGATATAAAAATCTTGCTGCGCAAACAAGCTTGAAAACACAGCAACAAACAAAACGAAAAGGAGCAATTTTTTCATGGTCTTTAAATTTGAAACAGGGGGCAGGTGATTTCGGATTTACGATTTACGATTGGGGGTTATCGCATTTTTTAAAATCTGTGAGTTGCTCCAGTTTTTTTAGTCAGCAGTCTTCAGTCTTTATTCATTCGCAGTCATTCGCAGTCATTCGTTTAAAAGTTCCTAGTCCCAGACTGCCGGACTGTGGACTGCCGGACTGCAGGACTGTGGACTGAGTACTTCAAACCAAACGCTTCCACCCATCCCGCTCCGTGCTCACCGCCCAAGCCGCTTGGCTGTTTTCGAGGCTGTTGAACAATGGGAGCCAATCGCTTGGCCCGGCGCTTTCCATCAGGATTTCGTGGCGGCGCAGTTGCAGGATGATGTCCAGGGGGTTTATCAAAACTGGGCAGGCTTCCACGCAGGCGTTGCAGGTCGTGCAAGCGTGGATTTCCTCCCGGCTGATATAGTCGAAAAGTGTTTTGCCATCGTCAATGGGCGTGCTGGATTTTTGGGCGTCCATGTTGCGGCCCACTTCTTCGAGGCGGTCCCGCACGTCCATCATGATTTTTCGTGGGCTGAGCTTCTTGCCAGTTATGTTGGCGGGACAGACGCTCGTGCAGCGGCCACATTCGGTGCAGGTGTAGGCAGCCATCAGGTCTTGCCAATGGAGCTTGGTCACGTCGTTGGCACCGAAAGAAAGTTCACCTTCCGCCCCCCCTTCAGGGGTTGGGGGTGGAGCAGCTTCGGGGTTCATCATCGAGGCCACTTCTTTTTGGATGGCTGGCATATTGGCCACCTCGCCACGGGGGTTGATGCGAGCATAGTAAGTGTTCGGGAAAGCCAAGAATATGTGCAAATGCTTGCTATAAGCCAAGTAAACCATGAAGCCGAACACAGTCAGGGCATGGAGCCACCAACCGAATCGTTCAATCGCAACCAACGCACCTTCGCTCATTCCACCAAACAAGGCTGGCCCCAAACTACTGCTCACCAGGAACGGCCCGGCCTGTGGATAATGCTCGGCGCCCATGCTTTGCAATACCGTATCTGCCCCGTTCATGCTGAATATGCCAGTGAGCAGGAGTATCTCCCCAAACAGAATGAGGTTGGCATCTTTTGAAGGCCATCCTTTCATCTCCGGTTTTTGGAAACGACTGATTTTCAACACATTGCGGCGAGCGAGGAAGATGACCGTAGCCACAAAGGCCAGTAGGCTCAATAGCTCTATCAAGCTGATGATAAAGGTGTAAAACCCGCCCAATGCCCCACTGAAAGCACGGTGTTTGCCCGTGAAACCATCCACGAAGATTTCAAGCAACTCGACTTGCGTCAGCAAAAAAGCCGCATAGATGAAAAAGTGGAAAATGGCCGGAATGGGCCGGGAAAACATCTTTTTTTGGCCAAAGGCCACCAACAACACGTTGCGCCAACGCTCGCCGGACGACGCTGTTGAAGAATGTTCGGGTTCATCCTTTCCCAAGAGGATGTTCCTCCTGATTTTCAAGAAATTGCGCCCAGCAAGGTAAAACGCTGTGGCGGTGACGATGGCGAAGAGTATGAGTTGTATCATTTTGGAATGCGGATTAGGTTCCCTGCGGGAATGACAAATGCGGATTACGGATTGGGGCAACTGCCAATTGCAAACTATTTGGTCAATGGGCTGACTTAAAGACTGCTGACTGATTACCCACTGCCAACTGCCGAACTGCCAACTACTTCCTAACCCTCAGCGCAATGGCATCCAGTTTATCCTTTATGCCATTGAGCTGGTCGTGGATTTCGGTGATGTCGTCTTCCAAGAGGTCAATGCCGTCCTCCTTGCGTTTGCTGCGCTCTTCGGCGGCCTGTTCCTTGCGTACTTCGTCCATGCTGTTCATGATGACGCCGATGAACAGGTTCAGCACGATCATCGTCCCTACGAGCACGAACGAGATAAAGTACAGTGCCCCGCCAACCATGTTTGCCTTTGGGTTCGGACAGTTTTCGATGCCCCATTGTGGATGGTTGCAGCCAAAAATGTTCAAGTACATAATATCGGCCCATCCTTCGAGGGTCACGATTTGGAACAGCGTAAGCAAGGAAGTGTGCAAATTGCCAAAATGGACTGGGTCGTTACCTCCGAATAGGAAGACGCCCATTGCCCCGTAAATATAGAACAAAAGGAACAACAAGATGCCGACATAGCCCATTGAAGGGATGCTTTTCAGCAGGGCATCCACCAACATGCGGAGCTGTGGCAGCGCTGACACCAGGCGCAGCACCCTCAGAATCCGTACTAAGCGGAACACTGCCACGAAGGTCGTGTCCATCTGCGGCAGGAAGATGGGCAGCCAGCAAGCCAGCACAATCACGAAGTCAAAAACGTTCCAAGGGTCTTTGAAATAGTTGCTAGGGCGGTTGCCCTCTGCCAGGATTTTGATGACTGCCTCAAGCGTAAAGACCAGTAAAATCAGGTAGTCAATAACTTGGAAGACGGGCATCCAAGCCTGCATTTCGGCATGGTAGGTCTCTATACCAACCACGATGCCAGCCAGCACGATCGTACCGATGACGAACTGCTGAAACCACTTGGCATCTACTATGCTTTTGAAAAATGCTGCGTTCATTGTTACTGGATTGGGTTTTCGCTCGGCAAAGAACCGACCTTGTCGGGGATTTTCAAGCATGCCGGGCCAATTTTCTATTGCTTCGCCAATTTTTGAACCCGAATTTCTGCACCGTTCCTCAGCAGGATCAGGTAGTTTCCTGCAATTAGCTCCTTTGTTTCAATCCAGTTTTGCCCGCTTCGCAATGGGCTGCTCCGCAATGGACGACCATCCAGCGACAACAGTTGCAAGCTTGCATTTTGCTCCGCAACACCTTGAAAATCAACCATTATTTGCTGGGAAAAGGGGTTGGGTGAGGCCGCAAAGCTAAAACTACCCTTGGGTTCTGGGGTGGTACTAAGCCCCGAAAGCCATTGCCCAATATCAAAACGCAAGAGCCTTGCCGGCAATAGGGACAATTTTTCTGAGCATATAAAGCCCGTGTTGTGCGAACTGAAAGCAATGCCTTCTGCCTGGCTCATGTTAAGGGCATTGCCAAGCTTGATTTGGCGTTTGTTGCCAGCAAAAAACCGAGCGCCCGGGTAGTCCCAAAGCATCCAAATCGAGGTAGCGGAGTTGGCTTCATAGCCAAGCAACAGCAGGGTGCCATCCTCGGCCATGTCGGCAGCCGAGGTGAGGAAGCCCACATCGAAGCTGTCACGTAGTTCTGCCTCGAATATGCCGGGTGTTTTAGGTAAAACGTAGTGGTAGGTCCTGAAATCCAGCCAGCGTTTTGAAAACAGGTGAAGGGAATCCCCTTTGGCAATGAATGCCTCGCAATCGAAATTATGCGCTTGGTTGGCTGGGGCAAAATCGGTTTGGTCGCTGAAAACGAACTCGATAACCTCGGCAGTGGCCGTGCCCGCCAGCAGGTCGTTTTTATTGATTTTATAAATGCGGAGGTCGGTGCGGTTGCCGAGGTTGTTGCCAAAATCACCGATGTAAAGATGGGTTTCGTCCTCGGCGAGGTCTTCCCAATCGGTGTTCTGGAGGCTGGGCAATGGGAGGGTTTGCAGCACAGCCCCTGTTACCGTATCAATTGTATGAAGCACAGGACTCACGCCGCCATCTTGGTGAAGCCATAGCTGGTCACTGTAAAATTCGGCACCTGATGCCTCGGTAATCGTGCTTGGAAGTGTTGCGATTTCTTCGGGGAAATAAAGTGTTTCTGGGTATTCGCAGCTGCCATCGTTCTGCATGGCGCTTGGGTCGAAATTGAGCGCTTGCGGGTCGGTGCAGCCAAGCTGGCTGTGTAGTTCCATCGCCGAGCAGCACAAGATGGTTAAAAAGTAGATTTTTCTAAAAATGAACGGCATGGTGGTTTCCGATTTTGGGGATTGAAGGTAGGGGTATTTTGCTGTCCTATACATGCTGGAACTGCAATTTTGACAAGCTGTTGTAAAGTCCATCAGCAATCATCGAGAGCTCTTCATGCGTACCCGACTCCACAATTTGCCCACCATCGAGCACGCAAATCTTGTCCACGTTGCGAACAGTGGCCAGTCGGTGTGCGATGATGATGCTCGTTCGTCCCTCCATCAGCTTATCGAGGGCTTCCTGCACCACTTTTTCCGATTCAGCATCCAGGCTGGAAGTGGCTTCGTCGAGCAGCAGTATGGCAGGGTCTTTCAGAATTGCCCGAGCAATGGCAATGCGCTGCCGCTGCCCGCCCGATAGCTTGATGCCCCGCTCTCCCACCACCGTGTCTAATCCATCAGGGAAGCGTTCAATGAACTCCAAGGCATTGGCCTGCCTTGCTGCTTCAAGGATTTCAGGCTCGGTGGCATCGGGTTTGCCGTAAAGGATATTTTCCCGGATGGTGCCTCCAAACAACAGCACTTCCTGCGGCACGAGTGCGATGTTTCGACGATAGTCCGTCGTATCCATCGAATAGATGCTTTGGCCATCCACCGTGATATCGCCATCCAATACACCATAAAACTTGAGCAATAGTTGAATCACGGTGGACTTGCCAGCCCCGCTCGGCCCCACCAACGCCAGTTTTTCACCGGCTGCCACGCTGATGTTTATGCCCTTCAACACCTTCACGTCTTCACGGGTCGGATAGTTGAAGTGGACGTCCTTGAACTCGATCCGGCCTTCCAGTCTTTTTCCTATTCCCTTGGTGGGGGGGTGATTTTGAATCACTTGCCTATTTGAAAACCCTCCAACGCCAATAGGCATGCTCACTTCACTTTTTTCCTCTAAAATCTCCCGTATGCGCTCCGTGGCACCAATGGCCCCCACCAATTCCGTGTAGAAATTGCCGAGTCCAGCAATTGCACCACCAATGACCGCCGTATAAACCACAAAGGAAACCAACTGCCCGGCATCCATGTCGCCCTTGCTCAACAGCCATGCACCCATCCAAATCACAAAGAAAAGTCCCCCGAACAACACCGACACGATAAACACCGTGAAGAGCGCACGCCCACGGGCAAAGCTGAGCGAAACTGCCACGGTATTGTCCACCGCCTTACCGTAGCGAAGGGTCTCAAAAAGCTCGTTGGTAAATGCTTTTACCACTTGTATCGTTGTCATAGTCTCGTTCAGCACAATATTGGATTGGGCCAACTCCTCCTGCCGTTGCTGTGAAAGCTTCTTGATTTTTTTACCAAAAAACATGGCTCCGATGACAATGACCGGGAAAGTGGCCAGCATGACAAGCGACAACTTAGGCGCCATCACCGCCAATATGATGATGCCCGAAATGAGGACGATGATTTGCCGAACAAATTCTGCAATGGTGACGGAAAAGGCGTTGTATAGCTTCTCCACATCGGCAGTGAGGCGGCTGACGAGGTCACCTGTTCTGTTTTTTTCGAAGAAAACAATGGGGAGCGTGATGATTTTGCTGTACAGCGCTTTGCGAACATCGGCAATTCCCTTTTCACTAATGGTGGCAAAAAGCTGCACCCGGTAATAGGACACAAAGCCCTGCCCTATTAGCACAGCCATAAGGAAAAAGCCAACCTGTTTCAAGGAGACACCGTACTTAGACCTGCCTTGGGCGATGTTAATCAGCTCCCCAGAAAGGAAGGGAAACACCATAAACACCATGCTCGAAAGAAAAAGGAGAAATAAGCCCACAGCAATACCCCAACGGTATGGCCGTACGAACTCGAAGATTTTCAATGCCTTGCGCAATTGGGCAAGGTTCAGTTTTTTGTTTTCTGGGGTAGTGGGCTTGCTGGTTGTATTGTCTTTTGACATAAACTAAACGGTGGACGATTGACGATGGACGATTGACGGTGGACGATTGACGGAGGGCAAGTGGTTGATTGCCAGTGATTTGATTCCGTTCAAACGACAATAGCAGCATAGTTCAAGTAAAAATAAGTCTGCCAGTTTGCCGCCGCAAAGAAAGGGAAACAACAGATGATGGCTGTGGTTTTATCAAAACCCAGATTCTCGAAACAAGACCTAATTTTGCCGATGGTACTTCATTTCCCAATTTCTTAATTTCCCAATTTCATTTGTCCCTTCCTTCCACTTTTCTCGACCGCATGAAAGCCGACCTCGGCTCGGAGTTCCCTGCCTTCCTCGAAGCAATGAGCCAACCGCCGCCAGTGAGCATTCGGCGCAACCCTGCTAAGCCAAGCACGGAGTTGGCCCAGTCGGAGCCGATTCCCTGGCAGCCCGATGGCCGCTATTTGCCGGAGCGCCCCAGTTTCACCCTCGATCCCCGTTTTCATGCGGGGGCCTACTATGTGCAGGAGGCGTCATCCATGTTGATTTACGAAGCATTGCGGCAAACAACGGGAATTGGGCAGCCACTGCGGGTGCTCGACCTTTGCGCAGCGCCGGGCGGCAAATCCACCCTTTTGCTCTCCGCCATTGGCGAGGCTGGTTTTTTGCTGAGCAATGAGGTGATCCAAAGCCGCATTGCACCACTGAAGATGAACCTCGAAAAATGGGGCCATGCCAATCTCTCCGTCAGCAACCACGACCCCGAGGATTTTGGCCGTTTGAATGGCTTCTTCGATTTGGTGGTAGTGGATGCCCCTTGCTCCGGCGAGGGGCTTTTCCGCAAGGACGAGGATGCTGCCTCGCATTGGTCGGAGGCAAGTGTAGCTATGTGCGCTGCACGCCAGCAAAGGATACTGTCGGCTGCCAAGGACTTGGTGAGAACGGGCGGCGTGATGCTTTACTCGACCTGCACCTTCAATTCGCTGGAAAATGAGCAGAACGTCCAATGGTTGATGGACAATGGCGGCTTTGAGCCAGCAGCATTGAGCTTTCCTTCGGAATGGGGCATTGCAACGCAAAAACTCGGCTACCAATGCTTCCCGCACCGAGTACGGGGCGAAGGCTTTTTCATGGCTTGCTTGCGCAAAACGGGTGAACAGCCCATTGCGGCAGCAACCACCAACCCGCCCAAGGATTGGCAGCGATTGACTTCCAGGGAACTGCCCATCGTTCAAGCGTTTTTTTCCAAGCCTGCCGATTTTGAGTTTTATAGGAAACCACAAGGGGAAGTAGTTGCTTTGCCAAAGGCACAGTTGGATACACTTTTTACGGTAGCTTCAGCGTTGCGGAAGCGCTCCATCGGCATCGAAATTGGGGAATTAAAAAAGCAAGACCTTGTGCCGTCCCACGCCCTTGCACTTTCCAATGACCTACACCCCGATTTGCCGAAGGCAGACCTAGAGAGGGACGAAGCACTGTTGTTTTTGAAAAAAGAAAATCTCTGGAAACCTGAATGGCAGCGTGGCTGGACCTTGGCCTCTTACGGGGGGCTTCCGCTCGGTTGGATGAAGGTGCTTGACAACCGCTCGAACAACTACCTGCCCATGGATTGGCGGATAAGAATGGCAGTGGACGGGGGACGATAGACGGTGGACGGTGGACGATAGACGGGGGACGATGGACGGTGGAAGGCCAACGGTGGACAGTGGACGAGTTTCTGCCCACCGTCAACCGTTAGCCGTCAATCGTCCACCGTCCACCGTCTATCGTTTAGCGAATTATTTCAAAACGTTCAAAGCCGACCAGCCTTCCTTGCTCATCTTTCAAAGCAAGCACATAACTGCCCGCAAGGAGGCGCTGAACGTCCAATTGCTCCTGGGAACTAGCAACAGCCCTTGCCTGCAACTGCTTGCCGTTCATGTCATAGACTTCGAGCCTTCCTTGTTGGCCTTCCGGCAACTCAACGTTGATGAAATTGGACGCTGGGTTTGGCGAGATGCCAAGTTTCAACAATTGGGAAGCAGGCTTGGTACTGCTCACAAAACTTTTAAGAAAGCCTGCCTCTTTTACGACACCATTCTTGGTTGTCAACTGGACAAGCGGAAATCCAAGCCCGTTTTGGTTGGACCACCAGCTGTACAGCGTAATGGTATCGGGGCCGCTTCCTTGATAGGGAAACCAAAAACCGTTGGTGAGGATATAGATCGTATCGTACGAAACCTCCATCTCCGTTGAGCGAAGGGCGTCGAAGGTACCAAACGGGGTAATCAGCTCACCATAAGCGTCAATCGAAACGAACCTACGGTTGGTGGTGATTGCCCTGATGCTGTCGCTCGTAATACCGATGGCACTGCCCGGTAGCTGTATCTTACCGATTGCAGTCTCATTGAACGCATCGTTGTACTGCATGGGAAAGCGAATCGAGGTCAGCGGAGGGTTAAATTTGTACGCAGTGGTGATTACGAAAGGGTCATATTCAATGCTGCCATAAGAGCCGTAGGTAACGATATGCTCACTGTTTTGCTGGAAGAAAATGTTTAAATTTGAATCAACCACAGCCCCAACGTTGGCAGAAGGGAATTCACTTGCGAAGGGCAGTTGGGCTGCCTCAAAGAACTCCAGGGTATCCAGTTCATCATCATTGAGTCCTGAGAAATCCCAATTCTGCTGGCCAGTGCCACCAATTACAATGGTGGAGTCGGGCATAGTATCCCTGCCATTATAGGCCACATTGCCAATCATCTTGATTTGGCTGGCTTCGATGGTTATTTGTGATTGTGCGGCAAAAGGCAAAATTGCCGCAAGCGAAAACATTTGGAGAATTTTTTTCATCAGCTTGATTTAAATTATCTATTCAGTAGGGAAGAAGAGTGAAAAATTGATTTTTTCCACTCGTCCACCGCCTTTTTGGTAGGCTATCTTGGAAAAAATTTCCATTTCCTTCCAAATCTATCCTTATCTGAGCAATTACAAATTAAGGAACCATTCACGACTACGCAGAAACCTGACATGGGGTTGGGCAGCCACGGCCATTTCACCGACAAACATAGCGCATTTCAGGTCAAATACTGCACAAACGGGAAGCGGTATTGGCGTCCCTTGCAATCAGGCTTGCAAAAATGCCCCTTCGCTATTAAATCACGATAACCCAAGGTGTGGATTGCTATCAATCTCAAACCCTATTTGTCAAAATTCAGCACTTAGGCTAATTCTCACCATGAAATGACTGGGTATTATTCCAATAATCTATCTTTGCTCAAAATGGTATTTTGCGGCGAGGGGCTATTGCTACATCACCGCTGTTCTAAGTTCGGAAAGCCCTTGGTTGACTAAAGAAACTATAAACCTTGTTTGCATTATGAAAAATATCTACTGGCTACTTGTCCTATTTTTGGCAACAACAAACACGCTTTTGGCTCAACAGGACTGCTGCGATGCCCAGCCTGTGGCAGGTGGCTCCTATTCCATTGGCGGCAACAGCGGCAATGGAACATTTGACCCAGTTTCAAGTTGCTCCTGCCTTGCCACAGGTGAGCACGATTCTTATTGGTTCAGCTTCACCTGTACGACCAGCGGCACTTTCGAGATGATGATTACACCTGCGGGCCTTGCAGGGGACTTCGACTTTGCGCTCTATGGGGCAGAATGCCCTTGTGGCGGGGGCACACAAGTAGTCTCCTGCGATTATACCGGCCCCATCACCCCACCGGGGCCTTTTGTTCCAACCGGAATTGCATCCGACCCCATGGGCAGCTTTGGGGTGCCGGGATTAACAGAGTTCCAACCAACTGTCTCGCTCGTAGCTGGCACAACCTACTACCTCATAGCAGACAATATCACAGCCAATGGAGTTGGCTTTGATATTATTTTCGGTGGCTCAGCGGGGCTTGGGTTACCGCAAAGCGGCAATGTCCCTGGCCCAACCCCCATCACAGGCCCTCTAACAGCCTGCAATGGCGCCACCCTGGACTATATGGTTCCCAACAACCCCAACATGACCAACTATGAATGGACAGTGGACCCCCCCACCGCTAGTATCAACATAAATGGCCAAACCAACACCAATATCACCTACAATGCCACAGGCGTTTACAATGTTTGTGTAACGGCTAAAGTTGGCTGCGTTACTACTTTGCCAACCTGCATTACCGTTACCGTGGACGATATCGTTACGCAACCCATAGATGATGTAATCTGCGCTGGTGGAAGCTATTTAGGCCCCGATGGTATTTTTTATACCAGTGCTGGCACCTACCTGATGTTGTTCCAATCCTACCAAGGTTGCGATAGCAATATCGTGCTGAACCTCGATGCCGTACCTTTCAACAATACCATCGTCAACGCCGAGATTTGCGATGGCGATTGCTATACCTTCGGCAACCAAACGGTTTGCCTAACGGGTATCTACCAAGAGGTGCTGCAAAACCAATTTGGCTGCGACAGCACGGTGATACTCAACCTAATTGTCGTGCCAAACGATGCCATCATCACAGGTGATGATTTCATTCCTTGTTCCGCTGGGTTCACCTTGTTGAGCGGCAGTACGTCCTTGGGAGGCTCGAATATGACCTATATATGGCGAAACCAAAACGGGGTCGTCATTGGCACTATGCCAGACGTATCCATCACTGCCGCAGGCACTTATACCCTTACGACCAGCAGTTCAGTGGGGAACAATATCTGTACCGACGAAGCCCAAATCACCATAACAGCCCCTTCGCCGCCCACCGCCTCCGCTACCGGCGGCACCTTGTCTTGTGCGGCCTCCTCCATTAACATCAACGGGAACTCAACAGCTTCTGGCTCCACCTATGCTTGGACAGGGCCGGGCGGCTTTACTTCCCCATTGCAAAACCCAAGCGTTTCTGCCGTAGGCACTTATGTGCTCACCGTCACCGCACCCAATGGCTGCACGGCCACCGCCTCAGCAGTGGTATCCGGTAACTCCAGTTTACCCAATGCTTCCGCAACGGGCGGTACGGTTGACTGCGACACCCCTAACCTTACTTTGCAGGGCAACAGCACCACCAACGGCGTCAGTTATAACTGGACAGGGCCAGGCGGGTTCACTTCCAATTTGCAAAACCCAACTGGCGTCAGCGCACCAGGCACTTATACCTTGACAGTAACGGCGGCAAATGGTTGCTCTTCACAGGCACCCGCATTGGTCTCGTTGGACAATGCCGCACCAACGGTCAATGCCAGCGGTGGCGGCACACTTACTTGTACCAACAACACGCTGACCCTTCAAGGAAGCTCTACCACCACTGGCGTCACCTATGCATGGACTGGGCCAGGAGGCTATACCTCTGCTGCGCAAAACCCGACCGTCAGCAATGCTGGAACCTACGTGCTCACAGTCATCGGCACCAATGGTTGCAGCGCATCGGATAGCGAGGTGGTCACCTCCGACCAAGCCACGCCAAACGCCGCTGCCGCAGGCGGAACGCTGAACTGCACCAACCCATCCATTGCATTGGACGGCAGTTCATCCACCACGGGCGTGACTTATGCATGGACGGGGCCAGGTGGCTACGCCTCTCCTATGGAAGACCCAACTATCTCAACATCAGGCACTTATACACTTACCGTTACCGCTACCAACGGCTGCACGGCCAGTAGCACGGCCATGGTCGGCCAAGATATTGCGCAACCCAACGCCTCTGCCAGCGGGGGCGTGCTCACCTGTACCAGTGGCAGTGTTGCCCTTTCGGGCAATTCGACGAGCAGTGGCATTACCTATGGTTGGAGCGGCCCCGGCGGCTATACCTCCACCGTGCAAAACCCAACTGTCACCGTCGCAGGAAACTACTTGCTCACCGTTACGGCTGCCAATGGCTGTACTGCCACCGCCGCAGCACAAGTGCAACAGGATGCCGGATTGCCCGATGTATCAGCGAGTGTAAGCGGGGAGATGACCTGTGATGTGCTTTCTGTTACGATTTCCGGCGGTTCTACAACGGCAGGAGTTACGCTGGAATGGACGGGGCCAGGCGGCTTCACTTCCACCGACTTGAACCCTGTGGTCAACGTACCAGGCGCTTATACACTCACTGCCACAGCCGCCAACAATTGCACCGCTCAGGCACTTGCAACCGTGGTTTTGAACGACGAAGACCCTGATATCGAAGCAACTGGCGGCGAATTGACATGTGCCATGCCAAGCCTTTTGCTCGATGGGAACAGTGCCACACCCGGCGTCAGCTATGCGTGGGCCACCAGCCCCGGCGGCATGCCCGTCGGCAATACGGAGGATGTAACTGTCACTTCCGCCGGATTGTACCAACTGACCATCACTGGTCCTAACGGCTGTACCTCCGCCGTGACCGTACAAGTGGACGCCGATGCCAACACACCCGATATTGCTGCCTCGGCTGGTAGCATTGATTGCAACCAAACGGAAGCGGCTTTGGACGGTGGCTCAACCACGATAGGTGTAACCTACGAATGGACGGGCCCAGGAGGGTTCATTGCGCAGCAAGCCGACACAATTACCACAGTACCAGGTACTTATGTGCTCACGGTGGCTTCGCCAAATGGCTGCTCCGCAACGCAGCAGGTCATCGTCAGTGCAGATACCCAAACCCCAACGGCGCAGGCCGATGGTGGCATTCTCAGCTGCGGTACTCCGGCCTTGACGTTGATGGGCAATTCGCAAACCCCCGGCGTGACATGGGCATGGACGGGGCCAGGCGGTTTCACTTCCTCCGTACAAAACCCAAGTGCCTCTGTTCCGGGTACTTATATCCTGACCGTCACCGCTGCAAACGGCTGTACTGCCTCTGACAACGCCATTTTGGCACAGGATGCCAATGCGCCTACGGCCACGGCCACTGGTGGCATATTGAGCTGTGCTCAAACCACGCTGCAAATAATGGGCAATTCGACTGTGCCGGGCGTAACATGGGCTTGGACAGGGCCGGGTGGCTTCATCTCCACCTTGCAGAACCCCATCGTGACCACTCCAGGCACCTATACCCTAACCATCACTGCCGGGAATGGCTGCCAAGGCATTGCGACAGCACAAGTCACACCTGACAGCAACCTGCCCACTGCTACCGCAATGGGCGGCACGCTGAACTGTAGCAGCACGGGCATAGCCCTTTCGGGCAATTCCACCACGCAAAACGTTACTTATGCTTGGACAGGGCCGGGCGGTTTTGTTTCAAGCCAACAAAATCCAACGGTTTCCTCAGCGGGCACCTACACGTTGACGGTCACGGCATCCAATGGTTGCTCCACAACGGCAACTGCATTCGTCAATACCGACTCGAACCTCCCCAACGTCACGGCCACTGCTCCTATCATTGACTGCAATAACCTTAGCATTGTCCTGAACGGCGGCTCAACAACCCCTAACGTGACGTATGCCTGGACGGGCCCGGGTGGATTCTCCTCTACGCTATCCGACCCTTCCACTACAACCCCTGGCAATTACACCCTCACCGTAACTGCCCCCAACGGATGTTCTTCGACGATGAACCTGAACGTGGTGCAGAACACAACCCCACCGAATGCTTCGGCAACGGGGGGCAATATCACCTGTACCAATCCTACCCTCAACTTGCAGGGCAGTTCCACCACAACTGGTGTCAGTTGGGCATGGGCAGGCCCGAGTGGTTTTAGTTCTACCCTACAAAACCCAAGTGTCAATCAAGGTGGAACCTACACGCTTACGGTGACTGGCGTCAATGGCTGTACCGCATCTGCATCGGCTACCGTTACTGCCGATGCTGGGATTCCAGTGGTGAGTGCAACAGGTGGGTTGATTACTTGCCTTGTGACCTCCGTCCAATTGGAAGGCACGTCAAGCATTGCATCTGGCATTACATGGGAATGGGGAGGGCCAGGTGGATTCTCTTCGAATGAGCAGAACCCGACCATTACGACCTCAGGCACTTATACGCTGACTGTCACTACCGCTGCGGGTTGCTCGTCCACCGCTCAGGCTATTGTTGACGAGGACACCGCCACGCCAACAGCCACCATAGCGCCAGCCGACCAATTGGACTGCGTGACGCCCAATACGATTTTGGACGGAACGGGAAGCAGCACGGGCACGGGCATAAGCTTTGTGTGGTCAACCACCAACGGCAGTTTTGCCAACGGGCAAAACTCGTTGAACCCCACGGTGGATGCGGCAGGCACCTATGTATTGACGCTCACGGCATCCAACGGCTGCACGGACGAGGCCAGTGTCGTCGTCAGTCTGAGTGATGCGGCTCCCAACGGCGCCGACATCGTTTTTAACCCACCAGCCTGCTTTGGGGAGGTGAACGGCTCCATCATCATTGGTCAAGTAAGCGGAGGTACGCCACCATTTACGTATTCATTGGACGGTGGGCCATTTGGCAATCAAAACAGTTTCACTAACCTTCCACCCGATACCTATGAGGTGACGGTTTCCGATGCTACAGGCTGCACTTGGCAGACCGAGGTCACATTGGATGCACCGCTTGAACTGACCCTTGACCTTGCCACTGACCTTCAAGCGGAAGTGCTCAGCCTGGGAGAAAGTGTAGAATTACAGGGCAATGTGAGTGTGCCAGCCAGTTCATTATCGAGCATCGTTTGGACGCCAATCGGGGTGGACGCCGAGTGTCCAGCTTGCCTAAGCTTGACCGTATCGCCAACTGTGACGACCAGCTATTCCTTGTCGGTCAGCGACGAGCACGGATGCACGGCCAGCGACCAAGTGACGGTCATTGTCAAGGTGGACAGGCCGGTTTATGTACCCAATGCCTTCTCTCCCAACGACGATGGCCTCAACGACAAGCTGAATATTTTCGGCGGCACGACGGTGACGAAAGTAAATTCCTTCCTACTGTTCGACCGTTGGGGAGAGGTCATCTATGAATTCTACAATTTCCCGCCAAACGATGTTTCTATTGGTTGGGATGGTAAGCACAGGGGGGATAGATTGAATTCAGGAGTTTATGTTTGGTTTGCCGAAGTAGAATTTGTGGATGGCAAGGTTGCGTTGTACAAAGGGGATGTTGTGTTAATGAAATAATTCACCGCCTTGACAATCAAAGGGTTATTGAAACCCAAATGGGAAGGTTGCGTTGGAAAGAATTGTGTTTTAGCATAGTTTTCAACGCAACCAAATCCCATGCTCATTCAAAATCGCAAGTCAGGCAACGGCACCATAGCCAGGCAATGGCTTTATCTCTACACCAACTTTCCGTTGGTTTTCCTCTTCAAGATTGGTATTTCTGGCAACTACAAACGCCGGGCTAAGCAGGTGACCAAAAAAGGCTTTGGGCAGACTGTGCCAGTTTTTGCGGTCAGGGTTCCTTTTGCCTTTCAATGCGAACAGGCCATGCACCGGTTGTTTCGGTTGTTCAATATCCGATATGGCGGCAGTCGTGAATGGTATCTTTTCCCAGTTGCACCGTTGGCAATCTTGGTCATGGTGTTTGTTTGGGCATTGGATTGGGGCATTATTTTGCTTAGTGTGGCCGCAGCTTGGTGGTGGGTGCAGCATATTTGAAATCATTACCTAAAATTGTGATAACCAAGCGTTGGAAGTAGTATTTATTTTTGAAGCTGGGAAATAAGCACCCGTCAACAACTAATTTTTCAACCAAATTGAAACAATTTTATGGCTATTCATTTCACCTTCAGCAGCAACGGCAAGAACCAATTCGGTAAAACATTCGACAATGCTACGCTATTTCCCATTGGCTTCTCAACCTCCTATCTTGGCAATTTGGGACTGATGAACAACAAAATTTTGGAAGGCTGTGTCTATAAACCCGAAGAATACACAGGGGAACATGGCTTTTGGGCGCATTTCATCTACCCAACGTCCATTTGCGAAAGCCAAGGCTCATTCCTATGCCTGAACACCTATGACCGGGCAAAATTCACCTTCACTTTTATGCAGTACGCAGCGCATGTGGCCAATGGTGATTTTGTCAAATACTTTCGTGAACTATTGAAACTGCCATTGGCCAGCGAATACTTCCCAGAGTTGACACTTGAGAATGGCCATGTAGTGCTGAAAAAATTGGAGGGCACGACGGTAGCTTTGGAAAACAACCAATCTACCCAAGCCTTGATGGACTACCTGAACCCCACCCTCGATGCCGTGGACGGTCAGGAACTGTTGAGCGCCGCCCGGTTCATTCACTGGACAATGAACGACCCCGAACACCGAAAATTACAAGTTCGCATTGCAGTAGCACATATAAAAGCGTCCCTTGCCAACTATTCCAGACGATACGGACTCAATGGCGTCCCAGATGCCGTTTGCCTCCTCATCTGTGACATCCGGCACCAAGGCCGGGCAAAAAGCAGCCAAATCATCGATGCATTGAATACTGGCGGCGATTATCGTAAGGCAAGTTTCAACCTGCTCGATTTAGGAAAGGAACACTATCCAGAGCGCATCAAAACGCTGAAGCGGGTGATGCAGAAATACGTTGATGACGGCATATTGGCCAGGAAGAAATATGACGAAGCAACTGGCGATTTTGTGGATTTGTAAATCGGCAGCTGTAGCTTTTTCATAACAACCGCATCACAAACCTGACGATTCTGTAAATCCTCAATACTATTAACACCACCATCAAAGGTTCTGCTTCTTCAACTCCTTCACCGCAAAATCGCAAGCTCGGGCCGTCAGCGCCATATAGGTCAGTGATGGGTTCTGGAAAGGCGATGAAGCCATGCTAGCCCCATCCGTAACGAAGACGTTGGGAGCACCCCAAACCTGGTTGTAGCCATTGAGGACGCTCGTCTTGGGGTCTCGTCCCATGCGGGCGGTGCCCATTTCATGGATGCCGAAGCCAATGGCCGTGGCATCTCGGTATTCCTTGATGTTCTTGGCCCCGGCGGCTTCGAGCATCTCCACGCTGTCGGCAATCATCTGCTTGGTCATTTCCCGCTCATTTTCACCAAAATCGGCGTCCATGACAAGGGTGGGCAAGCCCCAATGGTCTTTTTGTTCAGCACTCAGATATACTTGGTTCGTTTCGTAGGGAAGACACTCGCCGAATGGGAACATTTGCACGGCCCATTTGCCGTTCTCCGGCCTTGCTATGGTTTCCTTGAACCCAGCCCCAAAGCCAAGTTCCACTTCTTTCATCGCCGCCACCTCGCCCCATCCTTGCCGCCAGCCGCTGCCGTACATGCCAAAGCCCCGTCGGTAGTTGGGTTGCACGTCGTTGCCGATGTTCCGGTAGCGTGGGATTAGGAAGTGGTTTGGCCTGCGGCCAAAATAATATTGGTCTTGGTGTTCATCGAACTCGCCGCTGGCCCCGACCTGGAAATGGTGGTCCATGAGGTATTTGCCGAGCACGCCACTGTCATTGCCGAAACCATCGGGGAAACGGCTGTTCTTGCTGTTCAGCAGGAGCCAAGTGGAATTGAGGCAGGCGGCGTTCACAAAAATGATGCGGGCACGGAACTCATGCATTTCGCCTGTTTGTGCATCGAGTACCCGAACGCCACTGGCTTTGCCTTTTTTTTCATCGAAAATGAGTTCTGTCGCAATGCTGTGGTTGCGCATGGTCAGGTTGCCGGTCTTCAACGCATCAGGGATGGTGCTGGTCAAGCTGGTGAAATACCCACCATAGGGGCAGCCCCGATGGCAAAGGTTGCGGTACTGACAGCGTCCCCGTTCCTTGTGCGTATCGTCGGTGAGGTGGGCTGGGCGGCTTGGGATGAGCTTGCGCCCGGGGAATGCCTTTTCGATGCGTTCCTTGAAGGTTTCCTCGATGCAGTTCAGCGGCATGTGTGGAAGAAAATGCGGGCTGTCCGGCACTTGTGGTATGCCCGCAGCCAACCCGCTGATGCCAGCATATTGCTCCACATAGCTGTACCAAGGTTCGATGTCCTTGTAGCGGATGGGCCAGTCGCAGCCATGCCCATCACGGGCATTCTCCTCGAAGTCCTGTTCGCTTAGGCGCCAGCACTGCCGCGCCCATAACATGGACTTGCCCCCGGTCTGGTAACCCCGAATCCACCAAAAAGGCCGCTTTTGTTCGTAGGGCTGTTCGGTGTCCTTCACGTAGAAGTGCTTTGTCTCCTCGCTGAAGGCATAATTCTTCGACTGGACATAGTATTCTTTCTTGGTGGCCTCGGTTGCCCTCCCCCGATACGGGTCTTCCCAAGGCGGGTTCATGGCCGTTGGGTAATCCTTTACATGCTCAACGGGACGGCCTCGTTCAAGGCACAGGGTCTTTAGGCCCTTCTGCGTCAATTCTTTGCAGGCCCAGCCGCCGCTTATGCCACTGCCTATCACAATAGCGTCATACTCCTTGGCAATGGGTTGGTTGCTGGTTTGTTTCGTTGTATCTGGCATGGCTGAATATTAGCGCTAACAGCGTGGGAGGGTGTGTTTTGGGGAAATACTGAATTTCCCCAAAAAAGCGCCCCGTTAATTAAATGGTTCGTGAAGTTTTAAGGTTCTATGGTTTTCGGGATTTAGGGCAAAACCTAATCGTAAATCATTTTTGACAAGGTTGGAAAAGCAACCTATCTTTTCAAAAACGGCTACTGTTCCGCAACCTTAGAACCCGTAAACCCGACAACTTCACAAACCATTGTAATTGGTGTCCGCTAAATTTAGAACGGCAAATCCTCGTTCACGAAGGCTGGTTCATCGGAGGCAGTTGGAAAATCAAAATCACTTCCGGCAGCGGCCGCAGGGGGCGATGCAGTGGTGCCTCCAGCCTTTTCGACGCGCCAAGCGTTCAGGTTGGTAAAATACTTGCCTTGCCATTCACGACCCCGGAGGTCAAAATGAACCTTGATTGTTTCACCCTCTTTGTGAGTGTCAATGGCACCACAGCGGTCTTGGGTCAGTTGGAATTTAACGAATTGAGGGTAATTGCCGTCGGGCACCTCGATGACGAACTCACGAGTTTGGAAAGACTGGGACTTGTTCTCTGTATCGAACTTTCGGATGAGCTTTCCTTCAATTTCAAAGCTGGGCATAATTGTACAATGGTGTTGTTCAGAAATGTTGGAAATTGAGCAATTGGGAAATTACCGCCACCGCAATGACCGAGGCGCTTGTGTTACCAGATTCCTAATTCCAAAATCCTAAGCAAGGTCAGTGATTGTTGAGTTGTTGAATCGCTTGATCGTGTGGTGTTTCCACAAAAAACAAAAGACGGAATTGCTCCGTCTTTCATTCCGCCATAAAATTAGAGAATCTCTAGCGATTCAAAACAAGGCAATGGCGTTTTTCTAAAAAATCGTGGCAAGTTCGTCGGTTGTCAGCCTGTATATGTCTGTTGCGTTGTTGCACAGTACAGCTTTGTTCCCCCGCATGGCGATGGGTGCCCTGAGGAGCGAGGGATTGTGCATGATGACATTGACCCAATCTTGTTCATTAAACGATTTTCCACGAATATGCTGCTGGTAGTAGGGGTGTGCTTTGTTCATCAATTCTTTCGGATGTAGGTCCAGTGCGCCCAAGATTTGCTGCCAACTTGTGCCCGTGGAGGGTGCCTGCCCGAAGGCAAAGGTACGAATATGTGGGGAAAGTCCCTGAGCATGTGCAACGGTTTTGCGGTCGTTGCTTGATTCAGGATTGTAATAAATCAAGATTTCACGACGGTGTGTCTTCATTATGCAATCGTTTTGAGATGTGAAGAAAGGTGAACGGTGTAAATTTATAAATTTAATTCCTAAAAAACAAGTCTCAAGTAAATTATTTTTTACTTTTTATCAAAATTTCAGAATCTATGTATATACACGATGAATTAATCAACACAATATTCTCAATCAAACAATCATTTCTCTTTCAATTTTATTCGATATTTGCCGCAAAAACCATTTTTCGGTATGATAAACCTGACGAAACATTCCCTCCAGAAACTTGAAGTGCTGTTCCAGGAACTTGGCTATGTCATCCGCTATGAAAAGGGGAATTTCAACGCTGGCTATTGCGTTGTGGAATCTCGCAATATCGTGATTATCAATAAATTCTTTGAAACAGACGCACGAATCAACACCCTTTTGGACATTCTGAACAACATCCAATTCGACCCCGGTGTGCTGAGCGAGAAATCGGCCAAGTTCTACGAAAGGATACAAAAAGAAACACAGGAAACTGAGGAAGAACATCCGGAGCAACAGGCATGATATTCCTCAACGTTTTTTGAATTTGCCTACCTATTTTTGCGCCATGCACTTACTCATTAAAAATGCCACCTTGGTATGGCCGGGTTCACAGCACAATGGCACTGTGGCTGATATTTCCATCAATGACGGCGTGATAGAAGCCATTGGCATAGGCCTTTCGGCCAACGGCGCAACCGTCTATGAGGCCAAAGCCGCCTGCGTTTCCCCCGGCTGGCTCGACCTGGGCACCTGGGTCGGCGACCCGGGGCTGGAGCACCGTGAGGATTTTTCCTCGGTGGAAAAAGCTGCCCTGGCTGGTGGCTATGCTGCCATTGCCGTACTACCCAACACCCACCCAGCCCTGCATTCCAAGTCCGAAATCCAATACGTCCGCAGCCGATCGGAAGCAAGCATGGTGGATTTCCTTCCCATTGGGGCACTCTCACAGGATTGTGCCGGCAAGGACATCACCGAGATGTATGATATGCAGGCAGCTGGTGTATTGGCTTTTTCGGATGGAAAAAAGCCTGTACTCGATAGCGGCCTCATGCTGCGTGCGCTGCAATACGTGCGGCCATTCGGTGGCGTCATCCTAAATCGCCCGCATGACCGCACCCTTGCTCCCAGTGGCCAGATGCACGAGGGCATCATGAGCACTTCGTTGGGCATGAAGGGCGTGCCTGCCTTGGCTGAGGAACTGATGGTTCGGCGGGATATTTACTTGGTCGAATACACTGGCTCACGTTTGCACTTGCTCAATATTTCTACCGCCGGCTCCGTGGAGTTGGTGCGGGAAGCCAAGGAACGGGGCCTTCAGGTCACCGCATCCGTGGCTGCCATGAACCTCGCTTGCGACGACCACCTGCTAAGCGAGTTTGACCCCAATTTCAAGGTGATGCCCCCTATCCGGGAGTTGTCCGACATGGAAGCCCTTCGTGCAGGCCTTGCTGATGGCACCATTGACTGCATCACCTCCAACCATACCCCGCTCGACCCAGAGGCAAAGAACTTGGAGTTCCCCTTTGCCGACTTTGGAGCCATTGGCTTGGAAACGGCCTTCGGCTTGAGTTGGATGCACTTGCACAATTCATTGAGCATCAGCCAAATGGTGGAAAAATTGGCCATCGCCCCTAGAAAATTGCTGGGGCAGCCTATCCCAAAACTCGGCCCTGGCGAACCAGCCTGCTTGACCATTTTCGATCCAAATACCGAATGGACTTTTTCACAAAAGGACATCCATTCAAAGTCAAAGAACACGCCGTTCGTGGGCTGGCGGATGAAGGGAAAAGTGTTGGGTGTGGTGAACAAGGGAAGATTGGAAGGTTTGGAGAACTGAGGGTTTGAAGGGATGGGGACGTAGGTAGCTACGTTTTCGAAGATGACCAATGCCGAAGGAAGTAATATCGAAGACCATCTCGTGAAGTAGCAATCTTTCGTCTATTTTTTCTTGGTGAAATAAACTTGTAAGCTATCTTTCGGCCATTCATTCACCATTAAAAATCAAAACGTTATGACAACTTTAGACAATCCTAATGAAGCGATTCAAGAATCTACTGTACCGTTCTTTCCTACCGCTTTACGCTATGGGCTTTATGGAGCTGCGGCTTTCATCGTTTATACATTGATTGCAAACCTTACAGGGTTGAGCATCCCTACATCAATTGCGATTTCGTTGCTCAACGGATTTATTGCAATCGGTGTTACTGTTGCATTCGTGATATTGACAATCCGCCACCACCGTGACAAGGAACTTGGTGGCTATATTACTTTCGGAAGGGCATTTTTGGTGGCATTTATCGCCTTGATTATTGCCTCCATCATTTCCAATTTGTTCAACCTGCTCTACATGACGTTTATTGATCCAAACTACTTGGAAAACGTTTTGAGCGCCACAGAAGAAATGATGGCCAGCATGGGTGCCCCGCAAGAAGTGGTTGATGAACAAATGGCTTCCATGCGTGAAAAAATGACACCCTCTGGCATGATGACGCAAGGACTATTGTATGGTGCTGTCGGCAGTGCCATCATAAGTTTAATAGCAGCAGCTATAATGAAAAAGAAACCTGCTGTTGTATAAAATTCTTCTATGCAACAAACCTCAGTCAAATACGGTATCATAACAGGTATGGCAATCGTGCTATACCTGTTTGTTTTTCATCAAATCAACCGGGAATTGGTATTGAACCCGTTGGTTTATTGGAGCCCCATCGCTGTATCATTATTGGCAATGACGATGGTCGTGAGGAAGGAACGGGAGGCAAACGGCGGCAAGATTGAGCAGCGAGTAGCGCTGAAACATGCTTTTTTGACTTTCGTAGTCTGCTATTTTTTCTTCGCTTTCTTCAGTTTTATATTGTTCAAATATGTTGACCCCGGATTGGCCGAGGTTCAGAAAAAAGCGATGGTGGATGCTGGTAGGGAAATTGATGATTTGGACTCAAATTTGACCATTGGTAAGTTTCTGCCCATCTATGTTTTTATGCATATACCAGGGTTTTTGCTTTCCTACATGGTGGCCAGTTTCATGAAAAAATGATTCAGTTGCGGAAAGCAGTTTTCAGCAAATGTGCAGTGACCGCAATCCGCAATCCGAAATCCGCAATCCAATATGGATATTACCGTAGTAGTACCGCTTTTCAACGAAGACGAAAGCCTGCCAGAACTGGAGGCTTGGATACGCCGTGTGATGGAGCAGCACCGTTTCAGCTATGAAATCATCATGGTGGACGATGGCAGCACCGACCGATCGTGGCAGGTGATTGAGTCGTTGAGCAGCACGAACGAATGCGTCAAAGGCTTCAAGTTTCGTCGCAATTACGGCAAGTCAGCAGCCCTTTTCGTTGGATTTGAGGCCGCAAAAGGCAATGTGGTTATCACCATGGATGCCGACTTGCAGGACAGCCCCGACGAAATACCCGAACTGCGCCGGATGATCGTGGAAGATGGCTACGACCTCGTGAGCGGCTGGAAGCAGAAGCGGTACGACCCCATCATGAAAACCATCCCCAGCAAGTTCTTCAATGGTGTCACCCGCTGGATTAGCAACATACCGCTCCACGACTTCAATTGCGGATTGAAAGCCTACCGCCTCGATGTTGTGAAGAGCATTGAACTTTATGGTGAAATGCACCGCTACACGCCCTTGTTGGCGAAGTGGTCTGGTTTCAAGAAGATAGGAGAAAAAGTGGTGGAGCACCGTGCCCGTAAGTTCGGCACCTCCAAGTTCGGCCTCGACCGCTTCGTGAACGGTTTCCTCGACCTGCTCAGCATCACGTTTATCGGTAAGTTCGGGAAACGGCCCATGCACTTCTTTGGCACTTGGGGCGTGCTGTTCTTCATGATTGGCTTCGTCATCCTTGTTTGGTTGAGCTTCGAAAAGCTGTTTTACCAGGAATTCGGCATTGCGGAGCGCCCCATGTTCTTCTTTGGGATTTTGACGCTCATCGTGGGCACCCAGTTGTTCGTGACGGGCTTCCTGGCCGAGTTGTTGGTGCGCAATTCGACGACCAGGAACCAGTATGTCATTGAAAAACGGACTTGAAAATCAACGCGGGGCATGTCCAGCAACCAACATCCAGCATCTCATAGCCGCAAAATGGTCCTACTCAGCCCAGCCCACCCGCTTCGAGGGGGTATAGCGGCCTTCACAGAGCGGTTGGCATTGGAACTCCAGAACCAAGGCCACGAGGTGACCGTCTATTCATTTTCCCTACAATACCCCAGCTTTCTTTTTCCAGGGACGACGCAATTCAGCAATGACCCCGCACCTACCAGTCTGAAAATTCGGACATGCGTCAACTCGGTCAATCCCATCAATTGGCTAAAAATCGGATTGGAACTGCGCCGCCTAAGGCCTGACCTCATCGTGCCAAGGTATTGGTTGCCGTTCATGGGGCCTTGCCTTGGCAGCATCCTGCGCATTGCCAAAGGCAACGGACATACCAAAGTGGTGGCCATAGCCGACAATGTGCTGCCGCACGAAAAGCGGCCCGGCGATCGCCTGTTCACCCGTTGGTTTGTGAATGCTTGCGATGCTTTTGTGGTAATGAGCCAATCGGTGATGGACGACCTGCGCATTTTCACCCAAAATCCCCCGAAGGGAAAGCCAGCCGTCATTATCCCCCACCCTATCTATGATAACTATGGTGAGGATTCGCCCCGTGAGCAGGCTTTAGCGCACTTGGGGCTGCCTTCGGCAATGCGCTACCTGCTTTTTTTTGGCTTTATCCGGGATTACAAAGGCCTGGATTTGCTGCTGGAAGCAATGGCCGATGAGCGCATCAGGAAGATGGATTTGAAACTTGTCGTTGCGGGTGAGTACTATGGCAACAGGGAGAAATACGAGGCCCAAATCAAGCAACTGGGCATCGAAAAACAGTTGGTGATGAAGACGGACTATATCCCGAACAGCGAGGTGCGCCATTATTTTGGGGCAGCCGACCTGGTGGTACAGCCCTATCGCACCGCTACGCAAAGCGGCATTTCACAGATGGCCTATCATTTTGAAAAACCAATGTTGGTCACAGACGTGGGCGGCTTGGCAGAGATAGTCCCACATGGCAAGGCTGGGTATGTAGTTCCTGTGGACACCAAAGCGATTGCAGATGCTATCGTGGATTTTTTTGAAAATGAAAGAGCCTCGGCATTTTCGGCAGGAGTTGCCGAAGGCAAAAAGAATTTCTCTTGGGCGAAAATGGTAGAAGGCCTTCTAAAGCTTTCGGATTAGTCAAATCAAGGCTTACTCAATCCCTTGGCAGCACAATTTTAGTGATGTTAATAAGCTTCTTAACCAAGCTGACATCGGGAAGCAATACCTTCTTAACTTCCTGCTCCTCCATTTCAATGGCTGATTCTTGCTTGGCTAAACGGTTGTCAATTGAATCTGAAGCAGCTGTACTGAGGTAAATGTAGCTGGCCAAACTAAGAACCGTAAGGCTAACCAACAGAAAGGTCGAGAATGATGATTTCTTCATTTGGAGCGAATTTGTAATGGCAAATAACGCCATTTTGTTCGGAATTCGTATTAGAACGGATGTTATTTTCGATGAAATGTGCCATCACCGTCGAGTGAAGGCCGATTTTCAAAGACCAATCAACAAGAAGACGCCCAAAGCCAGCAAAAGGTTGGAAAAGATTGCCTTCTTTTTTTCAAGATGCTGTAAATCACGAACTACCCCTATACTACCGTGAATTTCCGGTAGGTAACAATTCAGGCGGGCGACAGCACAAACTTACGCAAACTACGGCGGTAATCGGAAGGCGTTTGTCCTGTCACTATCTTGAACTGCTTGTTAAAATTGGACAAGTTGTTGAAACCGCTCTCGAAACAGACATTGCTGATGCTGTAGGCATCTCCCGCAAGCAGGTTGCAAGCCCTTGCAACCCGGTATTCATTTAAAAAATCGGTGAACACCTTATGGTTCAGCTTTTTGAAGAAGCGGCAAAAAGCGGGGGTCGTCATGCTCACATGGTTGGCCACTTCGTCCTGCGAAAATTGCCGATTAAAATTGGCCTCCACGAACTCAAATACCTGCTTCATGCGGTAGTGGTCTTGTGGCTTCACCTCGGCACTTAGGTGGTTGATGTTCAGGGAATGGAACTCTTGGGAGGTAGCCATGATTTGGAGCACTTTCAGCAGGTCAACAAGCCGGAAAAAATTGTCCATTTCCACCATCTGCTGCAAGATTTGCCCGACCTCCCACCGGGTGTGGCCATGAAAAGTAACGCCCGACTTTGCACGTTCAAAAAGCTGCTTCACAGCTGCCATTTCTGGGCGTTCCATGAAATCCCTGCCCAGAAAGTCGCCCCGCATCTGCACGACAACCTCCACATGCTTTTCGTACAATTCCTGCGCAAAACCAAGGTGCGGGATATTAGGCCCAAGGAAGATCAGGTCGCCATCATGATAATAGCTGATATTATCCGCAATCTGCCTGTGGCCCTTCCCATTGGAGATGAAAACGATTTCATACTCCGGGTGGCAATGCCAATACGGAAGGCTGGAGCAATTTTCTTCGGTAAACTTCCTGACGGTGAAAGAACTTCCAAAAGAAGGTTGGATGTTCTCGAAAATAGGCTTGTCACGGCGCAATTTGACTTCCATTGATTGAAAATTAACTGGTTGCTCCGCAAATCTACCCCTTTGGGTTAAAATTGCACCATTAATAGTTAAAATCTGCGTAGTAAGCCCGCTTCAGGAGCCACTACCTTTGCTTTGTATTTAAGTTTCATGTATTACCATTTAGTTTTTAAGCACCGTGGCACCACAAGGGTGCCACGTCCTTTTTTCCCTCTAAACTCAAAGACTAACTTAACCCCTCAATCCTTTTTTGTCATTGCCGTAGGGAACCTAATCCCTCAATCCTTCAATCCTTTTATCTAGAAGAACAACTATTCTATTTTTATCCTGTCCAGATTCTGAGCCGCTGCCAACTGCAGTGGCTTTTTTGCTTGCCGCAGCTTCGCTATTTTGTCGGTCAGGCTGCAATTCCACCATTCAAACTACCTGATAAGCAGGGATAATTATCAGTTTTACAGATGTATTTGAAGCACAAAAAACTGATTTAAAAGCCCGCCATCTGCGGGCAGACATTGGTCGAAATCAATAAAAATAATCAAATTGCATAGGAATTTACCATTTTCCCACCAAACCTGAAACCTGACTTTTAGCATAAAATGGCATGTAGAACTAAACGGAGCCAACTACTTTTGTATCATCAGCGAGTGTAATCTTGAGACGAAAGAATTTAGCTGAAAAAAACTTCTCATGAATAGCCCTTGGCTTTCGACTGGTAGGTTGATTTTGCAGCGTAATTATCTTTCACTAAGTTTGCGCACTTTCTTGAAAAAAGGATTTTCGTTTTTAATTTCATTACAAATAAAACTCATGTTTATGGCACGTTATTTACTACTCACCTTCACCTTCCTGCTTGCTGGGTTTGTGGCATCTGCCCAGACTTCCACCAAGTTAGAGGGAATGGTGAAAGATGCGGATACCGGCGAGCCAATCGCAATTGCCACCGTTGCCCTCTATCGGAATGGGGTTTTGGTGACAGGAACCGAGACGGACTTCGACGGCTATTACAGCATTACAGAAATTGACCCGGGCACTTACGATGTGGAGTTCTCCACGACAGGTTACAACCCACAGAAAGTTTCCGGGATGGTCATTTCAAGCGGCAGGGCGAACAAGCTTGACCAACAACTCTCCCCTGGTATCGAGCTAACCACGGTAGAAGTAAAGTACCAACGCCCCGTCATTGAACAGGACAACACACAGCAAGGAAGCAACCTGTCTTCCGAACAGATCAAGCAGTTGCCCACCCGTGACGTAAAAGGCTTGGCCTCGTTTTCGGCAGGTGTAGCTTCTGCCGACGAAGGAGCCGACATCAACGTACGGGGTTCCCGCACAGATGCCACCGCTTATTTCATTGATGGTGTTCGGGTCAGCGGAAACCTCCCTCCTAAACAGGCCATTGAAGAGCTTTCGGTCATCACAGGTGGTGTGGATGCCCGTTATGGCGACGTAACAGGTGGTATCATTTCCATCACGACCAAAGGCCCTTCCGAGGAGTTCGGCGGCGGTATCGAGTTGGAGTCTTCCCGGCTTACCGACCCCTACTACCAAGACCTCGCAAGCCTTCAGCTCAGCGGCCCTCTTCTCAAAAAAGGCAAAAAGACAATACTTGGCTATCGCATCAACGGCCAGTACCAGTTCAACAAGGACGACGACCCTCCTGCAATCCCGGTTTACGCCATCAAGGATGAAGTTCGCCAACAATTGGAGACCAATCCTATTAGGGTTTTCAACAACACCGTGTTCCCAGAAGCACAGTATATTGATAACACCGGCGTTGACAAGCTAAAGTACAAGCCGAACGAAGAGCGTACCACGATTGACCTCAATGGTAAAATAGACGCCAACCTCGGCAAGAACATTGACGTGACCCTGTCCGGGACTTATTACAATATTGACGACAAGTTCACACCTGGCGATAACCGGGAAGGCCGGGTATTCAACTCGCACAACAACCCGACCCGCTTCGACGAGCGCTTACGGGGTAACTTCCGCTTCCGCCACAGGTTGGGCGGTGCCAATTCAGCCGCCGGCAAGGAAGAAGGAAAAGGTTCTGTCATCCAAAATGCTGTTTACGTGCTACAGTTCGGCTACGAGAAATCGAAAGTTACACAAGCCGACCCTCGCCACGGCGACAACCTGTTCAACTATGGCTATATCGGCAACTATAACATGGAATGGAGGCCAACGATTGCGCCTATCGTTGATCTTAGCCGCCCTGACACCGTTATTGTTTACGATGGCCAAGTGGACTACACCAGGACGCTAATTGACTATACCTCCAACACAACCATTAACCCAGTACTGGCAGCCTATATACCTTTCGATGGTCAGGAATACAATGATTTTGCTGACTTCAACGTAAGGAATGGCTTCGTACCCGACGTACTTACCAGCGTTTGGTCCAACCACCACAACAATATCGGACGGGTATATAACCTGAACCGCAAGCGTGACAACGACCTTTATACTTTCAATGCCAATACCTCTTTCGAGTTGGTACCTGGTGGCTCTGGCAGCAACCGCCACAATATCCAGTTCGGTATCATGTACGAGCAGACACGCCAGCGTGGCTATGACATCAATCCTTTTGCACTTTGGACCACTGCAAGGCTACACGCCAATGAGCATATTGAGGGACAGGGATTGGATTCTTCTCAGATTTTGGAATACAGACCAGGCATTTATACGACACTGGACGTAGTCACAAATATCACGGTTGTTGACACAATTCAAGTTCCCATTTATGCTCCTGCCACTACCTCTGGCAGCAACGACAACCTGTTCTTCCGTCGTGTACGTGAGAGCTTGGGCATTCCGCTCAACCAGTACGTGAACATTGACGGCCTGGACCCAAGCCAACTCAGCCTTGACATGTTCTCTGCCCGTGAGTTGAACGATGACAACCGCATCAACTATTGGGGCTACGACTACCTTGGCAACGAGCTTGATGGGGTGACTTTTGAAGACTTCTTCACGGCTACCGAAAATGTGAATGGCAAGGAAATTCGCACTTTCCCAATTGCTGCATTCGAGCCTAACTACCAGGCCGCCTATTTACAAGACAAGTTCAAGTTCAGGGATGTATTCTTCCGTGTAGGTGTTCGGGTAGAAAGGTACGACGCCAATACGAAAGTGCTTAAAGACCCCTACTCGCTTTACGATGTAATGACTGCCAGTGACTTCCATGCTGCCAATCCCACAGCAGAGCGTCCAGGTAATATCGGTGATGATTACAAAGTATATGTGACCAGTGATGGTGGCAATTCGCTAAAGGCATACCGCAACAACGATACTTGGTATTTTGCAAACGGCGCACCTGCCAACGACGGAACCGAAATCTTTGGTGGTACGATTGTTTATCCCAAGTATGCAGAAGGCGATAAGGCGAAGCGTGACATCACCAGTGCGGAGTTTGACCCAGATATCACCTTCGAGGACTACAAGCCGCAAATCAATTGGATGCCCCGCTTGGCGTTCTCTTTCCCTATTTCCGATGAAGCCAACTTCTTCGCCAACTACGACGTGTTGGTTCAGCGTCCTCCGGGAAATTCCTTGGTTAGCCCCCGCACCTATTTCTACTGGGAGCAGAATGGCAGCGCACTTAGGAACAACTCCAACCTGAAGCCAGAGCGCACCGTTACTTATGAAGTAGGCTTTCAGCAGCGGGTAGGTGCCAACTCTGCACTGAAACTTTCGGCTTACTACAAGGAGCTGCGTGACATGATCCAGAGCCGTTACTACCTGAACGTGCCAGCTCCTGTCAACAGCTATGAAACTTATGCCAACCTCGACTTCGCAACGGTTAAGGCATTTTCCATCAGCTACGACCTGCGCCGTACGGGCAATATCCAGATGAACTTGACCTATACCATGCAGTTCGCTGATGGCACAGGTTCAGACGCCAATTCTTCAAGGGGCTTGGGCTCAAGGGGTATCCAGCGCAGCTTGTTCCCCATGAACTACGACGAACGCCACCGCATCAGTGCCATCATGGACTACCGATACAGCTCTGGTACTGCCTACAACGGCCCGACCATTGGCGGCATCGACATTCTTGCCAACACTGGTCTGAACGTCGCAGCCATTACGGTTTCTGGCCGCCCTTACACTGCAGCACAGCAGCCTGAAGCATTCGGCGATTCCGGTATCAGGGGTGCCATCAACGGTGCAAGGCTGCCTTGGAACACCTTGGTCAATTTGCAGGTTGACAGGCAGTTCAGCTTCTCGAAGGAAGGCTCCAAACGCAGCATTGGCATGAACGTTTATGTGCGGGTATCCAACCTGCTCGACAAGCGAAACATTCAGGGCGTTTACCAGTTCTCTGGCGAAGCTGACGACGACGGTTTCTTGAATTCCGACCGTGGTAAGTTGTTCCTTGCCAACGCTACAGGCCCGGGCCAAAGTGCTGAAGCTTTTCTCGCTTCTTATCAGTGGAGGATGCTGAACCCTGACAATTTCAGCCTCCCACGCAGGACGTACCTTGGTGTTATTTTCAATTTCTAATTGACAATTATCAGATGACACCACCTGTTTTTGGGAAAATGTCAACTGTATAGTTACATGATTCGTAATTGTTGTTAAAGCTGCTTGGTGTTGGATCAGCTAAATTCAAATCTGATCACCAAGCAACTTTGAGCAACTAAACCAAAATTTTGAACCATGCGTAGTTTAAAAACAATTTTAGCAACTGCTGTGGCTATATTGGTCTTTACTTCGTCGGCAAGTGCTTATTACGACCCAAGTCGGCAAAGCAAGAAGCCCAGCAAGAATACAGTCAGCTTTAGGGAAGCCTGCGTAACGGCCAAAGCCCAAGTTGACCAGGACGTGAACAACGTCCGTGCCCGTCTGACCACTGGCGGCGACGTTTGGTGGGACCGCTCCGACGGCAAATACGTGGTGCCAAAAGTTCCCATCGGACAGGTGGAAGTATCTTCCATCTTTTCCGGTGCTGTTTGGCTCGGTGGCTTTGATGCAGGCGGCAACCTGAAAGCAGCTTGCCAATTGTATGGAAATAGTGGCGGTAACAGCGATTTTTGGCCTGGCCCGCTTAGCCCTGATGAGGGCACAACAGACAAAGCCATCTGCGACAATTGGGACAGATTCTTTGAGGTGTCAGGGGCTGAAATCAAGCAACACCTCAGCATGTGGACAGAAGCACAAGCAGGAGGCGCAGCTTACACGGAGGACATGATCCCAGCTGGCGTAAAAAGCTGGCCGGGTAAAGGGAACGAGTTTTTCTTTGGCGAGAACAACTTCCAGCTCCCCAACACAACGCAGGGTCTTGCTGGCTTTTTTGACCAAAACGATGACCTTATCTATAATCCGTTGGATGGCGATTTCCCATTCATCGAGATTCGTGGCTGTGAGGAATTACCTCCACAGTACCCCGATGAAATGATTTTCTGGATTTACAACGATGAAGGTGGTGGAGCCGTACACGGCGAAACACAAGCTACTGCCATCCGTATGGAAGTGCAGGTTCAGGCATTTGGTTATGCCACCAATGACCAAATCAACGACATGACCTTCCAGCGGTACAAGCTCATCAACCGTGCAAAAGAGGACATTGATAGCACCTTTTTCGCAATATGGGTTGATGCCGACCTTGGCTGCTACCTTGACGACTACGTCGGTTGCGATATTGACCGCAGCTTGGCCTATACCTACAATATTGACGCTGAAGACGGCCAGCCTGGTATTACTTGCGCAGGTGTGCCCACTTATGGAACGGAAATTCCAATCATTGGCATTGACTATTTCCGTGGCCCAAGGGACGAAAACGGCAATGAATTGGGCATGTCGTCCTTTACTTATTTCAACAACTCTGGCTTCAATGGTCCTCCTGCTGGCACCACAGACCCAAACACGGACGTAGAATTCTATCGTTACTTGTCTGGTAGCTGGCGCGATGGCACTCCATTCTCCTTTGGAGGCGATGGTTATGATGCTACGAGCACCAACCTGATTGATTACGCTTTTACCGATGATCCAGATGACCCTAACGGTTGGTCAATGTGCAACCCTGGTCCGGAGTTCCCACAAGGGCTACCGAACTACGACCGCCGTACGGTGCAGGCTTCAGGCCCGTTCCTCCTCCAGCCTGGCGCAAGGAACGAATTGATCGTTGGTGCAGTATGGGTGCCAAACATGGACTACCCTTGCCCTGACATCACCAAGCTCCAGTTCGCTGACGACCTCGCACAGGACTTGTTCGACAGTTGCTTCGACATCATTGATGGCCCAGACGCACCAGACGTTGATTGGATTGCATTGGACAGGGAGGTGATTGCCGTATTGACCAACAAACCCGCTCCTGCCAGCAACAATTACCAAGAAAGCTATTCGGAGCCTACCCTTGGCGCAGCGCCTGGCACTGACTCCACCTACAATTTCGAGGGCTACATGCTCTACCAAGTTGTCAACCCGAACATAGGTTCTGCGGATTTCGATGACCCAACCAAGGCCAAATTGATCTATTGGGTGGACGTCAAGAATGGCATCAGGACGCTTTACAATTGGGTTGCCGTGGCAAACCCTTCCAGGGAGTTTGACCCAACCCAACCTGAGTTCGTCTATTACCCAGAGGTAAAAATCGAGGCATTGGACAACGGTATCCGCCATACTTTCAGTATCACAGAGGATCAGTTTGCCACCGGCGACCGGCGTTTGCTGAACCACCGCAAGTATTATTTCACCGCATTGGCGTATGCCACCAACAACTGGGCGCAATATGACCCAACAACTAATGTTGGTCAACCGAGGACGTTCCTGACGGGCCGAAACAACATCGGCCCCAATGGTGATGGTCTCCCATACACGGTCATCCCACGCCCAATCCTTGATAGGGATCTGAATGCCAACTATGGAGATGGCTCCGTCATCACAAGAATTGATGGTGTAGGTACGGGCAGCAACTTCTTGGACATGAGCGACGAAACCAAGGCCCAGATACTGGATGGTAGCTTTGACGGTACCATCGTTTATAAAGAAGGTCGTGGCCCGCTCGGCGTGAGCATCTTCAACCCCTTGGATGTTGTGGATGGGGAGTTCGAGGTTACTTTCTTCGACGAAAACATGTCTAATAACAAATTGGACAATGAAGTATACTGGAAACTGAAGAACTTGGACACCGGTGAGGAAGTAATTTCCGAAAAATCATTGGACATCTTGAACGAGCAGATTTTCGGCCAATACGGATTCACGGTGACACTCGGTCAAACACCAGACGCAGGCACTTGCTTCGACGAGCGTGATGGCGCAATAGGTGCAGAAATTGAATATGCAGACCTTAACAAGTCTCAGTGGTTCGGCTTTTTGCCCGATGATTTCATCGTTCCGGTTGACAATTTCCCAACCGTCTTCAATTCTGCATTTGATTATATTAGAAATGACCCAGCCTGGGCATGCAACCATGAGGAGACGCTCGGCTCAATGGGAGAAGGCAGTTTTGTTCCTTACCAATTGCTGCAATATAGGCCAAGGTTAGACGGGCAAGATCCCTATCCATTCTACCTTACTCCAGCGTGGAGAAGCGCACAGAACTCTTTGGCGATTAAAGAAGATGCCCTGCAAGAACTCAACAACGTGGACATCGTATTCACGAGCGACAAGAGCAAGTGGAGCCGTTGTATCATCGTTGAAATGTTCAACCCTGACTATGCCAGCTTTGGCCAACGGGAAGATGGTTCTCCGCTGCTTGCAGCAGGTGCAACCACTGCCGATCCAATCCTCAGCTTCGACCTGCGGAATTCGCCTTCGGTAGGTAAGGAGGATGGCAACGGTGATGGCTTGCCTGACCCAGATGGCAATGACATCGGCTTTGGATGGTTCCCTGGCTATGCCATTGACGTGGAAACGGGAAAACGCCTCAATATCTTCTTCGGCGAAAACTCTGCCTACTCTGCTGAAACTGGTTACTTGGGCAATTATGACAACGGTGCAGGCCCTAACGGTGCTGACATGATGTTCAACCCATCATCCCAGTTGTTCTTCCCGAGCAACCCTGGTTCTGACTTCAACGTGTTCAACTCACCGTTGGTATTCTATGCGGGTGGTCAGCACACGGTTTATGTTACCAACGAAGACTACAACGACCCAGAGGATGGCCAGTGCAAGTATTTGGCCAGCAGGTTGCACCCAGATGAGAGCGACCTCAAAAAAGTGAACGCACTCAAGCGCATCACTTGGGCAGGTATGCCAATGCTCGCTTCCGGACAGACGTTGAAGTCATATGCTGATGGCTTGATTCCAAACGACGTCACCATCAAGCTGAGGGTGGACAATCCTTACGAGGTGGCAGTTGGCACCAACGAATTCAATGGCTACCCGACCTATCGCTTTAGTGTGGCAGGCAAGCAAGCCTCCCAGTTGGACAATGTGGGCATCAACGAGGCACTTGACATGATCAACATGGTGCCAAACCCATACTATGCCTTCTCCGACTACGAAGACAGCCGCTTGTCCAACACCGTGAAAATCACGAACCTGCCCGCAAAGTGCAAGGTCACGATTTACACCTTGGATGGCAAGTTCATCCGTCAATACGACCGGGACGAATTGCCCGGGCAACCCAATGGCGACGGTGTGAAGAACACCCAGATCATACCGGATATCGAATGGGACTTGAAGAACAGCAAGGGCATTCCGATTTCGGCAGGGGTTTATCTCGTACATGTTGACGCTGGCGAGCTTGGCGAACGCACTTTGAAATGGTTTGGCGTGACCCGCCAATTCGACCCAACAGGTCTGTAAATCAGTTTGTGGCTTGAGGCCCAAGTCCAGCAATTCGCTGAACCCGGGCTTCAAGCCACATTCCAACAACAACTCAAAGAAATTTTATGAATAAGTCATTATACCTTCTAATTGCCTTGGCAATGGTCGCCTTCTCTGCGGGAACTGTGCAGGCTGGCAACCCAGACCGCCAAGGAGAGGCAGGTGCTCCTGAATTGCTCATGAACCCATGGGCACGTAGCGCAGGCCTCCACACAATGTCAACCTCCATGGTCACAGGTGTTGAGTCCATGATGCTCAACGTGGCGGGCCTTGGCAGGATTCAAAAAACGGAGGTGCTGTTTGGCCACTCCATTTACTTGAAGGGCACGGGCATCTCCACCAATGCGATTGGCATTTCCCAAAAAGTAGGGAAGAACAGTGCACTTGGCCTTACCATCATGACCCTCGATTTTGGTGACATTGCCCGTACCACTACCCTTCAGCCGGAAGGCACAGGCGGTACTTTCTCGCCAAGGTTCTCCAACTTCGGCCTTGCTTTCTCGCATATCTTCGAGAACAAGGTATCGGTTGGCGTACTCGGCAGGGCTGTCGCTGAGGGTGTGGAAGACGTAGTTGCTACGGGCGTCTGCATGGACGCTGGTGTGCAATATGTCACTGGCGAACGTGACAATTTCAAGTTCGGTATTTCGCTGCGCAATATTGGTGGTCGTATGCAGTTCAGGGGTGAGGGCTTGTCACAAGCCATTGAAATCCCTGCCTTCGACGACCAGCATGGCCTGACAGTGAACCAGCGGGCAAAAGCATTCGAAATGCAATCCGTGCTCAATATCGGCCTCTCCTATGACTACTATACAGGCAAGGATACCCGATTGACGGGGGTTGCGAACTATACTTCCAATGCCTTCTCCGAAGACCAACTCGGTGCCGGCCTGGAGTTCTCGTTCAAAGAAATGGTGATGCTCCGTGCAGCGTATAAATTCGATTTTGGCCAGGCTACCACTGACGCCACTATCAATTCACAGCCGCTTTATACAGGTATTTCTGCTGGCGCTACGCTAAACGTACCAACCAACAAAAAGCGTCCAAATGCACCGCATATCGCATTGGACTACGCTTACCGCACCACGAAGATTTACCAGGGTACGCACAACCTGTCTATCCGCATCAATCTTCAGAATCCGAACTAATCGGATAAACCTGAAAAAATGGGAGCCGCCTATTGGGTTGGCTCCCATTTTCTTTTTCCGCCCACTGCTCCTCTTCTCAGTTTTCTTTCCTGTATCGAAATAAGCCGGTAGCACCTTCAAAATCGTTGTAGTTAATCCATTGATACCCAATGGGGTTTCACTATTTTTACGATATTTCCAAATCCGCAAAACCACTGACGCATGGCTTACCGATACTTTTTTTTATTCCTTGTTTCGCTGCTTTGCAATGGCCTGTTAATGGCCAAGCCGCCGAAAAAAAGCGGTCGGGCAGCCACCAATTTCAAAGCGGCCTGCACCACGGCCCAAGCTCAGACCGACCTCAACATCAACAACGTGCGGGCAAGGCTGCTCACGGGCGGCGACCTCTGGTGGGATCGCTCCGAAGCTGGCTACGTCGTGCCAAAGCCCGCCCCCGGCCAACCCGAAGTCGCCGCCATCTTCGCCGCTGGCATTTGGCTAGGTGGTATCGATTTTGGTGGCAACTTGAAATTAGCCTGCCAGGAATATGGCAACAACAACGGCAGGAGTGACTTCTGGCCCGGCCCCTTATCAGAAGACGAAGGCACCACCGATGCTGCCACCTGCAACAATTGGGACAGGCATTTTGAAGTAAAAGGAACTGAGATACTGGAACACCTAACCAAATGGGCAGAATCCCAAAATGGGCAAGGAACTTATACTGCTGCGGACATACCCGCCAGCATCAAGGGCTGGCCGGGCAGGGGAAATCCGTTTTTTGAAGGGGTTCATGGGTTTGCTTTGCCAAACAACACTTATAATTTGGCTGATTTTTATGACCAAGATTACGACAATGTTTACAATCCATTGGATGGGGATTTTCCTTATTTAGAATATAATGCTTGTATTCACGAGCAACCTCAATACCCTGACCAAATGATTTTCTGGGTTTACAACGATGAAGGTGGGGGAGCTGTTCACGGCGAAACGAATGCGACTCCAATCAGGATTGAAGTGCATGCCACAGCATTTGCCTATTCCACTACCGATGCCATCAATGACATGACTTTTTATAACCACAAGTTCATCAATAGGGCGAAAGAGGATATTGATTCGTTCTATTTTGCCTTGTGGGTGGATGCTGACCTTGGTTGTTGGAAGGACGATTATATAGGCTGCGACCCAAAAAGGAATTTAGCCTATTATTACAACGCATACGAAGTGGATGGACTACCTTTCAATAGCTGCGATGGCATTGCAACCTACGGTGAATATATTCCAGCCATTGGCATTGATTTTTTTAGGGGGCCACGGGACGAAAATTTTAGTGAGTTGGGAATGAGTTCATTTACTTATTTCCAAGGTAGTGGTTTTGAGGACCCTATTTTTGGAACCTTGTACCCAACTACAGATGTACAGTATTATCGCTATATGACTGGCAGTTGGGTTGATGGCACTCCGTTTTCATATGGGGGTGATGGCTATGACCCAACTATTCCCGTTAAATACCCATTCGCTTTCCCAGACCCTCCTAATGACCCAAATGGCTGGTCAAATTGTTTTCCAGGTTTAGAGGTATTGCCACAATTCAATCGCCGCACTGTTCAATCCTTCGGCCCTATGAGGATGCAATCTGGCGCACGCAATCAACTAACCTTCGGCGTCGTCTTCGCACCCAATATTGACTACCCCTGCCCAGACCTAACTCGCCTTTTTGCGGTTGATGACTTGGCCCAAGCATTTTTTGACTGCTATTCACATCACGACTATACCCCAGACGCCCCAGATGTGGACTGGATAGCTGGCGATGAAGAGATTACGCTTATCCTGACCAATGGTGAATTTTCGAACAACAAGGACGAAGATTTTAGAAGAAGCGTTCCAGAAGCATTGATGGAAAGTCAAGATCAGTACTACAATTTTGAGGGCTATATGGTCTATCAAATGGCTGGGCCAGATGACGACTTCTATGACTTGGAAGATACCACCAAAGCTCGCTTGGTCTTCCAATGCGACAAGGAAAACGGGTTCTCCACCGTCATCAATTGGCGGGCAGAGAAAAACCCCAGTTACCAGTCCGCCCCCGGCATCGAGCAGTTCCTTCACTTCCCTGATGAAGTGATTTATGGTGAAAACCAAGGCATCCAGCGCACCATTACCATTCGGGAAAACCTGTTCGGAAAAGGGAGCGACCGCCGACTTTACAACCACTGTACTTATTACTATATCGCCGTGGCCTACGCCGCCAACAACTTTCTGACCTTCGACCCTGTGACCGGGGTGGGCCAGCGGAAGATGTTCATTATTGGCCGAGGCAATGTAGGGCGAATAGGAGTTGGCCCCTCCTACCCCATTATGCCCCGCCCCACCCAAACTGGCCTGCTCGACAAGGTACAGGTCGTGCCAAACCCCTATTACTACCACAGCGGCTATGGCGATGAAAAAGGCAACGGCTACCTGAAAATCACCAACCTACCTCCTCAATGCGAGGTGAACATCTACAGCCTGAGCGGCAACCTGGTGCGGTATTTCAACCGCAATGAACAGCCATTGCCGCCATTCGGCAGCGGCGTGGAGGCACTGCAGCCTTACCCCGATTTGGATTGGGACCTGAACAATGCAGAAGGGTTGCCCATTGCCTCGGGCATTTATATCATCCACATCCAGGCACAGGGAGCGGGTGAGAAGACTTTGAAGGCGGTTATTATTTGAAGTTGGCAGCTCCTTTAGAGTTCGACAGTTGGCAGTGGGCAGTGGGCAGTCAGTTAGCAGTAGTTTAGTCATTTAGTCAATGTACGGCATTGGACTTTTAGACTAATTGACTTCAAGACTGACTGCCCCCTGCCAACTGTCGAACTGCCGAACTATCACTTCGTTTCAGTTTGCACCAGCTTCCCCGTCGCCTTTACTTTCAGCAGGAGCTTGCGGTTGCCATCTGGCAGAATCTCCTCTTTGAGCAGCCAGTGGTCGGCGTCGTACTCGACTTCTTTTTGCACCTGTACGGCCTCGTCGGGCAGGCCACGCCATTCGTTCAGCAAAATCGGTTCCCACTGCTTGGTCTTTGCGGAGCGATAAGCGGCATCCATGATGGCATTCACCACGTAGCCATCGTAGAAGTTTTCGTGGGGTTGCTTGCCCTGTTCCAAGCTATCGAGCATGTCCTTGAACATGTGGTTGTAGCCCAGTTCGTTCGTTTCATCGCCCACAGGGAAAAGCCAGCCACTGGCCGACTCGGCCTTCTCGGCCACGTAGCCCGATTGGCCCGGTGCGGTGAACATCTCGAAGCCCGTGCGAAGGAAGTTGTTCAGCCAGATGGTGCCCTCGGTGCCCATGACCTCGTCCCGAAGGTCCATGCCACCCCGGAAGGCCCAGCTTACCTCGAACTGGCCGATGGCGCCGTTGGCGTACTTGACCAACCCGATGGCATGGTCTTCGGCATCAATCGGCTTCACCTGCGTGTCGGCCCAGCACATGACCTCCACCGGGCGCACGTTTTTCCCAATGAAATTGCGGGCAATCTCGATGCAGTGGCAACCGAGGTCAACCAGTGCACCGCCACCAGCGAGTTCTTTGTCCCAGAACCAAGGGCTGTGCGGGCCGGGGTGTGTCTCCCGGCTTTTGGCCCATAGCACCCGGCCAATGGCACCGTCCCGAACGCTTTGGGCGGCTTTCAAATTCTTGGGCGTATAAACGAGGTCTTCGAGGTAGCCCCCAAACACCCCAGCTTTTTCAATGGCCTGCACCATTTTCCAAGCCTCGTCGGCAGTGCGGGCGAGGGGCTTGGTACACATGACGGCCTTTCCCGCAGCGGCAGCAGCTTCGGCAGCTCCGAGGTGCTGGTCGTTGCGCAGCGCAATACAGACGATGTCCACATCGGGATGGCTGACGGCCTCGGCGAGGTCGTTTGTCCAGTTAGGGATGTTGTGCTTAGCAGCAAAGGGTTCTGCCCGCTCCTTGGTGGTGGAATAGGCCATGATGACCCTATCACGGCTGCGCTGGCCGTGCAGGGCGGAGATGTAGAAGTCGGCGATGAAGCCAGTGCCGAGCATTGCAATGTTTGCCATATCTTTTTTTTGATTGTTGAATTGATTTATTGTTGAATTGTTGGGGGCAGTAGTTTAACCACCACCTCTAACTTTGGAGCGCTGAAATTACAAATACCCGCAAATCCCCCGCATTTTTGCACCTAAATTTCATCTATGCCCAACCAGCATCCAGCATCAAGTATCCAGTATCCAGCATCCGCAATCGTAATAGCCCACAACGCTGCCGAAACCATTGGCTCGTGTGTGGAAGCACTGCGCAATATCTGCGAGGAGGTGCTGGTGCTGGATACCAACAGCACGGACGGTACGATTGAAATTTGCGAGCAGCTGGGGGCAAAGGTGGTACAGGTCGAGTGGTTTGGCTTTTCCAAGACCAAGAACATCGGCAACCAGATGGCCACCAACGATTGGGTGCTGAGCATTGATTCGGACGAGGTTTTGTCTGATGAACTCATCGCCACATTGCGCAATTTTCAACCAGAAGTTGGAAAGGTCTATGCCCTCGACCGCATCACTAGCTACTGTGGCAAGTGGATTCGGCACAGCGGTTGGTACCCAGATTGGAAAGTGCGCCTTTTTAATCGGACACAAGTGGAATGGCAGGGGGATTTCGTGCATGAAACCCTTCGCATACCCACTGATTTTCAGGAAGTTAAATTGTCCGGTAAGCTTTATCATTATTCCTACAAAGACAGCGACGACCACCTCCGCCGCATTGAAAAATACGCCCGTTTGGCGGCTGAGGAACGATTTGCCAAGGGCAAAAAAGCCAATTTCGTGAAGCGCTGGCTATCGCCACCCGCCCGTTTTTTCAAGACGTATTTTTTAAAAATGGGTTTTCTGGATGGCCGGGCAGGTTGGGTGATTAGTTGGCGGAACGCCAAGATGATAAAACTCAGGTACAAAATATTGGATGGGTTGTGGAAACGACAAAACCAAGGTTCAGTTTGATTGTTTTTCTTAGAAAAGACTATCATGTTCTTCCTGTTGACCCTGCAATTGCTAATAGGCATCCTGAGCCGTGAAACCACTGACACAAGACGGTTCGATGTATTGCACAAAGGCGAAATAGTGGGCGAGCTTAAATCGAGCAAATACTCGAATGGCCTTGAAACCACTTACACCAACGCTACTTCCATCCGAACCAAAATCGTGGCCGAAGTTCAGGTCAAGTTCACCATCCAGTCCATTTATAAAGGAAAACTGTTGGAATCCTCCAAGGTGGACATCGTGGTGAACGGTAAGCCCTATGCTAGTACCAGCACCAAGCGGATTGCCAATGGCTACCAATTCTTCAAGGAAGGCAAATTGAAGTCTTCCATCAAAGGTGACATCGTCTATTCCTCGGCACGCATGATGTTCGATGAGCCAAGGGGATTCCTGAATGCCTATTCCGAAGAGAAAGGAGAGTTCCACCCTATCGAAACCGCTGTGGCCAATACCTATGAAAAGCTAAATTCAAGGGGCCGCAAGACCATTTACCGCTACCAAGACAAAGCCTTGGAGCAAGTGGAAATGGACCTCGGCCTGACGGAAATCGAAATGGTGGCGAAGGAGTGAGCCGTGGTGGAAAGTGCGATTTCCCGATTTCACCTTTAAAATTCTTGCTCCATGAAAACCTTGATAACAGGTGCAAATGGCTATATCGGTAACCACTTGGTAGAAAAAGTTCTGAATCAGGGAATAAAAGTCAATGCGTTCTTGTTAGAGGGCACCGATCTGCACGCATTGGAAAACCTGCCCGCCCAGGTCTTTACAGGCGACATCCGCCATGAAAAAGACTTGGAAGCCGCCCTTGAAGGTTGTGAAACGGTTTATCACCTCGCCTCTTTGGTCGGGCTGTGGGCCAAGGATCCAACATTATTTTACGATATAAATGTGGCAGGTACCGATACGCTGCTGCGGGCATGTCTGCGCAAAGGCGTTCGACGGGTGGTGGTGGTTTCCTCTTGTGGTGTTTTTGGTTTTTCTAGAAATGGGCAGCTGTTGGACGAAACAATTGACAACGGCCAGACCCTTACCGACCCCTACGAATTGTCGAAATTCAAACAAGTGGAAGTCAGTAGAAAATACCTGGGCACGGGAATGGAGGTGGTGTTCGTCTATCTTACCAAGGTGTTTGGCCCCGGCATCAAAAGCAACGGCAACAGCATTACGGGCATTTTCGAGGGGATGTTGGACGGTAACTGGCGCATCATGCCGGGCGACGGCAACACGACCGCCAATTTCGCCTATGTGGACGACGTTGTTGCTGGATTGGTTCAAGTCATGAACCACGGCAACAGCGGTGAGCACTATATCCTTGGCGGCGAAAACCTGAGCTACCACCAATTGTTCGACATCGTGAAAGCGCAGACGGGAAGGGAATTCCAACTCCGTCATGTGCCTTACCCTTTGCTTTGGCTGGTAGGTTGGGTGCAGGAGTTAAGGGCAAAATGGTCGGGAAAGCCGCCGTTCATCACAAAGTTTGGCGCCAAGAAGTTCACCACTGACGCACTCATTTCCTGCGATAAGGCCATCAGGGAACTTGGGTACAAAATCACACCAGCCAAATTGGCCATCGGCCAAACCTTGAGCCATCTCCAAAACAAAAAAACGGTGGATTCGCTGCCAGATTTAACGGTCGTTATAGGTGCTATGGCAGAATAGTAGCGGCCATGTTGCCTCATGAATTATCTTTGCCCCATAGACAACACCATCCACCTATGGCGCAAATACTGAACAGCTTAACGGAAGCCAAGGCCGCTGGCCAAAAAAAGTTCGTCGTACTCATTGACCCAGACAAGGTGCGCCTCGGCAACATGGATCAAGTATTGGACCTCGCCGTGGAAGTCGGGGTGGACTATTTCTTTATTGGCGGCAGCCTCATCGTCAACAATGCCCTCGACCAATGCCTGCTGGCCATCAAGGAGCGCTGCAAAATCCCCATGATCCTGTTCCCCGGCAGCTCGCTCCAGCTCAGTTGGAAGGCCGATGCCATGCTTTTCCTCTCCCTCATCAGTGGCCGCAATGCTGACCTGCTCATCGGCAATCACGTCATCGCAGCCCCTTACCTGAAGCTCAGCCCCCTCGAAATCATGCCCACCGGCTATATGCTCATGGACGGCGGCTCCCCCACCTCGGTGTTGTACATGAGCAATACCCGCCCCATCCCCACGCACAAGGACGATATCGCCGTCTGCACGGCAATGGCTGGGGAGATGCTCGGCCTACGCCTGATGTTCATGGACGCCGGGAGCGGAGCCCAAGTGCCTGTGCCAGAGCACGTCATCGAGTCGGTAAGCGGCGCCATCAGCATACCGCTCATCGTCGGAGGGGGCATACGCACCCCTGAGTTGGTCGCCGCCAATGTGAAGGCAGGTGCCGATGTGGTGGTGGTTGGCAACGCCATCGAAAAAGACCCTGGACTGGTGAGGGAAATGGCGGCGGCGGTGCACGGGTAGGTTTTGGGTTGGGTTTTTTATGAAAAATTTTCAATTTTTCACAAAAAACTAATCTTGTTACATAGTCGCAAAAAATCTAATTTTTTTCAGTATCCCACTTCAACAAAATACAAATGCCAGTGTTTTTAGGTTATGGTTTTTTGGGGTTAAAAGTCCTCGGCAGCGGGTGATACCGTTGTCGGGGATTTTTTGTTTGCTAAGGTGGTTTTTGGAATGCTAAAAAACTGTTTTAAGCAACTATGAAATTTTACTCGCTCCAAATCTCTGTACGGGATGATTCAAAAAATGACTGCTCACAAGGAACCATACCAGGTTCGTAGCCGTCCACGTTGGTCACACAGATGAAGGTGCAGTTGGCATCAAAAACATCGTCCCCACAATCTAAACAACTATGTTGAAAATGGTACTGCTTGCCATCAGGCGTGTTGACCTCTAATATGGTAAGCGCACTTGTCTCGGTTTTGAAGGCTTCCACCTTGTCTGCTATGCAAGCAGGAAGCGGTTCAGGCTCCTCATCGTTTGACAGAAAGCAAGCAGTTTGGACAAGTGAAATCAAGAGGGCAAGCAAAAAGAAAGGCTTTTTCATTGGATATTTTTTGATGAGCTGGTTGAATGAATGGTTAGAACGCTTGGTTGGGGGATTGATTGGGTGGGGTAAGGGATTTAAGGCGTATTTCAACTTTCCAAGGCTTACTTTTTTAAATTCTGCTGGTATTCTATTGCACCAGCAAGGGGGCTTTACCACCCTTCCATGCCAATCCAGACCTCCATTCAACGCAAAGATGTAAGATCGCAAAGCGTTGATAAACAATACTTTGCGCCCTTGCGCCTTTGCGCCCTTGCGTTAAAAAAGCAAATTGTTGCGTTAGACAGCTCAGTTCATCACCGCCACCCTTTCCCTTACCATCCCCTTCCTTTCCCCAATCTGCTGCCTCCACATCGCATAATACAGCCCCTTCTCCGCCAGCAACTGCTCATGTGTCCCTGTCTCCGCCATCGTGCCTTTTTCTAGGACGTAAATTCGGTCGGCGTGCATGATAGTGCTGAGGCGGTGAGCGATGAGGATGGTCACCTGCGAGCGGCTGCTGGAGACGGCCTTGATGGTGTCGGTGATTTCCTCCTCAGTGAGGGAATCGAGAGCGGAGGTGGCTTCGTCGAAGATGAGGAGGCGGGGCTTACGCAGCAGTGCACGGGCGATGGAGATGCGCTGCTTTTCGCCGCCGGATAGCTTGAGGCCGCCCTCCCCTATCACGGTGTCCACGCCTTTTTCGGCACGGGCCAGCAGGTTGGTGCAACTGGCTTGTTGCAGCGCAAGCTGCAAATCGGCTTCGGTGGCGGCGGGGTTCACGAAGAGGAGGTTCTCCCGAATGGTACCGCTGAAGAGGTTGGTGTCCTGCGTGACGAAGCCGATTTGGTTGCGAAGGTCGTCGTACAGGATTTCGTTTTCGTCGAGGCCGTTGTACAGTATCTTGCCTTCCAGCGGGCGGTAGAGGCCCACCATAAGCTTCATCAGCGTGGACTTGCCGCTGCCACTCGGCCCTACAAAGGCAATGGTTTCCCCACGTTTCACCTCGAAGCTGATGCCATCAATGGCCCGGTGCTGGGCAGTCTTGTGCTGGAACACGACTTTTTGGAACGCCAATTCCTCCACCTCGCCGAGGTGCTTGGGCTGGGCGGGCACGGCTTCGGGCGGCTTACTCATCAGGGCGTTGAAATTGTTGAGCGACGCCTCGGCCTCCCGGTACGAGAGCAGGATGTTCCCTATCTCTTGCAGCGGGCCGAAGATGAAGAAAGAAAAGACCTGCATGGTGACAAGCTGGCCCGCCTCCATTTCATTGCCGAATATCAGCCACATGATGATGAATAGGATGACCTGCCGCAGCGTGTTCACCAGCGTACCCTGCACGAAGCTGATGCTGCGGATTCGCTTGACCTTGGTGAGTTCCAGTCCGAGGATTTTATAGGTGTTTTTGTTCAAACGCTCGATTTCCTGCGTGGTGAGGCCGAGGCTTTTCACGAGTTCGATATTGCGCAGCGACTCGGTGGTGGAGCCTGCCAGTGCGGTGGTCTCGCCCACGATTTGCTTTTGGATGGTCTTTATTTTTTTGCTCAGCTTGTTGGTGGCCCAAGTGAGGATGAAGATGCCAAAAAGGTAGGCTACCGGGATGCGCCAATTGATATAGACACTGGCGTAAACGAAGACGAAGACCACGCCTATCAGAATGCCCAGCAGCACGTTGATACAACTGTTCATGAACTTCTCGACGTCTGTGCGCACCTTGGTAAGGATGGAGAGGGTCTCGCCGCTGCGCTGGTCTTCGAAGTCCTGGTAGGGCAGTTTCATGGCATGTTGCAGGCCATCGGTGAAGACCTTCGCTCCGAATTTTTGGATGATGAGGTTCAGGCCGTAGTCCTGAAAGGCCTTGGCGATGCGGCTCACCATCGCCACAGTCACACTGGCCAGCAGCAGATAGACCACGCCGAGTTGGAGGTAGTCCTTGCCCTTGCGGTCAATATGCTCGAAGCTCCAGAAGAACTTGTCCCAATCGAACGCTGGCGAGGCGTTCTGGTGGTCGTTGGCCAGCGTCACCAGCTTGCCGAGGATGATGGGGTCCATCAGCGAAAAACCGGTGTTGATTGCGGCTAATGCCACGGTCAGCAACACGAGCCATTTGTGGGGGGCGAGGTAGTGGAGGAGAATTTTCATAAACAGGGCTGGTTTTTTTTGGAAGGGTGATTGAGTTTGATTTTAGATATATGATATAAGATTTCAGATTTCAGATTTGGGGCGCCGTGGTATCATTTGGGACTTGGTGGTTGGTCGAGGTAAACATAAGGGCTTAAAACAAGATGAGGTGGGGGGAAAGTTTAATTTAGGATAAATTTGCCGCATGAAAAATCTACTCTACCTCCTTCTCGCCTGTGCCATCCTTGCAGGCTGTGGTTCCAACTCCATTTCCGTCGAAGCCGTGAAATCCGCCATTGACGGCCAGAACTACAGCTTCATCAGCAAAAACAACGAACAAGTGCCCATTTACCTCACCAATGGCTGTGTCGTGAACCTTAAATGGGATTATACCATGCTGTTCAGCCAATATGACGTGAAGGAAGAAGATGGCAAGGTCATGCTTATTTGCGGCACCCAGGCTTTTGTTGCCACCCCTGTGGAGGCAGGCGGTTTTGAGTTTGTGGATGCCAAGACCGGCGAGAAAATCGTGGCAGCACCCAAGGCAAATGCCAACAGTTACCGAACCTTACTCCCTGGCGAATGGACGGATTCCTACGCCTTTATGGTGAAGGATGTCCCTGAAAGACAGCCTACCACGCCCTGCCCCGGCCAGTCAGGCTTTTCCGTTCCTACGGTCGCCTTTGCCAATGGGGGCAGTGTTCACACCGACCATTGCGGCAGCAAGAAAGACCGCCCATTTCTCTTGAACGATGCCACTGGCATCATCCTCTTCGATGACCCATGTGAGGAAGGCGAAAAGTGGACCATCAAGCAATTGACAGCCAAGGAAATGATAGTGGACGTTCGGAAATGGACAGAAGGGAAGGTGCACCAAGAATATGGCAAGCGGTACTTTAAGCCTTAAAAAATCGGCTATATACCGAGCTAAACAAACGGCGGCGGCATCGATGGTGCCGCCGCCGTTTGTTTAGCTTATGTGTTTCGTCGGTTTTTCGATGGAAAACAGGCGAAACATGTATTAAGCATTAATGCTGTACCACCAATTTCGTCTGGTAGCGCCCTGATTCCGTGCGGAAATCCAAGCAATACAGCCCGGCATTCAAGCCATCCACGGCAATGGTTTGGGAGCCTTCTTCCAATGGCTGGCGCAGTACGGTGCGGCCTTGCGCATCCATCACCACCAACTCGCCCCTAGCGGGAAATTCTTCAACTACGAAAGCATCGCTGGCGGGATTCGGATAGACCTGAAAAGGCAACTCAGCCGAGGCTTGAGTACCCGATATGATGGTGCAGGCCTGCAACGTACCCCGGATGCCCTGGAACAATTGGGTAACGGTATTGTACACTGCTGGGGTCACGCAACCAGTATGACTGAGGTTGCCAAGGTCAATCGCATCGAAATCAGGCGGGTTGAGGGCTGCGATGGCGGCCTCGGCCACCACGCTGTTTTCGTAGGGCACCTGGTCGTCACCGATGCAATAAAAGAGTCGAGTAGGAGCGGCAGGCGCCCAATCCATCACGTCGTTTCTGGCCAATGCCAGGTTCACTGGGTGATTGGGGTCGGCATCTACAAGCGCACGGAAATCATCCTTGAAAACTCGACCAGGAATGGCACTGCCCTCGTTTGTCGTCAGTGCCGCAATCAAAAAATCGTTCAGTTGGCTGAGGCTGATGTCCCCGTTGAAGTACTGTGTGCATTTGTCCACGTATTGCGGCTTGACAGCATCCGTAATATCGGTGTACAGGTCGCCATAGACGTACTGGTAGCTGAACATCGTGTTGATGAGATAAGCCGGGCGAGAATAAGGCTCATCAGCAAAGAGCAGTTCACGCATCACGCCACTGACGCTGTAGGGACCGGAAAGATGTGCCCCTGCCACCACGTTGAAATCGTCCGTCTGGTCGAGCAGGCGGTGGAGTGCAGCTGAAGCGTGGCCACCCTGCGAATAGCCGGTAAGGAACACCCTATTTTCGTAGCAATAATCTTCATCGTCGGCGAAGTTGACGACGGCCCGCAGGGCATCGGCCCCAGCGCTGGCCTCTGTTTCTGCATGTACATAAGGGTGGAAGCCCGGCGAATCGCCCAAGCCGATGTAATCGGGAGTGACCACCAAGTATCCCAAGCTGGCAAACATGATGGGCAGCCGTGACTCCTGGTTCAGGGCCGAAGGCACATCCGTGCGGCTTGATGAAGTGCCGTGCTGGTAGCACAGCAACGGGAAGGTTTTGTCCTTCACATCTGGCACTGCCATTAATCCAGAAGCTACGGATGGTTGCCCCTGAACGTCAGGCGTTGAATAGGTGATTTTATAGAACTTCACCCCGTATTCAACTGGCAACAGGAAAAAGAACTCGCTTGAAATATCAAATTTTGACTTTGCGCCAAGGTAAGTCGCACTGACAAGGGTTTGCGCCTCAGTAGCGATGATGGAAGCAAAACCGAAGAAGAACAGGAGTAACGATTTTTTCATGTGTAGATTTTATTTGATTCTAAAGATGGTCAAAGCTATGAAAATTACGAAAACCTGACCTAGTTGGATTGCCTCAATCAATTAGTATCCCATATTTCCCCAGCAGTCCCGCCAAACCCATGCTTGAAAACCTCGCCTTCTTCATTCGGTTTTGCGCTGGGTCAATGTGATAATTGCTGGCTGTGCGGAAATCGGCCCCTTCGAGGTTGCTGTTTTCAAAAACCGCCCTGTCCAGATCGCAATGGTCGAAGCTGGCATTCGACAGGTCGGTCTCGGTAAAATCCGCTTCGTGCAATTGGCAACGTTTGAACTGGATGCCTTTGAGTTTCAGTTGGCAAAAAACAGCGTAGTCCAGTGAGCAGCCCTCGAAGTTCATTTCTAGCAGGAAGGGGTTGCAGTCGTCGAATTGAAGGCCGAGCAGCTTGCAGTCCTTGAACCGCACCGACTTGAAGGCTGTGCCTTTCAGCTTGGCATTGCTCAGGTCGCTGCCCTCGAAGCGGCACTCCACAAAGGCGATGTCAGAAAGGTCGGTGCCGGCGAGGTTGCAGTTGGTGAAGCGGCAGTCCTCGTATTCGGCGACGGGAAGGGGGCTGGTGGTGAAGTCTTGGGCGGTGAAGGATTGGGATTCTATGAAGGACTTGGGCATTGTTTTTTGGGGTGAAGGTAATAATTACGGCTGTATCACCCTCTGCCTAAACCTCGCCACCATCGCCTCCCCATCGCCATAGGGCAAATAAAGGTCGAAAACCGGACAAGTATCTATCCGTTGCAGCACGACCTTACCACCGACCTTGTGCTTTTCGTCGAGGGTGGTCTTGCGCAGGGCGTAATTGGCCCAGAAGTCAACAGAAGGCGGCATCACAGGGGCAGGCAGCGGCGGGGCCACGTAGGTGCTTATGAAGTAGTTGTTGTTGGAGTTAAAATTGTTGATGTTATTGTCGTTGTTGTTGTTGTTGCTGTTATCGTTGTTGTTCTCCGATACGACGGCGGCCACCACGCTTGCTGCGGCCACGACACCGATCGCAATGGCCAGGTTCTTGGCATTGGCCTCCCGGCGGCTTGCGTCTATCTCCTGTTTCAGCAGCACCGATTCGGGGTTGGAGGCATAGCGGCCATGCTCAGCCCCCTCGCATTTGATGTAGATATCCTCCGGTGCCACCAGCAAGGACTTGCCGGCCCAGTTGGTTAATTCCACGTCGAAAATCAAGTGGTCCTTGCTATAGGTATCAAAATAGACCTGGGCATCCATGCTGTCCTTTGACAATTGGACGATTTGGCGGCCATAGCTCCATTTCACATCGGCGGCCTCGTCGGCGTCCAAGCGAAGGACGGTGCGTGGGGTGCAGGCGATGAAATTGCTGGCGATGATGAGCAGAAAGGAGAATTTGAGTAACAGTCGCATGATGGTGGTGATTTAGTTAGGAAAACGGCAAAGGTAAATGGGGCATGTTTTAAAATGCGTTAAGGGACATTAGGGTAATGTTAAAACGGGTGGGAACGCTGCGTGACGAGCATACCATGTGAAGACAGCATCTTAATTCTTTGGGTATTATACACGCTTAACCTCCATCACCAATCCAGTTTCATCAAAAATAAAAAAGACCCTTTCATTTTCATTTTTTACCCATATTTCCATGTAAACCTTTGCGTCAGTATTCCTGTCCTCCCATTCTTGTATAATATAAGATTTATTATTTTCATTAAATTTCCAATGTCCGTTTTTCATGCCCATTTCCAAAAAATCAGCATTAAAGCGAAAATGATGGTCTTCAGCAAAATCAAACTGTTTACCCATAAAACCTTCCTTAACCATCAGCATTTTTTCTTCAAAATCAGGAACATCGCTTTCTATGTGAACTTGAATGTCAGCAACTTCCCATTTACCAACTATATCGTTACCTGATAATAATTGAGCGGAAGCATAATTCATCAATATTTGAAATAAAAAAAGCGTTGCAAACATTTTCTTCATGGCATATTTTTTTTGATAAAGAGAAAATGGTGGCGTGCATTTCACACGCCACCAAATAGTCATTAGCCTTTAGGCTCATCCTTTGGAGCCTCAATTTTCTTCTCTTTGGCCTCCTTCACCACCTGCGCTTCCTCCGCCCCCTTTAAATAGCTCGGCAAGTTCAGCCCCGCCATATTGAAGAGGTCGTTGAGCGGTGGCACCGTTTTCATCATGCCGGAGACGAAATTGGCGGTTGTCGAGTTTCCGTTATCGCCGCCGCCGTTACCAGAGTCCCAGACCGTGATTTTGTCAATCTTGATGTTCTTCACGGCTTCCACCTGCGTTTTTACGAGTTCAGGCAGCTTTTCGATGAGCAGTAGCTGGAAGGCTTTGGTCGGGTCGCCGCCCGCAGCCGCCACCACTTCCTTGTAGCCCTCGGCCTGCTTGGTCAGTATCTCGTAAAGGCCCTTTGCTTCGGCCTCCATCTTGGCGAAGATAGCATCGGCCTCGCCCTTTGCGTTCTCCCGGATGCGCTCGGCCTCGGCTTGCGCTTCGATGATGGCCCGTTGCTTCGCAATCTCGGCGGGGATGACGATGTTCGCAATCTGCGTGCTGCGCTCCCGCTCCGAGCGGGCAAGCTCGGCTTTTTGCTCCGCAAAATAAGCCTCCTCCATCGCCCGTGCCTGCTGCACTTTCTCGGCAGTGATGGCAATACGGTTCGATTCGGCCTCTTTCTCCCGGCGAAGGGCATCGGAGTTGGCGATGCTGATTTTTGCCTCGTTCTCGCCCTTGATGGCAATGGCGTTAGCCTCAGAGGTCTTCACACGGGTGTCCCGTTCGGCTTCCGCCTTACCGATGGCCTCGTCCTTCACAGCAGAGGCGATGCTGATTTCCCGGTCTTTCTGCGTGATGGCAATCTTCACGTCCCGGTCACGGTGCGTCTCGGCGATCTGGGTGTCCTTCTCCCGGTCGGCAAGGGCCTTACCCGTTTCACCGATTTTCTCTTGCTCCGCAACGGAGATTTTCGCCTCGTTGATGGCCTTTGCAGCGGCCTCCTTACCAAGGGCTGCGATGTAGCCAGACTCGTCCTTGATGTCCGTAACGTTGACGTTGATGAGCTTCAGACCGATTTTCTTCAGCTCGCTGTCCACGTTCTTCGAAATGTTTTCGAGGAACTTGTCCCGGTCGGAGTTGATTTCCTCGATGGTCATGGTAGCGATGACGAGGCGCAACTGACCAAAGAGAATGTCCTTTGCCAGTTCCTGAATAGCCTCGTGCGTGAGGCCGAGCAGCCTTTCCGCAGCCGTGTTCATGCTGTCCGCCTCCGTGCTGATGGCAATGGTGAAACGGCAGGGCACGTCCACCCGGATGTTCTGTCGGCTGAGCGCATTGGTCAGGTTTGCTTCAATGGAAAGCGGTTTTAGGTCGAGGTAGGCGTAGTCCTGGATAACGGGCCATACAAATGCGCCACCGCCGTGGATACATTTGGCCGAGGTGCCGCCCGTTTTACCATAAATCACAAGGATTTTATCGGAAGGGCAGCGCTTGTACCTTGAGATAAGCGCCAAAAAAGTGATGAACGTGACGAATGCCGCCACAACGATGATTACGATAGAACTCATATTATAGAGGTAATTGGTGACGAAATTTGGATGCTGGATGCTGGATACTGGATGCTGGATACTGAATACTGGAATTGAGGTGTAAGCTATCCAGCATCAAGAATCCAGTATCAAGCATCCAGTATCTTGGTCAATGGCTACAACCTTACCCTTGCCGCCAGACGGGATTTCCGGGCCATCGGTCATGGCTTCCAATTCGTGGGTGGAGCCTTTCACGCTGACGAGCACCTTGCCCCTACCCTGTCGGTTGGCGGGAATTTTCAGATAGACTTCCACTTCTTTTCCAATGGTTTCATCCATTTGGAAACTATTGTCCTCGGAGAGGCGCTGGAGTTGTTTTATCATAAAAAAGAACATCCAGACGAAGCCCAAGCCAACCAATACAGCTACAGCTATCAGGGCGTAGTTGTTTCCAATGGTAGCGTTTAGGCTGATGCCCGTCCAACTGAATCCCAGCAGGAAGTTGATGAGGTTGCGAAAGGAGAAGATTTGGAAGCCATCTCCGTTGTGGCCACCGTCGTGGTGGTCGAAGTTTCCATCGAGGCCGTCGCCGTGATGCCCACCAGCAAAGGTCATGATGGTTTGCAGCAAGAAAATGAGGCTGGACGGTATGGCTACATACCAAAAGGTGCGGAGCAGCGGTTCGAGTTGGTTTAACAGTTCCATGCAACAAATCTATTCGAATTCTGGGAGTTTGCTGCCGTTTTTCGATGAAACCTAGGGCGATTTTGATAAATTCTAGGAAGAAACGTTTTAGCTATTTTTTTGCGCATGGATGAAATACTGCCTGCGCAATAATATACCTGAATTTGCAACCAATCAACAATGACAGCGGGATTCATGGTTTAGCCCATCCAGCCAGCATCAATTCAAAGAAACGGCTAACTCGTTAACCTCCAACGTTAAATCCTTCCGCCAAAAATAGGCTTTGCGGCGTCGGTAGTCAATGGAGAATACATGGTCAATAAAAAAAGTATTGCCCAAAATGCCATCCAAGCGGGAACGTAATTCATGGTTCATCCGCTGCAGGTCGGTCAGCACTACCTCCAAAGAGTCCAAAAGCAATAAACCGATGGCAAAATCAGGTATATAGCCTGCCGGTAATTGGGTGGCAGTTTTGTCAAGACCGGCAATCTTGATTTTGCCCCTTTGGGAAAACTGATCTGCTGGAATGACCGTTGACTGCAACAGGTTGCGTTCCGAGCCAGTGTCAAGTGCCAAACGGAGACGCTTACCAGCGAGGTTGGCGAAAGCATAAGGCAAGTGGCCACTGAACTTGAGGTCAAAGGAGTCGGCTGGTGGTTCGCCAAGCGCCCCAGCTGTAAGGTATCGGGAAGCCAATCCAATGGTAAGTACCCTGCCTTCTAAATCCATTTTCCATGAAATACCTCTAATCAAATCATGACCAATGATGCCGTGGATGGGCGTTTTCTTAACTGCTTCCATGGGAGCCAAGTCGAGCATCATGGCATTAACGTTGGGCAAATCAAGCCCGCCCAATCGGATACTTTCCGTCCATTCGAGGGTGCTGGGTATTGGTTCTCCATCAAATCCCATGATTTCCGTTGAAACAGCTATGGCATCAGCATTATTGAAATAACGGCTGTTTAAAACCAATTTCTCAGCACCTGTGTCAAAAAGAAAATGGCCTGTGATGCCATTAACGGTCGCCTCCACAAAGGGCAGCTTTCCCACCAATTTAATTGGAAGTGCAACTGGTGTTGTTTGGCTCCAATGTTTTAATGGAAACAAAGTGGTTATTAACAATAGGGCAAACAGGGATTTTGCTTGCAAATGGTCAATAAGCGACCCTGCAAGCTGGGTACGGGTGATTCCAACTTTCATTTCGGATGATTTATAAACTTAAAAATGGTGATAACCCGGCATGGGCTTCAGCCGATAAGTTTATCCATAACTCAAAATGATACTGCAAAGAAAGGCCTAAAGTGGACTAATGGAAACATCCGGTTTTTATGCATCAAGTAGTCCGGTTTTGGAAAATGAGAGGGTGGCTGATTTTTATCAATAAACGCATTGATTCTTTTAAACGCCACGAAGCACGGTACTTGGCAACTTGCTTTCAAAAATTTTCTATATGATGATTAAAGAAGTCACGGGAGACATCCTTCTCACAAAAGCGGCGGCCATTGCACACGGCGTGGCACCCAACGACCATTTCGATTCCGGGTTGGCTTTGAGCTTACGCACACGGCATCCTGAATTGTACAAGGAATTCAGGCACCATTGCAAAGTGCATTCCCCTCGGACCGGAACTGCTTGGCATTGGAAATGTCACCATAGCCACCTTCACATTGTGAACCTGTTCACCCAGGAACCAGCTTCTGGCCATGGCGGCCACCCAGGCAAGGCACACCTCAGCCACGTCGGCCACTCCTTGAAGGAATTGGCCAAACTGGTGCAAACAATGGGGTTCCCCTCTATTGCCCTGCCAAGGTTGGCAACTGGCGTAGGCGGTTTGGATTGGGAAGAAGTCCAGCCCCTAGTAGAGACACATCTTGGAAAAATTGGCGTGCCTGTTTTCATCTATACGACCTTCGTCCAAGGGGTGGCCGCTAAGGAGTAACTGGTAGGGACGGCCTTTAGGCTGACCTGTCAAAGCCCTTCAGGGCTGTCCTCGCCCTAATGGCCATTACCACCAGCTATAAATCCATTTGCGAAGCCTACATTTGCGAAAAACAATCGCAAAGCCCAGCCTTCATGGATTTATCGAAAAAAATCGGCCTTTTCCTCTCCCCTACCCTGTTCTTTTTAATGTTGTTCCTGCCTCCACAATTTGGGCTGGAACCAGCGGCTTGGCGGGTACTCGCCATGGCGGTTTTGTTGCTTGGCTGGTGGGTCACGGAGGCGCTACCCCTGCCCGTCACCGCACTGGCCCCGCTGGTGCTACTACCATTACTTGGCGTTGCTACCACCAAGGAAGTTGCCCCGGCTTATGGAGAACCTGTGGTGTTCTTGTTCCTCGGCGGCTTTCTGTTGGCATTGGCCATGGAGCGCTGCAACCTTCACCGTCGGATTGCGCTCACCATCGTTTACCTGACCGGCACCAATGCGGATGGAATCGTATTGGGGTTCATGGTTTCCACTGCCCTGATGAGCATGTGGATAAGCAATACAGCCACCTGCATCATGATGCTGCCCATCGCCCTGTCGGTAATTGGGCTGCTGCGTGATACGAAGGGAGGAAAGTCGGCAGGCATGGACAATTTCGCAAAAGCCATCATGTTGGGCATTGCCTATGCCGCAAGCATTGGCGGCATGGCCACCCTCATCGGCACACCGCCGAATGCCGTCTTCAAGAGCCAGATGGTGGGTCAAGGATACGACGTCAAATTCTTTGACTGGATGCTGGTCGGCACGCCGTTGATGCTGCTACTGCTGGTTTTCATCTACCTGCTCAATGTGAAAATCCTGTTCAGGAACGGGCTGGGGAGGTTCGATGGGGCAAGGGAACTGATACAGTCAGAACTGGCGCAAATGGGCAAGCCCTCCAAGGCAGAGCGTCGGGTTTTTTGGCTTTTCATGGCGACGGTGGCCTTTTGGGTTTCTACCAGTTTTTTGCCGAAGGTAAACGGCACGACCTTGTACACAGATGAAATGGTGGCTGTTTCGGCAGGTATTGCCCTTTTTTTGATACCCAACGGGCAAGGCGATTTCCTGCTCGATTGGGACAGCACCAAAAAGTTGCCTTGGGGCATCCTGCTGCTGTTTGGCGGCGGCATTGCCTTGGCGGATTCGCTAAAATCCACGGGCCTCATAGATATTGTTGGCAATGCTTTCAAAGGTAGCACGACCAGCCCTTTTGTGTTCGTGCTACTGCTGACGGCGGCGACGGTGCTGCTCTCCGAGGCCATGTCGAATGTGGCCTTGGTCATGGTGTTCCTGCCCGTGGTGGTAGGCATTGCCAAAGGCACCGGCGTGGAGCCGATGCTGCTCGCTGTACCAATGACCTTGGCTGCCAGTTGTGGTTTTATGTTGCCGATGGCAACGCCACCCAATGCTATCGTTTTCGGCAGTGGCCACCTGAAAGTAGTGGACATGGTGCGTTCTGGCTTTTGGTTGGACTTGATTTCGATTCTGTTGATTGCGCTGTTTGCGGTGACGGTGGTAATGTGGGTTTTCTGAAGCTGATTTTGTTGTTTTTTGACGCAGAAGCCCATTTTGCGAAGCAAAACCCAATACATAACCAATCATAAAAAATCAGCGGCCCTCTGCGTCAAAAAGCCCGCTTTGCGAAGCAAAACCCAAAACATAACCAATCATAAAAAATCAGCGACCCTCTGCGTAAAAAAGCCCGCTTTGCGAAGCAAAACTTTCACAACTCCTTAACCAGTCGCTACCAACTAACCCGTCAAAAAAAGCCTTTACTTTGCAGTAAAATTCTTTAGCAACTCAATGAAATTAGTTTAGGCTATTTCGCTGAAAAATAGCTGAATAACCAACTGATTTTCAGCCTCTTGCAACAATCACAACAATTCCAGCAATTTTCAACAATTAATTTAAATGAAAGCTTTATTCTTTTCCATACTCACCATAGCCGCATTTTCATTGTCCTTCAAAATTGACAGCGGCAATGTCACTGAAAAATTCAAGGTCTATGGCAACTGCTCGATGTGCAAGGAGCGCATCGAAAAAGCGTTGGTGGTCAAAGGCGTGAAGTACGCCTATTGGGACGAAAAGACCGAAGAGGCCACGGTCAAGTTCAACCCGGAGGTCGTATCGCTCGACCAACTCCACAAGAACGTAGCTGCTGCTGGCCACGACACTGACCTCGTGAAGGCCGATGACAAGGTCTATGAAAACCTCCACAGTTGCTGCAAATACAAGCGGCCCGCCAAAAAAGTCAGCAACTAAGCTTTCGTCCTTAACTTCAATTCAATCCCCAATTTAACTGTCTCAGCTTCGAGCTTGGTTCGAAGGGCTTTGCAGCGTGATTTGATATCAGCTGTATGGGCAGTTTTCCCAACTTCGCTTTCCGCTTTTATCAAAAGCTCAACAGGCAACAGGGCAGTGACAAGGCAGAAGAAGCCCTTGGATCGGCCATCCCCATACTGTTCCAAATAGTGTTTTAGTATCCCAATGCGTTGGTGCTGTTTTTCCAGAAAACAGCAAAGCCCTTCCCTTTTGATGGCTGCTTGATTGGGGAAAACCTGTTGGTGGGTCACAAAAGAATCGTAACCCTGCCGCTCACTGTCAAACCGTTTGCAAGGGAACTCCTCGCACTCAGCGCAAACTTCCAAGCCATGTTTTATGGCGCAACAGGTCAAAAACCCACAGGACGGGTGCTTTAAATTAAAATCCGATCCACCACAACCCGGACAAGCCGAGTCGCCCTTGGTGTGGTACCTTGGGCAAAGCCCGCAGTCTATGCCACAACAGCCAATTGTATGGTATTGCTTGATGGATTCGGCCATGTTTTTCTTGATTGAAAACTATCGCTCGAATGTGGTCGCCAAATCGCTTTACCCGTACTTCAATTTCTGGTTGGCTATTGTGCCACCATTTTAATCCACGACTCCCCTGCCCCGTTCACATGCAACCTACAGTGGTAAACCCCTTTGGACAGGTCGTTTCCATTGAAAACAACCGTGTGTTCTCCCGGCATCTGCCTTTCATTTATAAGCGTCTTTACTGGGCGGTTGTAAAGGTCATAAATAGAAAGCTGCACATCAGCTATGCGGTCGAGTTGGTAAGAAATGGTCGTTTGGCCGGAAAAAGGATTGGGGAAATTTTGGAGCAATGTCTCCTTACCTGTTCCTTTCCTGTCGCTTACAGCGCTAGGCTTCGGGTTGAAACATTCGAAACTGCTTAGCCCTGTGGTTCCACTTATTCCTCCTGCGACATATATTTTCCCACCCGCTTCAACGGCAACGAATGCCCGTCTTGCCGGAAGCATATCAGCATCATAGACCCATCCTTCGGCTCCTTGAGGGATGTTAATTCTTTCTACGCTCAGCAAATCAGTGGCTCCTACGGCACCCCCCATGACATAGAGATTACCATCAATCACACCACCACCATGCCTGGCCCTGCCTTGTTGCAGATAGGCATTCAAATATGTCCAACTTTCTGGGTAAGCCGGGTCAAACACTTCAATGGTGGACAATCCTTCGAGCGTATTGTCGAATGCCCCTCCAACCACATATATTTTCCCATCCCATGATTCAGCGGTCAAAAGTGTTGTTGGGGTATTCAAAGGAGCCACGGCAACCCATCCTGCACCGTTTGATGGGTTGTATTTTTCCACCGTATTGAATATTTGGCCTAAGGCAGCAGCACTTCCACCGATTACATAGATATCATTGCCCAATACAACGGACGAATGGGCCGCTTTCGGCACTGGTAAAGAAGTTTTAGCAATAAATGTATCCAGCACCGGGTCGTACTCATAGACGCTGCTCAATGCAGGAGTACTGAGTGCCGTTGACCCACCTATAAGGTAAATCTTATCGCCCAAAGTAACTGCCGTCATACTGCACAGCTTTCCTGGCATTTTTTTCCTCGGCACCCATGTTCCGAGATTGATATCGTACATTTCGACATCGTCCCTGCTCAAATCAGGGTTTATGACACCACCGAAAACAAAAATCTTTTCATCCCATGCAGCTGCGGCAAAATAAGACCTTGCATGAACCATCGGTTCAAGCGTAGTCCATTCTCCAGGTTGCGCCATGTTGTTGGTCGAGGGTATTGCTACTCCCAAACCTATTAATAGCATGGTCAACACTATCCCATTAAAATAAAATAGCGATTTCATGATTATTGCGATTTAAAGGTTTGCACCACTCAGAAAATAATTCAACCGTTTATGGCCTTTTCTGAGCAATGGGAAAGAGGAATCTATATTTTGATAAGATTTTCATTTTGAAACATATTGAGGTTGGCGCAATACTTAGGTGGATTCGTATAAGGCGCTTCCAACTTTTTATTTCGCTTCCGCACTGCGTTCATCTAGCGGGATTAAATATTGCCTTATCGGCAAATAGAAGCAGGATGCCAATAAGGGTTACTTACTGTATCACCATTCGGGTGTTAAACCTTTGGCTGCCTCCCAATTCGAGTACAACTAAATAAACGCCCTTGGGTAAATCGCTACCGTTGAATATCACTGTATGTTCTCCCGCCACCTGCCTTTCGCTAGACAGTGTGCGAATCAAGCGGTTGTAGGCGTCATAAATAGACAATTTCACGCTGCTTGCCTGAGCAAGTTGGTAGGCAATGGTCGTTTGGCCGGAAAAAGGATTGGGAAAACTGCGTAGTTTATTATCGAAAAACAGGCTGGCTTCATGGCTGGCATTCACTACCTGGTATTTCTCTACCTTGTCAAGAAAAGTGGCATTCCCGAACGGGCCAATACCTCCACCGAAAACATAGAGGTCACCACCGAGTACTGCAGCGCCCAACTCCCGCCGGGCGTAGTTCAGGGCATCGAACTCGACCCATTCTCCGAGGCTTGGGTCAAAGTATTCTACATCGTTTATGAATGTTTCGGAAAAACTGACGGTGCCGCCCATGACGAACAACTTCCCATCAACGGTTTTGCAGGCATGAAAACCCCTCGATTGGTTCAGCAAGGCGGGGCTGGTTTGCCAGCCGGCGTTGGGGTCGTATATTTCAACGGTATTGAATGCGACACCAGCCACTCCACCGCCCGTTACGTAAATTTTACCACCTAACGTATCAGCTAATAGGGCACCCTTTGCCGTTGGCAAAGAAGGCCCGACCGTCCAACTGCCGTTAGCAGGGTCGAAAATGTCAACAGCCTTGGTTTCGCCAAAATCGTCGTTGCCGCCCATGAGGTAGATTTTTGTATCAAAAACAACCGATGCGAACCATGCTTTTGCGGTTGGCATCAGCCCCACTGTGTCGAATACCCAGATGGCAGGGTCGTAGGTCATCACTTCCTTCCGAAAGATGAAGTCGGGGTGGCTATGCCCGCCGAAGAGGTAAATTTTCCCGTTCCATTCTTCGGTGACGATGGCTTCGAGTGAGTCCGGCATTTTACCGCCGAAAGCCCACCCCGCTTCAGGGTCGAAGACCCAAACAGTGTCAGAGGAGTTGATTTCGTCCAATTTCCCTCCGAACACATACACTTTCCCGTCGAATACGACGGGATCAATAGCCCCTGCGACGGTGGGCATGTTTTCCAATTCCATCCATTGTGCCTGACAGGGAATGATCGTAATTGTCGAGAGTAATGCAACAAAGGTTGCAATAAGAAAAATGGAACTCAGCACCGAATTCTTCATGACAGGTAGGGTTTAAAATTTCTTACGCCCATTCTTCTTCATGATAGATGATTATGCTGCAATTTTCAAGGAATAAGAACAAATATTTGATGAGAGCGATCAATGCCAATTATGATTTATTTCAAAATAATCTTAGGGGTGTTTTAGTGGCCAAAAATTGGAAAAAAGGTGGCCTCATTCACACCTAAGCCATGCGATAATCCTATTCAGCGTGCATCGAGAAGCTTAATAACGATAAGTGAATAACTTGTGTGTTTCGGGCCGTCTAAGGCTGCCTGAAACACATAAGTATAGGGTTTATTGGGAGCTGCACCGCTGATAAACCCTACAGCTCTTTTAGGTTTGATTTTTATCAGCTCATCCTACTATACAGCAGTTATACATGGGATAATAGGAGGTTGAAATCTCGTGGGGTTTGATAACGTAAAGAAGTCGCCCAAACACTTGGTAAATGTCCGTTGAAACACAACCCATTCCTTCCTTGACAGAAATCACCTAACACAGTGACAATAATCATCTAATAGGGTAAGCCCAAGTCCTCTCTTTGCAAAAAGGATAAAAGCATCCTTTTTTCTTCAACCGCATTTTTTCACCAACCACTTCAAGTCATGTTATCGAAAAATCAAGCGAGGACTTTTTTCCTGGGGGGCACGGTGGTGTTCTTCTTCATCTTTCTGGGACTTTCTTGGCACACGTTGGCAAGGGAAGTTCCCAAGCAAACCAACGAGCAAAACCTTACGGAGTCAGTGATTAGGGGCAAGCACATTTTTGACAAAAACAATTGTATGGGCTGCCACACTATCCTCGGCGAAGGTGCCTACTACGGGCCTGAGCTTACCAAGTCTTATGAGCGAAAGGGCGAGGCATACATCAAGACCGTATTGACGGTCAAGGAGCCTTGGGCGCCGAGGGGCCGCAAGATGGTCGCCTACGCCATGTCCGACCAGGATGCTGCGGACGTCATCGCTTTTTTGAAATGGATAGGGGAAATGGATCTGAACGGGTTCCCGCCCAAGCCCGACCTGCAAAGCAAAGTGCCCGTTCCTACCAAGTGATTGGCACTGTTTAATTCAATTCCTTGACGATAGGACAGGCACCGTCCACCGTTTGCCGTCCATCGTCCATCGTTCTAAAAATCAATTCAAAATGAAATATAAATCTCAACAAGTTGCCTGGTGGTTCTTTGCCCTCAGTGGCGTCCTGCTGCTTTTGCAAATTGCCTACGGCTTTGTCATGGCTTTCGCCCACCTCGGCTACGATGTGCTGCACGACCTCATCCCATTCAATGCCGCCACCGCTACCCACAAGAACCTCTTGGTGGTCTGGATACTGAGCGGCTTCATGGGTGCAGCCTATTTCATCATCCCTGACGAGGCCGAGCACGAACTGATTTCCGTGCCTTTGGTAAAATTGCAGTTCTGGAGCCTCGCCATTGTGGGCGTCGTGGCGGTGATAGGCTTTCACCTGAACTGGTGGGAAGGCCGCAAGTTCCTTGAAATACCCCGCCCGCTGGACTACCTCGTGGTGGTCAATGTGCTGTTGTTCCTTTACATCATCATCATGACGCTTTGGAAAGGTAAGAAGCGCACCACCACTTCTCTCGTGCTCACGATGGGTTTGTTGTTCGCAGCATTGCTGTACCTCCCCGGCATGATTTGGTTCGACAACCAAACGATGGATTCGTTTTTCCGTTGGTGGGTCGTTCACCTCTGGGTGGAGGGCGTTTGGGAACTCATCATGGGCGGTATCCTCGCTTATTTGCTCATCAAATTGACGGGTGTTGACCGGGAGGTCATCGAAAAATGGCTATACGTCATCGTGGGGCTGACCTTTATTTCCGGGGTGCTCGGCACGGGTCACCACTACTACTACATCGGCACGCCAAAATATTGGCTGATGATTGGCGGCATTTTCTCGGCATTGGAGCCACTGGCATTCCTTGGCATGGCCCTGTTCGCCCTTGCCATGTACCGCAAGGGAGAGAAGCGCCACCCCAACCAAATGGCGCTTAACTGGACGCTCGGCACGGCCATCCTTTCCTTCGTGGGTGCTGGCTTGCTTGGCGTGGCGCACACTTTGCCCGCCGTTAATCTCTGGACACATGGCACTTTCGTAACTGCCATGCACGGGCACTTGGCCTTCTGGGGCGCCTATGGGATGCTGGTACTGGGCATCATTACCTATGCCACCCCATTGATGACAGGCCGGAAGCTGTACACTGCCCCCGGTGCCAACTACGCCTTCTGGCTCTCCAATATCGGCATGATTGGCATGACTACCGCTTTTGCAGCAGCAGGTGTCACGCAGGTTTACCTCGAACGAAAAGTGGGCATGGACTTCGTTGATGCCCAACAAGCAATGGAGGTTCACTTCCTCGTGCTCATTGGTGCAGCCACGCTGTTCACCGTGGGCATCGTCATGTTCGTGGTCAATTTCTTCAAGTATGGCAGGCCGACGGACGAGGCGCTGGAGAGGGCATAATTTCAAGCAAAAAGGGCAGGGCATCCCACATCGTTGGTTTTTTTCGTAGTGATGAGTTGTCAATAATTTGCGCAGGTGCCTTGCCCTTTTTGCTTTTATTTTAATTAATAGCATAAGGTGACATCTTTTTCCCTGATTCAGGTTCTTAATTTTCATTCGGTTATAAAAGGAAAAAAGGTGTCATCTTAAAGCTGCTGAATGTAGTAAATTTGATTTCAGATTTATGATATAAGATTTCAGGAATTTAATTAATGATTTATAGATTGCTGATTTAGCAATGCCTGCAAAATCAGCAATCGAACAATCCAAATCTGAAATCTTATATCTTATATCATATATCTGAAATCAAAAACCACCCACAAACTTTAAATGGCCGACAAACCTAATTCGGAAAGCCATTTTATTCTATTCCAAATGCATATCCAACACCAACCATACTACCGCCCCATCGGCAAAGAAATCGAGGTCTTCACCCATTGCTACGAAAACAAGCTGGCCGTGCTGCTGAAAGGCCCCACTGGCACTGGCAAGACCCGTTTCGTGGAGCACATGGCACACCGACTTGACGTGCCACTCATAACGGTAGCCTGTCACGAGGAAACCTCGGCGATTGACCTCACCGGGCGCTACATCCTCAAAGGTGCCGAGACCATCTGGCAGGACGGGCCACTGACCACCGCCGTGCGCAACGGCAGCATCATCTATTTGGATGAAATAGCTGAGGCCCGCCCCGACGTGATAGTCGCCATCCACTCCCTGACTGACCACCGCCGCCACCTCTTCCTCGACAAGGTGCCGGAGGAAGTGCCCGCCGCAAACTCGTTCATGCTCGTGGCTTCCTACAACCCCGGCTACCAGCGGGGCTTCAAGGAACTGAAACCCTCCACCCGGCAGCGCTTCGTCTCGCTTGCCTTCAAATACCCTGATGAAAAACTAGAGCGGGAAATCGTGGAAAGCGAATCGGGCATCGAGCAGGCCGACGCAAAGCGGCTCGTTGGCATCGCCAACAAAATCCGCAACCTGAACGAACTGGGCCTCATGGAAACCGTCTCGACCCGCCTTGTGGTGGACGCCGCCAAGCTCATCCACAGCGGTTTGCCCAAGCGGCTCTCCGTTGAAGTAGGCATGATTCAACCCCTCACCGACGACGATGAAACATTGGCGGCGCTCAAGGATTTGGCGGATTTGATGATATAGGAATACTAAGTACTTCATTGAAATTAGTTGATATTAGAAATTAGGAAATTAAAGTTCAATGCATTGATTTTCAATGCATTTTCTTAATTTCCGAATTTCGATTAATTTCCAATTTCTACTTACTTTAGCATCAAATAAATACATCCAGATTGCCGAACCACCACTTTCTCAAGGGCTTGGATCGGTAGTTCAAAATGCACTACTTATGGACAAGCACACAACCGAGGTCATTTCATTTGAAAGCGAAGATGGTCAAATTCAACTCCAAGTCACCACCGACTTCGATACAGTCTGGTTGTCCCTAATGGAATTAACAGCACTGTTTCAACGGGACAAATCAGTCCTATCGAGGCATATAAGGAACATCTTCGAAGAAGGTGAATTGGATAGAATGACAACTGTTGCAAAATTTGCAACAGTTCAAGTTGAAGGTGGGAGGGAGGTAGTCAGGGAAATAGAATACTTTAACTTAGATGTCACAATTTCTGTTGGCTACCGAGTAAAATCAAAACGGGGTGTAGAGTTTCGCCAATGGGCGTCAGGTGTATTGAGGCAATATCTGCTGGACGGCTATGCTATCAATCTTCGAAGAATAGAAACTGCACCAGGTTCCTTGGTTGAACTATTTAAAATGCAGGTGCAACTTTGGGAAAAACAAGAATTGCTCAATAAAGAGCTCAAAGACGAAATAGGTCAGTTAGGTGAAAAAATACAAAGCATTGAAGCCAAAATCAAAAGCACCGATGACGGTTATTACACCATAGCAGGCTACTGTATCCTACACAAGATTCCTTGCCCTTTGCACAAAGCACAAGAATGGGGGAAAGCAGCGGTCACACTGAGTCGGCATCAAGGAATACCCACTGGAACTGCGCATGATGAAAGGTTTGGAAGAGTCAGAACCTATCACCACGACATTCTAGCAGCACTAATCAAATAATGTTAAACTGTTTTGGAACTCGACCAGATAATTTTCAAAAAATTCCTCGGCTTCTATGATAAATGGAAGACCAGCAACGGCAAGGAGGAGCTAGCCCGTGCGGTAAGGCTCGAAGCAATCAGCCCCCGCCTGACGCTGCTTGCCCGTGCGCTGACGGGGCGCAATATGGACATCCTGCCTGCCGAAAAAGAAGGTGGCTGGAAGGATGAGGCGTTTTACCTGCCAATCAGTTTTTCAAAACTGCCCAGCCCGGAGCAGAACCTGTTTTTCTATTTATACAGGGTGGTCTATCTGAGCATACAAAGCCGGGAAAACCTAAACTGGAACACCAAAGCTGAAGCGCAAAGCCTTGAAGTCGCACGAGGACTGGCTGAGGGGGTTTCGCCCCGTGTCCTACAAATCATACAAGAAGAGTTCCCCGCAGTGGCGCTGTTTTTTAACGAAGTAAAACCCCATTTTGAATCACAAAACGGCGACCCGAAAAGCCGCCCGGAGACTTTTTGGCTCTATGGGAAATACATGGTGAACGAGGGTACTTTAGCCCCGCCCGCTACTGCCAATCCCGACAGCGAAGCAGGGGGCACGAACCCGCACAGCCCTACCACTGAGATAGCCTCGAAGCCTGTGGAGGAGGTGGAGGTCATCGCCGTGGACAAAAAAGCGCAGGACGATTACATGCTCACCCACAATTTCGAGAAGGTGGAGACCGCCGAAGAGTTCAGCGGAATCTGGCGGGGCTTCGACGGCGACGATGAACTGGCCGAACATGCCGAGGCGCTCAACGAACTCAACCTCAAGCACCTTGTCCGCACCGACGAACAGGCGCACTCGGTCTATCGGGCGGAGTTCCGTGGCTCGGTGAAAATCGCCGAAAGCGAGGATGCCGACACTGGCACGACCTGCGTCAGCTATCCCGAATGGGACTTGGCAAAAAAGCAGTACAAGCCCGATTACTGCAAGGTTTTTTTGAGCAAAATAAAGGGCGGCGACCTCACCTACGCCCAAAAATGTCTTTCCGAAAATAAGAAAACGCTAAACGGGTTGCGCCGGAAATTTGCCCAAATCCACCAGCAGCGGCGCATGGTGAGGCGCATGCCCGATGGAGAGAACATTGACATGGACGCCCTCGTGGACTGGTTCGCCGACCTGCGAAGCGGGCATACACCTTCCGAAAATATCTATAACACCACCCGCAAAAAAGACCCCAATATTGCCCTGCTCTTCCTGCTCGACCTCAGCCTCTCCACCGACAGCTATGCCGACGGCAACCGGGTGCTCGACGTGGAAAAACAGGCCGTCATCCTCTTCGGGGAGGCGCTGAACGAGTACGGCGTGGACTTCGCCGTGGGCGGCTTCTGCTCCCAAACCCGCAACCGCTGCACCTTCCATACCCTGAAAGACTTCGGCGAGGACTGGACGAAGGGCAAGCAGCGCCTCGGCAGCGTGGAGCCACAAGGCTATACCCGCATCGGTCCGGCGCTGCGCCACTCGAAGGTGCTGATTGAGGCACACCCCGCCACCCGAAAATGGGTCGTGTTGCTCTCCGACGGCAAGCCCAACGACTACGACCGCTACGAGGGCCAGTACGGCATCGCCGATGTGCGGCAGGCGCTGCGGGAACTACACGAGCGCCACATCAGCACCTACGCCGTGGCCGTGGAAAGCATGGCGAGGTACTACTTGCCGCAGATGTTTGGGCAGAACCACTACAATATCCTCTCTCACCCCGACCAGTTGGTGCAGGCGCTGGCAATGCTTTACCGCCGGATAAACGAGCAATGAAAATGGAGCAGGTTGACCACAAAAATTTCTTCTACCCACCCGGCGGCATCCTCATCTGGATAATCATCCTCTTAGAATTGGTGACCTTCACGGCGGGCATTGGGGCGTTCGCCTGGCAGCGCAGCCTCGATCCCGGTTTGTTCGTTGCTGCGCAACAAAACCTCAGTACCAGCACGGGCTTGGTGAACACCCTCGTCCTGCTCACCAGCGGTTTTTTCATGGCAGAAGCCGTGCGCCTTTTGAAGCTGAGGAAAACGACGGACAGCCACCGCCGGATACTCGCTGCACTGGCATTGGGGCTGATTTTTTTGGCCATAAAAGGCACGGAATACGCCGGGAAACTGTCGAACGGTTTCGACTTGAGCTACAATACTTTCTTTACTTTTTACTGGCTGCTGACGGGCTTCCACTTCGTGCATGTGCTGGTGGGCTGCGTGATTTTGGTGGTGTTGGCCCGTAAAACCCGTCAAGGCGTTTACCACCAAAACAACCACGAAGACGTGGAAACCGGGGCGTCGTTTTGGCACCTCTGCGACCTCATCTGGCTGCTGCTTTTCCCGGTTCTATACTTGATGAAATGAAAGATTCTTCGAAACACAACGTCTTTGCCTTAGCCCTGCTTGTGCTGCTCACGGCGTCTTCCGGCCTGATGGCTTCTGGTAAAACCGCAGGGTTCGTTTTAGCACTTACCTTGGCAATTGCTGCCTGCGTGAAGGTACTCCTCGTCGTCTGGCAGTTTATGGAGATGAGGTCGGCGCACCGGGCTTGGTTAGCCTTGGTGGGCGTGGTGCTATTGGTGTATTTGGGCTTGGTTATGGAGTTTGGGACTACGTGAGAAATGGTTACTCCAAGTCTACTCATTTCCTTGAGTCTATGCCAATGACAACCCCGCCTCCGCTGTTTTCCAAAATTTCTCAAATGCGACAATTGTCCTGTTTTTTGGGCAATTCCTCCCAGTGTTTCCTGCCCTCGTTCCCCCATTTTTGATGTGTTGAAACCATATTTATTCACTTCAAAATCAGGAATTATGAAAACAGCATTACTCCTTACATTGGGATTTTCCCTTTCCATTTTTACACCCCTTTTTGCCCAATGGTCAGCCTACTCGCCAGGCAGTGTTCCCAATCATCTTATTATCAGTGTAGCCCCGGTCAGTGAAACTGTCGCTTGGGGCGCTTTGATGTCGGGCAACACATTCACTTCAAACCAGTTCGTGAAAACGAAAGACGGCGGCGCTACTTGGACGCTCGGCACGATGGAAGAATCTGCCTTCAACGCTTACCCCGCTCATATTTTTGCGCTCGATGAAAACACGGCCTGGGCGACCCGCATCCGCATGCCCGACCAGCAGGTAACGGAAATCTTGCACACGACCGACGGCGGCGATACCTGGACGCCGCTGAACCTGCCCGCACCAAACCCCGTTTTCGCAGGCGTCGCCACACATTTTTTCAATGCGAACGAAGGTTTCATTTATGGCGAAACAAACACTGGCTCCTATTGGCACGTTGGCTGTTTTTACACCCAGGACGGCGGCGCTACCTGGCAGGTTGCCAATGCGCCCGTCGAGCAGGGCGAGCGGATTTGGGTATATTCCGGTAACGGGCATTTTGCGGTAAGGGGCGACACTGCCTGGTTCGGCACGAGCCTCGGCAGGATTTTCCGCTCGACCGATGAGGGCGTAAACTGGGAGGCTTTCGAAACGGGGTTGCCGAACCGGACTTTTCACACTATCGCTTTCAAAGACAACTTGAACGGCATTGCCGCTTCCATTTGGGACAACGACGTAACTCTCGTTCCAAATAAAATCGTGCGGACGACCGACGGCGGCAAAACCTGGACGGAAAGCCCGGTGCCTGCCTCCCCCTATATCGGCGGGCTTGCTCATGTGCCGGGTTCGGATGGCGCCTATATCATTGTCAGCGACCACTGGACGGGAAGTTATGCCATCTCCCGCGACAACGGAAACCATTGGACCACCCTCACAGACCAAAAATTAGACTGTGTCCAGTTCGCATCCCCCGCTGTTGGCTGGGCGGGCGGCACCAATATGGCGGGTACTTCTCCTGCCGTGTTCAAATGGGCTGGCGACAACCTTGCCTTCGACCCTTCGCTTATCAACGTAAAGACCTTCGCAGGTTCCGGCATGGAGGGTCATGCCAATGGCGCAGGCTTGAATTCCCGCTTCGCCAATCCCAAGGGAATGTGCATGGACCGGCAAGGCAATATTTATGTAGCTGACGACTACAACCATCGCATCCGCAAAATAGCGCCCAATGGCACAGTTAGCGATTTTGCAGGTTCCGGCATTGGCGGATATGCTGATGGCGAGGCACAGGATGCACAATTCAGACGCCCGCAAGATGTCGTAGCGGATTCGGAGGGTAATCTATTTGTGGCGGATGCAAGCAATTCTGTCATCCGCAAAATCACACCGGATGGCATGGTTTCCCTCTATGCAGGCATTCCGGGACATGTAGGGAACATGGATGGCAGCGCCTTGCATGCAACATTTGGCTGGATAAACGGGATTGCCATAGACGGTTCCGGCAATCTGTATGCGATGGACAACGCACTTCGACAAATTACGCCGGAAGGCACGGTCTCCACACTTTATACGATTCCAGGGGGCGATTTTGCCTGGAACGTTCATGCCGATGCGGCAGGTAATGTTTACTGGATTGAATTCTCTTCCGGGCGTGTGAAAAAACTTTCAACAGAGGGCGTTGTAAGTGTGCTGGCTGGTGGTTCGGGCTGTACGGACGGGCAAGGGAGCGCAGCCGGTTTTTCATTCGCTGAAGACCTTACGACCGATGCTCTTGGCAATATTTACATCGCAGATGGCACCAACCGACGGGTTCGGAAATTGGACTTACAGGGCAACGTAACCACGTTGGCCGGTGATGATTGTCAGCGTGGATATGCCGTAGAGGATGAACCCGTGGATGGCGCTGGTGCTGTGGCGCAATTTGGCAGGCTTCGGGGAATCCTTTGCAAACCGGATGGCAACCTGCTCGTCACTTCCTGGAGCGATGACATGGTGCGGGAGGTACAACTTGGAAACCAACCACCCCCACTCTCCATTCTGGAATCCGTTATGACGAACGATTACACCATTACGCCATTGACCCAAGTACAGCCTATCAACTTTTACGGTACAGCTTTTAACCATAGCGAAGATTTGGTCGAAAATGTCTGGTTGACCCTCACAATTCGGAAAGACGGGATTAAGGTATTTGAGCAGGCATCCTCCACTGCTTCACTGCCTGCCAGTATGGTAGAGACCCTCGAAATCAGTACCGCCTTCACTCCCAACGCATCGGGCGAGTATGAAGCCACCTTTATTTATGAAATGGCCGGAATGGGGGTATTTCATAAAGCATCAAAAAGTTTTAGCGTGAGTGACAGCCTTTATTCCAATGACGACGGGCTTGCCTACACTTTTAACGATGTGGATTTTAGTAGTCCTAACTGCATCGGCGCTTACGGGGTCGTTTTTGATATGCCCGTTGGCGATACGCTTAAAGGCTTTTCCGTTAGGATGCGTGCGGAGAATGCGGCGGTCTTTATGCAGGTTTATTCCATGGAAAATGGAGCGCCGGGCGAGCTGCTACTGACGACCGATACGGTCAGCGAATTGAGCTTCCCCGTTTCAAATTTTTACCATGCCTTCCATAAAAACTACTACCTGCCATCAGGGCAATACCTGTTCGTAATCAACCGCCCAGATTCGACAGGCTCCATAGGTATGGGGATGGATTCAGACGCTGCCGACCAGTCAGCCTGGTACCTCGCTCCTTGCTATGGAGCAAATGACTGGACGCAAGAATTCACTGGTTGGAGCGAACCTTATGGGCCTTCCTACATGATTCGTCCGGTGTTCACACCGCCTTTTATTTCCGGTACGAACGAAGTGGAGGCGTCGTCTTTCGAGGTGTTGCTTTCGCCTAATCCCGTCTCGAACGAGGTGCAACTAAAAGTGAATGCAATGCAGGGAGCGGCTTTCCTGGTGGAAATCTTCGACCTGAATGGCAGGCTTGTGAGGGCTTTTGAAATGCAGGACGGAGGTGCTACCGTATCTGTAGGCGTGACGGACTTGAGCACCGGGAGTTACGTCGTAAAGGTGTTTAATGAAAAAGCCATGGCGGTGGCGAGGCTGGTGAAGATTTGACAAACCCATCCTTGTTCATTTTATAAACATCTCAGTCATGAAAAGTAAACTCATTTTCTTCATTTCCCTCCTTTTCAGTTTTACAGCCATCGCACAGGGAAACTGGGTCTCCTACTCCCAATCCTTTAAAACCGCCGGGTACGAAGGCCGAAAGTTTTGTCTGAGCGCCTTCGTAAGGGCCGAAGTGGAGGACGACAGCGCAGCCGCCCGGCTTTGGGCAAGGGTGGACGATACGAGTGCCTACCATTATTTTTTCTTCGACAATATGTTAAACCGGCCCATCCGCAGCCGGGAGTGGTCGCCCTTTACGATTGAGGGCAAGATTGATTCGGGCGCTTACAAAATTGCCTTCGGTGCCTTGTGCATGTACAACGGCAAGTTTTACTACGACGATTTGGAACTCAAAGTAGAGGACGGAAAAGGCGGCTGGGCGACTGTGTTCAAGGAGGATTTTGAAAACGGCAACTCCCTGGTGAAGGGCGTCCGTCGCTGGGAGGAGAACAAATATGGCATGGCAGAGGCATTCCGTGCTGAAACCGTCAACGGCAATGCCCCGCAGGGGCGGCGCTGCCTGATCATAGAAGGCAAAAACGTCCCGAATTATGGCATGAACAACAAGGCAGGCAGGTATGCCGAGGTGAACGGCATCCGGCTCTACTTCGAAGTCTATGGCGATGGGCAGCCCCTGGTTGTGCTGCACGGCAACGGCGGTTCCATCGAGAACGCTGCGCCGCACTATCCGCATTTTTTGGCAAAAAATTACAAGCTCATCCTCGTGGATTCTAGGGCGCAGGGCAGGTCGGGAAATACGGACGCCGAACTGACCTACGAGCTGATGGCTTCCGACGTAGCCGCATTGCTTGACCAACTGGGCATTGATTCCACCTTCATCTGGGGGCACAGCGATGGGGCCATCCTGGGGCTGATTATCGCCAAAAACTATCCGGAAAAGGTGAAAAAATTAGTCGCCTTTGCCGCCAATGTCGTTCCCGACACCACTGGCATCGAGCCGCCGATTTACCGCTGGGTCCAGCGGCAGGTCAAAGATGCCAAAACGGAAAAAGAGCGGAAAATGGCGAGGTTGATGTGGAAGCACCCAAACATTCCATTTTCCGAGCTGCAAAACATCCGGGCCGAAGTCCTCGTCGTTTCCGGCGACCGTGATTTTGTGCCGCTGGCGCATACGCTTCAGATTTACCAGCATTTGCCCAAAGCCCAGCTATGCGTCATTCCCGGCGCAACGCACGGTGCTTCGTGGGAGAAAAAGGACTTGTTCCTGCAACTTGTTGATGCATTTTTTGAGCAGAAGTTTGCCATGCCAAGCTCGGTGGACTGGTTCAAGGAATAGGTAGGTTCTCGATTGAAAATTTTTAAAAATATCAATTTTTCTCACCAAGGTTGAATGGAAGTCAATGAGGTTGCAATTTTATTTTTCATAATTCCTCAATATTCATTCACCTTAAAAATCAACCATCATGAAAATTCATTCATTAATCATTGTGACTGTCTTATTAATTGCGCTTCTCATTACGAGTTGTAAGCAAAACATCAAAAAACAGATTATGATTGAAGCCGAAACGCTTACTACTTGCTTAGTTCAATGCGACGCATGTTTGAATAATGCTATTCAAGAGTTCGAAGCAGCTCTAACTGCTTGTCCCCAAGGAAATGTTCAGATTTTTTTAGTGTGCGCTGATAATGCAATCAAGAATTTTGAAGAAGCGGTGAAAAAATGCAATGAATCTACAGAGGTTTCGGGACCTGACCCAAAAGCGGCCTGTCGTACTTTATGTTATACAAAGTTTCAGAAATCAGTAGAGCAGTTTTAGGTCAACACAGCATTAGGCTACATCTGCTGCAAGTTTTATCATTCATGCAATACCATAAAATGGTTTTTGCATATTTAAACATAGGTTAGCTAATCTTTTCTAACCGACCTGTTCTCAACGCATTTCAAGCACGGGCAACCCCACCCGTGCTTTTTCTTTGTGCGCATTTTTATTCAAAAAACTAACTTTGGCCCAAGACCTGTGCACCCAACGAAAACCCTGATTTGAAAACCAAATGCGTTGAACATGAATACCCTGCAAGCACTCATCATTTTCCGCAAACTGACGTTTGCCCTTGTCTTGCTTTTTTACCCGCCTTTAAGCTTTTCCCAAACCCGTTTCGGCTTCTCCAACCCCACCCGTATCACGCACCGACAAGGGCTCCCCGATAACCGGGTGCTTTGCATGGCGCAGGACGGAGATGGGTTTATGTGGTTCGGCACCTATGACGGGCTTTGCCGCTTCGATGGCACAGTTGTCGAGGTTTTCAAGCATGACCCTAACGACCCCGCTACCATTTCAAACAATCAAATCCAAAGCCTCTTTTATGAAAAAACTGCCAACCTCCTGTGGATTGGCACCCAAAACGGGCTGAACGTGCTTGATTTGCACACCGGAAAATTCAAGACCTACTTCCATGACCCCAGCGACCCTTGTTCCATCCCCGAAGATGAAATTGGGAGGGCTATTTTCAAGGACAGGCAGGGCATGATATGGATAGCCAGCGGCACGAAAGGACTTATGCACTACAATCCCCGGTCTGACGATTTCGACTGTTTTGCCTACCCGTTTTCCACGCACGACACTGGGGAACGGCTGGAGCGTGTAAATCACGTTGACCAAATAGCACAAGACCTGCAAAACGACTCTCTGCTGTGGGTGGGGACAAGCTCCGGGCTGTTGCGCTTCAATAAGCTAAGCGGTGAATTCAAGCGCTACTACGCCGACTTGGGCGACAAACAGACAAATATCCGGGCCAACAGCATTTACTGCATGTACCTGCACCCCGATGGCAAGCTCTATCTGGGTACTTGGGGAAAATACTTGATGGTTTTTGACCCGGGCAAGGCTTCTTTTCAGAAACTAACAGCTACGCTGGAAACGCAACGTTTCCCCGAAGGGAATGGCGTCGTCTATGAAATTGTCAAAAAATCGGAGCGGGAGCTTTGGGTCACTACGAATCACGGGCTTTGCGTTTTTGATGCCGGGCGGGGTGTCTTTACGTCCGAACTCCTGAACGACCCCGATACTGAAACTGTGTATTGGGTTTCTTTTCAGGACGACAATGGGCGGCTTTGGGGCAGGTCGGGCAGTGGTGTGCGCTTATACGACCCACTCAACGCTCAGATCCGGCATTTTCCTTTGGATAAGGACATGAAAGAAGGTTTTTCCATACAGGATGCCATCGAGGCACCGGGCAAGGATAAACTTTACGTCAGCATCGCGGGTGGAAAGGGGCTTTACTTGCTCGACCGGGCAACCGGCTCCTGGACGCTCATTCCACCCCTGTCCGGTTTTTTCAATAACCTGGATTTCCGTGGCAGGTCGCTGCTACGACTACAAGACGGCAGATTGTTGGTAGTAGAGGAAAGCACCCTGTTCACCCTCTCAGGCAATGGCAAATCCCTCGTTCCATTCCCCCTGCAACCAGGCGGGAAAGGCGTCCGGTACTATGTGGCAATGCAAGACCGAAAGGGGCGCATATGGATTGGCAGCGTGGACGGCGGGCTGTTCCGCCTTGATTTGCAAAAAGGCACGTCCACGGTTTTCAAAGAGGAGCTTTTGCCTGAAAACGAAAAGGGAACTTCGCTTGTCATTGGGGATATTTTTGAGGACAAACAGGGCAATATCTGGATTGACGTGCGGGACGGGATGAGTATCTGCGACAGTCGTAACGACCGGTTTATCAATCATTTTTACCAGCCCGGCAAAACCACTGTTTTCAAGCACGTAGGGGGTTTTGAAGAAGACCTCGAAGGCAATGTGCTCATCGCCGGTAGTAAAGAAGAGGGTATCGGCGTAGCCGACCCCGACCATCCGGAACTGGGCATTCAGCGCACCTTGAAGGTAAAGAATAACCCACCCTTTAATCCAAACGGACTGGTAAAAGACCAGAGCGGTAACCTCTGGATGGACGGTGAAAAAAAGCTGCTGAAATTAGACCTCCGCACCCTGGAATTGAGCAGATACGACGGCCACGACGGGCTTGCCTACCTGGGTGACGACATCGAAACAGTTCATTTTAGCAGTCATTCTTTACTCTGTTCGGGGGAAATGTTTTTAGGCTACTCAAATGGGTTGAGTGTGGGCATTTTTCACCCCGACAGTTTGAAAAATAACGGGGAATTGGTACGTCCGTACCTGCGTTCCTTTGCCGTTTTCGATAAAGAAATGGAACGGGGCGCTGCGCTTTTTAACCGCCAAAAAATCACCTTGCCTTATTTCCAAAACTTCTTCTCCTTTGAATTTTCTGCCATCGGCTTTTCCCGACCGCAAAGCATACGATTCAAGTACAAACTGGAGGGCATTGACCCGGACTGGGTCTATCCGGCTGAGGGTAGGCGCTACGCCAGTTATTCCAATGTCAGGGAAGGGAAATATGTGTTGCGCATTGCGACAGCCAACAATGAACGTATTTGGAACGAAGCAACCTTTAATTTTCCAATCGTAATACTGCCGCCTTGGTACCGTACCTGGTGGGCTTGCCTTATTTATGCAGGGGTTTTAGTAGCCCTCGCCGGGGGAGTTTACAAGCAGTTGAAACGGCGTTGGGCGCTGAAAATGGAACTGCAAATGGAGCACCGGGAAGCCGAGCGCCTCAAAGAACTTGACGCCGTAAAGACCCGCCTTTACACCAATATCACCCATGAGTTTCGTACTCCTTTGACGGTCATCAATGGCATGGCGGAGGAAATCCGGGAAAACCCGGCGGAAAGTCTTGACACTGGGGTGGATATGATAAAACGCAACAGCCAATACCTGCTCCGCCTCGTCAACCAGATGCTCGACCTCCGTAAATTGGAGTCGGGCAACATGGCGGTGGACATGCAGAACGGCGACGTGCTGCCTTTTTTAAGGTATCTGCTCGAATCGTTCCACTCCGTTGCCAGCGCCAAAAACATCGAGCTTCGTTTTGAAACCGACTTGGACATTCTGGAGATGGACTATGACCCCGACAAGCTCCAGAAAATCGTTTCCAACCTGCTGTCCAATGCGCTGAAATTCACACTGGAAGGTGGGCAGGTTACGCTTTTTGCAGCGATAAGGAAAGCGGAAGAAGCGATGAAAAGCAGCATTGGTTCATCCCTCATTCTTCATTCCTCATCCCTTGTTTTGATTGTCTCGGACACTGGCATTGGCATCCCTCCCGATAAACTGCCGTTCATTTTCGACCCATTTTATCAAGCAAATGGCACCAATACACGCCCCGGCGAAGGCACGGGCATTGGGTTGGCGCTCACGAGGGAACTGGTCAAATTGCTTGGCGGGCAGATTGAGGCGAGAAGTGAAGAAGGAAAAGGAACTGTTTTTACATTAAAAATTCCTTTGACCAACCAGGCAGTTAAGGGCTTGGTTATCAATCATTTGGGAGGCAGTGAAAACAACATGCAAAGCGTTCTGCCACAGACTGATGCGAATGGGCAGCAATCCCATGCCGTTCATTCGCCATCCTTGCTAATTATTGAAGACAACGCCGACGTAGTTGACTATTTAAAGACCTGCCTGCAAAGAAATTACCGTTTGCTTGTCGCTTCAAATGGGAAGGCAGGTTTGGAGCGGGCTTTGGAAACCATTCCCGACCTCATCCTCAGTGACGTGATGATGCCCGAAATGGGCGGATTCGAGCTATGCAAAACATTGAAAAACGATGAACGGACGAGCCACATCCCCTTCATTTTGCTCACCGCAAAAGCCGATATGGAAAGCAGGCTGGAAGGCCTGGACTGCGGCGCAGATGCCTACCTGCCCAAGCCATTCGAGCCACGGGAACTTTTGCTGCGCATTCGCAACCTGCTCGAAATGCGCCAAAAAATGCAATCGCATTACCTGGCACTGGCAGTTGGGCAACCTACATCAAGTGCTGAGCCACAGCAAACCTGGCAAGCTGAAACGCGGGAAAACGCATTTGTGCAAAAAACAAGGTCCATCGTGGAGCAGCATTTGGACGATGCGCAATTCTCCACGGAGGAACTGGGCAGATTGTTGGCCATGAGCCGCTCACAACTCCACCGCAAACTCACTGCTCTCACGGGGCTATCGCCCAACCATTTCATCCGCATCGTGAAACTGGAAAAGGCCCGCCAGTCCTTGGTCGAAACAGATTTGAGTATTGCCGAAATAGCCTACAGTATGGGGTTCAGCGACCCAGGATATTTCAGCAGGGTATTCCGGCAGGAATATGGGATGACGCCAAAGGAGTGGCGGGATGTGAAAGGAGATGGAGGCAAGTAATGCTCCATTTTACCCTTTTACCATGTCTCTAATGGGCAAGATTGAAAATAATTTTTCACAGCTATTTTAAGTAAGGATTCCTAACTATATTTGCACCATCGTTTCACAATCACCATTTAAAAACATTTCAACATGGCACAAATCAAAGGTTATGGCTACGGCAGCGCCTCGCTTGCCACCTCACCCGTTTCGATGCACGACCTCGCTCTGCTCAAAAAGACTTTGCTTTGGTCGGATGAAGATGACCGCTATCTGCACATGGCTGGCGAAGTGCTCACCGACCAGACCGATGCCGTGCTCGACCTGTGGTATGGCTACGTGGGTGGCAACGCGCACCTGCTTCATTATTTCACAAAAGCAGGCCAGCCAAACATGGATTACCTCGGTGCCGTACGGGCCAGGTTCGGGCAGTGGATTCTCGATCTTTGCAACCGACCCTACGACCAGGACTGGCTCAACTACCAGCACGAAATTGCCCTCCGCCACCACAGCACCAAGAAGAACCAAACCGATGGCGTGGACACCGTGCCTATTATTCATGCCAGGTACCTTGTGGCCTTCATTTACCCGATTACCGCCACCATCAAGGGCTTTTTGGGAAACAAAGGCCACAATGCCGCCGATGTGGACGCTATGCACAACGCTTGGTTCAAGGCCGTGACCCTGACCACCTTGCTTTGGTGCCAGCCTTTCTTCAGGGAAAATGAATTTTAAGAAGAATAACTAACGAAAAAAGCGGAGTTGCCGGGTTCCTGTTGTTACTTTTGTATAGGCCGCCCGGCGCTCCATTTTTTAGGCATTGAAAATATGAAAACGTTTATCCTCTTTACCTTCGCCCTTTGCGGACTGTCCGCTATGGGGCAATCACCATCTGATTCACCATCAAAAAATGCAACAAAAATGAGCGTAGCAGTCTGGGACACTTATGTGAAAAAACAGGACGGCAACGTGATGCACTTCGACATCCTCGTGCCATCCACCTTGAAAGATGCCCTAACCATACACCAGTACGGGAAGGAATACCTCGCCACCAAAAACGAGCTGGGCGCCAGGTTGGACACTGAGGAATGTCGTTTTTGCCATGTTGAGGACGCTGGAGCCGATGTCAAGGCAGCCATACAGGCAAGGGGCTACTATATCCTCGAAATGGATGACATCCCAGCCGCCCTTCCGGCGAACCCCACCCGACGGGACTTGGTGATGCACCTCCGTGGGCACTATGCCCAGTACCGCTTCGCCGACTTGAGGGGCAAAACGGAGGAGGAGCTAAAAGCGATGATGAAATGAGCAAAAAATCGGCATTCGACACGGCGCACCAGCAGGGCAGTATGGGCAGTAAAATCGTGGTGGCCCTGGAGCGAATTTCCGAGGCGTTCCGGGTGTTGCTGTGGAACGAAGGCAAGGCAGAGGGACTTAGCCCCTTGCAGGTGCAGTTGTTGATTTTCTTGCTCCATCACCCCGAAGGGGATAAGCGGAAGGTTGGCCATCTTGCTGCCGAGTTCAACATGACCAAGGCCACCGTGAGCGATGCCGTGAAAACCCTTTTATCGAAAGGCTTGGTGGTCAAAATGCCCGACCCAGCCGACCAGCGCAGTTTTTCCCTCGCCCTCACACCTGTGGGTGAGGCGCTAGCCCTTCGGGCCTCGCATTTTTCATCGGAAATCCAAACGCCTATCGAGCAGCTTTCCGAAGGCGACCAGGCCAATCTGCTGCTCCACCTACTCGGCATTATCAAGCACCTGAACCGGGCAGGCGTCATCACGGTGCAGCGCATGTGCTATAATTGCGCCCACTACCGCATCCAAGGCAGCGGCCATTTCTGCCAACTGATGAACACCCCGCTGCAAGCCTCGGAACTGCGGGTGGACTGCCTGGAGCATGAGGTGGTGGGATGAAGTGGTTATGTTCAATTTGCATGCACCTGTTCCAACTGGATGACATGGGGGAAGATGATTTTGTTCTCCAAATCAGATAGCGGGAAACCTCGCTCCTTGTTATGGGCGATCAGCAGCTTTAGATTATTCCTAAGGTAAAACCTTTCGGAGGGTAGCCGTCTTTGAGCAAAAGTAGGCGCATGAAAAAGCCCTCCCCACTGCATTATGACGGCGGGAAGGGCAAGTTTGGATTATTAGGACGAGTTTACGTAGAAAGTCTCCTCTAAGCTGAAAGGAATCTTCTCAAAATCCTTATTCCACGGTAATATTGAACGTGGCATCCTGCACTTGTCCCCAACCTGGATTATCCATGTGATAATATACAGTATGCTGACCTATGGAAAGTGGTTTCAGCATTACATAATAGCCTCCTGCTACGCCAGGTTGCGGCCCTTCAACAACGCAAGGGTCGAAGCACCCTGCCAAAGATGGGTGGGCAGTAAATTCAAATAAATCGGTTACGAATTTGTAGGAGCCCAAATTGCTTACTGCATCCCCATCAACAGTTACGGCTAGGCCGGATATCAAGGCCAAAGTCTCTTCTGTCCATTGCGTTAGGAAGTCTTCCATGGACTGGCCGGGCGCTGGTTCAAATTCCCATTCTGCGGGGCATGGATAGTCATAAATGAAGTTCACGAGCGGAAACAAAAGTGCCTTTCCATGTGGGATGGTAATGTTTGCAGAACCGCCCACTGCTTGTATCCCTGCTGCCATATACACGGGGCCAGTTGTATAAAACAACTCGTTACCTGGGTTCAGCCAAGGATTGTGGTCGCAATCAAAGAGCATGAATTCCTCCATCCAGATTTGGCTCCACTCGGTGTACGATTTCCCATACATATTGGCGTTGGGTGGGAATACCTTTGAATTGCCATTTGCACGGTCAGTGACCGGGAGGTCTGCATTGGGTGTTCCATTGCTGGCAATGTCGGTAGCCTGGTGGGTTTGAGTGGGTGTTACGTTGTTGATTGTATCTTTTTGGCAAGCTGTAAACCAAATAGCGGCAATCAACAACCCAATTAATGCAGTGGGGAAAAGAAGTTTTTTCATTTGAAAATAAGGTTTTAAATGATGCCTACTCTGTTGAAGGGTTTTCGGCGAGTCCCTTTTGGGTTTTTAGGGATGGGTTCATGGGATTAACTGTAGTTTATTATCTGGCCACTACAAATCGTTTTGTGATGCTATTGAATCCATCAGTCCAAAGTGTGATTAAATATAGTCCATCACTCAAGGCATTAAGGTCACAGGTCACAGGTTCACAAGGCAGCGATTCAAACACGTATTGCGAAACAGGTTGACCAAGATGGTTAATGATGACAATGGTGACTGGTAAGCCTTCATAAGCTTCACTCCGAACAGACAACGTATGACTGGCTGGATTTGGGAACAAATCCATATCAGGCTCAACATCATCTTTATGTCCTATTAATCTATTGCCATTTACTTGATTATTGGGCATGATAATATTGTTGCCTCCATTATGAATGGTAATGCTGCCACCTTCAATTACCGTTGCATCATTTCCGGTTTCAGGTGCCCCCATCTTATTGTCATAAACCACTCCGCCATTTCCTATGTTCCAGATTTTAATCCGAAACTTGTCAGCGCCACCACCACCATTAATTTGGCCATCAACGCCTGTGACCATGAAGCCATAATTGCCGTTATTATTGACTTTGCCAATGCCTTTGAACTTGGCATTTGGGCCAGCTACGACCAGCCATTCATACTCCGTGCTTTTGAAATTGAAGTCACCAGCTTTGAACTTGAAGGTAGTGTTGCCGGTAGGAATATTATTTCCTGGCGTGTATTTAGAGACAAACCCAAAATTAGCCTGACCGGTTAAAGTTGGATTGGCAGGGTAAGCACCTGGAGGGGAAATTATCCAACCACCGCCAGTGACAAAACTTCCGGAAGGGTCATAAATGACGACGTAGTTGACGGCAGTTTTGGTAGCGTCGTTTCCGCTTCCATCCATGACAGTTACGGAAATTGCGTAAACACCAGGGGTAGCATAGGTATGACTGCCAGCGACGCTATTTGCAGCTTGGTTGACAGTTCCAGCACTGCTTGTGCCATCTCCCCAACTCCATGTTGCAGTATGGGCATTTGAATCGTCAGAATCTGTAAAGGCCGCACTAACAGCTGTAGATTGGATTAATTGGATTGGATTAATAGGCGCAGTAACGGAAGTGATGACCACATCCCCACATGCGTCGGCGATAGCATCTCCATCAGAATCAGCTTGATTTGCATTTGCAATCAACGGACAATTATCGTCCAAATCCAAAACGCTATCATTGTCGTCGTCGTCGTCACAAGCATTTCCTTCGCCATCTAAGTCGGTATCGGTTTGGTTGGCATTTGCAATAGTTGGACAATTATCTGAGCTATCTTCCACGCCATCTCCGTCTTGGTCTAAACCATCGTCTATTTCACCGTCACAGTCGTCATCAAGACCGTTGTAAACTTCTGTGGCAGAGGGGTTTATGCTGGCATCGGCATCGGCGCAATCATTTTGACAAGTGGTAAAACCATCACCGTCCGCATCAAAATCCTCGTCCACGCTGTTGTCGCAGTCGTCGTCAATGCCATTGCAAGCCTCGGTGGCAGAGGGGTTTATGCTGGCATTGGCGTCGTCGCAGTCGGTGTCGTCTGAGACAAAACCTGCGGGGGCAGTGCAAGCGAGTGTAGTGACGGCAGGGTTGCCGAACCCATCACCGTCGGCATCGGCATAAAAGGTAAGCAGCACACCGTCGTCAATGACTCCGTCACAATCATCGTCGAGGAGGTTGCAGACTTCCGGGGCACCAGGGTTGATGGAGGTCAAAGCGTCGTTGCAATCGTCATCATTGGCAACGTAGCCCGCGGGGGCTAAACATCCTGTTGCCGAGCCGGACAACACAGCCCCGTAGCCGTCACCGTCGTTGTCAGCGTAAAAATTGCTTTGAACGCCCTCGTCGGTCATGCCGTCGCAATCGTCGTCCAAGCCGTTGCAGGTTTCAGTTGCGCCAGGGTAGGCGTTGGCGTTTGTATCGCTGCAATCGTCGTCATTGCCCACGTAGCCGAATGGTTGATTACAGGCGAGTTGGCTGGTGTTGGGGTCGCCGTAAGTGTCGTTGTCAGCATCAGCGTACCAGGTTGATTGCCCAGTGATGCTGGGGTCGGCGTCGTTAGTCAGGCCATCGCAATCGTCGTCGAAGCCGCTGCAAGTTTCGGTTGCGCCGGGGTGGATGTCGGCATTGGTGTCACTGCAATCAGTCCCATTGCAATAAGAATAGCCGTCGTTGTCGGCATCAAGGTCACCCTGGTACTCGTATGCGCCCATGTCTATCTGCGTTCCACCGTTAACGGCATCCACTTTCCGGGGGTTAGCGCCAAGGTCAAATAATGTGCTATTTGCTGCATCGTTTCCTGCGTCGGCAGCAGGCGAGCAGGCTTGTAGGTGAAGATCGCCGTTAGTAGATGGACCTAAAGGGGGTTGACTTACAAAGGACGGGCTCTGGTTTAAGTTGCCAGTGCCTGCGTACCCACCTTCTACGTCACTGAATGTAATGGTGGTCGCCCCAACTCCAGTATTGACTATTGCAGGCGAGCTATTTCCCCAGAGGATGCAATTGGTAAACGTGGCCGATTCTTGATTGTAAATAACCCCGCCGCCGCTATCTGCTTTGTTTCCCGAGAAACTGCAGCTCACGAAAGTGGCGTTGAGCGTTCCATTCGATTTAGAAAAATTACGGATGACACCTCCTTGGCCATTCACATAATTTCCGGAAAACACGCAGTTTGTAAAACTCGGGGCGGTTGTGCCAGATGTAGCTGATGCAACAGAATTGTGTATCACTCCACCGTTGTTGCCATTGTAAACGGCATTTCCCGAAAAAATGCAGTTGGTAAAAATCGGACTGGTTGCCCCTCCACTTGAAATATTTCGCATTACTGCCCCTCCACCGGAATTGGTCCAGTTACTGGTGAATGTGCAATTGGTGACTATTGGGCTGGCAGCGCCGCCCCCGGATTCATTGTAGAATACAGCGCCGGACTGGCCAAAGCCTCCCCCATTTCCTGAGAATGAGCAATTCGTGATGGTCGGACTGGCGATGCCACCCCAGCCGTAATTGTACATGGCCCCGCCATTGGCCTGATTTCCTGAAAAAATACAGTTGTTAATAGACGGGCTGGCGATGCCGCCGTTCCAGGCATAGTTCATTATCGCACCGCCAGATGAGGCAGCGTTGTTTGAAAAAGTGCAGTTAGCGAGAGTAGGTACTGAGCTTCCAGAAACTGCTCCATTGTTGTAAATCCCACCACCTCTGAAATGAGGGTCACTACCATCGGCTTTTCCATCTTTCACAGTGAGGCCATCGAGCGTCATTACACTACCAACATGATCCATCCAGAGCACGTGGTAGCAGTTATCAGAGTTGGTGTTGGTGGCGCCGATGTTGCCGCTCAACGTGGTCACATTCACCTGCCAGTCTCGCTGCGTCAGCATGGTTTCTGTGCCGTTGAACCCCCCGTAGATTTTTACATTTTTGTTGATGTAAAAAGTTTTGTGGCGATCGGTTCCACCACCGAAGGTTTGGGTGGGCAGGTAGGTTGCCGAAGCGACCCAAATTTCATCGCCAGCTGCCGCCGCATTGATGGCTGGCTGAAGGCCAGTAAAGGCATCTGGCCAGGATGTGCCGTTGTTTGCGCCCGTCGCATCTTGTTTGACGAAAAAGACGGCAGCGGAAAGGGTTTGAGCAAAGCTCAAAAGCGCCAGAAGGAGAATAGAATGGATGCTTTTCATGGCTTGAATCTTTATTGAGTTAAGAAATTTTGAGTTAACCCAAACGCAGCGTCATTGCTGCATTTGGTGTTTATAGAGTTGCATTTTAATTTTTCAAAACCTTCGTGCTAAAGCTCCCTTCTACCCCGCTCACCGTCAATGAGTACACCCCTGCCTCCAGCCCGCTCAAGTCCAAGTGGCGCTGAAAGCCTGTCCCTTTTTCAACTACCACCTTTTTGACGAGCCTTCCCTGTGCGTCGTTCACAAGCAGCAGATAATCAGCCGTTTGCGCAGCCCGAACGTTTACCGTGAACATGCCATTGGTTGGGTTGGGAAATATGCTGACTTGGGCATTGAGTGGTTTGGTGTCAAATAAGCCGGCCAAAGGAGAACCGCTATACTCAAATAGATAACTTGGGCCAGTGAGCTTTTGCCCTAGCCCGCCCCAGCCCACATCCGGATTGATAAAGTCCATCCAAAGGAGGTGGTGCCCCTCGTCAATTTGTTGCCAGGTGTCGCCGTCGTCTTTGCTGAGGTAGGTCTTGTAAATTCCGTCAATGATGCTGTTTTGAGCAGTTGACATGATGATGTAATTGGAACCGGGCACATATCGAAGGCTTTCGAGCCGGAAGTTGCCACCATCGGGCAGGGTGATGAGTTCGCTCCAAGTTTCGCCACCGTCGGTGCTGCGGCTGGCGTAGGATATAAAATTGAGAAAATCATTGTGCCAGTAAATCCCGTGCATATTGTCACCGAAATCCAGATAGCCTTCTGGTTGCCCGGACTCAAACCGCTCCCAAGAGGAGCCGCTCGTCTCCGACCGGTAAACCCCGCCCATGCTGGTGCCGAACCAGATTGTGTTTCCCACCACATCATAGTCACCATTGTAGCCATACTCGCCGGGCAAAGGGTCTGGAATATTGTTCCCTGAGATGGGCATCCAGAATTGGCCGCCGTTGGAGGTGATATAGATTTCAAACTCCCCGTTGCGGGGGTCGCCCATGGAAATACCCACTGCCGGGCTTTTGAAATAAACGAAGTCAACCCAACTGGCCACAGGGTCCCAGGCAGCGGTGGTTTGTTCCGTCCATGTAGCTCCCCCATCCACGGTTTTGAGGATTTTGCTGCCACCCCCGCCGCCGTCCAGCCCGCTCAACCAAGCAACGTTTCCGTCAATAGCGGTAATGTTGGCAATAAATGCTGGATTGCCCAACGGAGCTTGGTGGGTCGTCCACGTAGCCCCCCCATCCTTGCTTACAGTTATCATGCAAATGGAGTCCACGAAAAAGCCGAACAACGTATCTGTGATGGAGTAATGCTCGAAAGCTGCCCAGATGATGTTTTCATTGACCACGTCAATGGATGAGCATCCAAGATTGGGTGCAGGCAAGCCTGGGTCATGGTTCGTCCAAGTCTGACTGCGCAAATTGTTGCCCAGCATGAGGATAAAAAGAAGTAGGAAGTACAGTTTTTTCATTTGATAAAAATTTAAAGGTGAAGCAAAGCCCAACCATGCATCCACGGGTAAACTCGTGGATGCTGCGGGCTGGTTTTTGGTATTTTGACGGATTATTTAATGGAATTAAGGCCAGCGCACCCAGTAAATAAAGGCTGTAATGATTCGCTGAAAATGCTACCTCAACCTTTTATCATCTCGTAAGCGCTACTGGCAACACGCCCCCCTACGAAACCAAGAGCCACTGTGGTAAGAAAAGAGGAATCGCTCTTAAAGCCTTGGGTGATTAAATAGGCCAAGACAAGCCCTCCTATTGAGCCGATTAAATGGCATACCCTGCAAATAGGTCTCGGTGGTTCTGGAAGCGGGGGAAAATAGGGCCTTGGTACGGTACCGCACCAACCCGACAATAAAGCAACAAAAATGAAAGAAAACATAATTGATGGTTTTAAAAGTGATTGTAAGAAATATTATTATCTCCGGCAAACATTGTCCAGGTAGAACTCCTGGCCACCGACGCCGAAAACTTTGATGTTCCCGGACAGCGTGACGATGCCCATTCTTCCGTTGGGGACGGTAGCCTCGGCAACACTGACCGCAACGCCGCCAAGGCTTGGGGGCGCAGCATTCAGGTCTCCGCTGTGCAGGGCACCGTTGACCGTCAGGTTTTCCGAGCCGCCCATGTCCAAATAGTCGAAAGTGATGGTTGAAACGCTACTGCCGGTGTTCTTGAAAAGCAGTGTCACATTGTTCGTGTTGATGATGTTCCCCGAGCCAAAACCCGCTGGGGCAACCTCAATCTTGGCAAAATTGAAGTAGGGAGCGCCGCCGATAACTAGGTTTTCGATGCTGACATCAAAGTCGCAAGCCTTAAAGACGGGCGAGCCAACGGGGCCGTTGTAAGTGGTGCCCACCGTGAACCCCTTGGCGTCGAAATCAATGCAACAGTTGCATTGGCAGGTCGAGTAAACGGTTGGGTATTTTTCGCATTGGATTGTTTTGCAGCCCATGACCGAAAGCGCCACAGCGAACATTGCTAAAATGAGGTTTGATTTCATGATTGTACTATTTTAAGGTTTAATGATTTGTCGTCGAATTTTATGTCCGACAACATGCAGTTATTGCTCGAATATCTTTTGAGAAACAGCGTATATAAATTTAATCTCTAACTCCGCTCCAGTTTTACGCAATAGGTAGGCTGATTTTGTCGAGCAGCTTCTGGGTGGCTTTGATGATTTCCGCCCGGTGCCAGTGCCCGTCAATTTTCACCATGCGCA
>JALHQW010000015.1:134207-147021 GCA_022841745.1 Saprospiraceae bacterium | reverse complement strand
CCGATAAGTCAAGGCAAAACAATTTGTTAATAATAAAACCTGATAATCAGCAACTTAGATTTCAGTTTCCTGGATTTAGGTAGCCTCATTGAGGGCAATCTATTTCAGGACAGGTCATTTGAGGAACCCTGATTCACAGGTGATTGTACGAGATTTTGACGCAGTTTTTTTGACGCAGAGAGACGCAGATTTTTTAAGATTTTTATGCTTTCCACCTTCGGTGGAATGGGCTAATCGCTTGAAGAAAAAGTATCCTTCTCCAGCGCATTATTTATAAACCCCGACGCCCCACCAATCACCAATCACCAATCACACTATGCGCCGTAGGCAACCCATCAATACTGACAAGGTTTTTTTCTTGGATGTACTGCTTTAGGCCGGGTTCCCCTTTTTTTTCTGACCAATCGAATAGGTGGGGGCGCACGCCTTTGTAATCCATCAAGGGTACGCCATAGCCACAAGAAGTCTGGACGAGGTCAATATCGGCAACGATTAGCTGGCGGGTGGAGGGGTAAATCTGGAAATGAGGCGCATAAGTTTCCCAGTGCTCGGAGCCGGGTAAGACCGTGTAGCCCTTTCCATATAGCCGCAAGATATTGGGCGGCCCATCAAAGGCACAAAACATGAAGGTGATGCGCCCATTTTCGAGCAGGTGCGCCGAAGTCTCGTTGCCGCTGCCAACGAAGTCCATGTACCCCACCCGGTTGTCGGAAAGGACTTTGAAGCCATCAATCCCTTTTGGCGAAAGATTGATGCGACCATCTTCGCCAAGCGGCGATGAGGCAACGAAGAACATTTGCTGTTTTAAGATAAATTCCCGGTGATGGGATTGAATTTGTTCGTTGAACTTACCCATTGCTAAATATTTTGAAGGGCAATATTAGGCAAACTAAAGGAGGTTGGTGTACCAAAAGACCACCAATCAAGGTTCAATTAAGTGGTCGTCTATTTCTTTCCCAAAATTTAAATTTTGCAGTCTTTCTGCGCATTTGTCACAAATTCCAAGGTGGCTGATGACCCTTCGGTGCTCGGTCGGGTTTTTCTTCTTCAATTTACCGAACCTAAAATTGTTCAAGGTCTCGTCATCAATACAACGACGTTCCCTAACGATTTGAAAGACAATCCGGAAAACCATCAATATGCTTATGGCAAACAGTATCTGGAACATAGCTTGCTGAAGATGAATTAAAGTTGAACGATTAGATTTTCAGTATTTCGTTGAACTTGGTTGATTGCTTAATTCCAATAAATCTTCAACCCAAAATTAACCAACTTGGATGTTGGTCACCCCATTTTCATCAATATCCACATGGACTGTCTTGTTCTCAATGGTAGGATTGGCCAGCAGCCATTTTGCCAGGCCCTTTACAATCACATCCTCAACGGCCCTTTGCAACGGTCTTGCTCCGTATTTTTCATGGAAACCCACTTTAGCAATATGCTCTTCTGTGCGTTCAGAAAACTCGATTTTAAGGTTCAGCTTAGCAAAGCCCTCCCTTGCCTTCACCTCCTCCAGTTCCTTTCTGGCAATAAGGCGGATACTTTCTTGTCCCAAGGGTTGGAAAATCACTACTTGGTCAATGCGGTTCACGAACTCTGGCCTGAAGAAACCACTGATGGCCGAGCGGTACGTCTCGTCGTCGGGCATTCGGTTGCCGTAGCCAATCGAAGCACGGTTGCTTGCCCCCAAATTGCTCGTGAGGATGATGATGCAGTTTCGGAAGTTCGTCACCCGCCCGAATGCGTCCACGAGCATCCCTTCGTCCAGCACGGTGAGGAAGGCGTCAAAGATTTCGGGCGTTGCCTTCTCGGCCTCGTCGAGTAGCAGCACTGCGAAGGGGCGCTCCCGCACCTGCTGCACCAATTTGCCGGGGTCGGTGCCCGTGCCGAGGAAGCGGGTAATCTGTGAGGGGTGTTGGTACTCGCTCATGTCAATGCGGATGAGCGGTGAGGTCTTTTGACCCAAGCCAAAGAAATACTGTGCCAGCGCTTGTGCCGCAGCAGTTTTGCCCACGCCCGTAGGCCCGGCAAAAAGCAAGGTAGTAATGGGCTTGTGCGGGTTGTTCAGCCCTGCTTTATAAACTTTGATGATGTCTGTCAGCTTATCCGTTGCGGCGGTTTGGCCGATAATTTTTTCGTTGAAATAACTGCGCAGCGCCGTTTGGTCGAGCAGCATGTCGTCACGGAGGAAAAGCTCCGGCAGTCCTGTTCGCTTAATGAACTGCGCCAACACATCTCGTCGGTTAACTTCGGTCGTTTTACTGAAAATTGCTTCGCTCATACATTCGCCCAAAAGGCGTATGCTCTTGCCGGGAAAGCTCTCATAAGGGTAAAAACGGCGCAACAACCGTGTGGAAGTGTTCAACGCATCCTGTGTGATGTTGATTTTATGGGCCTGCAAAACGTGTGAACTGAATTTTTCGAGTACAACGGCAAGGCTTCGCTCTGGCAGTTCGGGCAGCTCAACGATTTGCATGGACTCCACAAAACCGGGCAGCAATCGCCTCATGCTTTCCAATTCTTGGGGCGTCACCTCTCCGGCCAACTGCAGTTTCCCTTGCTGGATGAAGGGCAGAAGGTAGGCGGCCACGCTGTCCTCAGCACCTTTTCCTCCTTCTCGCAGCAGTCGCACGATGTTTTCCACCCAAAGAATGCCGTTCATGGTCTGCAGTTCAAAGACCAATTCTTCGGCAGTCTCCTGCCATTCGCCGAGGTACTTGCTGGTGGCGGTGAAGCGCTGGGCCTGTATGCGCCAGAAGCTCTGTTCTTTTTCCGTTTTCTTTGAAAAACCGGCCAATTTGCGGAACGCCTGCCTAAGCACAGCACTCTTGCCAACGCCGCTTGCCCCAACGATAAGCACGCTTGCCCTTTGCTGCATCAGCTTGTCAACGACTTGCGCAACGTAATCGTCCAACTCCCAGGCGGCATCGGGGGCGGCGGCGAGGTTGCGCTGCACGGCCTTTGGGTAGGGATACCGCTCCGCAAGGCGCTCCAATATTTTTGGTTTTTGCTCAATATTCCAAGTATAGCTGAACAAGCTGTCTTCCTTCACTTTTAGCGTGACTATTTCAAGCGACGGAGTAGGGTAGGCGGTCAAGCGGTAAATCTCCTCCGGGCTTTTTTCGTCGAGAGCGTTGCTGATGAAATGTCGGGCAAGGCTGTCCAACTGGTTCAGGTCGTAGCAGTAGAAGCTCTCGTCGAGCAGGGGCAGGAAGCATTCATAGACGCCCGGCTCGGCCTCGCCATACACGAGTGGCTGTTCAATTTTCACTTTATTGGTCAATGGAAAGGCACCGTTCCCGATGCGGTAGGTGGGGCGGAAACTGGTTTCCACCATCTTCAAGGTTGGGTCCTCCAATTCGAGCAGGGGGTAGTCGCCTTCTTTTTTATAAACCTTGGCCAAGTGGTCGGTCAGGTTGCTCCGCAATTTCTGTGGCGTGGCCTCCACCAACTGGTATTCCGTTCCGACAAGGATGCCAAGCACGGCTTCCTCGTTCAGTTGAAAGCAGAGTAGGGGGTAAGTGAGCTTTTCCATGCCGGTATTTCCAAATTATTGAAGGTATTTCTGTAAAAATCGTCTCAAATGTAGAACAATGTTTTGTGAAGTGTTTTATTTAAAGAAACTTTGCACCCAGATTTAATCCTGGTATCATTCCAAATCAATTATGAAACGCACCATTTGCCTGCTTGCCCTTGCTTCCCTTTGGTTGGCAGGCTGTAAGAATGACCCACCTCAGCCCATTGAACCTCCGCCGCTGCCACCATTGGATTCAGTAGAAGTGGTAAATACCCCCGACCCCTATTTCCTGAAAAAATACAAGGGCAATATTGATGGTAAATACGACATCGAAATGGTGCTCGTCAACTGGGGCGATGGCTTTCTTTCTGGACGCTATTGGTATGCAACCAAGAACAAACCCCTCGAACTTAGCGGCGAGTTGAAAGAAGACAAAAGCTATGAGATAGCTGAGTTCATGGATGGAAAAGTTGGCGCAAAGTTCATGGGCGACTTGAAAAACACTGACACATTGACTGGGAACTGGGCAAGTGCCGATGGCAAGCGAAATCGGCCGTTTACCTTGGTTAGTTCACCCTCGGCAAACGATGAAGGGAAATGGACGGGCAATTGGCACCTCAACCAAGTATGGGACGGCGGCTGGCTGATGATAGGCAACGTTACCGCCGATGCCTTTGACTTTGCCCTTAGCGTGGTGCGGGGCAGCCACGTTGGTACCTTGGATGGCAAGGCCCAACGGACGGGTGACAAGGCCATTTTCAAGCAAAAAACCTATGAGGAGAAGCCTTGTGAACTGCATTTCACAAATATGGGCGATCATGTGCTGATTGATCAGGTGAGCGACAACCTTGCCTGTGGATTTGGTGCGAGGGCACATGCAGCCGGGCGCTTCGAGAAGGTAAAACTCATTCGAAAATCATTGCTGAGCGTAGGTAATAGAGAGGATGATGTGTTCCCAAGCCAAGCACTTCACGACGATTTTCGCCGCCTCGTAGGTGATGCCATGTACGAGACATTTGCCTTCAATATGCAGGTAAAGGAGCGTTCGACCAATAAACTTGGGCAAACTGTCGTCACGGGTGCCGTGCCTGGGCTGTTCACCACCAACGAGGCAATCATCATTTTCGACCAGCAGGGAAAGATTTGGGCCACCACCTTGGATTTCAAGGAGGGAAGCGAAGAGCCATACCTGCACAGTTTCACTAATGATGCCGCCTCCAAAGGGAAGCTGCACCCCGATGTTGAGGCTTGGCGGGAACGGTTCAAGCCTTACAGGGTGGAGTTTTGATTAAGTTCCCTACGGTAATGACAAAAAATTGTGGGGAAGGGGCAGTTCCATACTCTTATCTGTCGCATTTCCGAGGCAAGATACTGGCAGCAGAAACCCCAATCCGCAATCCGCAATCCGAATTCCGCAATCGAATTGTGGTGAAGTGGCTGCTTTACACGCTTTTGACGGCATTTACGATGAAAGATAATGGCAGCAGAGGCTCCAATCCGCAATCCGCAATCCGAATTCCGCAATCGAATAGTACGTTTTTCGGATTACCTTCGTTAATGCGTCCGACAAACCATGTTTTCACCAATTCCAAACTGTTTTTGATGCAAACATTTATTAAGATGAATATTTTGAAAACCTTGGGCTTCGTGCTCACCTTTGTATTCATTGCTGCACAAGCAAATGCACAGGCCACCCTGAAGCGTGCCAACAAGCAATACGAGCTGGGTGCCTTTAACTTGGCTGCACAATCCTACAAGGAATTTTTGGCTAAAAACCAAGACCATACAGAGGCCAACAGCAAACTGGCCGATTGTTACCGACACCTCAACCAACAGGAAAAAGCGGTGCCCTACTACCAAGCTGCTGTCGCTGTGGGCGATGTAGAGGATATTTACGTTTTCCAATATGGCCTCACCTTGCAGGAGCTTGGTAGGTACGAATTGGCCAGGGGTGTTTTCAACCGGCTGGGCGAAAAATCGGAGTCGTTCAAAGTGCGCTGCAAACAATTTGCAGAAGCTTGTGAATTCGCTTTGAAATCCAGTGCCCCTGCCGCTTACAAGGTCTCCAACGAGTTCGCCAATTCGGCGGCCTTCGATTTTGGCCCAACCTTCTTCGGCGACCAACTGGTTTATTCCTCTGGCCGTACCGACATTAAAGGCCGTGACAGCCGCAATGCCCCATCATCAGGTATGGGGGAGGGTACCAACCGTCTGCTCATTACCCAACGGGACAAAAACGGCTTTCTCGAAGTACCCGTCACCCTCCACACTGGCTTTGGGGTGGGCGTGAACGAAGGGCCTGCCTCCTACACCGCAGATGGCAGTTGGGTTGCATTTACCCGCAACAATTTCATGGATGGCACCCGGATGATGCCCAGTAGCGGCATGGAGTTGAACCTGTTCATTGCGCAAGCAAAACCCGATGGCGACTGGGAAAACCCGCTTGCCTTCGTACATAACGGCGTTGACTATTCCACGGGATACCCCTGTTTTTCGCCTGACGGCAAATCGCTTTATTTTGCGAGCAACAGGCCTGGTGGCTATGGTGGCTTCGATATTTATGTTTCCTATAAAATAGGCGGGAACTGGTCGGCCCCTGAGAACCTTGGCGCAACCGTGAACACCCTTGGCAATGAGATTACCCCTTTCTACGATGGGAATGCTCTCCATTTTGCCAGCGATTACCATAAAGGGCTTGGTGGTTTTGACATCTTCCGTGCTGAGGAAAGCGGCGGTCGTTGGGCAACCATCTATCATGGCGGGGCTGGCCTGAACTCTTCTAACGATGACTATGGTTTTGTTTTCAATGGCGATCGCAATATCGGTTATTTCGTGTCGAACAGGCCAGGCGGCAAAGGCTCGGAAGATATTTACCGCATTGTGAAAGATATAGAATCGGCTGTAATTAAGGTTACAGACGCACTTACGGGTGTCGTTATTGCTGGCGCAACCATTGACTTCTCGGATTGTGGCTCCGCCAACCAGTTCACCAATGTGAATGGCCTTTTCAATTTCAGCCTCTCCGACGAGCTTGATTGCAACGCTACCATCAGCAAGGAGGGCTTCACAAGCAAGACAGTTCGATTGACTTCACTCGCCTTGCGCCAAAACCGTACGGTTGAGGTGTCACTGGGTAACCAATCAAATGCCTATTCAGGGCAGGTGATTCATGGCCAAACATCCAAACCATTAGACGGTGCGAAAATCATAGCCACTGACCAAGCATCGAACCATGAAATAGAGGCTTTTACAGATGCCAGTGGCAATTTCTCCATTTCGTTGAAGCCAAATGCCAAGTATGATGTCCGTTATTCGAAGATTGGATTCAAGGATATTGTCAAAGATTTCAAGGCTACTTCTTCCAAAGATGTTTCTTTAGGCAAGGTTAGCTTGTCCCCAGTTGGGAGCGAACCCTCAGCAGTTGGCAATAGCAAATCAGACTCAGACAAGGACAAGGACAAACCCACCGAGTTTGAGGCAGGTGCAACTTCAACCGCTACCATTTCAAAGGATGCTGAACCAAGAGCGAGTTCTACGACAATTGACGGTTTTTCAGTGCAATTGGCGGCAGCCAATACCGCAAAGCCAGATTTGAAGCCATACCAAGACAAATTGGGTGCCCTCGGCAATATCTATGCAGTGAGCGAAGGTGGCAAGACCAAAATAAGGCTTGGCGTCTTTGAAACAAGGGAAGCAGCAGTGGCCGCTCAAGCCAAGGCCAAATCCAATGGCTTCTCAGGTGCATTCATCGTTGCAGAGAAAGGCAAGCCATCCGCTACCCCTAAAAAAGAAGAACCAAAGCCAAAGCCAGCTGAAGCTATTGACAAAAAGAACGAGTCAAAGCCCGCTACTACGGAGACGAAACCTAAAACGACCCTGCCCAAGGATGCACCAGTCAAAGAAGCCGAACTTGATGGTTACTTGGTAAAATTGGCCGCTTACAAGGACTTGAAAAACTTCAAGCGGGAAAAAGTGGAGGAGTTCGGATTGGTCAGTTTCGTGAAGAAGGGCGAGTTTACCATTGTCGTGCTTTCAGGTTTCGACTCCAAGGCAGCCGCAACAAGAGCTTTGGAAAAGGCCAAGCAGCAAGGATTCAACACCGCCCACTTGGCAACCATGGAAAAAGGGGATTTGAAAAAAGCTGAATGAGTACCTTTTTTGGGGTATTTTAAAAAAAAATGAGTTTTTGTATACAAGCCTAAAAACTGGTTCGACTTACCAGTGTTTTAGGCTTGTATTGTTTATGGCATGTATATAAGTTTTCCTACCGAAAAATACGTAGCCATTTGTATTTCTGAAATGAAAATCTACTTTTGCCCTATCACGTAAAACCAAGTTGAAATTTATTGCAAGGAATGCTAATGTTGGCTCCAATGGGGCTTAAAATTGTTATGAACGAACACAACCCAACCCTGTAGAAGTTCAAAAATGAGAGGCAAAGAAACCTGAAAACAATGGCATAGATCACTTAAACTATAAATCCAACACTACTATGCAAAAGCCAGTTTCTGATGTTTCCCTAATAAACTACAACATTGAGTTAGCCAAAAGTTATGGCATCCTTCATGTGGATGTTGACGATGTCAACGACCGTGGAAGGACGATTGTAGTCAAAGGCAATGAAGTGGTCAATTTTGGCTCCTGTAGTTACCTTGGCCTTGAGTCCGACCCCCGACTGGTGGAGGCGGCACATGAAGCCTTGGATCGCTTTGGCGTCCATTTCTCCAGTTCCCGTTCTTACCTTGGGCTTAGCCTCTATGAAGAGGCTGAGGCCAAACTCGCCCAGGTATTTGGGAAGCCGGTCATCATCACCCCCTCCACCACGCTTGGGCACATGGCGCTGTTGCCACTGATCATTGCACCTAACGACCGTTTGATCCTCGACCAGCAGGTGCATGCGAGTGTTGCATTCTCCGTACAGCAAACTGCCATCAACCCTGGTAATATCGAGCGCATCCGCCACAACCGTTTGGACTATTTGGAAAACAGGCTGCGCAAGTTGACGGGCCAGCATGAAAAGGTCTGGTACTTCGCCGACAGTGTTTACAGCATGTATGGCGACATAGCGCCGCTGGAAGATTTGATAACACTGCTCGACCGGTACGAGCATTTCCACTTATACCTTGACGATGCCCACGGCATGAGTTGGGCAGGTGAAAACGGTGCAGGCTATGTGCGCCAGCATATTCCCCACCATCCCCGCATCATGCTGACGACCTCGTTGGGCAAAGGCTTTGGCACATCGGGCGGGGCCATCATCTGCCACGATGAAGAACAAAAGACTTTTATCAGGAACTGCGGGGGAACCTTGATTTTCTCTGGCCCATTGCAACCCGCCAACTTGGCCGCTGTCATCGCTTCAGCCGATATTCACCTTTCGCCGGAGATATATGAGTGCCAAGCTAAGCTGAGGACGAGGATTAATTATTTCCAGGAAAAAGCGGAATCGTTGAACCTGCCATTGGTGTCCATCGGCAAAACCCCATTGTTCTACATTGCTACCGGCACCAAGCAGGTTGGTTGTGAGGTTATTTCCGCCTTAATGCAAAAAGGGCTGGGTTACACGGGAATTGCCAGCTATCCGAGCGTACCAAGCACCAATTCCGGTATCCGCATCTTGGTGAACAACCACATTTTGCTGCACGACATAGAAGCACTTTTGGAAGAGCTTGCAAAATTGTTGTTCCCTGAAATGGAGAAGCATGGCATTTCGATGGAGAAGGTATTAAAGGCGTTTGGCAAAGAAATACCTTCTGGGATGGTGGCTTAAGGCCTCTTCTGAGTTCAATGTTTACTGCCAGGAATACACCAAGTTCAACTCCCCTGACTGCCCGAAGTAGTTTCCCAACCTGTTCAAAAGGGGAAGTTCAAAGCCAAAGCCTACCTTGAATTGACCATTTAATAGCCCCACTTGTTCGCCGAAGACCATACCCGCTTCTAATTGCAATGCAGCTCCAAGCTGTTGGCCAAGGCCGGTGTTCAACCCTGTGCCAGCCCATACCAACTCACTGATTTGGCAACGGGCGTTCAGGTTCAAGTTTGGCGGGGCGTTAGGCGTCCATTTGAGCCAAAGGGATGGCTCAACAAAAGAGGTCTCATTTCCGAACCAGGTGATGCTCCAGTATCCACCAACCACCGCCATCAGGTGCTGCACCCGTTTTATCGAAAACGCATTCCCGTCGCTTTCAAAATTAGTTGTCAACCCAAAAGCCTGCGGTACGGATAGCCCGGCATAGTAACGGTCTTCATAGTGATAAAAAACGCCGAGACCAAAGTCGGGGTACAATAGTCGGTCGTCAGAAGTAGGGCTCGTGTTGGGGTCTGGGAAGGTGATTTCGCTTAGATTGGCCCGGTACTGCACCATCCCTGCCGATAGACCAATGGTCAGCGACTGGTCGGAACGGCGCCCCAACTGCAAGCGGTAGGCATACCTGACATGGAGCCCTGCCTGCCCTATTTCGCCCGTTCGGTCATTTGCGAGGTGTGCCCCCCAAATGCTATTGTAGTCCTCTTGAACCCATTCCCAGTTGAGCAGTTGGGTGGAAGGCGAATTGGGCAGTCCCCACCATTGGCGGTGGTGAGTGGCGCTCAGGCTCATTGTCCGTTCATTGATGAGGTAGTTGTTCGACAGCACCGCTGGGTTCAAAATGGCCCATTGGTCCCGGTAAACCGTGAACAACGGCGTTTGCTGAGACCAGCAATTGGTTGCAGCAAAAAATAAGGCTATTGTCAGGCAATTGTTTTTCATTTGAAAAAACGCTGTTTTATTGTTTCAAACATGACAAGAACCGCATTGGGCCCTCTCACCCCTCTCACCCTCTCACCCTCTCACCCCTCTCACTTCTCTCACCCTCTCACCCTCTCACCCTCTCACCCTCTCACCCTCTCACCCTCTCACCCTCTCACCCTCTCACCCTCTCACCCTCTAAACAAATGGATAACCCCCGTCTGTGTCCCTCCCAACGACTGTTCATTTTCAAAGGCATTTAGGTAAAAATAGTAAGCCCCTTGGGGCAACGCATTTCCAGATTTTTGAAAACGGCCCGTCCAGGGTGTATCATTCCGATAGTCCTTTTCTTCGAAAACAAGGTCTCCCCAACGGTTGAAGATGGACAGTTCGACCCGTAGGCCTTGGATGCCTTGAATGATTAGTTGGCCGTTCAGGCCTGGACTGTCCACGATTAAGCCCTCAGGAACGGTTGGCAAATTGAGTACCTCGATTGTAACGAGTGCCGAATCGCAGCCAGGGCCACACACTGCAAATGGGTTGCAGACCTGGTACCAAAACTGCACCGTGCCCCGGAACCCATCAGGGGCTGAGTACCGAAACTGGTCATTGCTCAACTGTTCAATTTCGCCAAATTCGGGACTGGACAATTGAATAATGGCAGTGTCTTGAAGGCCAATGAGGTCATCGTTGAGCAGCACGTTCATAACCAGTTCTTCGTGTATCCGCTTAAGCGTGTAGGAATCGTCGCCGAGTAAAGGTGGGGCTTCCAGAAAATAAGTCACCGTGTCGCTTGCTGCTTGTGGACAATTGCCCAGTGCAACCACCCAAGCAAAAGAATGGAGCCCGGCTTCCTCGATTTGGGCAGTGGTGATAATATCATTCGGTTGTGCAATTTCATCACCAGTTAGTGCATGCCACCTCCCAATGCCTACGGGCGGCTGTAAAGCGGAAAGCTGGACTTGGCTTTGGTTGCAAAGCAGGGAGTCATTGCCAGCAAAGGCTGCGCCCGGTGGCAAACTCAACACCTCCACAAGTGCACCGCCTACCAGCAGCGAGCGACAACCTGCTGAGTCCCTTGCCACGAAATACTCCCCAGTGTAAGCAGTGGAAGTCGCTACCAATTCCAAGCTGGGATGAGAAGTGGTTATCGTGTCCCCATTGGGCAAGTGCCAGATATAAGTGACTGCTTGGTTTGGGTAAAGGTCGTCGGCATCAAGGTCGAAGGGCATGTTGCCACAGACCGTGTCGGCGGCAAAAAGTGCATAGACCGGGAGTGGAAGGGCATCAGGCTGCGCAACGGAAGCAAGGGCAGTTGCCGTGCAGCTTGCGGCATCCGTGACCGTGAGGCTGTAAAGCCCGGCGAAGAGGTCGGCAAGGTTGGTCGTGGTAGCGCCATTGTTCCATAAATAAGTGAATGGAGGGGTGCCGCCAATGATAGCGGTGGTAAGGCTGCCATCGGCACTTTGAAAGCAAGTGGCATCCGAGGCCGAAATCATCACCGCCAAATCGCAGCCACCAAAGCTTGGAACCATCGCCAAACCCGTTGTCGTGCAACCATTGGCATCGGTAATGGTGACAGTGTATGAGTTGGGTGGTAAGTTCGTTATCTGAGGCGTGAATGACCCGTTGTCCCATAGATAAGTGTAAGGAGGGGTGCCGCCAATCGGGTTGGCACTGGCTTCTCCGTCATTTGCATTTGGAGCAGTCTCCCCCGATGCAGCCATGCCCACTGATAGAACTGGAGGCTCTGACAAAACAATGCTGGTGGAAAAGGAACAGCCGTCTTGGTCGCCGACAGTAACGAAATATGCGCCAGCCGATAGGTCAATAATGGTCGAAGTCGTTTGGCCATTGTTCCAAATATAGGTGTACGGTGGATTGCCGCCAATTGGGGTTACAGTCGCTGAGCCGTCTGTTCCGTTGCCGCAGGAAACGTCATCCCCTGAAATTGTCCCTGAAAACCCAGCACAAGAGAACCCATTAACGACTGCTGTGGCTGTTGCCAAACAGCCATTTGCATCTGTCACAGTCACTGAATAGGTAGCTGGTGGGAGGTTGATAATTTGGGCAGTCGTCGCCCCATTGCTCCATGAATAGGAATAAGGCATCGTGCCTCCATTAGCCAAAGCAGTGGCCGTGCCATCGTTGGCACCAATGCCAGTTTCGTCTGTGCTGGTAGTGCTAGCTGAGAGAATGCTGGGTTGGCTCACCGTGGCGCTTGCCGCTGCCGTACAACCGTTGGCATCAGTGGCAGTGACGGAGTAGCTTCCGGCTGTGAGGTTCGTCCGGTCTTCGGGGTTGTTCGTGCCGGGGATGTCCGCCCAATCGAAGGTATAGCTTGGTGTACCTCCCCCGACCGTCAGGTTGATGCTGCCATTTGCCCCACCAAAACAAGCAACGGGCGTTGCGGCAGCGGCAGCGGAAACGGCTGATGCAGGTTGTGTAACAGTTGCGCTTGCCGTTGCAGTACAACCGTTGGCATCAGTGGCAGTGACGGAGTAGTTCCCGGCTGTGAGGTTCGTCCGGTCTTCGGGGTTGTTCGTGCCGGGGATGTCCGCCCAATCGAA
>JALHQW010000015.1:0-134197 GCA_022841745.1 Saprospiraceae bacterium | reverse complement strand
GTTGCGCTTGCCGTTGCAGTACAACCGTTGGCATCAGTGGCAGTGACGGAGTAGTTCCCGGCTGTGAGGTTCGTCCGGTCTTCGGGGTTGTTCGTGCCGGGGATGTCCGCCCAATCGAAGGTATAGCTTGGTGTACCTCCCCCGACCGTCAGGTTGATGCTGCCGTTTGCCCCACCAAAACAAGCGACGGGCGTTGCGGCGGCAGAAGCGGAAACGGCTGAAGCAGGCTGTGAAACTGTTGCGCTTGCCGTTGCAGTACAACCGTTGGCATCAGTGGCAGTGACGGAGTAGTTCCCGGCTGTGAGGTTCGTCCGGTCTTCGGGGTTGTTCGTGCCGGGGATGTCCGCCCAATCGAAGGTATAGCTTGGTGTACCTCCCCCGACCGTCAGGTTGATGCTGCCGTTTGCCCCACCAAAACAAGCAACGGGCGTTGCGGCAGCGGCAGCGGAAACGGCTGATGCAGGCTGTGAAACAGTTGCGCTTGCCGTTGCCGTACAGCCGTTGGCATCAGTGGCAGTGACCGAGTAGCTTCCGGCTGTGAGGTTCGTCCGGTCTTCGGGGTTGTTCGTGCCGGGGATGTCCGCCCAATCGAAGGCATAGCTTGGTGTACCTCCCCCGACCGTCAGGTTGATGCTGCCGTTTGCCCCACCAAAACAAGCAACGGGCGTTGCGGCGGCAGAAGCGGAAACTGCACTGGAAGGCTGGGAGATGGTAACACTTGCAATTGCCACACAACCAGCTGCATCCGTTATGGTCACTGAATAGACATTGGCATTGAGGTTAAAAATGCTTTGTCCGGTCTCGCCATTGCTCCACTGGTAAAAGATTGGGGTTGTGCCGCCAACCACAGTTGCGGTGGCCGTGCCATCTGCCAGGCCGAAACAACTAACATCCGTGCCATTAACAGTGAGGTTCACAGCCGAACAATCCACTACCACCGTCCGGCAATTGGAAAATTCAGAGGTGTTGTTATTGGTAATGGTGCTTGTGGCAGTGACTACGTCACCGGACGAAGCAGCGCCAGGAGAAAGCATCAAGGTCCAGTTACCTGTGCTGGATGCAATTGCCTGACCGAGGAAATCCCTACCCTGGCATGGCACTCCTGCGCACCCAACCATGTCCTCTTTGAACACTTCAATTCTTGCATTTGGCTGGGCAGTACCAACGATTTCAAGACTGCTTGCCTGCGTGATGACGGGAGGCTGAGGCGTAGCCCCACGGGTAATACCATTCTCTTGATTGCACCAAAAATTGGATTGGGTAATGAGCACATTGCCGATGCCGGGTGCAAAGACACCTGAACCGTTGTTTCCTGTAATACTGTTGGTGCTTATGACCGCATTGGTTAAAGAGCCTTGCAGGAAAACCCCGTGGGTTAAATTGTCTTGAATAAAGCATTGTGTAATGGTGACGCTCTGAACACCGCTTAAGCCATTGATGCCTATTTCGTTGTTGGAAAGGTTGACTGAACCTACGGTATGATTTAAGCCAAAACGGAGCTGAATACCTGCTCTTTGGAAGTTTCGGATATCCAAGCCTTCGATGGTCGAACCTCCGGCAGATACATCAAGCCCAGGCACTGGCCCCGCCGATGATCCACTGAGGATGATGTTGTCCGTTGTTCCGTCAATCACGAGGTTGTTCTTGGTTAGCAAAGGGATGGGTGAACTGGTGGTCGGTTGGATGGTGTGCGGTCCAGCACCGGGTATGTTGAAGGTGATTCGGGTCAAGACTGGCATGCTGTTGATGCAGTTGCAAGCCCATTGCAGGTTGGTCTGCCCAGCGGCGTTACTTGTTGTCGTGACTACCACGGGATTGGCGGCAGGGCAAGCCTGGCTAAAGACACTTTCCGTGAGGAAAAGTAAAATGCCTATGGTGAGAATTGATTTCATTCGGAACATGGCTTGGTCGGATTTTGGTTTTAGGTTAATCAGGCATTAACATTATTTTTATTACACACATAGACACAGCGTACACAATAGGAGCGGTTAAAATTTTTTTCAAAAAAATTTTAACCCCAAAAACTATGATTTCTATGTGCCTATGTGTGTAAATAAATGTGTTGAATATTCACATTGTACCATTGACCCTAATAAAGCATAGCCTTAGCTCAGCAACTATTTCAAATAAAACACCGGAAGCCCCCTGTCCAATTGGCTCTCCGGCATAAAGGGCGTCTGCGTGGTTGGGGCAGTGGGGATATTGGCCTTTACCATAGCAGGCACTCGCCGCCTTAGGAAGTCGTAAAGTTCGCCAAGGCGAAGGATTCCGTCACTATCTAAATCGGCGGAGAAACTTCCCTGCGCATCCGAACAGGTTTGGGCAGCAAAGGCTTCGAGCAATGCTTCGGTGAACGCTCCGTTTTCCCATGCCTTGTCCTCATACGATTTTTCGGTGCTGCCGCAACTGGTCAGTGTGCTTATCCCCGGCTGAGCCTTTGCGAGGTCAATCATGGCTTGGCTTAGGCCACCATAACCCTCTTTTGCCCCACCGCTATGACAGGCGTCAATAAACACCAGTTTTTTACAAGTAATGCCATTCAGCACTTCAAGCACGTCCGATTTGAAATCTACTGCCAGCCGTTCGTACTTTGGGTTGAAGCCCGTTTGTAGGATTTTAAAACGATTGTCAACGATTTTCCCATGTGAGCTGATGAACACGATGAGCAGGTCGTGTTGGCGAATTTGACCGTCGTCCCATTGATAGGCGAAATCATAGACCGCCTGCTGGATGCCTGTCAGGTTGGTTGTTTCAGGTGTTGTATTTTCATGGACAAAAACCTGGTTGAACAGTTTGTGTTCACCGCCCTGGTTGCGAAAGGCATTGGCAAAATCGGTGGCATCTTTGCGGGTATATTGCAAATCCTCGTGGTTCGGGCCGATGACCAATAGGTGCAGATTCGCCCGCTCCGGGGTGAACTCAACCTCCAAAGACTCTGACAACAAATCGCCGATGGCCACCTCCACCACATTTTTGCCTTGCACCAATGGCACCTTGTTTTTGTAGGTGTAGGTAAATTTTAGGTTCTCCTTTTTTGGCGGCGAAAGCTCTTCCTCGTTGAACTTGTTGCCCTCCATTTCCACCCCATTCACCCGCAACTTGAAGTCCTTGGGCGTGAGCGAGGAAGGTGAAACAACCGTCATCTTGAAATCAAAATCGCTGTCCGAGCGCTTGATTTTGTTGGTTCCCAATTCATGGGGCGCTGGGTCTGTCCAAATCATCAACGGGCCACTGGCTACCAATGAGCTTTTGCCGGACTGTACCTGCCATTCAAGGGTCTTTCGCACTTTTTCCTGCCCAGCCTCCTTCAGCACGCATACCACGCCGAGCAAGTCGCCCTTGAACTGTGCCGTTTTTGCAAAAACCAGCTTGACCTCCCTTCTGCTCTTTGCTGCCACGATGCCCATTGGCTGACTAACCGCCCCCGTCACCTTTACCCCTGCGGGGCAGGTGAACAGCGCCTCGACTGCCTGTGAACTGAAATCGCCCACGTTCTCGACTTCCACGCTGAGGGTCACGTCGTCGGAGCGGCCACTTGGAATGAACTGATAATCAGCGATTTGCAAGGTAGCTGGCACGGGTTTCCGAAGGGCAATGTTTTTTTCAAAAGACTGCAAGGTCTTCGTGCCGGAGGCAATGGATATGGTAAGTGCTTGGCTGCCCGTACTCAGGTTTTCGCTGCCTCGGAGCGGAATCCGCACCGCTGTGCTTTCTCCTTTTCGTAGCTGTCCAAGGTAATTAGTTGACCAAATGGATAGGTCAGAGCCGCCCGTTTTGGCATCCGCCATCACCCGCAAGTCAGGCAAGTCCATCCCAGTATTATTGGTCAGGCTAAACGAGAGCCAAGTCTCTTCGCCTGGTTTCAGTGTACCATCAGGGGTGTGTACGAGGGGTTCGGTGCGTTCCAGGGAAACTTGGTCACGCATACCAGCCAACGGATTTCCCTTTTGCGGGTCGGCCAGCCGAAATAACCAGGCTGCCCCGCTGAGCGATTGGCTTTTGCCTGCCAAAACGACGCTGCCATCGTGCAGTACACAAGCTGACCTCACTTCGTCCTCGTTATCCTTTCCGAAGTGTTGTTCCCATTGGAGATCGCCGCCCGGGGAGGTTTGCACCGCCCAGCCCTTGGGGAATCGGGCACCACTGCGGTGTGATTTTGTTGAGCCGGCAAGTAGGTAGCCGTCATCGTGGGTTTGGATAATGGCGTTGGCAAGGTCTGCGTCTTTTCCCCCAAAGGCCTTGTCCCATTGCCGGAAGCCATCCCGGCTGGCTTTCAAGTGCCAAGCATCGAGGTCACCAGCGCCTTTTGACTTGGTAAGGCCAGCCAATACGAAGCCGCCGTCCCTTGTGGGCAGCAGGTCGAGCGCTTCCTCCCATTCTTTTTCGCCAAATGATTTTTTCCAAACGAGGTCGCCCTTTGCGTCGGTTTTTGCGAGGTAAATATTGCCCGTGCCGCCCTCCATTTTTTTGCCCGAATTGCCACAAAAAACAAAGCCGCCGTCAGTGGCAAGGGCAAGCCCGCTGATGGTCTCAAACTCATTTTTGCCCAAAATCTTTTCCCACACCATGCGCTTTCCCTCCACCTTGGCCAGCCAGATGTCTCCGTCCGATTGACCATTCTGGTAGCCTACCAACACTGCTGAGCCATCGGGCAGCAGCACCAGCCGCCGAAACCCGTCGTCGCCGTTGGTGGCGAAACTGGTTTCCCAAACCACCTCGCCCCGTTCACCGACCAGTACCAACCAGCCGTCCTTGCCCCCTACGCCTATCGAGTTTTTTGACCCTGTAGCCAAGAAATGCCCGTCGAAGGTTTGTACCACATCAAATAGAACATCGTCCTTGTTGTCTCCCAGCCGCACTTCTGCTACTGACTGCCCGGTGCTGTAATCGGCGATGACGAGCAGGCCGTCGGAACCGCCTCTCGTCTTTGACTTGGTTTCGCCCACTGCAACCAAGTAACCATTGGTGGCTTCGATAACGGAATGGAAAACCGCATTCCCGCCGCCAAAAGCCTGCTCCCATTGGACTTCCAAGTTTTGGGAAAATACGAAGTGGGGAAACAGCAATATTGTTATTAACCTTTTCATGGCAGAACAGGTTTATTGTGAAAAAGGGCAGTGCTAATATAGGAAGTTTTGTGGATTGGTGATTCGTAACTCGTGATTCGTAATTGGTAAGTGGAATTCCGAAGCACAAATCACGAATCACGAATCACCAATCACCATCTTACCTTCCTCCCTGGTAAATCACTTTTTTCTGACCATCCAAGACAGTGGAATAAGTGATTTTGGTGAAATTCAGGGATAGGGACTCCATGGGTCGGTCGCTGCTTGAACTGCCGGAAAAGCTGGAAATCATGCAGTTCTCCATTTCGTACTGAAAATAGTTCTGCTGGTCGCTGCCTGCTTTCCTGCAAATAAGTATCGCACTCGGAATATGCTGACCCGATGCGCAGGCTAGCATCAGTTGGGGAGAGCTACTGTCCATTGGCTTGAAGCTGAAATGGAAGTCCTGTGCAGTAATCCTTCCTGTACTACCAGCGGCAATATTGGAGGGACTGAGCGCTCCCAATTGGCAAGAATAAACCTCCAACCATTTACTATTTCCTGTTGAGGCAGCTGTACCGTCAACCCCCTCTATTTTGAGGAAATAATCCAAGGCTGCGGTAGTGGATGGTTGGCTTCCTTGCAGCACGTTGCTGTTTGGACTTTGGTTTTGGTTGGAATTGTTGGGATTGCCGCCCAGCCTGTCGTTCCCGCCGCAGTCAATCAGTTTTAACTCCCTCAGTTTATCCTTCAACGCTTTGAGAAGCTTTTGAATCTCTTTATTGTTCTTTTGCTCCTTCATCATTTCTTCCAATTTTTTGCAAGCGCCCTTCTTCACGGCATCGGCGTCGTTGGGGTTGTCCTCGCCAAGTTTCTTAACGGCATCTGCGAAGTCTTTTTTGACAAGATCCCTCGCCTTGGAATTGTCCCAGCCGTCAGCGACTTCTCCTGCTTCTTTGTTGATTGCATCGGCCTGGTCCGAGCCGTCTGAGGCATGGGAGAAGGCAGGTGACAATAGGGCTGCGATGAAGAAGAACAATGGCAGCCAAATTTGTTGGTGGATTTTAAATGATGCTTTCATGACATTTTGATTTAAACCCTTGGCCTGAACGACAATCACATTATGGTCGTGCTTCCGTTCATGAGGCTTCCAGGTGTTTTAAAAAATGGATTGATTTACTGAAGGGATGTGTTTAGCGGCGGGGAAATGTGCCCACGAGGAATATTTTTTTAGGGATAAAAATTAGACATTATGCGGAAATAATTCTCAAATGAGCTGCTGGTCAGAAGTCAGGCGGTGACTTCAAGTCTAAAGTCGTCAACTTATGGGCTTTGTTTTGTTACACATCTATCATCTTGTAACCCCTCGTTTCAACGAGGGGGCGACCATAAGACCAAAACACATCTATCTTCTATTCAAAACATCACATCTACCTTGCTGATGCTGATGTTTTGAATAGAAGATAGATGAGTGAGGAGCCTGCCACCTAACCCGCCGTTAAAACAGCGGGTTACAAGATGATAGATGTAACATAGTGTAGCCCGCAAGTTGACGACATTAGACTTGAAGTCACCGCCTGACTTGGGCAGCCAACAACTTTTCGCATAATGTCTATTAGACTGCCGAAATCGAGGGTTTTATGCCAAAATCAAAACCCGCCAGCTTCCACCTCCAGCACAAGCGGCACGATAAACCCCTCGCCCCTCGTGCTCGCCTCGAACCCCATCCGGTCAGGGAAGTAGGTGATGTCGGAAGTACTGACGGCGTGTTTGCCAAGTATGGTCATCAGGTTTTGGGCAAAATCCCCCTGCCGTTGTGCGAGCATTTCCGCTAATTTTTTGACCGTTTGTATTTTCTTTTTGGAAAAAAGCACCACCAGCCTGTCCGTGCCGGGGTGGGCCAGTTTTAGCGCCTTTGTTTCGCCGGGCACCACCACCTCGGAGCCGCCCGAAATCAACAGGCCGCTTTCGTTCCTTCCTGCGAATTTTTCGTTCAATGCCGCTTGCCGGGGAAAGTGAAAATGCACCTCCCGCCTGGCGTCAACGCTGAACACGTAAAGGTACTCGTCGTCCTTCAGCGTGGCTGCCAGCAACTGGAATAATTGCCCTACCTGCCAATCCTTCCGTTGAAGGCGATAGCTGCTGCCGAGCAATTCCACCGCAGCATCCTCGAAGATGGGCTGTTGGGATTCGCTCCACCCGGTCAGGTGGCGGAAGGAGAAGTTTCCGGCCAGTTCCACCAAGGGCTTTTCCACTATTTCTTGGTTCGGCTTTGAAGCAATAGCGGGATTAATTTGGTTATCGTCTATCAGGGATGTGCCCAAGGAAAGCACATAGGCATATTTGCAGAAATCGCCGAAATCCTTGTATTTCAACCAGATATAGCCTTGGTCGCCCCAGTTTTTACCCCATGAATTAAACAGCCGGAAAGCCTCCCGGCGCTCGTCGTAACCCACCACCACAAGGGCGTGGCCACCAGCGGGGGAAGTATTACCTAAAGGTGGATGCCAGAACTGGGCATTTTTTAGTTCATAAAAATTGCGGAGCACGGAAAGACCTATAATCACTGGACGGCGGGCAGCAAGTGCCTGTTTGGTACGCAGCACCTTCGCATCGGACGCATCTTTTGAGCCGAATAGGGTCATAAAATCTTGAATGGCGAAACGGCGGGCATGGCTTGCAAGTGACGTGTCGGGTTGCCGCTCGCAATCGTTCACGTCATGGTCGAATTGGCTGGCGAGGCAGTCTCCGTTGGTGTTCAAGAACTGAAGGGCATCGCTTATGCGGGAACCGTTCTCACAGCCCTCTGGCCTGATTTGGTTGTACAGGAACAGGGCGGAGTAGGCGTTCCGGGTAATGACCGCCCGGTCGGTGCAGCCATTGAGGATGGCCCTTTGAATGCTCATTGCGCCATAACCCGTTGCCCAGCCCACGCAGGAGTAGATATAACCTTGGTGGCGTACTTCGGGGCAGTAGGGTGTAAGGTCAACCGTCAAGGGCAACTCGGCCTTAGCGCCGTCCGCTGATGAGCGGCGGGGTAGGGTGTCGTAAGTTTCATCCTCGAATAATAGGCCAGCACCAACGCCCAACCCTGTTTCGGTCGGCTGTGCCATGCCGCAAAACGTGTAGCCGAGGAATATTACGGTAGCGATTAAGTTTTTCATGGTGGATGGGCAATGGTGGCATTGTAAACTGCCATGATTTGCAGAGTGCTCAAGGAAATTAGAAACCTCAAGCCTTTAATTTTTAAGCGCAATTTTCAATAATTCCCTCCCGATTGCTTGGTAGCGCCCTTCTTTCCCTTCGCAGCTGGAGCTGGAGAAACTGGTTTCGCATTGTTAGGGACGGCAGTGCTGTCAGGAACAGCAGCCTTGTTCAGGATAGTCGAATCGGCGCCAGGCTCGTTTGGCGACCAATCCTCATAAATAAATGGGTTTGCGGCACCACTTGTATCGGCAGGCAGGTTGTCGAGGTCGTTCCAGGGCAAGTCTTCAGCGGGCTGGTTTTGGTTATTGCCCAATTTGCTGTTCCATTTATCCAATTGCTGGTCGAGCGGGTCGCTTTCCGGCCTGGTTGGAAATTCAGGCAAGCCGGCATCCTTTTCATAATTTTCATAAGGGGAAACATTGCCCGCCAACTCATCCCAATACCGCCAGCGGTACGGCCTGACGAGGTTTTCATCCAAATAGGCCGCTGTATATTGTTTTGACTCACGACGGATGTCTCCGAAGTAGTCGGCCAGCCCTTTTGTAAGCCCAATCAGTTCCGTAACGAGCAGCAGCATGGCCGCTCCGTCCTTCTCCGAGCCAATGGAAGCATCTGCCAGCGCCTGTTGGAAATTGGCGGCATAGAAATCGGCCAGCTCCTGTAGTTTGAAGCGAAGCCCATCGGCATACATATCAGGGAACTCGGTGATGGTCTTGATTTTCTTCTGGTTCAGGAAGTCCAGCTTGATGCTTTGGAGCAATTGGTTGGCGCGGTGGGCGGACTGGTCGTATGCCGCACGCAGTCGGTAAACATCGCTTGCCGAAAGCGCTTCCTGCCGGGCCTGTGCCCCGATGGCCTGGCTTTCGGCTTCGATATGCAAGTCATGGAACTTGACCATGAACTCGGTGTTGAGGAATTTCGAGAGTGCAGGGGCAACTTTCTTGTTCGGTTGTGCTTGTGCTAAAACATTGAGGAACAAGGCGATGAACACTAAAACAGATTTTTGCATGGCTGACAATATTTGTGGTTTAAAATGGCTTCACCTGTTTAGGCGATGCTGTCTGCCTGATGTGTTTTGGATAAGAGGAATGTGCCCTTATGGGTTTGTTTTTTTTGGTACTAAACGAAAAAAAGCGATGCCCCCTGCTGAAGGCATCGCTTCCTAAATCCCACACCACTTAGTTGGAGGGTTACCCACAACTTCCGTCAATTATTCTGATAAGTTGCCAGCGCCTGACGAATGGACTCCCGCAACATTTTTGCACCTGCTTCCCAAATGCTGAAGCCTTCTTGGATGCTGTCGGCTTTGTCAATGTACAAACCGAAAACATATTCTTTGGGGGAGCCTGACTTGACGGGAAGCGACACCCAGCCACCAACTGAAAGGTATTTTTTGCCGCCACTGGTAAAGCTGCCCGCTTTAGCCCTTGACTCCAAATTGTTCTTAAAAATTTGCAAGTTGGCGGCGCTGATGCCGAGTGAATTGGCTTCCTCATTAATGACTTCGGTGAGCTTCGACATATTGTCCATCAACTGGTCGAACTTGGCTTCGTTGGCCGCATTGAGTGTGCCTGTCGTCACTTTTTCGTAGAGCTTACCGAGGTCGGCCAGGGTCATGGAATTGGCTGGGTTGTTGGTAGGGCCGCCACAACCGAATTTGTGGTTGATTTTAGTTTTTGAGCTGAGTCCCAGCGTACCACTGGCTGTTTGGTTGATTTTTTGGCGACCAGTCGCTGCGTTGCCGTTTCCAAAATACTCCTGCACCGCATTGGTGCTTTGGTTGTCAGAATTCTGCATCATCGTCTTCAGGATGTTCTCCAAGGAGACGTTGGTTACTGTATGACCTGCATGGTTGTCGGCACAACTCTCGGCTCCATTTTCATACTTTTTCAAGTTGGTTGCCAAGCTGACCGTACCTGCCTGCACTGCCCGCATGGCGTGAACATGCTCCAGTACTTTGATAGTGCTTGCTGGGTAAAACGCTTTATCCTCTTGAAGGGAAGCCAAAACGTTGCCATCCACTTTTTTCAAGTAAAGCCCATAAGCACCACCCTCGCTGTTTGCCGCCAGGTGTTTGCGCATGTCATTGGTCAGGTCATTGGTGTTGCGCAGCAGCACGACCGCAAGGCGTTTTTGACCGCCATCTTCGTAAGGCTCAACGTCAATGATGCGGGCGCCGTGCTGGTCGGCGAGGTCGTTGACCTGGTTCATGGTTTTGCCGTAGTAATACCACCAGGTTTCGCCAGCAAGTTTTTCCATCAGGACAGTGAAAGTAATATTGTTCCCAGCTGTGCTGCGCACTTCAATATCCGTGATGCGGGCATTGTGTTGGTCGAGCTTGGTTTTCAACTCGGCAGCGGTCAGGTTGGTGTAATACCACCAGTTTTTGGCTTCGCTGCCCGTGTTGGGCACCATCACCGCACTGAAAAAACGGTCAGCTCCTATGACATAAGTGTCCAGGTCGAGCAGCCTGCCGTTTTTCTCTTCGAGCTTGGCTTGCAATTGCTCAAAACTAAGTTTGGAGTAATACCACCAGGCTTTTTGCTGGTCGCCGGTATTGGAAACCAGCACCAGGGCGTAACGTGCCTCGCTGCCGACGAAGTAAACTTCAAGGTCAATTAGGCGGGCATTGTGCTGGTCAATCTTCTGGCTTACCTGTTGGGCGGTCAGTCCATAGAACCACCACCAGGTTTTTTTGTGGGGCGAATCATTTTTGACCATGGCGGTGGAAAAACGAAGGGGCGAAACGCTCTCGATTTCCAGGTCAAAAATCCGGTAGCCTTGCGCTACCCGTTGGCTGACTTGGTCGGAAGTAACGCCGGTAAGCCAGTACCAGCCAGTAGGTTGCATCAGCCGACGTTCGCTTAGTTCGGCGACTTGAGCTTGTGCTGGGGTGGAGAGAAGAAGAAAACCTGCGAAGGCGGCGAACAGAAAACTTACTGTTTTCATGGTAGAAAAATTGGTTGACGAAAAGCAACCTTGGAGAGTTGGTTTTTATTTCAAAAAACGCAGCTCACTTTGCATCGCTTTTCAATTGGTTACTGATTTATTTTACCTCAAGTTGTGGAGCACCTTAGCCACACGTCAAAACAGTTTTTACCGACCATGGGTCTGCAAAAAGGAGATTTAACTGGCGTGTCTGGTTATCCGCAACTAGGGTTGTTTAACTTACAATTGGATGTGTCGGGAAGGAGAAATATGTACCCAAGGGAAGGATTATTTTTTTTGCAGCGGTTGGTAGCGCACCGTTTACGGTGCCCGGTCAGCCGCACTTTAGGGCGGCAGTAGCGTAAACGCCGCCGAACCGGGCACCGTAAACGGAGCGCTACCTTTTCATTTTCCAAACCAAGAACAAGGCAAGAAATACAGCCACTATCGCAACCCCCCACCAATTGAACCTCGAAAACGAAAGGGGTTCCATGTTGCCAAACGCAATGGGGGCAGCCCAAAAAGCGGGGTGGGCCTCGTCGTGGGGGTAGGCATCCAAAAAGGACAATTTTGCAAGCCGCAGCGCCTTGTCCTTTGGCAACCCTTTTTTGATGTTTTCAAAAAATAGCGCCATCAGCCTGGCATTCCGGGCATCGTCAACGCTCCAAAGCGTATTGACGATACTTCGTGCCCCGGCGTAAAAAAAGCCACTTGCCATACTGACCATCCCAGTGCCAGACCGGTATTCGCCAATGCCCGTTTCACAGGCACTCAGCACCACCAAATCGGCGGGCAACCTCAAATGGTATAGGTCTTGGACATGGAGCAGTGACACCCCTCCTGCATCCAAAGGGGCGTTAAAGGCAAGGTAGGAGAACTCACTCAAAGAGGCAGCAGCTTTACCATGGGTGGCGAGGTGCAGGATTCGGTAGTCGGCTGCAAGCTGCATGAAAGATTCGGACGTGGCGGAAGTGCCCTGCCGAAGGTCACCACCAAATAGGTCGTGCGCCTGCTCGGCCTCTTCGAGGTTGTGCTTCAATGACCTCATGCCGCCAGGGTTCCCTTCAAAAGTTGGTGCGAAAGCCAGGAGCGACTTGCCCGCTGTAGTTGCTGGTTTTTCGGCAAGTGCCAGTAATTGCGCAGCAGAATAAGCATAACTAATATTGTGGCGACGCAGCAGGTAGGCGTGCGACTTGTACCGAAGCAGGTCGGTTGGCATTTTTTCCAACAGCACCTCGAAGGGCAGGTAGGCCAAAATTCCATCCGGTACAATGACCAGGTTTTCGGGAAGGCCATCGGCAATTGGCAACCAGAGTTTTTGGTAAATGTAAAATGCGTTCTTGCTAAATGTCGCTGCTTGCATTTTTGCGGCGTCCCCCGCTGAATAAGGATAAAGCTGCATGCTGCCGACAAGGGTCTTGACCGATTCATTTAGCGGAAAATCCAAGGCAAGGCGTTGGCATCGGAGGTTGTTTTGCGAGAGCACAAAAATATAGAGGGTACTGTCGCCCATGAAAAATTCGACCAATGCCTTGCCCGTTCCAAGCAGTTTTTGCCTTAGTTCTGCAATAGAAACAGAAGTGGATTGGTACTTTAGTTGGTGGTATTTTGGGAACCGCTGCTCAAACTCACTCACCAATGAATGCAATGATTGGCGAGTTTCAGCAAGGGAAATACCAGCCGCTTGGGCGGCTGTTTCGTCGCCAGTTTGGAGGTGGCCGAGGCGCATTTTTTCCAATCTGTTCAATGCTGCAACGAGGCGGCGCTCCCTCTCTAGTAGACTGTCCGGCACACCGGCCATGCTTTCGGCATTGGCCTTCCGCAATGCCTCCATCAGCACCAGCCCCTTGCTTTTTTCTGAAATGTCAAAGGCTTTTTCCAGGTGGACGATGTCGCCCGTTTTTTCCCACAATAAAAAATTGGCCTCCAACGCACCGCCATACAGTGAAAAATGACGCTCTACCCACCGTTGCCTCGACTCAACGGCAGTAATCGTTAGGCGAAGGGTGCCAGCCGTTTGCAGCGCCGACTCGTAGGCTGATAATGCCTTATCCAGCAAGGAAATATTGGTCGTTTTTTGAGCTTGGCGCAGCAACAAGTCCGCCCGAACCGACTGGATTTCCAACAATTCCGGGCTGGGCAATGTGCTGGTTGGATGTTTATCAAGGAGCGCTTCAGCTTTTCCAAGCATCGAAAGCGCCTCCTCGAACCGTCTCATTTCACCCAAGGCCAGGGCCTTGTTTTTAAGGGAATGGACTGCTTCAATTGCCAAGCCACCCCCTGTTTTTTCCGCTTGGCGGAAATAGTCCAATGCCCGTTCCGGTTCGTTTTTTTTCAAAAAAACAAGCCCAATATTGTTCAATACAAGCAATCGGTCGGGGTGCCCAATGGGCAGTATGGCTTGAAAAATCTGGTCTGCATGGTGATAGGCTTCCAAGGCCATATCGTAGTTGCCGAGTTCCAAATGACAGTTGCCAGTGTTGAGCAGCAGCCCGGCGACCACCGTGCTACCCGATCCATAGGCTTGCGATAGCACCAAGATGGATTGCTGATGGAAATCCAATGCCGTATGGTACTCACCTTCCTGTTGGTAGCAAAGTCCGATTTTGTGAAGGAGTGCCGCAGCGGAAGGGCTTTTGCTGCCCATCGCCTGTGATTGAATGGCTTCCGCCTGCCGAAAATAATCGAGGGCAGCTATGCAATCCCCCTTGCTGAGCGAGAGGTCGCCGAGGTTTTCCAGCACAGCAGCCACCTGTGGATGCATATTGCCCAGTGTTTTGCGTCGAACATCCAAGGCGATGCGGTAATACGTGGCCGCTTCCTCTGTGTCGCCGAGTGCGGCAAGCGAGTTGCCGAGGCTGTTGTGGGCGAGTGCAGTCTTTGGGTGCTCCTCGCCAAATTTGGCTTGCCGCAGGAGGAGTGATTGCCGGAAATGTGGCAGGGCTTTGTCATGTTCCCCAAGGGCCAAAAAGCAGTTGCCCAAATTATTATGGCTACTGGCGAGGTCGGCCTGGTTGACTGGGATTGCTTTTTGCCGGATGCCCAATGCTTTTTGGTGCCAAGCGATGGCCGCTGCGTATTGCGCAGCTTCAAAGCGGCAATTGCCAAGGTTGTTGTAGGAATCAGCGACTTTGGGATGGGATTCGCCGAGGGTTTTTAACCGCAATTCGAGTGCTGCTTGATAGTTGTTTTCAGCCTTTTTCCATGCTTTTTTTCTGTAAAAAACCTCGCCCGAACGGTTAAAGGCATTTGCCCGGAGTGGGCTTGAAAGCAGGTGACGCTTGTTTGTCCTATCCAATACTTCCGTGTACTGTTGAAGGGCTGCGTCATGGCTGCCCATTTCCAAAAAAGCATCGCCGAGCAGCAGCAGGCATTCGAGGATTCGGACATCGTCGGCGGGCAATTTTTTTTGGTAAGACACCAATGCAGACTGGCCTTCCCGCAGGGCTATTTCATACTTCGCAGCATCCAGCATAGCCGCTACTCGAACCAGTTGCTGCCGGAACATAGCCGTGTCGGTCGGCTGGGCGTGGCCAGCAACGAGGGGAAGGAAGGCAAGGAAAATTAGAACTTGTTTCAAGGTGAAACTTAAAATTCAGGATTGGTGGCCTACAGCAAATAGCCAAATTTCAATTCTACAGCCAAATAAGCATTTTTTTTCCTAACTCGCAGGGTATTTATTAACCATTGAAAACACATACCAATGATTCGGTTCTTGAATGACAGCGCGTTGGTGGCGGCCATCAGAAAAGGAGGGTCCGAACGGGAAGCTGCACTCCGCACCCTTTACGGTGATGGCGAGTTGAAAGCAAAATCCGTGGCTTACGTGCGGAACAACAACGGCAATGCCGAGGATGGCCAGGATGTATGGCAAGAGTCCATCATTGCCCTTGACCGCAACATCCGGCAAGGCAAGTTCCGGGAAGATGCCCCACTGAGGGGCTATCTGTTCTCGATTTGCCGTTTTGTTTGGATGAACCAACTTCGCAAAAAAGCGCATACGACGCTCGTTGAGGAGCTGCCAATCCAGTCGGCGCCAGACCCCGAAACCCCAGAACTGACCATGATGGATGAGGAACGGAAGGGCCTTCTCAACCAGCTATTGGACAAGCTTGGCGACCGTTGCAGGAAAATTTTGGAACTGTGGAAACTGTCGTACTCAATGGAAGAAATCGCCGAAATGCTGGGTTTCTCAAGCGAGGCGATGGCCCGTAAGGCGAAGTACCGCTGCCAGCAGTCGCTGATGGAGCTTGTGCAGCAATCGCCGGATTTGAAGACCATGTTGAGATGAGAACGGCGCTTGGCCGTTGGCAAATGGCTAACCCCCAAAAGCCAATGGACAGGAGCAAACACCAATTACAAAAAAGCCACTATCATGAATTTAGAAATATACATTGAACGCATTGAAAATTACTTGACCGGCAAGCTGCCCGAGAACGAGCGAAAGGCGTTTGAGGCCGAGTTGGAAACCAACGCTGAACTTGGTGAGGCAATGGAATTGTACCGCATCAGTGACGAGGCCATCGAGCTAGCGGTGGAAAATAGCCTTCGGTCACAGTTAAAGCAATGGGACGCCGAGGATGCAGCGACCAAGGCCAACGGCGGCGGCGGTGTGGGCGAAGCACCTATCATCCCCCTACGGCGAACGTGGATGCGGTGGGCTGCCGCTGCCGTGGTGGTAGGTCTGGTTGGGCTTTTTGTTTGGCTTTGGAATACTGGGGGCCAAGGCCCAGATGACCTTTTTGCTCAAAATTATGAAATAGCCACCCCGCCCAATATTCGGTCAACCAATGGAGGAGCCCATCCGTTGACAACAGGCTTCGAGGCTTATGAAAAAGGAAATTTCACGGCTGCCGCCGATTTCTTCAAGACCATTTCAACCGACAACGGCCATTTTGCGGAAGCACAATATTACCTGGGGCACTCCTATCTGCAACTTCAGAAACCATTGGATGCCATGGCCGCCTTTGGCCAGTCCGTCAAAACCAATGATGGCAAATACCGTGAAAAAGCAGAGTGGAACTTGCTGTTGGCGCAGCTTGCTTCCCATCGGATAGACCGCGATTTTGAGGCTTTGCTCCGCAAAATTGCGGGGGATGCGAACCACTCTTTTTCGGGAAAGGCACAGAGATTGGAGGAAGGGTTGAGCGAATGAAGTAACTGATGGTTTATAGTTTGGAAGCTGCCCAAGTCAGGCGGTGACTTCGAGTCACCGCCTGACTTCTGAACATAGTTATGCAACACCATAGCCATTTCTGTTACAAAAAAATTACCCATTGCCAAAAGCCCAAACTACATTTGCCCACCGACGCTAATCAAAATTGCGGCGCACTGTAAAAGTTCATAAATTCATTCGGATGACTGACCAAATTCAACCCACGCCGCAGGGCAACAACTCAGATTTCTTCAAAAATATGGTAATCGGCCACCCGGCCGGCTTGTTCGTCCTCTTCTTCACGGAAATGTGGGAGCGATTCTCCTTCTATGGGATGCGTGCCTTGCTCGTGATGTTCCTGACAGCCAACCTTGTGGACGGCGGCTGGGAGTGGACACGGGAGCAGGCCATGGCTTTGTTTGGCTCTTATGTCGGCTTAGTCTATCTCTCCACCATGATGGGCGGGTACTTTGCCGACAAGAAAATCGGCTACCGCTATGCCGTGCTGGTGGGCGCCCTGCTGATGACCTTGGGCCACGCCTGCATGGCCATCGAGACGAGTTGGTCCATTTACATGGGCTTGGCTTTCCTGGTCTTTGGCAATGGCTTCTTCAAGCCGAACATGGTTTCCATCATCTCAGAGATGTACAAAGACCACCCAGAGAAGAAGGACGGTGCCTACACCATCTTCTACATGGGGGTCAACTCTGGGGCGTTCTTTGGCATCCTACTTTGTGGGTACCTTGGCGAGAAAGTGGGCTGGAGTTGGGGCTTTGGCCTGGCGGGCATTTTCATGTTCTTTGGCCTGTTGCAGTTCTGGCTGGCACAGGGCATCTTCGGCAATATCGGCCTAAAGCCCGTGAAAAAAGACACGGTTCAAGTCGCACATGCACCCGATGGCGACAAACTGAACCCCTTCACCACAGGGCAGCTTGTGCTAATAGGTGTCATGATTGTGCTCGGCCTGCTTTGGATCATTTTCGAACCCGTCAAAAAAATCACGAGCGGCGCAGTGGACATTTTCGATTGGAACCTGATTGGCCTTTCGGGCAACAATTTCACCATCTTGTTGGCCTTGGCACTGTTCCTTTGCTTGTTGGTCTATCGTCTCACGAAATACTCCGTCGTCACCCGTGACCGTATGATTGCTGTGGCGTTCTTTGCCTTCTTGGTCACGTTCTTTTGGGCCATTTTTGAGCAGTCGCCGGGCACGCTGACCATCTTCGCAAGGGACTACACCAATCGGGTGCTGGAGGGCAGCGCAGGTACTACCTTCAAGGTCGTGAATGCCTTAATGACCCTTGTGCCACTTGGCATCATCACTTGGGTCTTGTTCAAGTTGTTCCAACAGACCTTCAAGAAATACGCCGTGGCCAATATCCTCCTTGGCAGCAGCTTTGTCATCGTTTGGGGCATCGCATTTTGGATGCTAAAAAACCAATTTGCCGAGGAAACCCTGGAAGTGCCCGCCTCGTGGTTCTCCACCCTCAATTCGCTGTTCATCATCAGCCTTGCCCCGCTGTTCTCCAAATGGTGGGAGAGCAAGTACAACCCACCTGCCAACGTGAAATACGCCATTGGCATGACCTTTCTCGCCATCGGCATGGTCTTCGTGTCCTTCGGGGCAAACGGTATTGAGCCGGGCGCTAAAACGGCCTCGGTGAGCATGGTCTGGTTGATATTGGTTTACCTCTTCCACACGATGGGCGAACTCTGCATCTCGCCCGTGGGCCTTTCCTACGTGAGCAAGCTCGTGCCCGCCCGCATGATAGCCATCATGTACGGCATCTGGTACCTGGCTGTGGCCATCGGCATGAAGGGCGCCGCCAAGTTCGGCGAGAACGTGGACAAGGTGGCCGATGAAAAAGGCATCAGCTATTATTTCGGGATGCTGGCCGTGGTGTCGTTCGTGGTGGCGGTCATTGCTTTGGTTTTTGCGCCAATTATCAGGAAGTTGATGCATGGGGTGAGGTAGGGAGGTTGAATCCCAATGCTTTGCTTTCATCAACGCAAAGGCGCAAGGACGCAAAGACGCAAAGGGATTAAATTCCTTGCGGCTTTGCGACCTTGCGCCTTTGCGTTTTTATTTAATGCGATACTTATAGCTCGCACCGCCAAGTTTTGGGCATTAGTCCCAAAACAACATGAGCCATCCTGAAAACCCAGGATGACTCATGTTGAATTCAACGGCTTTTGCTCAATAGACAAAAACAGGAATAGCCTCCGACCAAGGGCTTTTGCGGTTGCCGCTGCCCAATGCCCTGGCACGTATGAGTACATTCTTTTTCGAGGGCAATCCCTTAATCAGCAATTTACCGCCGTCGCTGTACTCGCCATTATGCCATTGACGAGGTTCCATGTCCTCCGTCCATTCAAAAGCAGTTTTGTTGGAATCGGCAGATTTTGTCCATTTGCAATGCACCTCTCCTGCTACCAGCATGGGCTGCACCACCAAGTCGGTGATGGGCGACGGGTCGGCCTCCCTGCGGGCCGCCTGCTTGCGCACCTCAAAGCCTGCGGCCAAAATAACAGACTCCTCGCCATTGGCAATCACGTTCACCGATTGCGCTACCTTATAGAGCAGGTCAATGACCAATTGCTTGCCATCGTTCTTTTTTACAGTATCAAGGACGCTGCCTTTCACCGCTTTTTGCAACAGTTCTTCGTAGGCCGTATTGGCATCGCCAAGGGCTTTCTTGACTTCTTCCGAAATAGACGAAAACGTAGGGTCATTCGTTATCCGGGTGTGGACGTTGATGGAGAAGATAAGCAGTTTGTCTTCTTGCAGCCTTGATTTGAATTTAAGGCTGACGGTTGCTTTTTTAGAATTCATAATAAAAGTAGTGATTAATGCTTAGTCCCTTAGACTGGCCTTCCATTGCAAGGAAGATAGGCGCAGTCCATGAGCGGAAAGCGGATGATGAATTAATTTGGAAATAAATAAATAGGCCATGCTTGGCCATTCAAGTTATCGTAGAATTAGTTGGTGGCTTATAGTGCAGCTAATAATTGTCAGAATTGCAAAAAAAACTGTACAAGCCTTGTGCCAATTTGAAATTTTATCCTGAAATTTTTAGATTCACAGTCTTTTTTGGGCTATTCAATACTAATAGCAAAAAACAAACAATGGTATTCCGAATAAAAACCATGGTTTTTACTTAATTAACAATCAACAAAACCATGGCTGCTATTGATTGCAATTGCGGAACTATAGCAGCCATTGTAAATTAGGTGTTAATATCTAACAAGCAACCTTTATGGAAATTGCAATAATGGTATTTACCTTGAACACTACCTACAATGGAACACCCACTATCGCAATTGTACCATTGATTAGGGTGTAATGGTTGAAACAGGTTGCGATTATGGGTAGTGGTATGGCCGGGTGGGTGCTTGGCCTTGGTTTCCAGCCGACGAACTCCCAAAGGAGAAGGGCAGCGGCCATGTTGGACATGGCCTTACTGGCAACAAGTACAACTCGTGGTCTATCATGTTGCTCAACGGATGAATGACCCCTTTTTGACGTACGGTGGCACACAATAACTGAGGATGGACACTCAGGGCTATTACGTTTTATTGTGAGAAGCCATGTTTTTATACGGATTTGTCGGTTGGAAGCGGTTTTTGCGTTTTTTTTTGTTTTTGGGTAGAAAATAGTTGAGGAAAAGTTTGGAGGTGTAAGCCTTGCTTTGTAAACTTGCACTTTAATTAACAAAAAACTATTAAATGACACACTCATTTCGACCTCGGCTTAAAGTTTTCCTACCGCTTGAGATAGGATTTTTCATTAATTTTCATACTTTCCTTGAATTGTAATCCTCTTCAAAACTAAGCATCTTCCCAAACATGGAAAGTTGCTCAGGTATAGCCTGACTTCTCAAGTATGCACCTTGCATGCTTTAATATTTTATTGCATTTCATTATAACTTTATTACTATGAACTCAATTAAGTTTCTATCTTTTTTTATCCTTTTCATCTTATCATATCTTAACTCAGCTGCTCAACCATGCACTAATGTACAAACTGCGGCAGGAAATGATAAATCCATTTGCCAAGGCGCTTTTACAACAATTGGTTGTGACCCGAATCTCGACTACTGTTACAGGTGGATTCCTGAAGATGGGCTTGAAGAGCCTCAGTCAGCGCTTACCAAGGCTGCACCAACTCAAACTACTACCTATACGCTGCATATTACTGACGGCAATGGCAACTATTTAGGCGCTGATGAAGTAACTGTGACTGTTTCAAGTGTTAGTGTCACAACTGATGGCCCTGACGGGATATGCAAAGGGGAGAATGCAACAATAGCTGCAACTCCCTTACCTGATAATCAACAGATTTTTTATAAATGGAGCACAGGAGATGAAACACCCACTATAACAGTATCACCAAATGAAACAACCGAATATACTGTCACTATTACGAACTTGGAAAATTGTAGAGCAACTGCTACACATACTGTAAATGTAAATGAAATTGACCAAACCGTATTTAATCCTGAAAAGCCTGTTGTTTGTTCGTCTAACCCAAAACCAGTAAAGATAACCATTACCAATCATAACGCTGCACTGAACTATAACTGGTCAAATGGCGCTAATGGGAGCGTTATATTTGTTAGCCAACCGGGAGTCTTTCATGTTACAGTAAGCGATAATTTTGGGTGCTCCAGAATTGATAGGATAGAAGTGCTAGACATAGGAAACCCTGATGTGATAAAAGAATTGTTCGACCAATTGGGCTTTATGAGTTTTCCCGTAGCCATTGACAACGAAGAAGCCTTCCAGGGAAATGCCCCATCCGCAAATCGTGCGCAATTGACAATGGTTGACAACCATGCGGAACTGTTTGTGGATATGGTTGCCAGTGCTCCGGAGATAAATGTAGCGGATGAAATAGAGTCTTTTCTTGCAGAAACACCTGAGTTCTCTGGACATGGGTGGGTGACTAAGAATGAAGATTTTTGCGCTGCACAAGACTTGTTCAATAGTATCCAGAATGATTTCAACAACCAAGAGCTTGCCTATTGGGCGCATATTTGGCGGGCAACACCACAAGATGAATTCGGTAACTTGCTGGTTCTTGGAAGGTCTCCTGTATATAATACAAACAGCCCAGTTGATGGCGACCACCGGGAATTCGTTTATACGGTGCATTCCAATGCCAAATCTGGAGCCAGCACCTATAGCTACGACACAAAGAACAAGCAGTTGGCAGACTTGACTTTCTTCCACTTGATGAGGACGCACTTAGAGGATAAATTGATGGATATTTTCAGTGGTAGTGAGCCAGAAGAGGTAGGAGACCCATGTTGGACAGAAAATACTGGATATTTCATTGCGCCAACTGGAATGCCAATAAAGATTCTTGGCGGAACAATTGTTAGATTTTCATTGAAAAGTATATTTGCTGATGTTATAGACAGTAAAGCTGTTACAGGGTTTACAGACAATACTGGCATATATGCAGGGCACGGCAATAGGGACAACAAAACAGCCAGTGGATATAAAAATATTTTTGACAAAAATCATGTCTATAATTTTGACATAGCTGGATTAACTAACCCTGTTGAGGTAAGAACTGGTTTCTACGTTCCAGGGTTTACAACAATATTACCGAATCAAGGAAGCTACGAACTTAAATCGTTTTATTCAATCAGCTACCATGAGTACTTATACCCAGGCACTACTCCAATCAATGAATATGCAACCGGAGTGTTTAATGAATATTTTATTCAACTGACCCAGAAAACCGACCCAAAACCCTATCATGTTTTTTTGGATAACCTTGAAGACATCCCATTTTTCAATTCCAACAATCCCTTTTCCGTTCAATACGACCCTGAAAATGCGTTAAACATCCAATATGACCCAGAAATAAGAACAAACGGATGGGTCTTTTCGGTTCCTGACCCCAACCAGCCGAATGGCTTCTCATACATATTCGCAGCATACTACAATTCTGCCCCTAATGAACTGCAATATTGGCGCTTTGTAAATTGTCCAGGAATTTGGGTTCCATTCGACCCTCCAGCAACGCCAAGTTTTGATGCCAATCTATTAGGATTTATTCTATTGGCGATTTATGAAACACCAGGGCATACAAAACTTGAGGCTGTAGGTTTCGTGCCCATTGTGGGCGAGCCAGCTGATGCTATCAATGGCATCTGGTATATCGCTGAAGGTAATTATTGGGATGGAGTAGCGTCCCTTCTTTGTACAGTACCATTTTTCGACATAGAAATTAAAGCTGGCAGATATATCCTTAAGTTAGGAAATAATGGCAAAGAAGCCGGGAAAATTGTAACGGCCTATAATGGGGCAAGTGGCAAGGTATTTTTTGAATATAAGTGGATACCACTATTAGCAAGGATTGAACAAAGATACAATATCACTGCAAGGGGAGCTGCTAAAGCAAAAAAGTTGTTGAACTGGCTAGAGCAGTTAGGTAATGGCCCTATTAAAAAGCAGTATAATGATTCTCCCGATTTGGTACTTGCATGGTCGTTATTGGATGACTTGTATGAATCTTCTAATACTGGTAGAACATTGGATCAAGAATTAATTGTTGCAATCAATAATATTCTAAATGACCCTGATGTTTTAGAATTATTAGGCAACGGTAATGCCAATCAAGGTATTAATGTCCTAATGAATATCATAATAAGGAATTCTTGGGCACCATGCACCACATGTACTCCTGCAAATGCAGGAAATATCCATCTCCAAATGATAGGCACTTATATTGAAAACGTTCAAAATTTTGTTCATAATTGGGGTAATCTTGATGGTGCGGGTACATTAATCAGTCTGATGCAGAATGGCCAACAAAACCAGATTGATGCGATTGCACATATTGTAAGATACATGAAGGATAAAAATCCGGCCAATGTAAATAGTTTTGAGTTTCCAATATCCGAATTGGTTGAAGGAGATTGTGCAATTAACAATGTTGGCGATATTTTCATAACTGGAAAGTATATTGAATTGAAAAGCTGGAAACAAACCACTATTGATAATTTACCTAGTAATAGTGGCTTCAAAAACCAGTTTTTGGCATACTTACAGATTTCTGATTTAGATGATTTTGCTAAACTGGATTATAGTTTTGACAAGATGAAACTTGTCAAATCAGACCCTAACGCTACGTATCCAAACTTTAATTCTACAGATGAAGCGGTTGAGTACATTAAAACTAAGTTTAAGACACTGTTTCTAAATCAAACTTTTGCTCAACAAATGTTTGACTCAATGGGTCAAGGTCTGAAAGATAATTTAGGGATAGTAGTGTTAAACGACTTAATTAATTTAGCAAATAATCCATCTTCATCAAACCTTTTGTACTCTTTTATTAAAGTTGAATAATGAATTACACATATTCAAAAGCAATTGAGAATGTTTATAGTTTTGACTTTTTTGAAAATAGATTGATTTGGCTAAGTAATGATGCCAACAATCCGCTATTGAAAAAAATTAAAACCGAAGCAGGAGTGCTAGATTTTGCTGGCAGCATCCACACCACTATTTTTTTCGTTCTAAAGGAAAGCATATATTGCAATATAGCAACTGGTGGTGGCCTTTTAGTTAATATCAATGAAAGACTAGCGAAGATGCGTGATTTCTTGATTTTGAAGATCAGTGAAGACAAACATTTTGGCCTGTTTAGGTTAGATGGTGATGATGGAAAAAAATATGGATTAATGAATATGGATAATCTTGAAATGATGTGGGTCTCTATAAGTACAGTTAGATACAACTTATTTTTAGATGATTTATTAATCTTGGAAGAGTGCAATTTTGAAACAGGATCTATAATTTACTGCTATTCAAAAAAAGGAGAATTGATATGGGAAAAACCCGTATTGGACACATTGGGAAAGCAAATACTAATAAACAGTATTGTCGGACATGATGATGAACAGGTGTATGTGACAGGTGTGAACGATGAAATGATAGCGTTTAATATTATTGATGGAAATGAAACAATTCTGTTCAAATACAATCCAGCACTCAGGCAATCCATAGTTGTCAAGGAATTGCATAAAATAATAGGGCTTGGGTACAAGGTCTATTGGGAGTTTGATTTGAAGAAAAAAGAAATCGTTGAGTATGATTTCACAGCTGAATTCAAGTCGCTACAAGTTGAAATCTTGGTGACTAGCCAAATTAATAAAATTGGAAACAAATTATTTTTTAGTTCGAATTTTTTGGGAGGTGATAGAATGAAAACAAGAAGAACACCCAAAATTGGAGCATTCGACATCATTGAAAAAAAAATAACCTGGCTACATGAATTTGATTTTGAAGAGGGTCGGGTCATTAAGTCCCCTGTCCCCATTATTTTTGAAAACAAATTATTTGTACTGGACAGCAAAAACACTCTGCATATTTTTGAAGAACAATTGACTTGAAAGAATTTACCATTCAAGGTCAAAGTCTCAATTTATGATTACTCCACCAATAATAAAATTAGCCATGAAAAAAAACACCATACTCCTGATTCTTTCCTTAGTCACATTGCAAGCCAAGGCCACCATCGAAATCACCTCCACCCAATGCATCTGCCCCGGCGGCTTTGGCTCTATAGAGGTGACAGCGGAGCCAGACCAGGGCATGGCCACGGCAGGGCCATTCACTTTCAGGTGGGTCGGCCCTGTGGACCCTATCACAGGCGATGTATTCCAGGCATTCGACGAAGACCTGTTTAATTTGGTGCTACCGGGCACCTACACCGTTATTGTGACCAATAGGTTCGGTTGCGAGGTGGAGCTGACAACCGAAATTACACTATGTGCCAATACGGTTGTAACCCCTGTCCAAACCTATTGTATTTGCCCGGGCGGCCTCGGTGGCGCAGAGATTTCCGTGACGGGGGATGATGCGCCATATTCCTTCCTTTGGTTGGCACCCAATGGCACCGACGTTGTAGGCGAGAACCAGAATAATTATGAATTGGACACCCCCGGTGATTATACCGTAATGGTCTTTGGCCAAAGTGGCTGCACGTTTCCTTTGGTCGTGGGCGTACCAGCCTGTGATTTCGATTTCTCCAACTTAGAGGTTGCCGTTAACAGTAGTTGCGGTGCGCCAAATGCTGGCTCGATACAGGTGCAAGTTCCAGTGGGCCAGTCCCTGCCTCCTTATCAATTCGTGCTAACGAATTCAGCTACTGGGGTGGTCATCCAAGTGGACAACAACAACACAGGCCAGTTCAATGCCCAAACCTTGGCAAGTGGCACCTATTGCTTGGAGGTCACGTCCTTGGCGGGGGGCTGTACGGCACAATCCTGCGACTTGGTGGTGGAAGATGGCCAACTCCCCGGCTTGGATGCCGTAATAACCCCCGCTGGCAATATCAATTCGGCATTGGGCGCCATTGATTTGACCTTGACGGGCGGTGTAGGCCCTTTTGTTTACCAATGGAGCAATGGGGCTACCACACAAGATATCTCGAATTTGACAGTTGGGACTTATACAGTTACCATTAGCTATGCAAATGGCGGGTGCAGCCTAGTCCAGTCTTATACGATGATGAGTTGCTCAGGATTGGGGCAAATTATTTCGGAAAACATACAAGCAGAAATCATTGCCCAAACCGGGCCTGGCACTGGTGGCGGCATCGTGATAACCATACCCGGCGCTGAAAACTATGATTTGGCATATACATGGACATGGCCCAATGACAGCACCACGCATGACCAAAATATTATAAATGCGGGTTCGGGTGAATATTTGTTGTTCATAACCTCACCATCCTGCAATTTTGGCAACATCCCATTTGAATTTGATATCTGCAATTTTTTCGCCAATATTATTCCTGTCTTACCCATAAGCATTCCCGGGGATATGGCTTTTACTTGTTATGGCGTCCATGTTGACATTGACCCGGTTAACCCAGGAAATCAGTACACCTGGTCAAATGGTGCAACAGAAAGTCAAAACTTCCTAAGCTATGGCGTCGAGAATTGCGTGACCATCACCAATGGCGGTTGTGTGGCAAAGGCCTGTGCGATATTTGAGTTTCCGACCATTGAGATGACCTTGCAGGCCACCAATTCCACGTATGACAACAGCAATGGAGGGGTAGAAGTACAGCCTACGGGAGGTATTCCCGATTTTAGTTTTCAATGGAGCACTGCCGGTGTTGATAATGTAGGTACTGAGGCAAATGTACCAAACCTTCCTCCCGGCCTATACACCGTTACCGTGACGGATGCTTGTGGTAATACTGGAACGGGGCAGGTGGAGGTGCAGTGCGAGTTTGGGTTAAACGATATTGCCGGATTTGTTTCACACATTGACTGCAATCAAGGCATCCTTGGCCAAATTATACTCCAGCTAAATCCGAGTATAAACACTCCAGCTTTTTTGTGGAGCAACGGTTCAATTACTAAGGATATTCACAACTTGACGCCAGGCATTTACCAAGTTACAGTTACTGACGCAGAGACTGGCTGCTATTCATCGAATTGGCTTGATTGGTTTGAAGTTGATAAAATAAATAATATCAACTATGTAGATAATTATGTTCAGTATGACTGCTTTAACGGAACTACTATTAGTACCTCTGTTCTCTCTGGTGGTTTCCAACCATTCGAGTATCAATGGTCAGGAATTCCAACTAATCCCACAATCGCTACCAGTCAAACAGTTATTGCCGTTTCTCCTGGCACCTACAGGGTAACCGTGACCGACGCTATTGGATGTAAGGGGTTCGAGTCAACTTTTGTTGGGACAACTCAGCCTCCATTTCAAATGACCATCGATTTAGAGCCAGAATTAGCATGTGGTACCGCCGGGCAGCTTGCTACTGCAAGTTTGTCAGCAGGAGCCAATGGAACATTTATTTGGTATAGGTGGCTTAATGGCAACTGGGTATCCGGTGGTTGTTGGCCTTCAAATCAATGCAATTTAAGCCCAGGGTATTGGAAAGTTGAGGGGGTTGCAAACTTTTGTTTAGCAACTCAATACTTATATGCTGGCAATCCCAGTACGTTGCTGAGTTTGAACGCACGGGTTCGCCAACCTTGCGACCCAAAAATAGCGGATGGCCTTATACAATTGAATGTTACAGGCGGAGCTCCTCCCTATACCTACAACTGGAGCAATGGAGCTACAACCAGCCATTTGTCCAATTTAGGGAATGGTACCTTTGCCGTGACGGTGACCGACGCTCGTGGTTGCACGAAAAAGGGTAATTATCAAATATTGTCCAAGCCAATTGCCATCTCATTTGTTGACATTCAAAAACCTTGTTTTGAATCTAATGGTGGGCAAATAAGGGCCACTTTCACTGGTGGATATGCACCATTCATCATCAAATGGAGCAATAATAGGAACACGCTGCTGAACAGCAATTTGACAGCAGGGAACTATTGCGTGACCATCACCGACGTTAATGGTTGCAGTTCGTCAAAATGTTTTTATTTGGAGCCTTCTTTTGCCCAGTTGATAGACCTCAAAGAGCTAAAAAGGCCTTCCACTACAACGTCGAACGATGGAAAAATAGACATAGAGGTAATCAGCCCACCTGGGCAGCTCCAGTATCTATGGAGCAATAGTGCAAACACGCAAGATTTACTTGGGATACCTGCTGGGACCTATACAGTCACCGTGACGAGCCAAGCTTGTCAGACCACAAGGAGCTTCAACCTACCGCCTTGTTCAGCGGGTGGTTCTTCTCCCATAATCGTGAGCATTGCATCCACAGAAAACAACTCTTCCACAACGGCAAGTGACGGGGAGATTTATACCAATGTTTCAGGTGGGGCGGGCTTTTTCTATTATAAATGGTCAGGGCCGGACGGTTTTAACGCCTACACTGGCAATATTTCAGGCTTAAAAGCTGGAAAATACTGTGTGACGGTATCGGACGGGTGTAATACCCCCAAATCCACCTGTGCGTGGATTGGATATTGTAAAAATAATGTGGCGGAGGTGATACCTGGCTATAAATGTGTTGAATTGGGTTCAACGGTTAATATTACTATCAAGTCAAGGAACCATTCTGGTGATTTAACCTATTCCTTTTCACCTGATAATTTCTTTAGCCCCCCAACGCCAGGTTCTCCGCCGGGTGCTGTTTGGAGCCATGCAGATAATATTAATGGTCCCAATACTGTAACTGTTACTATCACTGATGAAGCCGGGTGTACAGCAAGTTCGTCCATTGAAATACAGGTGCCTATACAGGACATCACAGACTGGACCTATGACGATTTTGATTTTGCTGACCCCAATGATTATGCAGCATTTTTGCATTTTTCACATATTTTGGAAAATACTCCTGCGTATCAAGGCCATACAGCTCAACCCTTTATTGTTGGCTGTGAATATCAGAGGCTGTGCGTTAATCAAGGTTATGTAGGCAATCCTGGCAATACCAATCTTGCGTGTTTAAGTACACTTGACTATGTTTCTTATGGAACATGTGATTGTTCAATGCCTTATGAAATACATATAGATTGCGCCGATAATGTGCCAAGAGGCACTCCCTTCATTTCTGGGTTTACTTATGGCAATAATGCAATACTGGCATCAACATTCCAATCAGGGTGCACGCAATATTGTATGTATATTTCTCCCAATGAAAATTTTTATGTCTTTATTTTCAAAAATCCTGTTACTCCATGTGGCGATGCACCTCCTCCGAATACAGAAGAGGAATGTAATACAGAAACGGAATATGAATATGATTTTTGTGTTGTTCCTCCACAGAACGAAGAAGATTTTTGTCAGCTCGTGGTGACTTGCGAATTTGACCCGTGTGATGTTTTTTATAGGTTTAGAGTTTATCTCTATCAAACTGAGAATCAAGGTATGTCAGTTGAGCAAGCAATAAAGATAGATGAGTTTTCACCAGGTTTTTTCGATTTATATGCAAATGGTTGTTTAAATAATAATTCAGGCGGTGATGAAAATTGCGATTGTGAAGAACTGGCTGAATTGTTTGGCACATGCCCACAATGTTTCACTGATAATCCCGACGACGAGCTTAAATTGTTGAGCTTCAATAACGGAACAATTCTCGATTCCCCTTTAAAGCTGGATGCGTTCCCGAACCCATTCAAGGATGAAATCAATTTCAACATCATTTCCAAAAGCGAATTTGCTGAAGCCGAGCTTCAGATTTACAATCCGCAAGGAATTTTGATGTGGAAAAAAACAGGATTAGGCATCCAGGTTGGGGAAAACCAGTTTTCTTGGAAGCTTGACAACGGGGTTCCGCCCGGTTTGTACCATGCTGTCTTCATTGATGATGTGGGCAAGAAAATAACAACAAGGGTCGTTAAAATGTGATGCCCTGTACTTTGGCCAAAGAAATCTCCTTGGTCTGGTTATCAATTTAAACACCTACTATTCTACTTCGAATGTTTTGTGGCAGGTACAATTTCTTGATATTTGCCACAAAACTTCAATTTTATTCAATGAGCATTCGGGTTGTACATAAATCGTTAAGCTTAGCCTTGTTCCAACTCTCCCCAACGACATTGATATTGTTGAGCCTTTTTCTGTTTCATCCGAAAGCAAAATCTCAGCAACTAATATTCAGCGACAGCACATTGAATTTATTTGGTGACCCTGTCGCCAAATTCGGAGATATTGATTTGCAAGATTGTTCGAGCAACCATATTGATGGTGCATTGAGAAAAGCATTTGATATAGCCAAAACATCCAGCGGAAATGTGTTTTACTATTCACTTAATGGTTTTGGAGGTTATGGGCTTTGCTTAAAAATCCAGGCGATGGGTGGATCCTGGTGTGAAGACACTACTTATGATTTGTATGGTCTTATGCAGGGCCTTACCTGTGATGAATCAAATCATCTTTATACTGCTGGCAGGGGGATTGTCAAAATGAAAGACTTCATTTTTTATCCTGAGCCAGTATATTTAGGAGACCTACCGCCCGACCTCACCTGCCAAGGTGATATTACCTACCGAAAAGGTAAATTCTACATGGTCGCTACCGGGAACAAGCTGGTAGAGGTGAACATGAAGCACCCCGAACAGAGCCAGGTCATCATGGAGTTCCCATCATGGGTGTTGCCCGTGCATGGGCTGACCACGGTTCAGGTCGGTTGCGACAGCACGGTGACCTATGCCGTTGGAAGGGGGTTCGGGTTCCACTCCGAAATCTATACCTTGGATATTGACAACCTGACCATCAGCAATTATTGCGCCCTGCCAAGGGCCATCACCGGGCTTGGCAACGAGACCGAATGCGCCCTCCCCCCCTGCGCCCTCTTCGTTGACCTCGACCACGACAACAGTTCCATCGCCTTCTGGGGGAACTACTGTGCCAACCCCTTCTGCCAAGGCCCAGTCGCCGTCACCGATACCGACGTGGTCATCCTCAGCATGGCCAATACGCTGGATTCGCTGGAACTGGTGCTCTCTGGCAGCTTGGATGGCACTGCGGAGTTCTTGGAGACGAGCATTGCCAATGGCAACCTGACCGTGCTCGGTAATGGCAGCGGCGGCATCAATTTTTTGAACAACGGCTCGGCTACGCTCACCGATTTCGAGGCAGCCTTGAAATCCGTCCTTTACCAGAACACGGCCAGCGCCCAAACCTTCGGCATGAGACAGGTCAGGGTCACGGGCTGGTCGGAAGGCGAGGCCAGCATCCTTTCCACTGCCGATTTACCGCTGAGCAACGAGGTGCTGAAAACAACGGCCACCGCCACCCCGCCCACCTGCCACGGCTCGCAGGACGGCAGCCTGCTTGCACAAACCTCGGCGGGCACCGCCCCGTACAGCTACGAATGGCAGGCCGGGGGTACGGATAGCCTGCTAACGGGCCTTGCCGCAGGTACCTACCACGTCACCGTGTCCGACGCCAGGGGCTGCGTGGAGCGGGACAGCTTCACACTGGGGGAACCGCCCCTGCTCACTGCCAGCATCGAATATTTCGGGCTGCCCGCCATCTGCCACCAGTCCGCCGTGCTGACCGCCGTTCCGGTCGGCGGGACGCCGCCCTATGCCTACAACTGGGGCAACGGGGCCACCACCACCACCTACAACACCGACCTCGGCGCTGGAGACTACCCGCTCACCGTCACGGACGGCAACGGATGCACCGCAACAACTTCTTACACCATCTCAGCAGGGCAGCCGGTGAGCATACAACAGCAGGCCACCATCTGCGAGGGGCAGACCCTTGTATGGCAAGGGCAGGTACTGTCAGCGGACACCACGGTCTGCCTGTCCTACACCCTGCCCAACGGCTGCGACTCTTCCGTTTGCTTGGCGCTCACGGTGAACCCCTTGCCGCAGCTGCAAATCACGGTGGACGGGACGCTTTGCAACGGCAATGAGGCCGAACTTTCGGTCGGCAGCGGTTTTGAATTGGTTGAATGGTCAACGGGCGCAGTGGGGCCAAGCATCAACGTTGGCGTTGAAGGGAGCTATGTTGCCACCGTCACCAACAGCTTTGGCTGCTCAGCTAGCACCAGCGCCGTCATTGCGCCCGCACTCGCATTCAACCTGGTGGTGGCTGACCCCAGCTGCTTTGGCCGCTCGGACGGTGGCATCTTCATTGACCCCATGAGCGGCACACCGCCCTACCAATTTTCGCTCAACGGCACCGACTTCACGGCTGATGGCATTTTTGAGAACCTTCCCGCTGGCGATTACCTGCCCTCGCTGAAAGATGCCACGGGCTGCGAACTGGGCAACCAAGTGGAATTGACGGAGCCGCCGCCGCTGTCCATCAGCGCCGGGCCGGATGCCTCCATCTTGGTCGGTGAGTCCATCGAGCTGAACGCAACAGCAAGCCCGTCCAACCTATCCGTGACCTGGCAGCCGACCGATTTCCTCGACTGCGCCGTCTGTGCCTCGCCAACGGCCACGCCGCCTTATTCCATTGAATACACGGCCACGGTCTCGTTCGGCAACGGATGCGAGGCGAGCGACACGGTGTCCGTCACGGTCGAGGAATCTGGTGCTTATTATGTCCCGACGGCCTTTTCGCCCAACAAGGACGGCATCAACGATTGGTTCACGGTGTTCGGCGGCAGGTCGGTCGCCCGCATCGTTTCGATGGAAATCTATGACCGCAAGGGCGGCCTGGCGTTCTCGGTAGCGGACGTGCCCGCCAACCAGGAGGAAAAGGGCTGGAACGGCAAGATTGGAGAGGAGGAAGCGCAGTCCGGCGTGTTCACCTATAAGCTGCTGCTGGAATTCACGGGCGGGAAAGTGGAGACGGTGACGGGAACGGTGTTGTTGCTGCGGTGACGAAGGCAAAGTGGAAGTTGCTCGAAAATTAGCCAAATTGTGATAATTCGCTCTAGTAAAACTACCTTCGCCCCAAACAAACTTGCACCATGTTAAAGAAAACAACCACCCTTGTACTGGCCATCGTGGCCATCCTCACCACCGCTTTTTCCCAAAAAATCAATGTCGAGCAACTAAAGGGCATCAAGACCCGAAGCATCGGCCCAGCGGGCATGAGCGGGCGGGTGACGGCCATTGATGCCGTCGTGTCCGACCCTGACATCATCTACACAGGCACTGCCAGCGGCGGCGTGTGGAAGAGCGTGAGCGGCGGCACCAACTGGCAGCCCATCTTCGATAAAATGCCCGTGCAGGCCATCGGTGCAGTGAAAATCAACCAGCGCAACCCCTCCGAAATCTGGGTGGGCACTGGCGAGGGCAACCCCCGCAATTCGCAGAACAGCGGCGAAGGCATCTATAAATCCCTCGACGGCGGGGTGACCTGGAAGTGTATGGGATTGGAAAAGACCAAAACCATCCACCGCATCATCATCCACCGGGACGACCCCAATACCGTCTTCGTGGCAGCGCACGGCTCCAGCTATGGCCCCACCGACGACAGGGGCGTTTACAAGACCACCGATGGCGGCAAAACTTGGCGCAAGGTGCTGTTTGTCAACAACTTGACAGGCTGCGCCGAACTCGTCACCGACCCTACCAACCCGAACAAGCTCATCGCTGCCATGTGGGAATACGAGCGCAAGCCTTGGTTCTTCAACTCCGGTGGCACGGGCAGTGGCCTCTACGTCAGCCACGACGGCGGCGAGACCTGGGAGCGCCGTACCAGCAAGGACGGCCTGCCCGAAGGCAACCTTGGCCGCATGGGACTCGCCATTGCACCCAGCAGCCCGAACATCGTCTATGCCCTCATTGAGGCAAAAGAAAACGCCCTTTACAAGAGTACCGACGGCGGACTGAAATGGCAAAAAATGGTGAGCGCCGACACCGAGGGTGGCAACGTGGGCAACCGCCCGTTTTATTTCTTCGAAATCTATGTGGATCCCAAGAACGAGAACAGAATCTACAGTCTCTGGACTTTCCTCAGCATCAGCGAGGACGGCGGCAAGTCGTTTCGGGAACTGGCAGGCTGGAAAATCCACCTCGACCACCATGCTTTTTGGATCAATCCCAATGACCCCGCCCACCTGCTCGATGGCAACGACGGCGGCCTGAACATCAGCCACGACTACGGCAAGACTTGGCGCTTCGCCGACAACCTGCCCGTTGGCCAGTTTTACCATGTTAACTACGACATGAGCGTGCCTTACCGTATCGCTGGCGGCATGCAGGACAACGGCTCTTGGGTTGGCCCGTCTGCGGTCTGGCGGTCAGGCGGTATCCGCAACTCGGACTGGCAGGAGGTCTATTTTGGCGACGGCTTCGACGTGGGCATCCAGCCCGACAATGGGCGTTATTGCTATGCCATGGCGCAAGGCGGCTACCTCGGCTATGTGGACATGCTAACGGGCCATACACAGGGCATCAAGCCCGTCCACCCCGATGGCAAGACCAAGCTGCGCTTCCATTGGAATTCGGGCTTCGCCCAAAACCCCTTCCACAACCGGGGGATTTACTACGGCAGCCAGTTCCTGCACAAGAGCATGGACAGTGGCCAGACCTGGGAAATTATCAGCCCCGACCTGACCACCAACGATACTTCCAAGCTGCACCAGGACAAAACGGGTGGACTCACCCTTGATGCGACCGGGGCAGAAAACCATTGCACCATCCTTGCCATTGCGCCCAGCACGGTGGACGAAAAGGTCATTTGGGTTGGCACCGACGACGGCAATGTGTATGTGACCCGTGACGGTGGCAATCCCGATAGCTATCGTGGATGGACGAACTGCTCCGCAAAATTGCCGACGGTGAAATCTGGCTCGTGGGTGCCCTATATCGAGGCGGGCAAACGGGCGGGCGAGGCATTCGTCATCGTCAACGATTACCGCAGGAACGACTGGCGGCCCATGGCTTTTTTCACCAAAGACTTCGGTGCCACATGGACTCGCCTCGTGGACGAAAAGCAGGTGCAGGGCCATGCCCTCTGCATCGTGCAAGACCCCGAAGTGGACAACTTGCTCTTCCTTGGCACGGACTACGGCCTTTGGTTCAGCCTTGATTTTGGCAAAAATTGGAACAAATGGTCGAATGACTTCCCCTCGGTTTCCACCATGGATTTGAAGATTCACCCACGGGAGCACGACCTCATCATCGGCACCTTTGGCCGGGCCTTTTGGGTACTGGACGATATACGGCCCCTTCGGGAATTGGCCCGCAGCCAAGGCAAGGTGCTGGAGCAACCCTTCAAAGTATTCCCTGCACCGGATGCCTACCTCGCCGAATTCCGCAGCTACGACGGCGTCCGTTTTGACGGAGATGCTGTGTTCAATGGAGCCAACCGCAGCCCTTCGGCCATGCTCACGTTTTGGGTGAAGCCTGAGGAAGTAAAAAGTGAAAAGGAAAAAGGAAAAAGTGAAGGGAAAGCAGATGAGAAACCCAAAGCGGATGGAAAAGAGGAAAAGAAAGACGAAGGCAAACTCCGCATACAAGTCGTTGACAGCCAAGGCGATACTATACGAACTTTTAGCGTGAAACCCGATTCCTGCATGAACCGCATCAATTGGAACTTGGAAATGAATGGCGTCCGTTTCCCAAGCCGCAACAAGCCAAAGCCAGAGGACGACAAGCCTTACGGAAATGCCGTTTTGCCTGGCAAATACAAGCTGTTTTTCAAGTGGAAAGGCCATGTGGACAGCACCTTCGTCACCGTACATGCCGACCCTCGCATGAACATCACGATGGAGGCCCGCAAGGCGCAACTGGCTGCCCAAAAAGAATTCGAGAAGACCATCAAGGCTGCCACGGACGCCTTCGATAGATTGCAAGAGGCCAAGCAGTCCATCAAATTGGTGAACGAAGCCCTCGTGAATGCTCCAGACAGTTTGAAGAAGGATATTACAAAGCAGGGTCAGACAATAACGGACAGCATCGCATTGCTCGAAAAACTGTTCATGCAGCCAGAGGGCCAAAAAGGCATCACTGACGAGACGGACGACATCCAGAGCGCCCTTTACACCGCCAGCGGCCATATCGGGGCATCGGACGGTTCGCCGAATGCGGCTGCCCGTGTTTACATGGAGAAGTCGAAGCGAATGCTTGCTGCGGCCATTGAGAAAATCAATAAGTTCACCGAAGGGGATTTTGCGAAATACAAGGAGCGGGTAGAGGCGGCGCAAGCACCGTTGTTCAAGCAATGGGAAAGATTGAAGGTGGATTGATGGTTCCTAATCAGAAGGCTGATGAATGTATTGCGTTGATAACAAGTTAATGAAGCATTGATTTTTTTCAAAATTGAAAACAAACCTTTCAATTCTGACGTACTTGTTTGCTGAATTTTATTTGACGCTTTATTTATTAAAGCTGACTATTTCAACGGTTCAAACATCAGTTAAATGAGAATGAAAACCTGGCATTTTTCCCTGTTCATATTCCTCATCCTTCAAGCCTGCAAGCCGGAAAATGAATCAAAAACCGACGACGTTGCAGGCAATTATTTCATACCTACGGGCATGACGGGCCACCAACGCATGGTTGCTATCTTGGACAGCATTGCCCAAAATGCAAGCCCGGAGCATTGCTATAACCTCAATGCAAGGAAAGCGGACTGGATACTCCAACAAATAAATGGCTTGCCACCCGAACAGCAACCGCTTGGCAAATTCAAATATGCTGAGCAATTGCTCTACGCTGGCAAAACGGAAGCTGCCATCGTTCAATTTGAAGAGCTGGTGCAGCTCATTGGCAATGTACTGGACAAGGACTCCAAGGTTATCTATGATTTCTTAGCGGTGAGTTATATGCGCCTCGGCGAGGTTCAGAACTGTGTGGAACAGAGCGCTTCGCAATCTTGCATCGTGCCCATTCAGGGCAATGGCGTTTATAAGCTCAAGCAAGGGCCTGAAACTGCCGTAAAAATCTACGAGCGCATCCTAAATGCATTTCCAGACGACCTTCAGACCCGCTGGCTGATGAACATCGCCTACATGAACTTGGGCAAGTATCCCACTGGCGTACCGAAACAATACCTCATACCGGAGAACCTTTTCAAATCTAAGGGCGATATCCGTTTTGAAAACATTGCCCCTGAAATCGGCCTGGACATAAAAGGCGTATCTGGCGGCGTCTGCATGGAGGATTTCGACGGCGATGGAAACCTCGATTTACTGATGACCGCCTACATGCTAAAAGATCCCGTTCGTTTTTTCAAAAATAACGGTGATGGCACCTTCGTGGAACGCACCCATGAGGCCAACCTGGATGGCATCGTGAGCGGCCTGAACACCCTCCATGCCGACTACGACAACGATGGCGACCGTGACGTGGTCATACTGCGGGGCGGCTGGCTGGCTGGCGGCACGCACCCCAATTCGTTGCTGCGCAACAACGGCGACGGAACTTTTACCGATGTGACCATTGAATCGGGCTTGCTCTCGTTCCATCCCACGCAGGCCGCATCTTGGGCCGATTATGATGGGGATGGCTGGCTCGACCTCTACATCGCCAATGAAACGAGGCCGAACTACCCCAACCACCCCAACGAACTCTATCGTAACAACGGCATGAAGGACGGCAAGGTCACCTTCACCAATGTGGCCAAAGAACTTGGCGTTGACTTCGCTGGCTTCTACAAGGGCTGCGTCTGGGGCGACGTGAACAACGACCGCCAGCCCGACCTCTACATTAGCTGCCTGCAAGGCGACAACAAACTGCTCGTGAACCGTGGCGGCAAGTTTGAGGAAATCGGCGTGAAGGCTGGGGTGAACAACCCACAATCGAGCTTTCCCTGCGAGATATTCGATTTCAACAACGATGGCCGTGATGATATCTTGGTGGTTGGCTACAGCTTCGACCCGACCCAAGCGGTCGGTGCCGATTATTTGAAGGAACTTTTCGGCCAACTGCCCGATGGGGACTGGCTCCGTCTCTACATCAACAACGGCAACGAGACCTTCACGGACATAGCCCGAAACAGTGACATGAACAAGCTGACCTTCGGCATGGGCAACAATTTCGGTGACCTCGACAACGACGGCTGGCTCGATGTCTATCTCGGTACCGGCAAGCCCGACTACCGTGCCCTTGTACCCAATCGCATGTTCCAAAACGTGGAGGGCAAGCGCCTGGAGGAAATCACGATGAATGGTTTTGCCCACCTACAGAAAGGCCACGGCATTGCCTTCGGCGACCTAGACAACGATGGCGACACGGATATTTACGAGGTCATGGGGGGCGCCTATGAGGGCGATATTGCCAACAACATCCTCTTTGAAAATCCAGGAACGCCCGGCAACAACTGGGTCAATATCGAACTGGAAGGCAAGACCTGCAGTCGGGACGCCTTCGGTTCGAAGATTGCCGTGCGTACCCTCCAAAAAGGGGGTGCCAAGCGCACCATTTGGATGACCGTGAACACGGGTGGCAGCTTCGGCTCGGCCAGCCTTCGGCAAGAAATTGGCCTTGGCAAAGCCGAAAAAATAGAATCGGTGGAAGTGCATTGGGCCAAGCCCGGCCCAGAAAAGACGGTCTATACCGATGTGCCGCTTAATTCCTTCATCAAGATTTCAGAAGTAAATCCTAAGGCGGAGGTGTTGCAACGGAAGCAGTTTCAGTTTAAGGGCAAGGCGTTGAAATAGGGTAGAACTTGTGTTAATCAATGCGTACGTGCATATTCAAGCTGCGCCTTCAATTTATCCAATGCACTTCGCCAAACATAAACCGTTACAGCATCGCCATAGGCGGCCTCAGCTTCTGCGGTTGCATCCGTAATTTGCGCTTCCCACTTGTCCAACATCGGATTGATGTTTTCAGGTGACAATACCGTGTTTTTGAAATAAAGCAATTTTTCCTCGTACTCCTCCTCAAAGCTTGCCCAGCCTGCCGTCAGCTTGTCGCAGGCGGCTGAGCGCTGCATGAACTGAAAGCTGCCATAAGGAAAGGGCTGGCAGTTATTGCGGGTTTCGCCCCATGCATCGGCAATGGGGATGACCGGGTTCTCATTGGAAATAATGTTCTCAAAGGCGTTGTCCATGTCCCAGGGAATCAGGTGCAGGGTGCCTTCGGTGGGTTCTTCGTACCAATAAAAATTATGGCTGGAACAGTTGCCGCCCCAGCAATACCAGTGAAATGGGCCATCGTCAACCCGAATGGTACGGTCAACCACGGCATATGAGATGATTTCCTCGATTTTCATCCCATCCGCTATGACCTGTTGCAGGTCTGCTTGGGGTGCATTCGCAACCGCCTGCGCAAAGCCACGAATCATGTTGGCCGTCGGGTTTTCGTCCTCGTTGGTTTCCAAATGGCTGAGGTAGGTTTGCTCTGAAAAAGGCAGGCCGTGCATGTCCAAAGGCCAGATTTCCTTGTAAAGATTGCCTGAGCCATCCTCGAAATTTTCCCTCGCAAATCGGCCATCCACCTCTTCGACCAAAGCGAACAGGCCGATGTATTTGCCATTAATGAGCACACGGGCATGTACCGACCGAGGTGCCGGGACGCCCATTTCCCGAAAAAGCCAATAGCCAAGGCGCTCCCGCATTTGGCTGTCGTCTAAGTTCATGGCGTGCAATTGGATTTTTTTCAAGCCATAGAACTTCACATCGGCATCCAACCAGTTTATCTTTAGCTGCATGGACAACTTGGTGCAGGTCTTGTGGCCCGACGGGTTTCCCCAGTCTGTGCCAGAAAGGCAACCGACAAATGCCCCAATTGAACCTTTGTATCTTATGCCGATGGGACTGATTGTTTCCCCATCAAAAGTCAGGGAGGCAGCCACATATCGCTCGGCTGCGGGGTCGTCGTTCAACTTTTTAAGGTCGGCTTCGGGCAGGTTTATTTCAAAAGTATGGAGACGGTTTTGGTCAAAAATATACTCGGAGCCTTTGGTCAGGTACTGTTCGTTTCCAGTGGGCACGATGGTATCCACGGGAATTGCTAGCGTTGTTGTTGGCGGGATTGGCTTTACCTCTGGGTCTTTTTTGCAGGCAACGAATAGGAATATAGCAGAGATAATAAGACTAGTTTTTAACTTAAGGTGTGGCATGGAAACTGGTGGAATAGGTGATTATTTTGAGTTAAAGGTATGATTTAATTAGAGCAATTGGTACATTACGTAAGCATTCACCCATCCCAGTTCTTTGTGCTCAAATGCCTCCGGTATTTCCCCAATGATTTTAAAGCCAATGCTTTGCCAAAGTCGAACGGCCTTTTCGTTGGTCTTCACCACAAGGTTGAACTGCATGGCCCGATAGCCCAACCGTCTGGCTTCATCAAGAGAATAAAGGCCCATTTGCTTGCCAACGCCTCGACCTCCACTTGCCGAAGAAACAACATATGCCGCATTGGCAATATGCGAGCCTCTCCCCAGGTGGTTATCTTTTATCCAAAAACTGCCAAGCACTTGACCATCCTCCTCGGCAACATAGCAGCGCTTGTCGGGGCCCAGCCAGTAAGACAGCATTTTTTCTTTTGACATGCTTTTTAGATACACGAGTGAGTCGCCCCGCTCGATGATGGGGAGTAGGATTTCCCAGATATGGTCGTGGTCAGCAATAGTGGCCGGGCGGAACTGAAGCATTGTGGTAGAATTTGATGAATAAAATCTTGATTACTGCACCATCTGCTCAAATAACCGCTCCAGCATCCCCATCGGGTCGGTACATAGCCCTGGGTGAACTTTTGATGCTTGGATAACGGTGCTTCGCTGTGCGGTGAGCCAACGGAAACGGCCAGCAGCATCCAATTGGGCAATAGGCCCGGCGGTTGGGTCGGCGGCGGCGATGCGAGCCAGGGCTTCTAGGTGGCATTTGACTTCTTCAAGTTCGCATTCCGGGAAAATGGCCCGCAGCCGTTCTTCCTTCACTTCGTAAAGTACATGTAGGAAGTTCCGCTTTTTGCAGAGCAAAATAACCCCCACGTTCAGGAACTCCTCCCGCTCCACCCGTGGCACCAGCCGGATGACGGCGTATTCAAATAATTCCCGCTCTTGCATCTTTGGCTGTTTTTAAAAATGTGGAAGATGCCTCGATGCGTCGGGTCAGGAACTCCTGATACACCCTGCGCATTTCATCAGGTGTGCCATGCCCGTTGAGCCAATCATCGGGGATGCTGGCCAAAACCGTGGCAATCAAGTCTGGGCTAATAATTTTGGTCAAAACGGCATCGGCTTCGTCCAATTGGCTGGCTTGCGACAGCAGCACATGGGTTTTTATATTGGCAAAATGCGACTGCGATTGCTGCTCCCAGTTATCCCAACTATGATGAAAATAGAGGCATGCGCCAAAATCAATCATCCAAAGCTCCCGGTTCCAGATGAGCATGTTCGTGTTCTTGGCCGTGCGGTCAACATTGGTTAGGAACGCATCAAGCCATACAATCTTGGAGGCCGTCAGTGGCTCTACTTGATTCACCACAGGGTCGAAGCTGATAGCGCCGGAGAGGTAATGAACGCCGAGGTTGGTGCCGGTGCTGAATTTGAGCAAGTCTTGGATTTCCTCATCCGGCTCGGTGCGGCCAAACGACTCGTCGAGGTCGGCGAGTACCAGTTCTGGCACTTTCAGGCCAGCGGCACGGGCCAGTTCTGCCCCAATCAAATCGGCGATGAGCGCCTTCGTGCCTTGCCCTGCGCCCCTGAACTTCGCCACATACAGGAAATCATCGTCCGCTTCCACGATGGCGGGCAACGAGCCACCTTCCCGCAACGGCGTCACGTAGCGGATGATATTGACCTTGCGGATGTCGGGCGGTAGGTAAGGCATTGAATGAAATTGTGGGGCAAAGGTAGGGAATCGAGGAAAGTCCATTGCTGTAAACCCATGGACAACAAACGCAAAGCATTCTAAAAAGGCTTGTTCGACAAAATTAATTCACCATATTTGACCTTTAGCAGCATCAATTTTTTCACTAAAATCTTATCCAAATGAGGACTTTCGGATATTTCCTATTTACACTCAACATCTTTCTTGTTGCTTGCACCAAGCCTGCACCTCCTGCTTCGGCACCTGCCGTTGATTTTGAAAAAGAAAAAGCGGCCATACAGGCAGTCATCGCCAAGGAGACGGAATCTTACTACAAGCAGGATTTCGAGGCGTGGAAAAGCACTTACCTACAGTCGCCCGCCTTCCGCAAATTCGGCTATTGGGAGGGTTACGAAAACAAAGTGGTCGCCAATATCGGCTTTGAGTCCCTTGCCGAGGAGAAGAAAAAGCAGTTCGATGCCAATGAAACGCTCTGGCAAGGCTCGACCGAGGAGCGCTCCAACGAGAATTTTCGCATCACCAACGACATGGCTTGGTACAGTTTCGAGCAGAACTCTTATGAAAAGGATACTAGGAAGTTCCTTGGAAAATCACAAGAAACCCGCATCCTCGAAAAGGAAAATGGGGAGTGGAAAATCGCTTATTTGGGGTTTCATTATTATCCGGCGGAGTAAGAGGGCGGTTTTGCAACTGCACGTCAATATAAGTTATAAACTTCACAGAAGTACAGGTCTAAAAAGCTTTTAAATGCAAATTTGAAACGTATGGGGGAATTCGGTTGCAATTTGCGTTTCGATAAAACGCTGCATATCATGGTTATGGATGGATAGTTTTACCCATCGTATTCACTTCTTACCGAAAGTCAATGAAAATCGGTGGTTGATGCCCACAACTTTGCCCCATCAATTTTAAGGAGGGTTGATAAGGGTTGATTAAGGTTTTTATGAGGTTGATGAATGGCAATGTTTATTGCACTCACCATCAACCCTTATCAACCATATTAACCTTATCAACCCCAAAAATGACTTTCGACATGAATGCAGCTATTTATGAAAACTATGGCGCCCCCTCGGTGCTCCAAATACGGCAGATTGCCAAGCCCGTTGCCAAGCCCGGCGAAATCCTGGTAAGAATCCACGCCACTGCCGTCAATTCCGGCGATGTACGACTGCGCATGGCTTCACCGTTTGCGGTGCGGTTTCTTTTCGGGTTTTTCAAACCCAAAAAGAAGGTATTGGGCGATGTTTTCTCCGGCGTTGTGGAAGCGGTAGGGGAGGGCGCTGCGCAGTTCAAGCCCGGCGATGAGGTGTTTGGTGCTACGCAAATGCGCTTCGGAACCTATGCCGAATATACCAGTTTGCCTGCCAAAGGAGCCATCGCCCTTAAACCAGGGAACCTCAGCCATGAGGAGGCAGCAGCCGTTCCATTCGGTGGCATCACAGCCTGTCATTTTTTGAAAAAAGCCAGCATCAAGCCCGGCCAGCGTGTGCTGGTTTACGGCGCTTCGGGGGCAGTGGGCAGCGCTGCTGTGCAGCTAGCCAAGTATTTTGGCGCAGAAGTTACCGCTGTTTGCAGCACCAAAAACGTGGAGGCGATGCGCTCCCTCGGTGCCGACCATGTGGTGGATTATACCAAGACCGATTTTTCAAAAACCGCCATGCCTTATGACATAGTTTATGAAACGGTGAACAAAGCGCCAGTTTCCGCTTGCTTTGCTGCCGCAAAAAAAGGTGGCACGGTCATCCTTGGAGCTGCTATGCCCGGCGAGATGCTGCAAGGGGTTTGGTACTCAAAAACCAAGGGCAAACTGATGCTGGCTGGCGTGGCAGAAGAGACAGCGGAGGCGATGGCTTTTCTTCAAAAATTAGCTGAAGAAGGCCGGATTAAACCCTTGATGGATAAGCGTTTTGATTTGTCTGAAATTGTGCAAGCACATGCCTATGTAGAAGCCGGGCACAAGCGAGGGAACGTAATAGTGAGGGTCTAAAATTGGGTTTGGTTCACAACGGGCATAAAAAATAAAATTAATACTTCCTTTGTTGCACAACTTTTAAAAAATGGCATAGTTTGGCGGCCAAAACCGCACATGATGAACAAAACTATTTTATTACTTGCTCTTTTTCAACTGCCTATCTTACTATATGGTCAATCGGCACAGTTGGCCGAGCAAACCGGAAAGCCCGTAGGGGTTGCAGTTCCCTACCCACATGCTGATGGGGCAGGTATGGTTGTTAATACAAGCGAGGGCCAAGGTAATTCAGGGATAATTAATGCACCAACGCTCACTGACGAGTCTATTAAAACTCGGTTTGCAAATGCTTGGAACCTGGGGTTCGGCCTTGGGCTTGCCCAGCCCTCCTTCACCGTCGGGCACCCCTCCAATATGAAAGGGTACTACGCTGAACTGGTCAACTCCACCCTTACACCGAGCGTGAACCTTGGGAGATTGGTTTCAAAAGGCAACCTGAGCCTGATGAACTGCAATTTGGTGCTGAGCTACCTTCGCTTGAAGGAAGACGATATGCATGAAGATAGGGGTTCCTCGTTTGATATAAAAATGGCGGAGTTGCTCGTAATTTCCGATATCTATGTGCTGAACCTGCTGCGGGCAAAAACCGTAGGAAAAACCCCCAAGCTATTGCCTTTCCTACGTTTAGGCGTCGGATTTGGCATCGGGGACTACGCCATCGCCAATGGCAACGCAGACCCCAAGCCGGTAAACTTTGCCCTGCCCATCGGCCTTGGATTTCGTTGGGAGCTTTCCGAGAAAACTGCCCTAGTTTTCGATTATATGAGCAGGGTCACTTTCTCCGACTCCCTCGATGGCTTGACATCCCCTTTTGGCAGAAATGATTGGTACGGCTCTGGTGGAATTGGGCTTAGCTTTAGGTTGGGCAAGGAGGAAGATGAGGAGGTGGTTCGGAATGATAGGGATTGATGGGAGTGCCAGCGAACACATGCGTATGTGGACAAACGGGAAACGGCGGAAAATGATAGTACGTGTGCAGAATAGTCGAATTCTCAGCTTTTCAAAAATGATTTAAATGAACTAGTTCGCAAGGTTATCTTAATTGCGTGAGGATTCTATTTCCATTTCATAAATCCTAAACGGGATTATTGCCTGAACCTTCAGCTTTTCGTTTTCAGAAAGTTCGATATATGGTTTTGCAAATTGTAAGTTGGCTTCTTCTTCCCAAAGCTCTGAATATGCTCTTTTTACTTCATTGTAAACACTGATATAAAATCCATAGCTCGTATTGCCCGCTGGTATAAGGATGATGGCTGCTTTTGCCCGGGAATAGGGTAAATCATCTTTTTTAAGCGGGTTCATAATGAACCATTTGGCAAAATTTTTCAACTCATTTACCTCAATGGGTTTACCTTCATTCAATATGGTATTGCTTGAGTTAATGTGCAAAATAAGTTTGTTTCGTTCCTCCAAGCCTTCCTCTGGTTTTTTGAAAAAGGAGTGTTCCAGCACTTTGTCGAATAATGGCAAAGTATCTTGCTGGGCTGAACAAAATCTTGAAAAAAAGAACAGCATTAATGCGAAAAACAATTTATTGGACATGCTAAATACTTCATTGATAGGTTAGACAACTGTAAAGGTTTCTAAAGAGTTAAATGTAGCTTTAGCTCTCCATCACCCCACCGCAAACTCCCTAAACTGCCGATATACAATCAACCACATCCCCACCTTTCATTTCCTCCTCGGATACTTATTCCCCAATGGATTCCTACCATTCTTTTCATAATAAGCATCAATATGTTCCCTTTCGATGCGCAGTGCCTCCGTACGCCCTGCTATGTCAGTTAGCAAAATTTCAGCTCCGAACTTGTTGTATTCGGCGGCAAGGTTCATTTCCTCCACTTGGTCTCTTGCCCTTGCTGAAAGCCCGTCCTCCACTTCGATGGGGTCGTCGGAGATACCATACTTGAAGGTGTCCCTGTCTGAGCGGCGGAAAATATCGTAAAGGTGGTGGAGGTTGGTGTTTGCCTTTGAATTGCCGTGCATGATGTCGGTGGGTTATTCAGGCAGGTTGGCATTTTCCCATCCTTTGCGGTTGCTGAAAGTTTCCACGGAATAGGCCGAGACATAGCGCAGTGCCGTGCCCTTCATTCGGCGGTGCGCCTCGTTGGGGATGCGGAGCAATGCGGCAAACTGCAAGTCCTTGGGCATTTGAGTGGGGTCTTTCTTGGCCGTCTCGTAGGCCGTTTTTCCATTGGCCACAGCGCAGCAGCGGGCAAATAGGAAGCCGTCTTGAGAGAAGTCGCTGGCCCCATCATGGAAGGATTCTTCCCCAATGTTGCGGGCGTGTGCTTCCGTGTCGAGGAGGTAGAGCTTTTGGGAAAGGATGTCCTTGAAATCGTAAACATGTCGCAATGGGCCATTGGCCAATGCCGCCACCACGGGTTCGATAACAGCGTCGTCTTTGCCCGCTTGGCTCCAATCCAACATGGCTATTAAGTCCCAAAAACCGTCTTCGGTCAGGCCGCCCTCCACTGGGACACCGCTTAGTTCAATCCGAACAGAAGCGTTTGGGTATTTCTCTTGGAGGTCAGAAATACGTTCTGGGCTGATATTGCGAAGCGGGTATCGAAGGACGTTGGTCATGTTGACGACGATTGCTTTGGGCAAATTTAGGTTTTTTTATGCTAAAATATGGCTGCTTTCTGCATTAAGCGGGTTTTCAGGTTTTCCATGCTCACAACGCTGTTGGGGTTATCCAAATAATCCTTGTAGCGGTTGTCCAACTCAGCTTTGTTTTTGGCAGCAATCTCAGCATCATCAGGGCTTTGGTCTGTCTCCTTGAAATGCAGATTGAGCAGGAACTCTACGAAGTCATTCACCTGGAGTTGAAGCATCTCCGGCAGCAGTTCGATTTTCTTGGCAATTTGCGCACTACTCATTGCTGGTAATTTTTTCCAAAAATAAACCATTTCCCCAACTTCTCCACCAAAAACCGCCCCGTCCAACTCCCCTCCACCTTCACCAAACCCTCCGGTGTCCCCTGAATATCCAAGTGGCCCTAGTTCTTATGTAAGCCTAGCTTCTCCAACATCTCATTCGTCAAAGCATCGGAGTACAGCCCATATCCATTTACCAAAATCCCTTTCAATTGGTGCTTTTCGGAAGAAATGGCATACAGTACCGCTTGGTCGGACGGGTCTTCGTTTTCATCAAAGCGGAATTGTTTGTCAATCTCAAACTCGTCGGGGTGTATTCGGAACACCCCGTTCTGACATTCGAGACAGTTTTCAAATAGGTTAAAGTCTTCTGTGTAGCCTTGGACTTTCAAGGCGTTGATGGCTTCGGTCAGTGTGTCGTATGATTCCATGATGCGTTAGTTTTGAATGGCTAAGTTAGTTTTTCTTTCAAAAACTTCCCCGTCCAACTCTCCTTCACCTTCACCAATTCCTCCGGCGTCCCCTGAAAAACGAGGTGGCCGCCATCCTTCCCACCATCCGGCCCAAGGTCAACCACCCAGTCGGCAGATTTGATGACCTCCATATTATGCTCTACCACTAGCACGGAATGGCCATTCTCCACGAGGGCGTTCAGTGCACCCAACAGCGTGCGGATGTCGTGGAAATGCAGGCCCGTAGTTGGCTCGTCGAAGATGAACAGGAGCGGGTTCTTGGCCTCGCCGCTCACGAGGAAACTGGCCAGCTTCACCCGCTGCGCCTCGCCACCGGAGAGGGTACTGCTGCTCTGGCCAAGCTTTACGTAGCCGAGGCCCACATCGTTCAAAGGCTTGATTTTATTGATGATTTCCTTGTTGCCAGCGAAGAATTGGAGCGCCTCCTCAACGTCCATGTTCAGTATCTCGAAGATGTTCTTGCCCTTGTGCTGCACGTCGAGCACTTCGGCCTTGAAGCGCTTGCCCTTGCACTCCTCGCATTCCAATCGCACATCGGCGAGGAACTGCATCTCGATGACCTGTTCGCCTTCGCCCTGACAGGTTTCGCAACGCCCACCTTCTACGTTGAAGCTGAAATGCCCCGGCTTGTAGCCCCGTATGCGGCTCAATTGCTGGGCGGCCATCAAGTTGCGAATGGCGTCATAAGCCTTAACGTAGGTCACGGGGTTCGAGCGACTCGACTTTCCGATGGGGCTTTGGTTCACCATTTCCACCTGCGTAATGGCCTTCAAGTCACCCGTTAGGCTACTAAATTGGCCAGGCGATTTTGCCGTAGGCTCCCCAAAATGTGCTTTAAGGGCAGGGTAGAGGATGTCCTTGATGAGCGTCGTCTTGCCGCTGCCACTCACACCGCTCACTACGGTCATGGTATTTAGCGGTATTTTGATGTCAATGTTCTTGAGGTTGTGCTGGCGGCAGCCTTTCACTTCAATCCATTTCACCGATTTGCGCCTGACCTTCGGCACTGGGATGCTCATGCGGCCGCTCATGTACTTGGTCGTAAGGCTCTCCGAAGCATCTTCGTAAATGCGCTCGTAAGGCCCGGCGAAGACCAATTCCCCGCCATGTACACCAGCCGCTGGGCCGATGTCCACGAGGTAGTCTGCGGCTTTGATAACGTCCTCCTCGTGCTCCACTACCACGACCGTGTTGCCGAGGTCTCGCAGTTCTTTCAGCACTTCCACGAGGCGACCTGTGTCCCGTGGGTGCAGGCCTACGCTCGGTTCGTCGAGGATGTACATCGAGGCCGTTAGGTTGCTGCCAAGGGTGCGGGTGAGGTTGATGCGCTGCGTTTCGCCACCGCTGAGGGTGTTGGATAAACGATTGATGGTCAGGTATTTAAGCCCTACGTCGCACATGAAGCGAAGGCGGTTTTTGATTTCTAGCAAAAGCCTCGCTGCTATCTTCCTTTCATGCTCATTGAGGTCAATATTTTCAAAAAAATGCAGCAGTTCATCTACTGGCATTTCAATCAAATCCCCGATGGCCATCCCTGCCACTTTCACATAGCTGGCTTCTGGTCGAAGCCTGGCGCCGTGGCAGGTCGTACAGATGGTGCGGCCCCGATAGCGGGCGAGCATCACCCGGTTTTGGATTTTGTAGAGGTTGGCCTCCAGTTCCTTGAAAAAAGAATCAATGCCATAGAAAAATTGGTTGCCCGTCCACATCAGGCGCTGCTGCTCCTTGGTCAAGTCCTGCCAAGGCTTGTGAACGGGGAAATCGAATTTATGCGCCACCTTCAGGAAGTCGTTCAGCATCTCCCCGTACTTCTCGCCCGACCAGCAGGCGATGGCCCCCTCGTAAACACTTTTGCTCGGTACGGGCACCACTTTTTCCTCTGAAATGCCCATGATGCGGCTGAACCCCTCGCAAGTCGGACAAGCGCCAAAGGGGTTGTTGAAGTTGAAGAGCTGCGGCGTGGGGTCGAGGAATTCCATGCCATCCAGCTCAAAACGAGTCGAGAAATTTACGATTGACGATTGACGATTTACGTCGGGGTCTGCTAGGGCTTCAATGATTGCATCGCCTTCTGATTCATAAAGGGCAGTCTGAACGGAGTCGGCAATGCGTTTGCGGTTTTCCTCGTCGTTGGGGGTGACCACAAAGCGGTCAATGAGGATGCGGATGTCCTCTTCGTTGTATTCGTTCAGCGTTTTTTTGAGGTCAAACTCGCCGGATTCGAGCACGTCCTGGATATTGCGAAGCTCGCCCTCCCAGAAAATGCGGTTGTAGCCTTTTTGCATCAGCAGGTTGAGTTCCTGCGACAGGGTGCGGTCTTGGTACTTGATAGGCAGCGGAATATAGAGCTGCACCCGTGTGCCTTCGGGTTGTTTTTCGATGAAATCAACGATGTCCGTCACGCTGTGGCGCTTTACCTCTTGCCCGCTGATGGGCGAGTAGGTGCGCCCAACGCGTGCGTATAGCAGCCGCAAGTAATCGTAAATCTCGGTGAGGGTGCCCACGGTCGAGCGGGCGTTACTGGTGCTGGTCTTCTGCTCGATGGCGATGGCCGGACAGATGCCCTTGATATAGTCCACGTCCGGCTTTTTCATGCGCCCCAAGAACTGGCGGGCGTAGCTGCTCAGGCTCTCCACATAGCGGCGTTGCCCTTCGGCAAACAGCGTATCCATCGTGATGCTGGACTTGCCGCTGCCCGATACCCCGGTCACGACCACCAACTGGTTCTTCGGGATGTCGAGGTCAATGTTCTTTAGGTTGTTGGCACGGGCGCCTTTGATGAAGATGGTGTTGCGGACGGTGGACGGTTGACGATTGACGGTTGACGGGGTGGCGTCGGTGGTGTTGGCCATTTTTTACAAAGTTTGAAAAATGATGAATTAGGACAAGGCAAGAGTGGGTTGGTGGCTTTCAATCCCTGTCTGCCGACAGGCAGGCTCCAATCCTTCATGCCTTCAATCCTTTCATCATGCAGTCTGGGCGCTGGGTAAACAAAGAAGTGCGAAGGTAGGTTTTTTAGATTTGGGAAAAAATAAGTGCCGAAAAAACGAACAGGATTCGTTAAGTTGCTTTGCAATTGCTTGAAAATGAGTGTATTGGAAGGTTTTTCCTTATCTCCTCAACACCACTTTCACTTCCCCGTCTCCAAATACCGCACCGCCCGCTCCAGCACCTCGTCCTTGCCGGCCCGAATGCCAGCCAAACTCGGTCGCACCTCGATTTTGGGCACCAACCCAATCTGCTGCAACTGCCGCCCGTCGGCATGGCGCACGTCGTGGCCGGAAAAGCTCAGACGGATTTGGCCGGGGATGATAAAAGTTGTCACGTCACCGTTGGCACCGGCGGTCTGGCTGCCAATGAACTCCGTGCCATTTGCTGCCTCAAAAAACAGGCCCGTGTGCTCTGACTGGCTCATGCTTCGTTCATCAATTAACATGACCGTTTTTCCTTTGTATTTCCATTTTGCAGGTGGCGGTATGGTCTGTTTGAACCCGTTTTTGAGGTCGGCAAAGATGGCATCGGCAGCATTCATACTTGGTTGGATGGCAAAATACCTTTGAAAATTAGCGGCCACCACGTTCTGCTGGTCGGTCAAATAAGGGGCTATGGACCAGGCCGTGCCCTGCGGGTATCCCCGCATATCGAAAATAATGGCCTTGGTATCCTTGAAAAGCGCCATGACTGAATCAACAAGGTCGCGTGATAGGCGGTCGAGGTCGGCATAACCAATATTGCCTTCGAGCATTTTGAACACCTCCGTTGCTGCCCGCTCGTTCACATTTGTCCAAAACAACTGTGAATAGGCCGTTTTTAGCGGTATTTCCACGCTTTTGGGCTTGCCGTTTTTGCCCTGCCACTCCGTTTTGATGGATGTGTCATTTACTCCGGACAGCAAATAACGGTTGGCGGCAAAATTGCGCCAGTTTTCATTGCTGGCACTGAGGTAGTGGCCGATGCGGGCGAGTTCGTCCTTGGGCAGTTTCCCGTCCACCTTGGTCAGCACATCGCCGATTTCAAGCCCCATTTTTTGACAAACAGAATCAACCGTGATGGCCGTCAAGGTTGGTTTTCCCTCCACCAACCTGGTTACAAAAGGCGGCTTGGCCTGCCCAAAATAATCCCTGATAGCCCCCCCGTTCATAAATCCGTGGCCATCGTCCAAATGGCTGTACTGCTCCGCAATGGCGAGCGTGTATTCCATCGAATCCTTAGCGGCAGCGACTTTTGGCAATGCGTTTGTCAACACCTCTGTCCAGTCGCTTTTCATCAAATCCTTGTAGGCGAAAAAATAGTGGATGACCGACCAAACCTTGGCAGCGCCAAGTACCCGGTAGCCAAGGCTGGGGTAATTCCCGATGGGGAAACTGCCATTTTGCGGAGCAGCCACCATCGGCGGCGGGGAAGTAGCAGGTGGGAGCGAAAAATCCCGCTTCTCCAACACCTCGAAGGCCAATTCGAGGGCAATGGCGTCGTCGGCGTTTTCGGGCAGGCTGCGGTTGGTGACCAAGCCTGCCACGCCGTTGGCCGACAGCACCTCAGATACCCGAAAGAACATTGTAACGCCTTCACCCATGTCCATTGGCAGGGCGCCAGCAAGCAGGGCATCTGTCACTTCGCCTTGTGCGATTATGGCCGCCTTGCCTGCCGATTGCAGCGCAACCGCCTCTGGTGGCAGGTAACTGTCTTTGTTTATCAGGAAAACAATAGGCAATGCTTTGGCGGCCTTGTCAGGTTTGACGTGGCTCCCATCTACCACCTTGAACGACGAACTATAGCCGCCAGATGAATTACCTACCTCCGGTGCAAAACCATCGTGCATCCTCGACCGTTGACCAGGAGTGATGAAGGGCTGGTCGCAAAGCAGGTATTTCAGCCTTGAATTGCTCATCGCATAATCAACCGCCCAACCGGCCATGCTGCCGAGGCTGTTTTTTGCACGAAAGTCAAAAATGAGGCCCTTTGCCTTTGGGAAAAGCTTTGCGATTTCGCCGAACTTCCCAATGGCCGCCTCCCAGTCGTTCATGTCGTGGTAATTGTTGAGGCTAATGACCAGCAGGCTGTCCCGGTCAAAACGGGCGAGCGGATGCCTTTCTCCTTCGGAAAAATGGGTTTCCATCATCGGCCCCGACTCCTGCACAATGCTGGCTGGGTCGTTTAGGGAGGCCATGAGCGATTGCAGGGCGTTGCGATAAGCCACCGAATCGGGGGCGGCGATGACGAGTGGAACGGCTTCAGCGAAGGCACTGTCCCAGGGCAGGTTTTTATAGGCTAAATGCGGGTGGAAGAAATGCACATGCCCCCAAAGCTGGCTGAGTTTGGAGAGCCGCTCGGTTTGGAGCGGGGTCAGGCTGGGCGTTTGAGCTTGGGGCTTTATGGATAAAACCAATGAAAAAAGGAGGGTAAATAGCGGGAATTTCATGGTGTCCGTTTTTTGCCAATGATTAGGGTTGTATGATTTCTTGGAAAGTCGGATTCGTTCTTAGTTCGTTGAAAGCGGGGTCGTATTTCACCACCAATTCTGAATCAAAGCCCAATTCAAATGCTTTTTTAAGCCAGTTCAAAGCTTCTTTTTTGTTGCCTGATTTTGCATAGAGCCGGGCTAAGGTGTAAGCCGTGGAAGTGGCAGGGTCGTACAATACTTCTTGGCCTTCCCTTCGTCCTCCAACATTTGTTGTCTTTTCCTTTGTTTTTTCCACATAGGCAACTGCCAAATCGAATTCTTGCAAATTATAGTTGATGGCTTTTTTCAAGTCGCCATTAAGCGCCTCCCACCTACCGGACAGCCCCGGAAGGCCGAGCACTGCCGTTGGCTGGATGTCCCACGCTTTTTTGAGTAATACATCTGCCTCGGCGAAACGGCCAGAGCGGGTCAGCAGGTCGGCAAGCAGCAGGCGGCTGTCGAAGTTGAGGTCATTGGAGTCCTGCAACGCCACCAGTGTGGAAAGCGCCTCGTCATATTCGAACAATTCTTTGCAGGTTAGCGCCAGGTCGAATTTAGCTGTTGGCAACGTAGGAGCAATCCTTGCCGCCTGCCGCAAATGAATGAGGGCTTTCGGCAAGTCGCCCGCCCAATCCGTGTTTAGTTCCCGAAAGTATTTCCTTTTACCTTCATGCAAGTAATAGGCGCCAGCAGTCGAATGGATATAAGGGCGTGCTACAAAATTGGAGTCCCTGTCCAATACTTGCTCGAACGCTAAAACACCCTTTTTATGATTAATATGGTCATAAGAAAAATCAGCCATGCGGTACATCCAATTGGCGTCGTTTGGGAATAAGTAGGCAAGGCTCGAATAAAAAGAGCTTAAATAGTCAAGTCCCAAGTATCTCACTTTCTCGTCATCGTGGTAAAATGCTTCCCAGAGCAGCAGTTCTGCTTCAGAATACCGTTTTTGGCGATCCAGCAAGAAATACAAATTGGTGAAGCTATATTCCAGTATTAGTGAGTTCTTGGTCTTTTTTATTAAGCCCCGATAAATCTGAGCTTCCTCTATTGGCCTTTGCCAGACTTGATAGACTTCTGCCAAGAAAACCGGCATAAATTCAACCTCGGGCCGAAGTGGCAACAGCCGCAGAAAATACACTTCAGCCTCTTCATAGCGCTGTTGTTTTTGGCAAATATCCCCTAAATAGTAGTACACTTCAAGGTGATTTGGGTCGAGTCGCATTGCCTGTTTAAAATTGGGTTCGGCTGCCTTGAAATTCTGTATTTCATAATAAGCCTTGCCTGTCATGAAATGCTCTTGTGCCGTTTTTGGCTTGTCATGAATGACACCAGGCCCTGATAGGCTTGGATATTCAAAATATATAGGTGAAAACGGCAACGGAGGCATAAAGACTCCCTTAAAAATACCATCGCTCACCTTGCCCATTTTTCGAAGTTCCATTTCATAAAAATTCCACTCAGCCTCCTCGTACCGTCCAGTCTCCACTTGCAGATAAGCCCTTCGCTCGTAAGGTAGGTAGTGTGGGTCGTTCAAAGAGCGGGCCTTGCGGTAAAGGTTCTCGGCTTTCAATAAATCCTGTTGCAACTCGGCTACCCAACCGAGGTTCAGGTGGCCGCCATAAAAATCGGGTTGGGCAGTCACGGCCGCTTCTCCAGCTTGTTTCGCCTTGTCGAGTTTGCCCAATTTGCTGTAAGCAGAACAGAGGTTTGCCTTGGGCAAGGCCCAGTTTGGGGCCAGGTCATTGGCATTTTTGAAGTAAAAAATTGCACTATCTAAATCTTGCAAGGCATAGTGCAACAACCCTAGTTCATTGTGGATATAAGCCGCCTTGTCATCCAGTGCCAATGCCCTGTGTTGCTTGCTCAGTGCCTCTGGAATTCGGTACATCGGCTCCGGAGACATCTGACTGGCCAAGCGGGTGCAAACCCCATCGAAATAGTACATTTTTACCGTTGCCTTGTGCCTAAGCAAGTGCTTTTCAGGCAATAAAATGAGCGCTGCTTGAAGCATCCGTGGATACATCACATAGTTTTCGGCTTGGTCAATATAGTATCGCTTGTCGAGGCTGCCGGGGTCGCCCCTCAGGTAATCGTTGATAGCGGTTTGGGCTTGGTCGTGCAACTTGGTGGCCAGCAACAGTTTTAGCCGTTGGCCTTGGCTTTTTGAATGTTCCGCTTCATTGGCGGCTTGAAGGAGGGCATTCTGTTCATTTTCATCCAAACTATCGACAAGTACCTGCTCCCTGATTTTTTGGATTAAAAAGTTCAACAATGAGTCTGGTTGTTGCAGGGAAAGGATAGCAGGGAAAGCAGGGTCAACCACATGATCGTCGAAGTAGGAATAGTCAGCAAATTCGTACAGCCAATCTGCCTCCGCTCCGGGAACATCCTTAGTAGCCTCGATGGCAACAGAGTCGGTTCCTCTTTCTACTATGCCCTTCATGCCAGGAGATGTCATGGCGACCATATCAGCGCCATTCACCTGTGCCAAGAGTAGGTCGTTCACTTCGGCCACCTCGAAATTTTCGTCACCCACGAACACGGGGTTTTGCCTTGATGTGAAACTGGGGTCGCTAAGTGCCTGTTGCATCCCGTTTTTAACGAAGCCCGTCAGTTCGTCCAGCGTTATCATTTGGTCGGGGAAAGTGCCAGCGTCGGCGAGGCCCATCAGCCCATTGACAAGGAAAAAAGAAAAAAGCCCCCGGCCCTGTCCCCAGTTCTCGCCTTCCAGCGATTTTTGGTCGGGCTTGCAGGAGAGAATACGCACCTCGTTTTCCACTTGTTTTTCGAGCTGTTCGGCGGTAAGGGAGGGGCCTGTGCCGGCCAGTTTCCCTGCCCTGCAGGCATCCAGTATGACCGTGACCCTGGCCTCTCTGCCCACCGAAAGCGTCTTCACGATTTCGTCGAGTTCCTCCACCCGCACGGCGTTGTTGCGAAGGTTGGGGTAGGGGGTATCATGGGCGAGCAGGTAGCCACGTTGCCAGAGCGTCTGCTTTTCAACATCGCCGTGACCGCTGAAATAGATGATGACCCGGTCGCCTTTTTTCGTGGATTCGAGCAACCAGTTAAGTTCAACGTCAATGGCGGCGAGAGTGGCCTTTTCGTTTAGCAGGAGGCGTACGTTTTCGGTTGGCAAGAAGGCACCATTTGCTGCCAGCAAATAATCGTAGAAAATCTGGGCGTCCCGGTGGGCATACTTGAGGTCGGCGATGTCGTCATCCACATAGTCTGAAATGCCGATGACAAGGGCACGGGTGGTGCCCTTGTCATCGGTAGGCAAGGGGCTGGCGCCGGTGGTGGCGACTGTGCCCCTGTCAGTTTGAGCCATGCCTTTGCAAAAGGCAAAAATCAATAGGATGAATAGACCGCTTTTCATGGTAGGGTAAGCTCAATTAAGACTACCAAGGTACGGCATGATGTTAAACTTTCAAGGGAAATTTAGGATTGGCACGACAACCTTCAGTTCTTTATCAGCTTCGCAATTTCCTCCACCTTGCCTTTGTCGTTCACTTTCAACACAATTATTTCATACTCACCCGACTTGGCCTTGAGGTAGAACCCTCCCGGTGTGCTCACGAGGTTGTTGAAAAACGAGCGGCTAAGCGGCTCTGAAATTTCCAAAAGGTCTATATCTGGTGCCAGTTTGTTCTTGAAACGGATGACCGTCAGCACGTTTCCCTGTTTGTTTCCGAAACTAAAGGTCTCGGTTTCTCCCTCCACCAAATGGCGCATGCAATTGCGCTTTGCATCCAATTCAAGGCAACTGAGGTGGCTGACTTTTGGCATCTTAATGGCGCCCGTCAATGCAAGGAATTTTTGGGGCAAGGCATAGTCGGGAACGTTTTTGGCCAACGACTTTTTGCCTTCTAAAACTTCCAGGTTGAAATCTGCTGCTGCGGCCACGGTCGGTGTTTTCGATTTCATGGCGGTCTGAAAAGCGGTTTTCGCAGTAGCTTTATTGCCTTGAACTGCATCCGAGATGGCCAATATCAACTGTACTTTTTCAGCCTGAGCTTTGTCCGTGGCGGTCTTTTTCAAAAACTTCCTTTTGGACAAATAGGCGGTTGCCTCCTTTGGTTTTTGGAGCAGGGTCAATGTACAAGCGTAGTTGATTTTTGCCGTCGTAAAGCTGGGGTCGAGGGCGATGGCCAACATGAACTGCTTTTGAGCCATGTTCAGCCGATTCATCCGCTCCAGCTTTTGGGTCAGCGTCAATTCCTTTGGGTCTCCTGCCCTGTCAATTTTCTTCAACAACGTAGAGGCGTCCAATTCGATTGGATATACATACCTATCGGTATCGTGAAGGTAAAACTCCATAGCCTGCTGGAGGTACAGCACGCCGAGGTTGTTGAAAATCTCTCGCCCCTGGTAGTATTGCAGGATGTACTCATAGTTGGTGATGGCCATGTCATGTCGCCCCGCAACGAGGAGGTAGTTGCCCGATTCATAAAGGTCAATCAGGTTATCCGTGATTTCGAGCACTTCCTTTGCCGTGCGAGTGCGCTCCTCCAAGGGGGGGTAGCCTTTGAGTACACGACCATTGAGGCCATAGGCATCGTAGAGCTTTGGTAAAAACTTTGGGATGACGGGCGAGAGCCGGTACCCCGCCAAGTAGGCTGTGAAAACCCCGTTAATGTCCGCCACTTTCTCCGATTGGATGTCCATCTCGAAGTGCTGGTCGTAGGCCAAGAAATCAGTATTTCCTTTTTTGAGCTTTGCCTCCTTATGAAATGCATGGGATAGCTCATGAGCCAGCACGAACGCCAGTGCAGCACTGGAATCCTTGCCCATTTCCTGGCAAATCCGAAAGGTTTTATCATCCAGAACAACCGTGTTTTTTGAATGGAAATAGGCTGCACCACGCTTGTTTTCAAAGCTGTACTCAAATTTTGGCTTTTTGACATTGAACTGCCCTGCGGCTTGGTACAACTCATCAAATATCTTCGAGGCAATGGCAGGCGCTGCTTTTGGTGCCTTGTTGCCGAAGGCATAAAAAGCAATGGCAGTGGCCAGTATGGTCAATAATAGTTGCTTCTTTTTCTGCATAATTCGTGGGCTTATGGAGGGTTGAATTGGATTATTGATTCAGTAAAAACGACTGGAAATATTTTATGCGCTACTACAAATATTTCGGTGCGCTGCACCTTGAATCAATGGCGTTGTTTGTCCTACAAATATTTCGGTGCGCTGCACCTTGAACCAATGGCGTTGTTTGTCCTACAAATATTCCGGTACGCTGCACCTTGAGCGGGTGTGTGAATCTTCCAAATATTCAATATCCCAGCACAAGTATCCAGCCATCCCTAAAGGGGTAAACCAGTATCCAGCATCCAGCATCCAGCATCCAGTATCCAGCATCCAGCATCCAGCATCCAGCCCCTCAATGCCCAATCATCTGCAAAATCCCCTGCGCCGATTGGCGGTCTTTGCTTTCGGGGTTGCTGGCCAATGCTGTAAAAATTTCTTCCGCTTTGGCGAAGCCGCCGTCCACTTTGAAGTAACAAAGGCCGAGGTACCACATGGCCGTTAGTTTGAAGGAGGAGGCCTCATTTTGGGTGATGGGTTCCAATACCTCAACGGCACGGGCATAGCGCTCAGCGTTCAAGTGGCCCATGCCAAGGTAGAACTGGGCGGTGTCGTTGGTCGGGTGGTGGACGAGGAAGCTGTCAAGGGCAATGGTAGCTTCATGGTACTTGCCAGCATCATAGAGCGTAAGGGCGGCTTTCAGGCTGTCCTGTACCATTGAATCGGCTGGCAAGAGGCCAGCACCGCCGAGGATGTCCTTCACCAGGGTCGTCTCCGGCTTGAAGTTGGCGGCGAAGATTTGGTCGGTGTCCAGGGTGGCTTTTTCCCGAAAGAAACCCCAATAGGCCAAACCGATGAGTACGACTGCTACGGCAGCGATTGACATTACTTTTCTCATGGCAAATGATTTTGTTGTTTTGGCCGAGTCAATGGAAACGACCTTGGCTTGGTGGAAAAACCGCTGGGACTCCAAGTTCTTGTCGGCGGCGGCGATGGCTTTGCGCAGCGCATCGTCGCCAGCGAGGTGGATGCCGGCCAGCAGCTTTTTTTCCTCAGTCAGGTCGTTGGCCAACTGCTCGTTGTTGGCCAGTTCTGATTCAAATATTGCCCGCTCTTCCCCTTCCATTTCTCGGTTCAGGTACTTGTGCAGGCGTTCAATGTAATCGTTGTTTTCCATCTAATTAAGTCAGTTACCTGTTTATATACTTAGGATTGTTTTTCACCAATTTTCGCAGGTATTCAAGGCAACGGAATTTTTTCACCTTCACGAAGGCTTCCGTATAGCCGGTCAACATTGCGATTTGTGCATGACTGAGATTTTGATAAAAAGAATAAGTTAACACTGAACGACAATCCGCTTCCAAGTTGTCAAGTTGTTCGTTCACCAAGTTAAGCAGCGAATCCTTTTCTTCGTGCGAAAGACCCTCTGTTACAGCGTCTGTTTGCTCCTCAAAGACGAACTGCTGTTGGTCAACACTGATTTCGGGGCTTGGCCTACCCGCTTTTTTCAAATAGATATTTCGGGCAATAGCGTAGATAAAAGTGCTGGCCTTGCTGGTTAGCACAAATTCAGGTTCCCGCAGCTTTTTCACAAAGACGAAAAGTGCCTCCTGAAATACATCACGGGCATCCTCGGCATTGCCCCGGTACTTGAGCACCATGTCCTCTACCATCCGGTAGTATTTTCGATATAGCTCCTCGAATGCTTCCGGCGCACCTTTCCGCAAGGCAGCGAGGTAGTCGCTATCAATTGGTATTTCCTGCATATTTTGATTTTAGGTCGTTGTCCTTTTGGCTCAAAGGTAAAAAGCCCCGGCCTATTTTTACCGGGGACTTCGACATGTTAGCTATGAGAAGGAAAAACCCACTAAAATCAAGAAATGCCAGTTATGCTTATGATGGTGATTCGTGATTCCCTGCCTGTCGGCAAACAGGGTGATTCGTGCAATGAGGCAATGGCTTATCGTTTAAAGGATGCAGTTAGGGGCGCGGTATCATCTCCCTACCAATACTTGCGGCCCCCCAACTTCGGCGTAAGACTCCGTCGGGTAAATCAGTGCTCCTTCTGCTTCCAGTTCGAAGTTGCCGTATCCTTCCAATGCCATGTGAACAATTAAGGATGCTCCTTTTTCTATTCCGAGCTTGGCACCTGATTCCAACACGATGCTGTTAACTGTTGCTCCAACAACACCGATGATTGGGTAAATGCCTGAACCCGTTGAAACATCGGGGATGATGACGTTCTGGAAATCGTCGGGCACGCTGCCTTTGCTCCAGTTTTTTGGGCAATTCCAGTTGTCAGCTTGACCCGGCGTCCCCCCCTTCCATAAATTGGTGTTTTGCGATTGCGCTTGGCTAAAGTTGGTTATGCTTGCGATGAAAATGATGGCGATGATGATGGTCGTGGATTTCATTGTTTCGAGATTTAGCTGTGATTGAAATTGTTGTTTCATGCACATCTATACTCGAATCCAGAAGGGGTTATCAGTGGATGAGGTTTTTTTTTCAAAAAATGCTTGGCCGCATGTTATGCGTATCGAGCATGGCATTGAACGCTTGATTTTGCTGGTACGCCGACCATGCCTCGTCGTAGTTTATTACCCATTTATACTTGAATCCTCCTGCCAGTGCTTTTTCGAGCCATGCCAAGGCAGCCGCTTGGTTGCCCGCTTTGGCAGCGAGGTGGGCCAAGGTGTATTGATGGTTTTGCCGTTCATCTTCTGGTTGTAGGGCGATTTCGGCTTCGTAAAAACGAATTGCATCTTCGTACCGGGCTTGGTACATGGCCAATTTGCCCCGTATTTCGTTCAGGCCCGGTGTTGGCTCGAACTTTATTTTGTCGGCCTTGGTGAGCAGGGAGTCGGCTTCCGCAAATTTGCCCGAAAGGGCGTATAAATCGCCCAACTGTATCCGCTGCGGCAGCTTGATTTGGTTGTTGCGGAGCAAATCCTCCAGCACAGCTATGGCCTCCTCGAACTGGCGGTTATTATGATAAATTTCCACTAATTTGTACTTGGCGGCTACCATGGAGGAGTCCAAGCGGAGGGCTTCCTTGAAATGCCGAATCGCTTCATCTAACTTGCCATAAGTTTGCCCGACCCTTTCGTGCATGTGCGCCATAGCCGGGTAGGTGGTGTCGAGCGCTATGATTTTTTCAAAAATATATGCACCCTTCAAATCGCTGCCATATTGGTTTTCGTAAGCGGCCAAACTGTACAGCCATTCGGGGTTTTCGGGAAATAGGTTGGCCATTTTTCCATAAAAACGAGCTAGCTTTTCCCTCCCAGTGTTAAATATTGACACGTACTCCACGAGCCATTTCTCTTGCTCAGGGTAGCGCTTTTGAACGCTTAATAACGTGTCCATGCGTACGTAAATTCCCTGCGCCATTGCATTGGGCGCCGGGTTTTCTTTCAGCAAAACCTCATAAAGTTCCTCTTCCTCCAATCGGCGTTTCTGTTTGTTATATACATCGGCAAGATGCAGCTTTAACAATGGTTCGTTGGGGCGCAGCTTTAACAGTTTGAGCAGGGCAAGCTCTGCTTCTTCGTAGCGCGCTAAGCGATAAAGCGAGAGGCCAAGGTAGTAATAGACTTCTTTGTTTTCTGTGTCGTAATCGAGCACCTTCTTGAGATATGGTTCAGCAGTGGAATATTGTTTTTTTTCGAAGTAATACTTGCCTCGGTCAAGGAATTCTTGCGCTGTTTTTGGCTCATCGGTGAAATGTCTATTTTGTGCTGTCTGAGTATCAAATTGAGCTGGCTGAGTTAACGGGGGACGTGGACTAGGCCTACCTTGCCTTGTAATTGAAGGCTCAATCGGCACCATATTTATCTTCAATTTTTCCAATTCATTGTATATCTTATCTGCTTCGCTATATTCTGTTCTTAAAGCCAATAAATAACCTAATTGATAATATCCACTTAATATGTTTTTGTCAAGCAATAAGGCTTTGCGATAGGCCACCTCTGATTTCAAAATATGCTTCTGATCGAGCCATACGTTGCCTTGGTTTACGTTGGCGTTGGCATAGTCCGGTTTTATGGTTAGGGCTGTCTTGGCTGATTCATTGGCTTTTTCCAATAGGTTTTCCCTTCGGTAAATTTCAGAGAGATTGGAATGAGGAATGGCCCAATTCGGGGCAAGTTCCCTTGCTTTTTCATAGTAGTACCTAGCGCTGTCCAGCTTGTTTTCATAGGCGAAAAGCAATCCTAGCTCGTTGTAAACATAAGGAGCCCTGTCGTCCAAAGCCATCGCCAGTCGTTGCTTTCGCATTGGAGCATCCTTGTCAATGCCAGCTGTGCCCATTTGTAGCAGCAAGCGGTCACAGACGCCATCGAAATAATGGAATTTCACTTTGAGCCGAGACGAAAGGGAGAATTCAGGCCCAGCCAAAATAATGGCCGCTTGTAGCATTCGTGGATAGTGGACGTACTCCAGCGCCAAGTCCTTGAACTGCCGCTCTGCCAGTTCACTAGCATCGGCTTGAAGGTAGGCGTTGAGGGCTTCTTGCGCCCGGTTGTGCAGCTCCACCACGAGCAACATGGCTAATTCTTCCTGCCTAACTGGGTCTTTTTCGGCATATTCCATGAGTTTTTTCAACGCACTTCGGTTTTCAGCAGAACTATTTGATACCAGCTGATGGGTGAAATAGCTGAGCAGGGTTTCCTTGGATTTGAGGGCATTTTCAAACCCTGACGAAAGTACAATGGCCTTGATTTCAGCAGATTTTAGGAAATAATCCATGGTGGCTGCTTCAATCTGGGTAGCGGTCACTGGCGGTGCCGACAAAGGCGCCGGAGTCATAACCGACATGGCCACGTCTGAGCTAGCACCATTCGTATTGGCATCCCTGCCCGACCTGCCAGTGGAAGTCAAATTGAGGCTTGGCGAATTGGCGGCAATGGCGTCTGTGCCTGCGCTCTTTGCCACTTCTGCGGTCACTGCGAACAGTTCCTGCTCATCCACCTTGGCCAATGCAAAAGCCCTATCGCCCATGAAGACGGGGGTTTGTGGTTTTGGCTCATTAAATTTTGAAAGCGAGATTTCGATATTGTCTTCCACATAGCGCTCTACTTCTTTGAGGTTGACCACAAAGTCCTTGCTTCCGCCATCGGCCATGCCCTTCAGCCCGTTGACAAAGTGATAGGAAAACAGGCCCCGGCCACCGCCCCAGCTTGCGTCTTCCTGCGATTCCTGGTCGTATTGGCAGGCCATGACGCGTATCTCGTTCTCGGTCTGTTTTGCCGCCTCCCGTCCAGTCAGGTTCGTCTTGTCTTTATCGAGTTTACCTGCATGGCAGGCATCCAAAATGATGATGACCTTCGATTCACCCTTTACAGAGAGCCGAATCACCACATCGTCGAGGTCTTCTACCCGCACGGCGTTGTTCCGGTAAAGGCCTGCAGGGGTGTTATAGGCCATTAGATAGCCCCGTTCTTTTGGCGTTTCGACGTCCACCTTGCCGTGTCCAGCGTAATAAATAATGGCACGGTCGCCTTTCAAGGTCGCTTTTTTTAGCCATTCCAGTCCATCATCAATGGCGCCGAGTGTGGCCTTTTCATTGGTCAGCAACCGGATGTTTTCCTTCGGCAATGCACCACCTGCCTTAGACCGCAGGTAATCGTAAAATGCTTCGGCGTCACGGTGGGCAAAATTCAGGTCGCCTATGCCGCTGTCAGCATATTTTGAAATGCCGATGACGAGCGCTCGCACGACCCCAGTTTCATCGCTGCCCAAGTCCAACAGCGGCGACCCACCACGGCCATCAGGGTTTTGCTGCGCAATGGCCGAGCCACAGGCGAACAGCAATATGACCAAGATTGAATTTCTCATAAAGCAATTTTTTTTTTCAAGAACCGGCAGTTCGACCTACAGCTTTGCGAAAGTTCGCAACTTTCGGAAAGCTGTCGGCATCCCTCACCTCTCATCCCTACTTATGAATCACCCACCGCATCAGCTTCCCAGCCCCATCGAACTGAAAAATAAGCCCACTGAAGTCAGTAGCGTTCTTGTAGCGCAACATCGTGCCGCTGCCGAGGTTGACCCTCGCTTGTGGTTCGCCATATTTCCCCAATACTTTGGACAGGCTGTCACCCAATTTGATGCCCTTGTGAGTTGCCTTGGCATAGCTTGGCCCCGTCATTTGCAGGAAAGTATCCTTTTTTGTCTTATTGCCACCGCTACCAGTAGTGGAAGCATTGGCAAATACCATGGATGATGCATACGATTTAGCGACCAATGTGATTTTATGCTCCTCCTCATCGACAATTTGCCCCCTGATATCCGTCTTATTCAACTTGATGCTGGAAAAAGGCAAGTCGTCAATGATCTCTTCACTAAGGTCAATGCCCTGTGGGGTTTGGCTGGTATTTGGTTTCCCACGCAAGGCATTTAGGTTGACATTTGTCAGAAAATGGTTGGCGTTTAATTGAAGTGCTTCCGCAAAATGAGCCTCAGCACCTACTGAATCAAGAGCCAAGGCTCGCAAGATACCAAGCAGCAATAATGCATCGGCATGGGTATTGGCCCATTTAGGGCTGTCCTTGGCGAGGCGGATGGCCCGGTTGGCGGCCACGGCAGCGTCTTCCCATTCTAGTTCCGCATTTTCCTTTTGCGAAAGGCCGAGCAGGGCAAGGGCGCAGCCCTCGTTGAGGTGGGCTATTGGGTAAAAAGCGTCGTACTGGCGGGCTTTTTCAAAATAATCCAAAGCCTCCATCAGCTTCGCTTCACGCAGTTCCTTGTTGTTGTCGCCACGGGTGCCATTGAGCCTCGACCTTACATCCAATTCTATGGGGAAGGCAAATTTGTTCTCCGTTGGCGCAAACAACTTCATGGCGGATAAGGTGGAAAGCACCCCGACATTGTTGTAAACCTCCCGACTTTGGAAATCTTCCAGCACTTTGAGGTAGTACTCCAAGGCATCGTCGTATAGCTCCAGTGCGGCCAGGAAATTGCCCATTTCAAACAGGTCGAGCAGGTCTTTCAGCTTTTGCTCCGATTGGTCGGCCATCGCCTGGCGCTCTTGCAATTTAGGGTAACGGGATAGTTTTTCATCGGTGAGGTTATAAGTCTCATAGACCTTCTCCAAAAATTTCGGAGCGATGCCAAACGTCGTGAAACCCGCTTGGTAGCAAAGGAAGCCTCCAAGGTAATCGGCTTGTACCTCATCTTCCAATGCTTCGTCTTTTACGCCTACATCCATCCCGAAACCTTTTGATTCATGGGCAAAATAGTCCTCCCAGTCGTGTTTTTCGTAACAATGAACCAGCTCGTGGGCAAGGATATTGGCGAGTGCATTGAGGGAATCTTTCCCAAACCCAGCGCAGATGTTGTAGGCTTTTTCTTCAAAAACAATGAGTCCCTGCTTCGGATAGGCAATAGCGGGGCCACCGCCAGAGTCCTTCACGAAACGAAGGGTTGGCCGCCGGGAACGGAAGTCGCCTTTTGCGTTCTTCAGTTGGCTGAGCACTTCCCGAACCGTTTTTAGTTTATAGGCTGGAATGGTAGGCTCCGCAAAAAACTCAGGGCTGACCCTGATAACATCTGAATGATTTGGCGGATAAATCAAACCAAATGCGCCGACAACAAGGGCAATGATGATTGTTTTCATTAAGACTTGGTTGTGAAATTATTGCGCTGTGCTCTTCATTTGGGCGTGTAATTTTAGGATAAATACTTCGAAACTATAAAATGGAATCAGTAGAAGGAAGTATTTTTCTAATTTTACCTAAAATCTTGGGCCTCAGTTTGCCACCGCAATTAGCCGATATGAAAACACTTTGTTCCATTTGCCTACTATTTACAGCAGTTTTAGCCTCGGCCCAGCCTGCGACTAAGGGTGGTGCCCCGCTGTCAGGTGCAACGCCTTTTGGCAGCGTCAGCAAGGCTTTGGTCATCGGTATTTCCAATTACCAGGACGAGGGCATTACGGATTTGAGGTTCGCCAACCGGGATGCCTCGGAGTTTGCAGCCTACCTGAAAACGAAATCGGGTGGTGGCCTAAAGGAAGAACAAATCAAATTGCTGACTGATGAAAAAGCAACCACAGCCCAGATTTACAGCGCACTTGATTGGCTGATAGAGTCCTGCGGCCCCGACGACCAAGCCCTCATCTACTTCTCCGGCCATGGCGATGTGGAGACGAAAACCATTCGGCAACAAGGTTTTTTATTGGCCTACGACACCCCCAAGACGAACTATATGATAGGGGCTGTGCGCCTCAGCGACCTGAACGGCTACCTCGAATCCCTCGTACAGGAGCGCAAGGCGAGGGTCATCGTCATAACAGATGCCTGCCGCTCCGGAAACCTTGCCGGCGGCAAGGAAGGGGCTTTGGCCACTGCCACCGCACTCAGTGCGCAGTTCCAGAACCAAGTGAAAATCATGTCCTGCCAACCCCACGAACTTTCCCTCGAAGGCGAGCAGTGGGGTGGGGGAAGGGGTGTTTTCTCCTACCACCTGATTGACGGCCTCACTGGCCTTGCCGACGCCAACAAAGACAGCACCGTGACGCTGATGGAACTCGAACGCTACCTTGATAATACCGTACCCGCTGAGACTGACCAACAGCAGTTCCCCTTTACGGTAGGCTTGAAATCCACCAAGATAGCACAGGTGGATGTACAAGAGCTGCTGGCCTTGATGGACAAAAGGAACATGCCTGCACAGTTCAACCCCGTTTCACCAAAAGGATTGATAGAAGACGTGCTGGCTAAGGCCGATACCAGCATTCAGGAACTTTATAAGGAGTTCCTTGCTGCTGTTGACGACCAATATTTTCTGCCCTCCGACCTTCGGGAAGGCCGCAAGCCCGGCCACTCGGCCAGTCAATTGTATGACAAGTTGGTAAATGAAGAGGCCATGCGCCCTGTTCATTCGCTGATGAAGCGGAACTTCGCAGCCGCCTTGCAGGATGAGTCGCAGCGGGCCATCAATGCCTACCTTCGAGCTGACCAAGCGGAATTGACCAAGCGCTGGACCAATCAAATTAATAAGTACAAAACAAACCCTGTTTACCTATCAAAAGCTGCATCGCTGCTGGGCGAAGGGCATGTGCTGCACAACCAGTTGAAGGCAAAGCAGTATTATTTCGAGGGATTGATAAAGCGGTTGGAAGGTGGGCAAAAAGGCGATACGCTGATGCTGAACGAGGCGCTTGGACTGGAGTATAAGGCACTAGAATTGGATAGTGGGGCGGCGTATGTTTTTAATGAGATTGCTATGATTTATGAAGGGTTAAGGCAATTTTATAAAAAAGCGGGTAATGAGAAAAAAAATATAGAGTTGTTTCAGCAACAAATTCATGTTTTGGAGGAAGCAATGAATTTGGCACCTATGTGGGTCATGCCGGTAGTCAATTTAGCGGTAGTTTTCATAGACTGGAGAAAATTTGAGGAAGCTGAAATTATTATAGATAAAACCATTACTTTAGGACTTGATTCAAGTCAAATAGTTAAACTGTTTAACACAATTGGCGAAGGATACTATTTTTCCAAACAATTTGAAAATGCTATAAGAAGCAATATGAAATTATTGCAAATCAAACCACAAAATAGCAAAGAATGGAATTACAATATAGCCTGCCTTTATGCACTACTCGATAAATCAAATGATGCGCTTTTTTGGTTGGAAAAGGCTTTACAAGACGGGTTCAATTATAATAGGATTCAACAAGATTATGACCTTAAAAATTTGAGGTTAACGCCTGATTTTGATTTATTGATGAAAAAATACTATAAAGAAAAAAAATGAAGGAAACCTATACAAAATAATGCCTATCAACAAGTGGTGACAATGGGACATCCTCAGTTTGGGTAAATCTACTTACCTTGGCAATAACAAGGTAAGTTTCCACACAAAAATGGGTGGCAACCTCAAGTTGCCACCCATTTTTTGGGACTACACAGCGAGTCGTCGTTTCTTCCCGAATATCGGGGAAACTTGGCTGCGTGAGTTATAACTCATATTTCCACCTTATTCAAAAAGGCTACATACATCCGTTTAGCCATTGAATTATTGCCATCCAATTTCAATGCCAAAAGATATTTTTCATTTGCTAGGGAGAATAGTTCCAGATTCTCCAATTCTGCAGCCTGCATCAAAGCTTGCTGTGCGGCATTCCCGCTCTTAAAATCCTTGTCCTTTGCCAAAGACGCCATTGCCGATTCAACCATACTTAATGGCACGAATGAAAAATGAACGACCTTAGATGACACAGCACCATCAGAGGCAAGTATAACCTGTGCATAGTATGTCTGACCCATATTGATAGCCAATTGTGAAGGGTCGAAAGAAAAAGAAGCTGTTGACGTTTGAGCGGATAATACAGGGGCCTCCTTAGAGTTTTGATAAATGGTCAATTTATAAATGGAACCATCTTTCAAAGGTACCCATCTGAAGGTTGTCAACTGGAGAGGTATCTTACCTCCAATGGGTAATTTGAAGAATATGGAGTCCTTGCCTCCCCAGCCTCGTATTTCATTTCGCTTAGAAGTATCAGGCGGTACTTCACCATACCCCTTCGCCGCAAACGCCATCTTCGCAAACCTTGACACCTCCCCGTTAGCCTGCACTTCTTTCGACAAACCGGCCATCTGGTGGGTGCCTTTTTTGTTGACAGCCAGCGAGCGGTCGTCGCAGACAAGGGTGAAATTGGCCTTTTTGCCAACCACCACGGTAGCATCATCCGATAGCACCATGCCAGCAGTCACGGATTTGGGCGTTGGGTTGCCCGGTTCAGTAAAGGTCACTTTCCCGCTTACATCGGAGACGAGGCAGCCGGACACCTCGTCCAAGCTTAAGGATTGGGAAAAGGAGTGGATAGTAGTGATGGCGAATACCAGTAGAATGGCCACCAGTTTTGAAATCGTCGTTTTCATTTTTGAAAGTTTTAAGTGAAATATGGCAGCAGTTGAAGTCTTTATCGGTGGGCCTTGTTAGCAGAATAGAATTGCAATGATAGCTAATTTATCCCAGCAAAACCTTATGGTTAGCAGGTCAGTGCCTTTTCTTTCAATGGCCGCTTGAAGATTTGTTTCATTGACCGAAAATTAGCGTCCTATCAGTATGACAAATACCACCAATGAGGGCAACAATGACTAGCAGGTATTTCATTTGGACGAATTTTGGCGAGAAATAAAATTCAAGTGGTGAGCAAGCCCTCAGGACTTGCCCACAGCTATGATTATTGGTTTTCGGGCAATGGGTTCTTCACTTGGGTAGAATCATCTTTAGTAGTGATATCGTCTAAGTACACATCTAATTGCACGGTATCTTTTATGTTTTCAATTCCCAAAATTACTTCCTTAGTTTTTGAGAATTTGATCGTAATCTTGTTGATATCCCTATCATAAACTTCCAATCTATAATTTCCTCCACTATCGGTAGTATAAGTTCTGGTGATAGTGCCCGCTTGGGTAGTAACCATAACACCTACATAGGCGCTACTATCTTTTTTAAGTACTTTGCCAAAAATGTAACAGGTATTATCATCATTGGCTCCCTGTTGCTTCAAATAAACATTCAAAGAATGCAAATAATTTATCGCTTGCATATAGTAGGTAAGTGCGTGTTTTCTATTGTGTTCGTCATAAAATTCTAGCTTGTCACTTTCAGCAACATTTGGCATTTCAAGGGATCCTGCAAAATCGGATATCCTGGTTACTATACCGCTTGCTGATATTTTCTTGACTTCTATTTGACCAATACCTGAACCATTTTTTTGCCCTTTTATATAGAACTTGAGCGGATTGGGTATTTGAACAATATCAGGAGAGGAGGTCCCTGTTGCATCTTTAGTAGGTTCTTTTGGCTGTCTGTCGCAATGGAGAAAGAAAACTGACACGAAAAATAAGAAGGCAAGGAGTGAAAAAGCATTTTTCATAACTGGTAAGATTTTAAGTGAAAAATCAAGTATATCGCAGGGAAAGGTATTAATCCTTTTCCTGATTTGGAAAATATTTTTCCATCAGGCCCTTAAAAGCCGCCATTTTGCGGACAGGCTCAAGATCTTCATCATCCATGATTTTCTGGTAGTCCCTCATGCCTTTTTCCAAGGCTTTTTCAAGGCGTTCCAAAGATTGCTGCTGCCGGTTGTCGAGTGCAGCAAGCAAAGCAAGTTTGTACCAGACATTCGAATCGGCCGGATTGTATTTCACGACCTCAAGGTATTGCGATTCGGCTTCCGCCTGGCGGTCTTGTTCCAGGTACAGGATTGCCAATCCCCTGTGGGGGTGAATGTTCGTCGGATTCAGGCTAATGGCACGGAGGTACATTTTTTCTGCTTCCACAGCTCGGTTAGTCATTGCGTACAGGCGGCCCAAAGACAAGCTTGCAACAGACAAGGTTGAATCAAGGCCCAATGCTTTATAAAAAGCATCTTCTGCCAGCTGGTTTTGTCCATCTTGTTGATAGACAACGCCGAGGTTCGTCCAAGCCACCGGATTTTCGGGTTCAAGCCTGAGGGCATGATTGAAAGCCTCGATAGCTTGCTTGTACTGTTTTTGGTAGTTATGCCAGGTTCCCCAGCCCATCCAAACGTAAACGTTGCCAGAATCCAAGGACATGGCCTTTTCCAGCAGCGTTTTAGCCTCGTCGAAGCGCTTGAAGTCCTTGGAATAATAATAAGCGAGGTAAGTGTAGGGCAGCACCCAAGTTTCAGTATGGCGGACCGCTTCCATTACATGGAAATAAGCAGAATCAGCTTGGTTCAATTGGCTAGCAAAACAAAGACTCATGTAAAAATGTGCCAAGGGCGATTCAGGCTCGTATTGCAATGATTGGCGAAAGTTTTCCATCACAGCCTCCCAGACTTCCTGCTCTTTGGAGGAGTGCCGAACGACATACTGGTACATGCCTTCGAACAACTTTTGACGGGCTTTTAACGTGGCGTACATGTAGTGCTGCTTGCCCAGTAATTCGGCGCTACGAGCGAGCAGCGATGGTGTCCGCTGATAAAGCAAAACCTGCTCCTGAACTGACCGTGTTAGCGCCTGCACGTTCACCTCCATGATTGCATTCACCGCCTGCTGCGCCTCGTCCTGCAACGCCGCCGCATAGTTCCGCCGGATGGAAGCGTGCAGCGCTGCAAGTCTTGGCTCCTTCATCAATTGCCCAAAATATGACTCTGCGCATTTGTTGGTTGGCTCCAGTAAACGCTTCTCCAAAAGGGCTTTTTGGAATGAAAAATAATGCGACCGGGTATCTTCGTCCAAGTCTTCCAGCACCTGTTCTTCCAAGCCATGCGTTTCGGTTTTGGAAATCACGGGGCCTTGAGGCCACCGGTTTTTCCGAATGCCCTCCAGCACCGAAGGAACGACCTGTGCAATTTCTTCTGAGCGGTCGCCGACAATGAGCGGCAACTGCTTAATGGGAGCAACTTCAGCACTCACATGGTCTTCCAGGTACCTGCCTATTTCGAATATATTGACCCTTTGATCTTCATTGGCATCTGCCATGCCGTACATCCCGTTCAACAAGTGGTAGCTGAAGGCACCCCTGCCACCGCCCCACTGCTCACCCTCGACGCTGAACTCATTCGGCTGGCAGGAAAGAATTTTGACTTCATTGGCGTACTGCTTGGAGAGGTTGTTAGCCGTGGCCTGCGGCCCACCGATTGCGCTTCCCGATAATTTGCCGGAATGGCAGGCATCGGCAAAGACGATTACCCTCGCTTTATTTTGAATGGACAGGGTGGAAATGACCTCCTGAATGTCCCTTAGATTGAATGCCCCACCTGCCATGTACACCCTCGATGGCGTATCCCAACAAAGCAAGTAGCCTGGCTGGTTTAGTGTCTTTTTTTCCACATCGCCGTGGCCAGAGAAGTAGATGATGACCTTGTCGTCCTCCTGTGTTTCATCAATCAACCATGAAAGTGCGGCAGCAAACTGCGCTGCAGTCGCCTGTTGGTTGGTGAGCAGTTTCAAGTGGTCGCCATCAAGCGAGCCGCCAGCAGGTGAACGGAGGAAGTTGGCGAATGCTACGGCGTCTTTGTCGGCGAAGCGCAGGTCGGGAATGCTGGCATCTTGGTAGTCGGAGATGCCGACGACGACGGCACGGGTAGCAGTGCCTTTGTCAAAGGATTGTGCGAAGAGAGAAAGGCTACAATTCAGGGCAAGGCAAAATGAAATTGTTTTCATTGGCAAAACAAGTCTGATATAGATGTCGCAAGTTAGTAAAAGTTATCGGAAATAGGTGGTAGCGGAAATTGGCGAAGGCCTCGACGTCCCTATCCACAAAGCGCAGGTCAGGGATGGCGGCGGCCTGGTAGTCGGAGATGCCGATGCCGACGGCGTAGGTGGAGGTGCCGCCGAGGTCGAGGGTCTGGGCGGAGAGGGTCCCTGCGCGATGACAAAGGGCCGTGAGCAGGGCGAGGAGGAAAAAGAAATCTTTCATAGCAAAACAGGTTTCAGTATTTTTGCGAAAATTACGATTCAGTTTTCATGAAAAAACGTGATAAAATCCTGCAAGCAGCCAAACAGCGCCTGACGGCACAGTTCGGCGACAAAATCAAGGATGTCATCCTGTTCGGCTCCCGGGCCTGGGGCAAACCGACCCGGTGGTCGGATTGGGATTTTGTGGTGGTCGTTCGGGGCGAATACGATTGGCGGTTTCGCTGGGCCATTTCGGATATCATGACCGATATAGACCTTGATTATGATGTCTTTATCCAGACGCTAGTAGTGTCAGAGGATGAGTTGAAAAACACCTCTCAAGGCTATGAACCCGTCTTTGTAAAAGCACTTTCACAAGGAATCTACGCATGATAACCTCCGAGCAACGCAACCTTCTTATTTCTTTGCGCCTTCAACAAGCCGAAGAGTGCATTGCCGATGTAGAACTTTCCATGGCAAACAGTCGGTACAGAAACGCTGCGAACCGCATCTATTACGGTATGTTTTATGCTATGCTGGCGCTTGGCCTGTTGCGTCAATTCGAGACCTCCAAACATCAACAAATGATTGGTTGGTTCAATAAAAACTTCATACACACAGGCATTTTCTCCAAACAATTCAGCCAATTGGTCAATAGGGCTTTTGACACCCGGACGAATGCGGATTATAAAACCAGCCAACTGCCTGAGGCCGCCGAATTGGAAGCCATGTTCGCCGACATGAAACTTTTCATCTCCACCATCAAGGCATGGCTCGAAGCCAACCCGGCCTGATTCGATTGCGGATTGCGGAATTCGGATTGGCGTAGGTGTCGCTCCAATCCGAATTCCGCAATCCGCAATCCGCAATCAATGCTTCCCCGGCACCCTCGTGGCGATGTCGTAATACTTCGGAAAATGCTCCCGCACCAGCGCTTTGTAGGCTTCGGTTTCCCGGATGGGATTGAGGAGGGGGTCGCAGAGGGTGCCCTCTATCCAAATCAGGGGGTTGGGTTGCCAGCCGAGTTCAATGGCTTTTTGGAGGGAGGCGATGGCGGCTTTTTCTTGATTGGTCTGTGCATAGATGCGGGCGAGGTGGAAGTACAACCAATGGTCGCCAGCCAGCCGGCTAAGAGCAGTGTCAAGAACTACTTGAAATTCCTCCTTTTTGCCGAGGCGGTCGAGGGCAATAGCAACAAAAATATAATCTGGTAATGAGAATTCGTGCCGCTTGTATTCCAGTCTTGCCTTTTTTATGATTGAATTAAAATAGTGCCGAGCTGTGTCGGCCAAATTCATTTGAAGGGCAGATTCTGCGATGTAGAAAGCCTTTATTCCATAATACTGTCCAGGTTGAATATTTTTTTTGGCCAGTGAATAGGCTTTGGCAAAATTCCCCATTGAATGCAATGCAATAATTCGGTCGTTGTCTGCACGATCACCTCCTTTTTCCCATGCAGACATGGCACTTGTAGTGTCGTACATGAAATAGAAATAGATATCACCCATGCCTTCTTCATCCCAATTAGAATTATTCGAGATATCCATCCCATATTTACATGCGTTTATTGAACTTTCAAAATCTAATAAGTCTGTATAAACAACTATCAAGTGGGCATAAATGCTTTCCATTTTTCCGTTTGATATCTTTTCGCCCTTCAACAAAAAATCTTTTGCTTTTTCGTAGTCACGAAGCGCCCAAAGTGCGTTTCCAATGTCGGAACATTCAAAAGCCCTCAAAGAAGTAGAATCTTTGGCGATTCTTTCGAAAAATTTCTGGACATACAATTTCCTCCAAAAGTTAGCCAAATCTTTTTCCCTAAGCAGTTCATAAGTATTGGCAAGCCATACGTACGATTTTAGAAAATTAGAATCGAGTTCGATAGCTTTTTTATAATGAGTAATAGCATCAAGTCGGTTGGTTGAATTACTACCCATTGTATAATGTATCAACACCCAATCCGGTGAAAATTCAGCAGCCTTATTAAAATGTTCAAATTTTTTTTGTGAGCTATTTGGGAATGTATAGCCCAATTCATAATGAGCCACTGCCGATGTGCTGTCCCATTCCAGCGAGTTTTCCAGCAACCTCCTTTTTTCTCCAATTCTCCAATCACGTGTACTGTCCGGATAATTCTCTTTCCGAACCGTCATCGCCCGAAAGTAAAACTCCTTCGCCTTTAAGTCCCGCCAGACGTAATGTTTCTCGCCCAAAATCTCCGCCGCCCGCTCGAAATAGGAGGGCAGGTGGTCGTAGTTCACCCGGTTCGCCCAGATATTGTCCAGCACCTGTGGGTCGGTCTGCAGCACTTTGTTGAGGATGGCTTGCCCCTCGTCCATCAGCGCCGCCGCCAGCTTGCGTTTCATTGAGCCTTGCAGCGCCGCCATTTCAGGTTTTTCTATCAAGAGCTTGAAGTAGTCGTTGGCGCTCCGTCCGAGGGGTGACATCAGGTGGCCGGAGTCAATCGCTGTGAGGAATTGGGCGTACAAACGTTGCCCGCTCGTGTCCATTTTTTCCAGCAAACGGCTTTCCATGCCCTTGTTTTCGATGGCTTTGAAAGCCACTGGTTGGTTTCCTTTGGCGGCTTTTCGGGCAGCCACCTCGGGTTCCCGTATTTCAACAATCCTGGTCTTCACGGGCCCAGAAATCATCGGCACCTGGCTCTGCGGGGCGGCTTCGGTGCTCACATGGTCTTCGAGGTAGCGGCGCAGTTCGAGCAGGTCCACCGAGGCGTCGTGGTTGTCGTCGGCAAAGCCGTAGAGGGCGTCTTCGAGGTGATAGCTGAAGCAGCCACGCCCGCCGCCCCACTGCTCGCCTTCCAGCGAGAACTCGTCGGGCTGGCAGCTCAGGACCTTGATTTCGTTGGCAAACTGCTGCGACAGTTGGGTGGCGGTGACCAGTGTACCGTTCACGCTGTTGCCCGCCAGCTTGCCCGCCCGGCAGGCGTCGGTGATGATGAAAACCTGCACGTCGTTCTCGGAGAGGGTGCTCAGGATGGCCTGCAAATATTGCAGCGAAAATGCCCCGGCACCGTACACGGCGGGCGGCGAGTCGTAACTGAGCAGGTAGCCGAGGTTGAACTTCGTGACCCGCTCCACGTCACCGTGACCGCTGAAATAGATGAACGCCCGGTCGCCCGGCTTGCTGGCCTCGATGAGCCAATCGAGGTTGACAATCATCTGGGCGGTGGTGGCCTGCTGGTTGATGAGCAAATGGATGCTCGAATCGGGCAGGGCAAGCCCCTCGGCGGAGCGCAGCCAATCGGCGAAGGCCCGTGCGTCCCGGTCGGCGAAGCGCAGATCGGGGATGAGCGGCTCCCGGTAGTCGGAGATGCCGATGACGACGGCCCTCGTCACAGAAGGTGAGCCGGTGAGCGTGTGAGAAGGTGAGATGGGGGTGGCGCCTTTTTCGGTTTGGGCGAAAAGGGCGATACTGGTGGCAATCAAGGTGATGGTGAGGTGGTATTTCATTTTTATGGGTTTTAGTTTTTGGTTTGGTCGGGGAAGTATTTTTTTACCAATGCTTTGAACTCCGGCGTTTGCCGGAGCATGTATAGTTCTGAATGATTGAAAGAATTGGAGTCATCATTGGGGTCTGGTTTCCAACCATTTATAAAGGCTTTTTCCAGGAATTCAAGCGCAAGGTCGTTTTGCATGTTAAAAACGTGAACAATAGCGAGACTGAAGTAATAATCGGCATCGTCGCCAAGTGCTGTTCTGAAGTTTTTAGTAGCAATGTCAAAGCTGTCTTTTACCCCTAAGCCAGCCAATGCAAACAGCTTGTAGTACATATCGAAAACGGCATCCTCATCTGCAAGCGTCAATACTTTTTCGAACTGCTGCCGGGAGGCGTCCATTTTGCCTTGAAGCCGCAATACTTGGCCTAATCGCAGATAAGCTGCTTGGATGTTTGGATTTGCGAATATGAACTGTCGGGAAACCTGTTCTGCACTATCCAATTGTCCAGATTGCAAATAAACAGCAGTCAATTCAATCCATGCGGGCCAATGATTTGGAAGTATTTGTACAACTTTGGAGAAACAATCTATGGCTTCTTGAGGTGGTCTATCCAAATATACTCGTTTAAGTATCCCTAATTCGAAGTAAATTGTAAAGTTAAGAGGACTTAATTCCACGCTTTTCTCGTAAGTAGCTTCTGCATCTTCATAACGCCCCATAGCACTGTAAGCCCTTGCCAGGTTGACATAAATTAATGGATGTTGATGGTTGGACAAGTCTGCTCCTGTCAATAAAGCTTGTACAGCTTCTTCATTCCTATTTAATTGCATCAGACTGCTACCGAGATAATTGTAATAAGTGGCAGGCACTTGCTGAGGATTGGCAGATAAGTATTCGTTCATTTTTCGGATATAAGTCTCAAACCAAATCTGGCCATCCTTTACTGACACACCTATATCACGGTAGAGCGGTAAAAAGGAAGAATCCTCTGCGACTAAATTTTTTAGTTTGCTCATTCCATTCTCATAATCAATGTCACCATGAACCAATGCCCTTGCTGAATAATACTTAGGCAAAAACCAAAACGGGGAGGCATGTTCAGCTTTTTCAAAATATTGAACCGATTGTGGGATTTGGCTTCCCCAAAACAAAAGATACCCTTTGTCAAACCAGGCATACGCCGCCTCTTCATCAAACACCAGCGCAGTATCCAGTCTCGCCAGTGCCAAATTCAACAAACTATCCGGCGTCAGTTCAGGATAATTCTCCTTCCGACAAGCCTTCGCCTTAAAATAATATTCCCTCGCCTTGATATACCGCCACATATAATGCCCCTCGCCCAGCAGTTCCCCCGCCCGGTGCAGGTAGCCCGGCAGGTGGTCGTATTTTGAAACGGGCGAGAAAGCATCATCCACGATTTGCGGGTCGGTGCGCAGCAGTTGGTTGATGACCACCTGCGCCTCGTCCTGCAAGGCGGCGGCAAGGTTGCGGGTCATCAGCCCTTTCAGCTTTTCGATGCCAGGTTCAGGTAGTAGGCGCAGGTAGTAGTCGTTGGCAGAAGCGCCTGCCGGGGACATCAGATCGCCCCGCCCCAGTGCAGCGGTGAAGGCAGCATAGAGCTGCTGCACAGACGAGTCCGCCTTGGCCAGCACCATGTCCTCGAAGCCCTTGGCGTCAATGGGCGTGAGCGTCGAGACCTGTCCGGTTTTTCGCTGGCGCAATGCCGCCAGCGCTTCCGGCTGCACGGTGGCGAGACTGGTGCTGCGGTTGCCGATGGTCATCGGGATTTGGGAGTGCGGGGCTGTCTCAGTGGGCACCCGGTCTTCGAGGTAGCGGCCCGCTTCGAGGAGGTTCACTGAGCCGTCGGCGTTGCCGTCCGCCATGCCCGTCAGGGCGTCTACGAGGTGGAAGCTGAAGCAGCCCCTGCCGCCGCCCCACTGCTCGCCTTCGAGCGAGAACTCCTCCGGCTGGCAGGAGAGGATTTTGATTTCCTTGGAAAACTGTTGCGCCAGCGCCGCCGAAGTCGCCTGTGTGCCGCCATTGGCGCTGCCCGCCAACTTGCCGCTGCGGCAGGCATCGGAGACCATGACGACCTCCACGTCAGCCTCCGACAGTGTGGTAATCACGTCCGAGAGGAACCCGACCGGCAGCGAGCCGCCCGCCATGTAGGTGGTGCCGGGGGAGTCGTGAGCGAGGAGGTAGCCCCGCTGGAATTTGGTGACCTGCTCCACGTCACCGTGCCCGCTGAAGTAGATGATGGCCCGATCGCCGGACTTGCATTCCTCGATGAGCCAGGTGAGAGCGGCGATGATTTTCCCGGCGGTGGCCTGGGTGTTCGTCAGCAGCAGCAACTGTTCGTTGGGCAGGGAGCCGCCCGCTGGAGAGCGCAGGTAGTCGGCAAATGCCTGGGCGTCTACGTGGGCGAAGCGCAGGTCGGGGATGCGGTCGTCGGCGTAGTCGGAGATGCCGATTACGACGGACCTTGTTACAGAAGGTGAGCCGGTGAGAGTGTGAGCGGGTGAGAGAGAAGTGGCGCCTTTTTCGGTTTGGGCAAAAACTGACGTACAGATGAATGCCGCAACAACCAATAAATTGCTTTTCATTCAGAGAAATTTTGATTAATAAAGGTAGTCAGATATTCCAATTTCCCAATTTTAGAATGTTTGCACTCAGTGATTTTTTGCCAAATCGCTTAAAGTATAAAGAAAAAAAACCCCGGCAAGTATTCTTGCCGAGGGTTTTCCTAATAACTGCATTTGGAATAGCTTGGGGTTGTAGGTCAGTCCTTGCCGCAGTCCGTGGGTCGTACAATGACGCAATCGTCGCATTCCATCTTGATTTCGACTTTTACAGCTGCTGCGGAGGTCTTGCAAACCTCAATCTCTTTGTCTTCGGTTGACTTAATGGTGCCACTGTCTGTTTTTGTCCAGGAGGTGGTACCAAGGGTCGCCCTTTCGTAAACGGTGTAGGTCATATCTCCCGAAATTGGGTCAATGTCAATACCACCCGAACTGAACTCGAACACCTTAGTCACGGAAGTGATGTTGTCTGTGGAACTAAGGGTTGGTTCTGTCCTTACAGTGGAACCTCTGGTCTGTGAATAGCTTTCCGAGGAAACCAACATGAAGATGGCCACGGCAAGCAGGGGAGCCAAGAATTTAACATTTGTTGTTTTCATAAATGAACTTTTTAAGATTGATGAAATGAAAAATTAATAAATGAATGGATATGGTTTTATACCAGCGAAGCCTATTGGTTATCAGGGGAGGGCTTTTTTTTACCGACTTTAATTGATTTTTAATGGCGCTTAATCTTTGTCTCGTTCAGGGAAGTACTTTCTCACTAATTCGTCGAACTGTTCCGTATGCTGAAGGGTGATGAGATCTTCATCCTTCATTAGATTCGAGTAGTCTTTATAACCATATTTGAACGCCAGTTCGAGCCATTGTAGGGCAGCCATGGGTTGGTCTTGCAAGGCTTTGGTACAGCTCAGATCATAGTAAATGGTGGCTTCCAGGGGGTCTAAGGATGCTGCATTGCGAAGCCAAAATTCAGCGGCTGCGTAATGCTTCAATCGCACGTTTATCCCTCCCAAAATGGCAACGGCTACAGGGTTCCAGGGGGTCAGGTCAACTGCCAATTGTGCATAGACCAGGGCGCTGTCGTACTGTTGCTTTTCACGGTGCAGCAAGGCGATATTAAGGTATGGAATGCCCCATTGTGGAGCAAGGTGAATGGCTTTGAGGTAATAGGATTTAGCGGTATCGGATTTCGTCAAAAAATGCAAAATGCCTATTTCATTGAGCACAAAGGGTGCTTCTGGCTCGTATTGCAAGGCAAGCTGCTGGTTAGCCAAAGCTGTTTGAAGGAGCAGGGAGTCCTGGTTTTTTTGAAAATCCAGCCTCGCTGTTAGCCCCTCGAAATAGGAGCGTTTGCATTGGATGATGGTGTGCATGAAGTGCTTATCGCCCAACAGTTCAACCGACCTTGCCATATACCTGGGATAAGCTGCGTAGTTGCCGCCGAATTTCCAACGCCGTTGCAGTTCACGGGTATCTGTTCGGAGGTAGTCGTTGAGCACTTGCTGCGTTTCATCCAGCAAAGCGGCGGCAAGCTGTCGGCGCAAATGGCTGTGCAGGGGGCGGAGTGATAGCTGTGTGAGCAGGCTGTCGTAGAGGTCGGAGGTGCAGCGGCCCGCAGGTTCCATCAGCTTGCCCAACTTCATGGTGAGTATAAAATCCTGGTACCATTGACGGGTTTTATCACCGGCTGCGGCGAGCAGGGAGTCTTCCAAATGGCTCAGTTCCTTGCTTACCAAGGCTGGGAACTGGCTGGCAGTGCCATTTTCAGCATAATTTTTACTCGGCTTAGTAGCATCAAAACTGGAAAAGAAGGCATTTTCATTAGAAAAAGCCAGAAGCATCGCATAGCCGCCAGGGGCTTTTTTATGCTTGAAACGAAGATACTTGCCCGCTTCCTTTGGGGAAATGAGTTCATTGCCGTTGATGTCCGCCTCACCGAGCAGCCCTTCGAGAAGGATGGGCGAAAAACCAGCCAACCGTTGTTTGGAATCCCATGGCTTTTTCAGGGTCTCTTCCAGCCAGGCAAAGGGAAATGATTTCTGAATGGCTTCGAGCCATTGCAACCATATTTCAACTTCATCAACTGTTATTGCAGCCATGTTTAGGTCAAAAACAAGGCTATATTTCAGGCTTTTTTTCAATGCGATTTCCTGCATCAAATAACAGATTCTCGCCAAAGGCATACTGCCAGTCCTGCCGAGGGCCAACGGTGAATCAGCTAAAAAAAGATGGGGCGCTGGGCCGTCATCGGAATTGAGCAGGCGTGCGTTTCCTGCAAAGTAAAGCGTGATTTGGTCGCCAAGCTGGCTTTCCTCTTCCAGCCAACCAATGGCAGTGGTGAAACTGGCCATTGTTGCCTGCTCGCCCGTCAGCAACTGCAGTTGGTCAGCAGGCAGCAGCCCGCCTCCCCTTGAGCGCAAAAAAGCGGCATACACTTCCGCATTTTGCTGGTTGTCCGGCAAGGGCGTCAGCAGGCTGTCCTGCTGGGTGGAGACGCCAACGACGACGGCCCTGATTGATTTCGAACTGGCGATTGTGTATGTTGGGCTCAGGGGGGATTCACCTTTCTCTGTTTGTGAGATGAGTGGGAAGCTAACAGTTGTGAAAGCAACCAGAAAAAGGATTTTCATTGCATGTGTCATTTGAAATATAGGGTATAATGTGAAAAACGATTACAGTTGGCCCAAAAATATTGTACGCTGACCAATTTTCGACATCCAGTTTAAGAACAAAGGTAAAATTCCCATGTCAAATTCTATGTCGAAGGGAGTTGTTTATTTGCTTGCTGCATTAATAATTATACTCAGCGCTAATAGGTTTTGTGCAAACAAGATTTCCGAAATCTCAAAGATTTCAGAACCCTTCGCTGAACCCATACAGAAAACCCAATGGCGTGAAGTATAGCAGCACTGAGGTATGGGATTGATATATTGGTCGTTATAAAATTGATAGGTTGGAATTAAATAAAAAAAAACTCATCCCGCCGCAAGGTGGGATGAGGAAAACTAAATCACTGCTTTTTTCTCGAACTATGACTTTGGGTAGTGACAGGGTTGCGTAAAAAACATCCTTGGTTTTCCCGTTTCCCTTCGCTACGGATGGTTGTTTTCATTTGGACGCTGCGATTCAGTTTTTTAATTGTTGTCACTATCGCCGTAATAAGTTAGCCTAACCGTACGGGTTATCTGCAACCCATCCGACAACCGCATGACCCGCAGTTTTGCATATTCTCCATAAATGCACTCCTGGTTCATTTGGTGGCCTCCGTGCTGGCCGTCTATCTCCCACAAGAAGGCGTAGTTGTTCGATTTCTCAATGGCAACATACAGCGAAGTGCCTCCGGCAAAACAGGTTACCGCTTTAATATCGAAGTAAAAACCCTTGTTTATTTTTTTAAAGGCTTTTTCAGCGAATGGCTGATTTTTGGCGCTTTGGGCATTGCTATTATTGGTGAATAAAACAACCATTGATAACAGGCCGATAAGCATTGCGAGGCTGGATTTCATTGACTTTTTCATAAGGCATTTCTTTTTAAAGATTAAACATTGTTGTTTGCTTTCATGCCCATATATACCTGCATCTTCCGTTGGTTATCAATAGTGTTTGAAAAAGTTCAAAAAAAAACGGAAAAGGCCGCCAATATGAGATTGACGGCCTTTTCAAAGCTTCAAAGCAATAAAGATGAGGAGGTTCTATTTCCTGGTCGAATCGCCGCAAGTAGAACCGAGTTTGGCAACCAACGTGATGGATTCCCCGGTGGCCAATTGAGTAACCCTGACCTTCGCTTCCTTGCCGCAGGCGCATTGAATGGTTGGCAGGTGGCCGCCTTTGCCGCCATCTATCTCCCAAAGATAGCTGAACTCCCGGCTTGCTTCGCCATAACCCGGCAAAAAGACTTCGAGGTTGGTGCCGCCAGCAAAGCAGGGGCTTTGGAGCAGTTCGGCACGGAACCCGGTTCTGGTCTCTGTCCCTCGGCTTACGGCATCATCGCTAATGGCAATTTCTGAAACCATCTTGCAATTTGGTTTGTCGGGCTGCACCACCATGGTCGCATAGATTTTCATCATGGTTGTTCGATCTGTGCATTCCACGCAAGTGTGTTGGGAGGCACAGGTTGCATTTGCTTCCTCTTTGAGTTTCTTGTTCGTCGCTGTAATAACTTGGTCGCAGTAGTTGGTTTGAGCCAGCGAGGTTGATGCTTTTTTCTCTGCTGTTTGTTTGGTCTGGCTATTGCCCACGTGGGCAAAACAGCACATGAACATGGCTAACAGAACAACTGATTTAAAAAAGATTACTTTCATGTTGAATGTTTTATAGATGAAAAAAATAAGAATTAACTCACTCAACCAGCACGAAGCCGGCCCAGAAAAACGGGTTCTGGTATTTATCTTTCATGTCCTTTTGCGCCGCATGGAAGGCATCGGGCAAGGGCATTTTATTTTTTAGCCATTTAGTGTAAAACGTGGTCATCAACTCCTGCGTCTGGAAGTCGGGCACTTGCCATAGCGACATCACGAGGTACTTCGCCCCAGCAATCTTGAAGGCACGTTGAAGACCATAGACGCCCTCGTTCCCTTGGATGTCGCCAAGGCCAGTCTCACAGGCGGACAACACCACCAGCTCCGTGTTCGAGAGGTTCATCTGGCTGATTTCGTAGGCAGTAAGTATGCCGTCGTCCATGCCGGGGGACATGGGCCGACCATTTTCCCATGCATAGTTGGCGCCTGCCATTATCAGCCCTGAGCGTATCATTGGCAGCTCCGATGTTTTGAACACCGTTTCATGCTCAGCCCCTAATGCACGCCCTGCGCCCGCTTCCCCTATAGAGGGCTGGGGGGCTGGGTCTGGGAAGAAATAACCGTGCGTGGAGACGTGCAGCACTTTCGGCGAGGTACCGACGACACCAAGCTGTTTGAAAGCGGTCTCGGTTGCGTCATTTCCTTTTAATACACTACTGCTATAGTCGTTATCAGTCAAAATGGCGGAAATTCCATCCACCTCCTGCACCGTCCATTTCAGGTAGCTCCAGGTATTGCCCCGCAGGCTTGGGTCAATGTCTTCCGTGCTTACTTGCCCACGTTTGGCATCATATGCTTCATCGGGATCACGCTCAATATTGAGTGCAAGGCCGTCCACGTCGTACTGAATTCCGCCAAAGAACAAGGCATCTTTGTTTGCAAAGGGGGCAATGTTTGGCAAGGCCAATTGCCGGGTGCTGCCTAGTTCTATTAACCGGTAGCGGTCGCCGAGTATCTCATCCTCGTTTACGGGTATCGCAGCGAGGTTCAGTCGGTGGAGCAGGCCCACTGGCGAAAAATAAACAGTGGTGCGCCCGCCCCTACTGGTTGCCGCACCCGATGTGTTTAGCATGGCTTCCAATGGCTGCCAGAGCATCTCGAAAAGTGTCTTTTCTGGCTTGCCGATTGGCTTGGCTCCTCGCTCGGCCACAGCATAGAGGCTGTTCACGTAGTCGGCCTTGCGTTGGCCATTTGATGCCATTATGCTGTCCAAGGATTTCGCTGAAATGAGTGGCAGAAATGCAGGCTGAGCCATGCCGGGCTTGAGCAACAGGGCTGCATACATCGTACTGTCGGGCTGGCTTTTATTTGAGATTTGATAATTGACAAACTCAATGGCGACCTCGCCAAGTTTAAGCTTTGACTGCACTTGCTGCCAGGTCACTTGTTGCATACTTAACCCCTGGTTTGCCACTTGCCGGGTTAGGCTTTTTTCGAGGTCATTGGCCATCGTTTCCAAATCTTTAAGACCTTGCCGCTCCGAAGCGGGCTTTGCATACTCAGCGGCGAGGCGGCGCTGGTAAGACTTCAGCAGGTCAGTATTCGCTGCTAGGGAAGTGTCTGCCAGTGCCAGTCGCCTGACCTGACTAACTGCCTGCAACAAGAATCCTTTGTTAAACAGGCTATTGTCGTAGCAAGCACCAACAATTCCTGCAGCACTACTTTCATCGGTTGGCACTAAGGACAACAACTGTAACTCGTTTTTTGAAAATAAGCCCTGGAATTTGCTCAGCTCAAGTTCAGGCATGAAATACACGCCACGCAATAGGACGGTTTTGCTCAAATTGGATAATTCCACACCTAATTGCCATGCTTTTTCATATTGGCCAGTGGACTGGTGTAGGCTTACCAAATCATACAGGCATTCGGTATAGTCAGCTGTGGCCTTGCCCAATGATTTTGCATAAATGGCAAGTGCTTCATCAAATAATTTCTCAGCACTGCCCGGTTGTCCAAGCGAACGTTTTATTTTGGCCAATTTATGCAAACAGTTTGCATAATCAGGGTGCAGCTTGCCTACCGTGGTTTCATAAATTTGAGCGGCTTTCACTGCAAGTGATTCTGCTTTTTTTAATTCGCCCGATTTAAGGTAAAATAAAGCTAAATTAACCAATTGCATGGTGTAAATGGCACTGGACAAGTCCCCATTTTTTTCTAGTATATTCTTGGCTTCAAGTGCCAAGGGCAAGGCTTTGTCGGATTGTTTGTTATTGTCGTATAAAATCGCCAAATTGCCAAGGCTTGAAGCAATATCAAGGTGCTCTCGCCCCAATGATTTTTCCCGGATATTGATGACTTCCAAATAAACCGATTCGGCCTTTTCGTAATCCCCAATAGCAGTATAATAAATTGCTAAATTGTTGAGGTATCTCAAAAAATCCGGATGCTCTTTGCCTAAACCGACCTCAATATTGGCCAAGGCAGCTTTGTAATTAGGCTCTACTTTGCTGTAATTGCCCAGCTTCCAGTGGAGGTTGGCGAAGTTGTTCAGACATTCGGCATAATTGGGGTCACCCTTGGCTTCTGCTTTCTCATAAATGCCTTTTGATTCGAGGTAAATTGGTTCGGCTAGTTCGTAGCGGCCAGTTTCCATGTACAGAACGGCCAGGTTGTTCAGGCCCGAAACATAAAACGGATGCTTTTCGCCCAATGCCCTTTTCCAGATTGAAGTTGCCTGCTTCAGCTTTGGTTCAGCCAATTCGTAGCGGCCAGTTTCTAGGTACAGTACAGCTAGGTTGGCAAGGCTTGTCGCATAGTCAGGATGCTCCACTCCAAGCACCTTTTCCCGCAGGGACATGGCTTTTAAATAAAGTGGTTCTGCTTGTTCAGGTTTGCCTATATCTTTATAATAAATAGCGAGGTTATTTATGCTGGAAATAAAATCAGGATGTTCAACTCCGAATATTTTTTCCCTTATGCTCATGGCCTCTAAGTAGAAAGGCTCTACCTTTTCTTTTAAGCCAATTTTAAGGTATAATACACCCAAGTTGTTCAAGGTTGATGCGTAATCGGGGTGCATTTTGCCAATGGTCAGCTCCTGTATTTCCCGGCTAATGATGTACCATTTTTCCGCATTTTGGTAGTCAGCTTTTAAATTATATATCCGTCCATGATTAAAACTTGCTTTGCCATAACTCACCGATACCCTGCCCAGCATCTCCAAAGCCAGGTTCTCCGCTCTGATGTTCAAGTCCATTGCCTTGTCGAATTCACGAGCATTGCTCAGGTTGCGGGAGGCCAACACCAGGCTGTCTACTAATTTTGCAACTACAAGACTGTCAGTTGGTTGTGCATTTAATAGAACTGGAATTAACAACAAGATGGAGAAGGAAATTATTTTCATCGTCGTTAGGTTTTGGGTTGGTTGGATAGTATGTCAATTGGATAGGGCCAGTCCCGACAGGTTTAAAAACCTGTCAGGTCTCGATTTACACTTGTTTCATAATAAAGAGAGGATGAGCGAAATTGATAATTATAGGCAGCAAGTGTCATCCCCACTCAAACAAGCAGTCAAATTTATAGCAGTGGGCCTGCCCCTATCAGCATGGGCATAGACGTTAACAACTATGGGATTTCCAGCACGAATCGCTTTATCATTCAGGAAGCAATAGTCTAATTCGTAAAGTACGGAACTGTTTGACTTAATAGTTACATTCTTTGCGCCATCGTTTGGACAAGTGCTTGCGAAATCAGGCAAGTTCACTAACATTTTCACTGAATCAATTAACATATCAGTTTGGTTGTTATTAATCAATTGGAGGCACATCCTCAATTGTTTTGCATCCAATTCGCCCTTATGGGCACCTTCTATTACCACGCATTTTGACCACAAAGTTTCTCCTTTTGACGTGCAAACAATCTGGTCATCTGAAATTTCAGAATTGGATATTGTGCCGTTAGAGACTACCAGCCCTGTAACATCTGGTTGAACAGTATCCCTCGGTACTGTATTGGTGGTGTCCTCAGAATTGGTAGGTGCTTTGTCTCCACAACCTTGGTTACAAAAGAGAATAAACAATAACAAGAGAGGGAAAAGGATGGAAATGAAATTGTTTTTCATATGGCTTGATTTTAAGTGTAAAAAATAATTAATTAAAATCCCTCAAAAGTAGCAAATTATTTTTTAATTCAACAAACAAATACCGAATTATTAATTATTTCTCAAAAAAAATGGCAATCGAATTCCGCTCAATTCCCCAAATGAAAACTCGCCCCCAAGAACAATCCCAACTCATATTTCCCTGCCGTGGGTATATCCCCGAAATTGACATCAAAGAGGTCGCCAATTTGGTAGCCCTTGGCCAGCCGCTGCACCCGACCGCCCTTTAGCCCTGCGGAAATGACCAGTTTTTGCGAAGCACCCAAAATCAGGCTTGGGCCAAGGTAAAACTCCACGCTTTGCCCATCCCCGTTGGTGAGCATCGGAAAGCCTGCCCCGAAGCTGCCGCCCAAGGTCGCCTTCTGTCCCCGATAGCCGTGGAAGTGCAGGAAGCTGACCAGCGATGGGGTGAAAAAGCCATCGTCATCCCCGACAATGCTCCCATTGTTCACGGAATAGGCCTGCGCAGGCTCAAAGAACTGCCCAAACCCAATACCAGCACTGGCGCTAACCTTCAGCCCTCCCCGAATCTCCAAGCGAAGGTTGCGTTCTTTCACGACCTCCATTTCTTCGCCATCGGTGCCCTTGCGCTGCAATTTCATGTGCAGCACTACCTGATCGGCCAAGGGCTGTAGGGTGGTGTGGTAAGTGAAATCATTGGAAATCACTTCGGCCAATTGCAGTTGCAGTTCGGCCATTTCCTGTACCGTTGGCAAATCGCCAAGACTCATCGGGTGGGCGGTGTAGTCCTTTAATTGGTCACGCACTCCTTTTGATTTTGATTGAAAATCAATGAGTTCCCGAAAATACTTCTGACTACTGGCATTGTCCATCGGAATGCTGGAGATGGATTTTGTGATGCCTTCCAATACACCAATTTTAGAGATGAGTTCGCCTTGTTTTCCCTTCAGCTTTTGATGCAACAACCCAAACCTGTTTGGCATGGACTGCCAAGCCAGCAGGTCGTTTAGGCTGAGTGCCTCACCGGGCGACTTCGCAAAAGCAATATCATAATATTCCCTGCATAACTGTTGAACCAATGAGGGCCGGAGGTTTGGTTGCTGCCGCAACAATTGCACGTTCATGGCAGCCATTTTACTCACCATTGCCGATTTTTCAATGGCTTTCACCTCATTGTATAGCCCGTTGATGTCGGCCAGCAGCGAAGTGATTTCTGCCATCATCGAATTTGCTTGGCTGACGTCCGCTCCTCCTCTTGAAACGCCCAAGAGCTTGGAAATGGAAACCGTGTCGCCACCAAAAGTCAATACTGGAATATCGAGTACAGGTATGCCGCCATCTCCCAATCCAAAACCTTTTCCTCCCAATATGCTTTCCAGTCCAGGTAAACCTGGCATGTCAGGCATCAGCCCACCCAGTCCTGCCATGCCGGAGAGTTCCAGCGCAGTGGGTTCGTTTATTTCCTCAATGTCCAATTGTACATCGCTGGTAAAGGGGTTGAATTCCGTCAAATGAATCCTAACTTCATCTCCTTTGCGCAGCCGTAGGCCTTTAACAGGTTTGCCGTCCCGTTTGTAAGTGATACTGTCGTTGAAAAGGTTGTAGAATACCTCGTTTCGTTGGGCGGCGCCATGTATTGCCAAGGCCCAAAAACCGAAAATTGCGAAATATGGAACAAAGTTTTTCATAAAATGCTTCAATAATTGACTTGAATCGTTTTCCCTAAAAGTAGCCTTTGCGCCCCTGTCCGTATATCCCCCGTCCCCCGTAAACCGTCCACCGTCACTCGTCCATCGTCCACCGTCACTCCTCAATTACGAAAGTGAACGTCTCCACATGCACCTCCGTCGCCGACATGGAAAGGCTTCCTCCGCCCCGGCTCGAAGTGCCATCGCTGAAAAACGAGTCGGCCAGCAGTTTTTCAAATGGATTTTGGGAAGCAGAGCGGGTCTGCCCTCGGCTTTTCGTCACAGTGCGCAGGTCAATGGGTTGGTCGGTGGCGATGAGCTTGAACACTTCCGTTCCCATCGGCGGCTCGATTTTTTTATAGTATTTGGCGGGAAGCGCCAAGGTGCTACCAGCATCCACCACGAATTCGGCGGCGGTCTCCCTTGGATTCCATTGGCTCGGCATCAACACGTTCATCACGTTGTCCGGCTGAATGTCCAGCAGGGTGAAGTAGGCGGGCCGAAAGCCGTGGTTCGTTACCTCGACCCGGAAACCATCTCCCACCTTTAACCTAAAGTTCCCATTCTCGTCCATGCGCTCCTCCTTGGGCAAATCGCCGAGGTATTGCTTGGTTTGGGGGTCGTATTTTATGGGAATGATTTCAAAAGTCAAGGGCAAAAGGCTGCTCTCCATTTCCAAGGACTTGAGGAAGCGAACCTGTGCCACGCTCATCATTTGCTGCAGGATTCGGTCGGCCAATATTTCGGGCCGGAGGTTTTCCTGAAAGGTAGTGCATACCATGCCACTGTTTGTAAGTAATTGCACAGCCCCGCCCCGGCTCGCATCGTCGCTGAAGGTCAGTTCGAGGTCGGCAGCGGTGGCGGCTTCCTGCACCACGGTCGTTTTTTCGAGCCTGCTCCGCAAAATCGGCAAAACAGGATGCCCTTCGGGCAATGCGTTTCTGAAACTAATGCTCAAATCGCCAAAGCTTTGTTCCAGAATGAAAACCCAGGCCGATTTTGCCGTTCCCTGCTCTTCCAACTCCGATTCCAAAATCACTTTACAAGTGGTCGCATCTGCGTAGCTGACTTTGCCTTTGGCAATGGGTGTTTTCCCTGCAATGCTGCGGGTTTCGGGCGGGAAAAGCCCCACCACCGTACCTTCATAAATGCCTTGCAGCCACCCACCTTCCAGTGTGACTGAGCCGGGGTCGTTCCATTTCAACACCCTTAGGAATTCTGGGGCACCGAGCAACTGTCCACCCATCAGTTCCTGGTCGAGCAGCCCTTCCACTTGCGGGTTTTGCGTGGGCGCAACGATGGACATCTCCGTTTTAACTTGCTCGAAAAGCCCCCGGTAGGTCATGCTTTTCGTTGCTGCCGACAGCTTTTTGCAAAGCGCATAGCTCAAGGAACCTACGCCCCTATCTTCTTCGTCCTTGGTTTCAAAATTGAGTTGGTGCTGTGCTGCACCGAAAAAAGAGACCATGGGGGCGAGGTTGCGTTCGTCCTTGGCGCCTTCGTCCAGGTTCCCTTTTTCTTTTCCAGATTTGCCGTTCCCAGCTATGAAGGAAGGGCTGGCCATTTTCTCGGTGCTGCCCCTTGCAATGCCGCTGCCCCTGGTACCCGTGCCGGAGTGGCAAGCGTCGAGCACAACGGTTAGGTGGCCTGTAGGGCCGAGCTTGCGGCGCACTTCGTCGAGCAAATCGCCAAGTTCCTCGTCCCGGATCAAGTTCTCGCCTTCGTAAACGCCGGGGTTGAAAACGAGGGGCGAGTTGATGGGCACAAGGGCCTCGTCGTAGCCGTCGAGTTCGTCGCCGTTGTCGTCAGCAACCTGCTGGCCGTGGCCGCTGAAGTGAAAGAAAGCCACGCCGCCGGGCTGCGCAGTTTCGATGAGGAATTGCCGAATGGCATCCAGTATGCCTTGCTTTGTCGCCGCCTCGTCCGTTAGCTCGTGGATGTCAGCGTCAGAAAAGCCTTGCTTGGCAAGTGCTTTGCGGAGCAATACAATATCGTTCAGGGAACTGATTTTCTTCCAGCCTGTTTCAAATGGGTAATTGCCTACAGCGACAAGCAAGGCTTTTTTTGGAGGGGCGGCGGCTGTTGCGCCATCATTTGCGAAGCAAAAAGCAAACGAGGAAATCAAAAGCAATAGAAGGCAAGCATAAGGTTTCATATTGTTACAATTTGGTCTGTTTGCAATTTCTGGCGGTAATATATCCCGATTAGAGGGATTGGTTACCACATTTTTCCTAAGTTTTTCTATCAACATTAAAATTGCTTGCCAACGCTATTGCTTTTACTTTGATAATTTTACTTTGTTTAATCCAACTCCATGAAGAAAACAACCTTATCAATTGTACTCTTTCTTGTGCTTAGTATGGTTTTGTTGGCACAAAACGAGCAACCCTACCGAGTCGGCCTTGTACTGAGCGGCGGCGGGGCCAAAGGCTATGCACATGTTGGTGTGCTGAAGGTGCTGGAAGAGGCTGGTATCCGCATTGATTATATAGGCGGGGCGAGCATGGGGGCGATTGTAGGCGGCCTTTACGCCAGCGGCTGGTCGGCTTCGGAGCTGGACAGCATCCTGCGCCATACCGATATGTCGGCCTTGCTTTCCGATCAGATTCCTCGCAGCGTTACGCCCATTTTTGAAAAATTGAACGGGGAGAAATATGCCTTTACGCTTGGTGTCAAGGATGGCAAGGTGGGCCTGCCCTTGGCATATTCCGATGGGCAATTGGTTTATAACATGCTGAGCCAACTCACCGAACGGGTAGCCTATGTGAATGATTTCAGCCAGCTTTCCATTCCTTTTTTCTGTACAGGTACGGATGTGAGCACGGGGGAGAGTATCATCCTCGAACAGGGCAATTTGCCGCTCGCACTTAGGGCAAGCGGCGCCTTTCCCGGCCTGATGTCGCCGGTTGAAGTCAATTACCGTCTGCTCTCCGACGGCGGCATCGTGAACAACTTCCCCGCCAAGGAGGTGAAGGAGCGGGGTATGGACATTTTGATTGGAGTAAATGTAGAGGAAGGGCTGTATGGCCGCCATGAACTTACCTCGCTCGAAAAGCTCATCACGCAAATCGGCTCGTTCCAGATGAACGCCAAGTCAATTGAGCAACTGCCCTACTGCGAGGTGCTTATCTGCCCCGATGTGGTGGGTATTGGCCTGACAGATTTTGAGCTGGTGGATACGCTCATCAACCGGGGAGAGCGGTCGGCAAGGGAGCTTTGGGAGGTGCTGGTTGACATTGCGAAGCGGCAAAAAATGTCGCCTGCCCCCGTTCGGCATTTGCCTACGCCAATCGTTAATCCTTGGAAGTTCGACACGGTGGTAGTGGAAAAAGGCCCTGGCATCAACAAGAACGTGGTGCTGCGCAATTTCCCACGCAGCCTGCCTGGCTTGTGCCCATCAGACGAATTCTACCAGGGGCTGACCAACCTTTACGGCTCGGGTGCCTACGATTTCATTGATTATCAGTTCTTTAAAACCCCTGATGCGAAATATGGCCTCCGACTAAAACCGCACGTTAGGCGGGGTTTCGACCGCAGGTTCCGGGCAGCGCTGCACTATGACAACGAGTACCGGAGCAGTGTGCTGATGAATGCCACCTTCCAGGATTTGTTGCTGGAGAACTCCGTGGCTTCGCTCGATGTGATTCTCGGCGACAAGTTCCGCTACAATTTCTACTACTACCTAGACCGGGGTGCCTTGCCCGACTTTGGCGTGAACAGCCGCCTTAACTTCAATAACGTGCGTTTTAGGTTGCCCGAACCCTTGTTGGGGCCAGATTCCACCGAGATAGAAAGCTTGGTGTTCAGTTTCCTCGATTTCAGCAACGAGGCATATATCCAGCTCGTAGCGGGCAGCGACCATGCATTTGGGCTGGGGCTGGAAGTGAAGTATTATAAATTTAGCACAGACCAAATCAAGGGCGAAGTGGAGGATGCGCCGTTTTTCGATGAAAAAGGCCTGTACCTGACCGCTACCACTTATTTCAAGAAAGACACCCGTGACCGGCGCTATTTTCCACGCAGAGGGATTCTGACCACCTTGTTTGGCCGGGTAATTTTTCCAGCAGCGGTCTTTTCTGGCGATGAGGGAACCGCTGGTAATTTCGGCTATAACCTCGACCTTAACTTCCTCGCCGTCAAAGAGTTGGGGGAGCGGCAGACGGGCGGGGCCTCGGTAACGGTGGGCGGGCTTTTGGGCGAAAAGGCAGCGCCGTACCGCTATTACGTCGGTGGCAACAACTTGAATATCATCAATAATTTCAAGCCGTTCATTGGCTTGAACCTTGGCGAACTGGCTGCCACTCGTTTGGCGCAGGCGCAGCTTTATTGGCAGCGGCGTTTTTTCAAAAACCAATACCTGACCATCAGCGGGAATGCGGCCTACCTGAAAAATGCGTTCGAAGCAGGCAATCGGGGCATTTACAGCCTTGGGATTGGTTATGGAATAGATACGGTGCTGGGGCCGATTGAACTGACCTACGGTCAATCGAACGAGGGGGCAGCCTTGTATTTCAACCTTGGTTATTGGTTTTAGTCCTTCTTGATAAACTCATCCGTAAAATGTTTCCGGCGTTTTGGCTGCTCAAACTTGGCTGCGTTGTACTCCTTCGAACCACCTCGTGGGATGGAAAGAGAAGTCCAAGAAGCATCCTTCACCATCTTACCGATGAAAACGATTTGACCGATGTGATATGGGTAATGAGCCAACTGCCGATTGATGGCCTCCACGATGCTGTGCCCTTGATTTCGAATAAAGATAATGGTGTTGATGTTTTCCTCATTGACTGAATCGAGGGCTTGAAAAAGGCAGTCCCAACCTTCATTCCAAAGTCGGAGCATGACCTCACGGGTCTGAAGGTCGTTCTCGAACTCGGCTTCTCGCTCCCGCCATTCTTTCTCGCCGTCGGCGGTAAGGAAGTCGGTCCAGCGGCTCACCATATTGCCCCAGAGGTGCTTGACGATGGTGGCTATGCTGTTGCTTTCGGCATTGTATTGCCAGAAAAGCTGCTCGTCGGTGAGTTGTTCGAATGTCTTTTCGCCGAGTGATTTGTAGTACTCAAATTGTTTCCGGGTGCTGGATAGGTAGTCGTTCAACATGGGTGATTTTTTTGAAGGCAAAGCTAACAGGAGCAATCGAAAAAGGAGATTTTCATCAAAATAGAATTTGGGGTAAATGGCGAAAGCGAAGGTTTAGGGGCTTGCTTTTTTGTCGGCTACTTGTCATTTATTCGGCATAATTTTGTTAAAGAGTTGATTATTAGATAGTTGAATAAAAAAAATTCAAGTGACTACTCAACATTTTGAAAGCCAAACTCGTTACCAGAATTAGAGATTTGTTTTCTACACCTTTTACCAATAATTACTATGAACAACACTGCACAACATTCCATCAAGACTCACGTACAAAATTCTGCAAGTACACCTGAAGCCGACCACGAACGAAGTTGCAATTCTACCAAGGCTAAATTTAGTTTCCCAGTAACGTTTTCCATGAACATATTGAAAAAAGCATCCATCGGAGTGCTTGGGTTGTTGGCTATTATGGCATTTTACAATTTCAAAAGCTCCAAAACCTCACCTGTGGCCTGCCTCGAACTGCCGACAGAGGTACACAGCCCTATCGAACGGAACGGAAAAGTTTCCAATGATATAGCTCACGACAGCATTTTCACGAAGGCGGGTTGGACGGAATTGGGTTTCCCTGTCATCACCGAAGAATTGAAGCTCGCCTTACAGCATCAACTCCATGTGCTCGATAAATCAGATTTGAAAGACCAAAAAAAATTAGCCAACCTTGAGGTAAGCTACGGCGAGTTGAGGGACGTAATTGAGTTATTGATTCAAAGGGTGGGCACCCAGCCCAACGACCTACACCAGTATCTCGAAGCTTACCAGTCCTGGGGCGACGACCAAGCAGGAAACGTCTATTTTACGGGCTATTTCACCCCTGTTTTAAAGGTAAAAAAACAGCAATCGGGCAAGTATAAATATCCGATTTATGCATTTCCGAAGGATTGGAAGGGCCAATTGCCGAGCCGGAAGGAAATTGACAAAGAGGGTGCCCTAGATTCCCTTAACTTGGTTTTGGCTTACGCTACCAATCCATTGGATGTCTATTTCATGCAGTTGCAAGGCTCTGGAACAATAGAGTACGTTGACACCAAAGAAAGGATGTTGCTGCGCTATGCCGGAGAAAATGGCCATCGCTACCGCAATATCCAACGTTTTTTCAGGGGGCGAGACGACCTTGACCTTGCCAATTTGACCCAAGAAGGTATCCGTCGCTTCCTGTTGAAGCATCCGGAAAAAACGGACAGCGTCCTCCACTACGACCCTTCCTATACTTTTTTTGAACCCAAGAAAGGGCTGGCAAAAGGTGCTGCCAATGTACCGCTCATGTCAGAAATTTCCATCGCCGCCGATTCCCGGTATTTCCCATTAGGAAGTGTGGTGCTGGCTGCTGTGCCAGTTCATCACAACGGTCGTGTCACGCACCATGAGTATAAAATCCTCTTGCCACAGGATAGGGGAGGGGCTATAAAAGGGGCAGGCCACGTTGATGTTTACTGTGGGAATGGACAACTTGGTCAGTCACGAGCCTCTGGCCTGCATCATTACGGAAAACTTTGGGTGCTGCTGCCCAAGAGGAATGAGCAATTGGCTTTGGCGGATTGAGTTTCAAGTTTCGAGTAGCCAGCTTCGAGTTGTCTGAAGCTGCTCATAACTCGAAGCTCGCAACTTGCAACTCGCTACTACTTGAAAGACAGCCCAGCCCTTAAGCCAAAGGTGTATTGCCACATATTGGAGCGGTCATGGCTGCCCACCATGACGCCATTCGTGACGATTTCAGTAAAATCTTTCCAGTAAAGTCGGTGATAATAGCGGAACCCCGCAGTGGGTGCCACAGTTAGCAGTGGCGTCAACTTGAACTCCAAGAATAGGCTGGAACCAATACTGGGTGCCAGGCAATGGCTGCTGAACTGCTCGAATTCTGTGTTTTCTGTATTGGTCGGGCGGTCGTAGTGCATCCTTGCACAGGCGATACCCGGCGAGATTTGCAGGAAGGGTAGGAATGGGGTGCGATTGCCGTTGCGGTCGAACTTGCCCCAAAGCGCAAACTCAATATTCCCCTGTGCTCCCAACATGCCCAACTTGAAATAATGGGGGTAATAGACGGAGTTGACAAACATCAAATCCAATGCTGGTCGCAACCTAATGCCTTCTTTTTTCAATGGGATGACGAAATCAATGACGCCATTAGTGCCATTGTGCAAAAACTCCGTCCGGCGTTTTGTGATATAATTCTCAGGGATGACCTGCCACCTGCTGGCCCGACCTTGGGTGATGGACACAGTAATGCCCAACTGAGCCTTTAGGGTCACAGCAGATATAAGTAGGAAAGGAATCAGCAGCTGGTTTCTCATGCCTTAGTGCTAAATTGGGCCACCATCTCAATCGGATGTTTCAAAAACGGATAGACAGCGCATAAAGTGCCGGAGGTTGGATTTTAACGCATGCAAGTAGATTTAGGATTAGGTTCCCTTCGGGAATCACAAAAAATTACGATTGGACAACTGCTTAAAATTCAAGTAATTAAGTGAAATCGCAATCTGAACTAATTTTAACTACATCCTTGAATTAGCTGCCGCAAATCCCTTGTTTTTTCCAACTCGCCTTTTCTTCCCACCTTTGCCAAGGTTATTGCCCAAGTTAGGCATCCTTCTGCATCCAAAATCCAGCATCAAGTATCCAGTATCCAGCATCCAAAATCATGGTTATACAAAACAATACGATAGAGCCTGGCCAGAACGTAGTCCTTAAACTGAGCGTAGGCCGACTGCCATCCGACACCAAGGTTTACATGAACGTCCATGTGTTCAGGAGCATGGAAGAAGGGCCGACCCTTCTCCTCATGGGCGGGGTGCATGGCGATGAAATCAACGGCATCGAAATCGTGCGACGCACCTTGGCCATGCGTTGGTTTGAGGGCTTGCAACGGGGCAGTGTCGTTGTCGTGCCGTTGGTCAATATGCAGGGGTTCAACAGTTTCAGCCGTGATGCCTTGGATGGGAAAGATGTGAACCGGAGCTTTCCTGGCTCAGCGAACGGCTCGATGGCCGCCCGGTTGGCGTATATTTTCAATAAGCATATCTTACCAGTCATTGACTTTGGCGTTGACTTCCACACGGGTGGCAACGGCAATTACAATTACCCACAAGTCCGTTACGCTCCCACTGACCCCAAAAGCAAGGGACTTGCAACTGCCTTTGGGGCACATTATATAGTAACCAGCAAGTTCATCCCCAAATCGCTCCGAAAGGCAGCCTTTGACCATGGCAAGCCCATCATCGTATATGAAGGTGGCGAAAACCTCCGCTTTGACCAACTCTCCATTGACCATGGGCTGGCTGGTATCCGGCGGGTGATGCACCTCAAAGGCATGTTGTCCGATGAGGTACCGGCCCCGGAACCATGTATCCCAATCCGTAAATCTGCATGGGTACGGGCAGAACGCCCCGGCATTTTCCGCTGGCTAAAACAATCTGGTGAAACTGTAAAGGCTGGGGATAAGCTGGCAGTGATAAACGACCCCTATGGGATGGACGAAATAGCAGTGATTGCAAAGAAAGCTGGGCATATAATTGGGCATAATAACATGCCAGTTGTAGGTATGGGGGATGCCTTGTTTCATATTGGTCAGTGATTCCTCAAGTCAACTCCCCATCCCAACTTCTTCCGTATCGTATCCAAGAAACTATCGTCGAGCAACTGCACGACCTTGATGTTGAAATCTCCTTTTCGGACGGCAATTTTGTTGTCGGAGGCGATGATTTCATGGCGGGAGTCAAGGGTGCAAAGGAAGTTGTCGGCTCGGCCCTCCACTTCAAATGAAATCGTGGCAGAGTCGGCGATGACGAGCGGCCGTACATTGAGGTTGTGTGGAGCAACGGGCGTGAGCACAAAGTTGTTGGAGTCAGGAAATACAATGGGGCCGCCGCAACTGAGCGAATAGCCCGTGCTTCCTGTCGGTGTAGCCACGATGAGGCCGTCGGCCCAATAGGTATTCAAATAAGCGCCATTCACAAATGTGTGGATGGTAATCATGGAGGTGGTGTCCCTTTTCAGGATGGTGAAGTCGTTGAGCGCATAGGGTATCTCCTCAAACAGGGCTGGCTCGCTTTCCAATTGGAGGGTGCTCCGCTGCCCAATGGAATACTCGCCCTTCGCCAGCAGTGAAATAGCGACTGCAATCTGCTCCTTGCCCACGGTGGCGAGGAATCCCAATCGCCCCAAGTTGATGCCCAAGATGGGAACGCCCATATCACGTACATGGGTAGCTGCCGCAAGGATGGTGCCGTCGCCGCCAAGGGTAATGACAAAATCGAATTCCCGAACCTTAAAGTCAAGGTAGCCCTCAAAAGCCCCAACATTGGTCTTGAAATTGATCTTCCCGTCCAACTCTTTCAGATACGGCGCATTTACGTATGCCACTATGCCATGCGCTGCCAGCGCATCAAATAGCTGCTGCACGTACGGAAGGTCTCCTTCTTTTAGATATTGACTGAAAACGACTACTTGCATGATAAGAGGGTGAGAGGGTGAGAGGGTGAGAGAAGTGAGAGAGTGAGAGGGTGAGAGGGGTGAGAGGGGTGAGAGGGTGAGAGAAGTGAGAGGGGTGAGACAGTGAGAGATGTGAGACGTGAGAAGGGGGAGAGACTCTCACTCTCTCACATCTCTCACCCTCTCACTCTCTCACCCCTCTCACCCTCTCACACCTCTCACACCTCTCACACCTCTCACCCTCTCACCCTCTCACCCTCTCACCCCTCTCACCCTCTCACTCTCTAAAAACTAAAAGTCCAGTGCAAATAGAAACCATACTCGTTCAGATGGTTCCTACTCACCTCAAAGTTAAAAACCTTATCGTAATACAAGACCAAATCCAGGCCAAGGGTGGTGCCCCAGAGCAATTCATTGGCGAGGGAGTTGTTTTGCCCATAGAATGGGTTGTTGGCATAGCCAAGCTCGTTGTGAAACACGAGGAAGAGTTTGATGGGCATTTCACGGAATGATTCAAGGCGCATATATGGTCCCAGGTTGAATGTTCGGTCGAACAAACGGTAGCGCACCAGGGACTTGTTGTAGGCGTAATCAAGCCCATCCATCACATAGTATTCGTAGCCCCGGATGAAATCAGGTTCATAGCCAAGGGCTTGGCTGCCATAGTAGGGCTGCTTGTTGCGGAGCAACCCCGATACGCCTTTCAGCACAAAGCCGGTGCTCCATTTTTTACCGAAGGAAAAAAACTGCTGAAAGCTCGCCTGCAGGTTCAAGGCATTCATTCCATCGCCTATCAACAAGCCATTTCGGGCAATGCTTGCATCAATCAGGTAGCCGTGCATGGGGTAGGGGCGAATGTCCCGTTTGTCCACCGTGAACTGGTAGGTGGCGGCGAGGTAGCGCTGCTCGGTGCCGCCCAAAAAGAAGTCGGGATTGAGTTCCGTTCGGACGAAATCGTGGATGAGGTTATCGTGGAAAGTAAGGCTGAGGCGGTGCGTGATGTCGAGGTTGCGGCGATACTGTGCGGCAGCACCCAGCCTAAAGCGCTGCAACAACAGGCGGTCACGGTCATTGGTGAAGATGAGTTCGTTGCCTTGGGTCGCATAGCCGATCTGGCGCTCACGGGTATAAAGGAAGTTGATATTGGCCCCCAGTCGCCGATGGCGGTTAAGGTAGGGCAGCGTGTAAATCAATTCGTATTTTTTGGTAAAACCCTGCTGAAACACGGCTTTGAGCTGGTCTTTCCGTCCAGTGAGGTTGGTGTGGTAGAAGCGAATGCCCCAATTGAGCCGGCTGAAGTCGTGGTCGTAAGTATCCCACCAAACGTTGAAGTTGCGGTCGGCCATTTCGAGGATGGGAAACGGGAAAACGTACCATCCTTCCTGTACGGTAATGAGCAGTCCGACCTCATTGGTAGCCGCAGTCCATTCCTTGAAACTGATTTTGGTGGAGGTGAAAAGCCCTGTGTTCAATATGTTCAGTTCGTTTTCTGCCAGGCGAGCCGTGAGCGTGGCTAAGGAGAGGGAGTCGTTCAATTGGAAGTCCAGTTCCCGCAGGATGATTTCGGTCTTGGTTCTTTGGTTGCCCTCTACTCCTATTTTGCGGACGATGACATGGTCGAGGGTTTCAGGGTTCGTAGGGGCGTGGCTTGAGGAGGATTGTGCATCAAGACCTCCCCTGCAGCTAAGCAAAAAGCTGAAAATCAGGCTGTTGCGCAGCAACGATTGCCAAAAAAAGCTATGAAATGAGTGATTCATCGAGGGCGAAGGTACGGTGTTGGCGTGGGTTTGAAACGAAATTAAGGGAATCCGTGTTTGGGATTTCTTTATCAAAAAAAACAATCAATATGAGTTTCATCGTCGTGGACGTAGAGGCCGATGGCCCAATCCCCCACAAATATTCGATGGTCTGCTTTGGCGCAGTGGTCGTAGAGCCGAGTTTAACGAAGCGTTTTTATGGGCAGACTAAGCCAATTTCCAAAGAATGGATACCTGAAGCGCTGGCCGTCAGTGGTTTTACAAGACAGGAGCATGAAGGTTTTGATGAACCAAGAGCAGTCATGGAACACTTCGCAAATTGGCTTTCGGAAAACTCGATTGGCAAGCCGATATTCATCAGCGACAACCCGGCATTCGATTGGCAATGGATAAATTTTTACTTCCATAATTTCTTGGGAAAGAATCCTTTTGGCTTCTCGGCCCGTAGAATCGGCGACCTTTACTGTGGCATGAAGATGGACACTGGCCTCAATGCGGAATGGAAACGGCTGCTGCGTAAAACCTCGCACGACCACCACCCCGTGAACGATGCCAAAGGCAATGCCGAAGCCCTGCTCGCCATGAAAGCGATGGGTTTGAAGTTGCCAAGCAAATAGCGCCAGTTTGCCTATTTTTGCCCAATCATTGAAAAGATTACGGAAGGCCCTTAATCCGCAATCCGCAATCTCCAATCCGTAATCCGTTGATTCAAGACCCACTCATACGCATCCTTTTGCTCCCATTTTCAATGCTCTATGGGCTAGGCGTTAGCATTCGTGACTTCCTGTACCGACAGAAAATCCTGCTCAGCGTCAAGTTCGACCTCCCCGTGATTTCAGTGGGCAACCTAACCGTGGGCGGTGCGGGCAAAACGCCACATATCGAGTACCTGATACGGTTGCTGATGCCCTACCTGCACGTCTCCACCCTCAGCCGGGGCTACCGCCGCAAGACAGTCGGCCACCAAATCGTGCAATACTGGAGCAAGGCCGACCAAGTGGGTGATGAGCCGCTCATGTTCAAAAGGAAGTACCCAGAGGTGTTCGCTGCCGTAAACGAAAACCGGGCGCTCGGCATACCAGAACTGCTCCAACATGCCCCACAGACCCAAGTCATCCTCCTCGACGATGCCTTCCAACACCGCGGCGTGAAGCCGGGTTTGAACATCTTGTTGACCGAATTTAGAAGGCCATTTACCCGTGATTTCCTCCTGCCCAGCGGTCGGCTGCGGGAATGGCGCAGCGCCTACCGCCGGGCCGACCTCATCGTGGTGAGCAAATGCCCCGAAGACCTGCACGACGACGATCGGGCCAAGTTGCTCGCCGAAATCAAGCCTTTTCCACACCAACAGGTTTTCTTTTCCAGCTACAAATACCTGCGTCCGTATTATGCCCTGAACACAAACTATCAGGCTGATTTACAGGAAGATATGTCGGTGTTGCTGGTCAGCGCCATAGCGAATGCCGATTACCTCCGGGATTGGCTGGAGACCAAGGCGGGCACGGTGCGGGTGCGGGAGTTTGAGGATCACCACTATTTCACCGAAGAGGATTTGGACGATATCGAAAAAGCGTTCGAGCAATTGCCGGGCAGCAAAAAAATCATCCTCACTACCGAAAAGGACGCCATGCGCCTCGAACTGCACAAAGAGCGATTGGCCCAAAATCGCTTGCCCTATTTCGTGCTGCCAGTCGAGGTTTTTTTCCACGGCCAAGACGGGGCAAGGTTCGACCTGCTGGTGAAGGAGTTTTTGATGAATTTTAAGGCGTGAGGGCTGGATGCTGGATGCTGGATACTGGATATTGCTTGCCCTTGTGGGGAATGCTGCATACTGGATGCTGGGGATTCAAATTTAAGCAGCGATTTTGTGGTTTAACCCTTGGTTGATTTGTGTAATGAATGAATCAAAAAAGGGAATAACCTCGTTCCTCCAGTACAACTCCTTTACCTTTGCAGCCCAATTTCAAACTTGTTGAATGTTTGTCCAGCTTTGCTAGTATCCAGTATCAACAGCATCCAGCATCCAGCATCAAAAGCATCCAACCATGTACTACCAAAATATTCTCGAAACCATCGGCAATACGCCCCTCGTCAAATTGAACAAAGTGGTGGCCGATGTACCTTGCCTCGTCCTCGGCAAAATCGAAACCTTCAACCCCGGTCACAGCATCAAGGACCGTATGGCGTTAAAGATGCTCGAAGTAGCCGAGGCCGAGGGCAAAATCAAGCCGGGCGGCACCATCATCGAATGCACGAGCGGCAACACGGGCATGGGCTTGGCCATTGCAGCTTGCGTAAAGGGCTACCGCTGCATCTTCACTACCAGCGACAAGCAATCAAAGGAGAAGTTTGATTTGCTGCGGGCAATGGGCGCCGAGGTCATTGTCTGCCCGACCAATGTGGAGGCCACCGACCCACGTAGCTACTACTCCGTTGCGGAGCGCCTGAGCAACGAAATCCCCAACAGCTACTGGTTCAACCAATACGACAACCTGGCCAACCGCCAGGCGCACTACGAGACCACCGGGCCGGAGATTTGGGAGCAAACTGAGGGCAAAGTGACCCATATCGTGGTGGGCGCTGGAACGGGTGGCACGATCACGGGCGTCGCCAAATATTTGAAGGAAAAGAACCCCGACATCCAGATATGGGGCATTGATACCTACGGCTCCACGCTGAAAGCCTACCACGAAACGGGCAAGATTGACCCCAAGGAAATCTACTCCTATATCACGGAGGGTATCGGCGAGGACATCATCCCGCAGAACTACGATTTCTCGTTGATTGACCTTTTTGAAAAAGTGACGGACAAGGACGCCGCCGTGATGGCCCGCCGCATTGCGAGGGAAGAAGGCATCCTGCTCGGCTACTCCGCCGGGAGTGCCATCTGCGGCTTGCTCCAACTCAAAGACCGCCTCAAACCAACTGACGTAGTAGTGGTCATCTTCCACGACCACGGCAGCCGCTACATCGGCAAGCTGTACAACGACGACTGGATGCGGGAGCGGGGCTTCCTCGATACCGAGCTGAAAATCAAGGACTTATTGGCGCAGAAAAGCAGCAAGACCTTTTACTCCGTCAGCCCGACTGACACGGTGCGCAGCGCCTTCAACCTGATGAAAGAGAAGGATATTTCACAACTCCCCGTGCTCCAAGATGGCAAGATGGTGGGCGGTGTCACCGAAACCGAGGTGCTGAAATACCTCCTCGACAACCCGCTGCTTCACGCCGAAAAGCCCGTGACGAGCGTCATGGGCCGGCCCTTCCCCATCGTGGAGGACGATATGCCGTTCCGGCAATTGGGCAAGTATTTGACGAAGGAAATTCAGGCGGTGGTGGTGCGTGACAGGGCTGGGAGCTTGCACATGCTGACGCAGTACGATGTGATACAGGCGGTGTAATGGGGTTATGGATTAAAACCATAAAAAATGATACACTTACGATTCTTGGATCACGTTGCCATTCGGGCTACGGACATGGAGCGTTCCGCCAGATGGTATGAATCAGTTTTAGGTATGAAGCGCTTTCAGCCGGAAGAATGGAAGCCATTTCCCATCTTCCTTTTCGCTGGCAAATGCGGGGTTGCCATCTTCCCTTCCCAAGATGGACATCCGGTAGATGGAGTCCATTTGAAGGGAGTTAAAATTGACCATTTTGCCTTCAATGTGGATCGTGAAAATTTCGACCTTGCCCGGCAGCATTATGATGCTTTAGGTATCGAATACAATTTTCAAGACCATATTTTTTTCCATTCAATTTACACCCTTGACCCCGATGGGCATAAAGTGGAGTTGACGACCTGCGTGGTCAATGAAGAGGAGTTCTATCAGTCTATAGCTTAAATTAAGCCCTTCGCAACTGTATCACTCCCGCCCAATGCAATAACCTCATAATCGGATAAACCGGGTCGAATTCCCACCAGCGCTGCGCAAAATTAGGGCTGTTGGGGTGCTTATGGTGGTTGTTTTGGAACAGCTCGCCCAACATCAGGAAGTCAAAAGGCAAACTGTTTTTAGAATGGTCATCGTTGTTGTAGTTCTGGTAGCCGTATTTGTGGCCGCACCAGTTCACGATGGCGCCATGCACTGGGCCCATCATAAAATGCACAGGCAACAACAGGTACATCCACCACTCCGTAGCGAAGAAGGCATAAAAAACGGTGTAGCCTACCATCCAGAAAATGCGGCTGGGCCAGCCATAGCCAAAGCGGTCGAGCCAGTCCCAGGTCGGGTAGTTGCCAAGGAACTTGGGCGAAACCTGAATGGTCTTGTTGACCAATCCGTGAAAGATTTCTTTTGTATGTATCATCATGCCCACCACGTCTTTGAAGAAATTGGGGGAGTGGGGGTCTTTTTCCGTGTCGGAAAAAGCATGGTGCATCCTGTGCATGATGGCGTAGGCGCTCGGCGTCAGGTAGGACGAGCCTTGTGCCAAATAGGTGGTCAGGTGGAAAAACCGCTCCCAGAACTTGTTCATGGTGAACATCTTATGCGAAGCGTAGCGGTGATGGAAGAAGGTTTGGAAGAAGAGGCAGATAAACCAGTGTGCAAGAAAAAAAATAAGGATTGCCATTGATTGCTGATAGTGTTTTTTCGCCAAAGCTGTGGTTTTGCCGACAAACCCAGACCCTTGGCAGGCGCAAAGGTGATAAGAAGTTTGGTAAGGAAAGGCTTCTGGTGAAAATTGTCTGAATGATTTTAAGCAATAGTTATCTTTCAGGGTATGCCAAAAAAGCCCATTCATCCTCTATTGGTGGCCTAGCAAATACTGCCTATATGGTAGATTTGCATTGACTATTTAGATGGATGCAGGAGGAACGATAAGAAATCCTTTTTTCACTCCTCCCGTATATTGGGTTGTTATTAAGGGTGATTTCAAAACTCTCCCAGAAAACATACCTGATGCTAAGTAGTTGCGATTTTTTAAGATTAGACTAAAACATTTGCTTAACCAAATTTGAAACAACATGAAAAAGCTTGCAATCTTCACCTTCTTTGCAGCCCTGCTGCTGCTCACTTCGACGACTTCCTACGCACAAACATCTGCCTGCGAAAACAGCTATTTCGCCTTCAAGGAAGGCGTCAGCATGGAATTGACCCACTACGATAAGAAGGGAAAGCCTACTGCCATCACCAAGCAAAAAGTGTTGGAGGTCAGTGATGAGGCTGATGGGTTCAAGGCGACTATTGAAATGGAAAATACCGATGAAAAAGGAAAGCGACCCAGCAACAACAATTTCGACATCACTTGCAAGGGAAATTCCGTCTTCGTTGATATGCGCTCCATGTTGAGGCCAGAATCCAGCTATGCGGCCAATCAACCTGATATGGAAATGGAAATCACGGGCGATGCCATGGAATTTCCTATGGAGCTTACTCCAGGCCAAACCCTACCAGATGGCAATATGGAAATGAAAACCAGCTTGAACGGCATGAAGATTATGGGCATTAAGCTCAATATTACCAATCGAAAAGTGGAGGGAACCGAAACCGTAACGACTCCCGCTGGCACCTTCGAGTGCATCAAAATGACGCAAGACACCGATATACAGTCCATTTTCAAGATGAACGTTAAGACGACCACATGGTATGCAAAGGGCGTGGGAATGGTGAAAACGGAGAACTACGACAAGAACGGAAAACTGGAAGGCTCGTCGGTGTTGACGAAATTTCAAAAATAGGATTGGCCTGTTTCGGCTTCAATTTTGCCAATGCGGACCGAATAGTTTTAGTTTTAAGTAGAGCGGTTGCTACGCAAATCCTTCGAACCCATTTTGGAGTAATTTGATTTTTTAATTTCGCAGCCGTTCCCAAAAAACTGAAACGCTTTATATAGCTCACGCCGCCATGTTTTGGGCTTGGAGGTCAAATGTAGGCCGGAACCCCCAGTTCCGGCGTAGTCACACCGAAACTGGGGTTTCGGTGTACGTTTGGCCATGCCCAACTTGGCGATGCTAACTATAATTGACAACCATGCAAAAAGTGCTCGTGACAGGCGGCTGCGGCTATATCGGCAGCCATACCATTGTTGATTTGATTAACAACGGCTTTGAGGTCATTTCCATTGACAACCTATCGAACAGCGATGAAAAGGCACTGGCCGGCATTCGCAAAATAACCGGCAAGTCGGTCAGGAACTACCGTGTTGACCTTTGCGATGCAAAAAAGACCCAAAAGGTTTTCGAGCAGAACCCGGGCATAGTGGGTGTTATTCATTTTGCTGCGCTAAAAAGCGTGGAGGAATCGGTATTCCAGCCCCTGCGGTATTTCCACAACAACAATGAGAGCCTTTTGAACATCCTAAGCTGTGCGCAGGAGTTCGGGGTTTCCAATATCATTTTCTCCAGCAGTTGCTCCGTATATGGCAATGCCAAGGAACTGCCAGTAACAGAGACGACACCCTTCCAAGAGGCCGAGTGTCCCTACGCCCGCACGAAGCAGATGGGCGAGAAAATCATTGAGGATTTTTGCAAAGTGACCAAGGAGGTTCGGGCCATTTCGCTTCGCTATTTCAATCCCGGTGGGGCACATGAGTCGGCGCTCATCGGCGAATCGCCCCGCAACAAGGCAAGCAACCTAGTGCCCGTCATCACGGAGACGGCCATCGGCAAACGGGACAGCATGACGGTGTTTGGCAGCGACTACAATACCCGTGACGGCTCCTGCGTGCGTGACTATATTCATGTGATGGACCTTGCGGCAGCCCATACCGCCTGCCTAAAGTATTTAATGGAAGGCAAGAACACCTCACCCAGCGAAATTTTCAACGTCGGTATCGGTGATGGGGTGACGGTGCTGGAGGCCATTCATGCGTTTGAGAAGGTGACGGGCCAGAAACTGAACTATATCATCGGCCCTCGTAGGGCGGGCGATGTGGTTAGCATCTATGCCAATCGGGACAAAGCAGAGCGGCTTTTGGGATGGGTTCCGAAAAGAGGAATTGAAGAAATCATGCGGACGGCATGGGCTTGGCAGGTAAAGAGCACACCCAAGGTTTGATGGAATGATAAATGATGAATATGAGAGCAAGAAATATTTGACACAGTTTTTTTGACGCTGAAAGACGCTGATTTTTTATGATTTTTTATGTTTCTTACCTTCGGTAGAAATAGTTTACCGTGTACCATGCCCTAGTCACCAATCACGAATCACCTATCACAAATCACCCCTCCTCCCTTTCAACACCTTCATCGCAGCTAAGTATTGCTTTGCCAGTGGCCCAATTTTCACCCGGCTGCTGGTCACGTCGTCCGTCCATTTTACGGGCAATTCCTTGATTTTCAAGTGCTTCCATTCGGCAATGGTCAACAGTTCGGTGCTGAAAAACCAGCCGTCGCTCATGGCACCCGCTTGGTAGAGTGGGGGATAGACCTCCCGTTTGAGCCATTTGAAACCGCACATGCCATCTGAAAAGCCGACCCGCAGGTACAACTTCAAAATCAGGTTGAAGGCCCTGCTCGTGATTTCCCGTTTGAGGGTGCGCCCAACGACCCTTGACTTGGGGTGCAGGCGGGTTCCATAAACGATGTCGTAACCACCATTTGCGATAGCCTCATAAGCCTCCAAGAAATGGGGCAAGTCGGTGGCAAGGTCAAGGTCCATGTAGCCTACCATATCGGCTTGCGACTGTCCCCAACTGGTTTTCAAGGCCAATCCAACGCCTTTTTTGGGAACCCTTATCGGTACAATTTCGCCGTGAAGTGCATGCAGCTGTTCCGCTATGGCGAAGGTGTCGTCCGTGCTGCCGTTGTCGGCAATGACGATGCGCCATTGGCCGGTCTGTGGGAAGTTTTTGCGCAGAAAATCATGCAGGATAAGCACTTGGCGCTCCAGTGTTTCGGCCTCATTGAGCACTGGAATGGTTACGTCGAAAGTCATTGTAAGAAGTATTGGATTGCCTTTTTTAAAACATGGGCAACCGTTTTTTACCGCAAAGAAAGGAATTGGTTGCGTTTGCCACTATCATTGACTTTATTTGCGAGCAAATTAGGTTCAACAAAAAATTCTGAAGCCATGCCGATAGATTTCAAAAGCATAAAATCCCTTTTCATCGTAGAAGACCCTGCCGCTGCCAACCAAGTGGAGCAGGAAATTGCGCCAACTGAACAGACCCCGAGAGCCGCCAATCCTGCTGCCCCATCCACACCAGCCAAGGCAGGCGAAGCGAACCCCAAATTTATAGAGGTGTTGCTGAAGGCGATGGAGGCCGCCAACTTGCCGGGCGTTGATTACCTGGAGTATCGCCAATCCGTGAAGAGCCTCGAAAAAATGCCGATGGATGAGGCTGTCCGTTACCAGTCTGCCTTTGCGATGGCACAGGCCATGGGCGCCACCCCGGCCAAGTTGGTCGAATCAGCAACACATTACATGGATGTGCTCAAAACAGAGCAATCGAAGTTCGACGAGGCATTGCGCAAGCAGACGACCGACCGCATTGGCAACCGACAGGAAATGCTGAAAAACTTGGATGCTACCCTGAAACAAAAAGCGGAGCAAATCAAAAAGCTCACCCAAGAAATGGAGGCCCACCGGGTGGAGATGGAAAAACTGGACGTGGAAATTAAGGATGCAACTTCAAAAGTGGAAACTACCAAAAACGACTTTTTGGCAAGCTATCAGGCATTGGTTGCTCAGATCGGCAAAGACGTTGAGAACATGAAGCGTTACCTGAAGTAAACCCAAGGTAAGCATCCATGAGGTTGTGGGAAATAATTGAAAATCCCTCTGAACCCCTGCCAATAAGTTGGAGCCAGGAATAAAATGGCGTGCTATAGAAATAATACGGCAATTTAATTGTCTGATTCTTGGCATTTATCTACAGAATTCGACCTATAGTGATGCAATGCAAGTTTTTGTCCTTAGAATTGCACCATGCAATATTTCTTATTGCAAACCACCCGCTTTACTTTTAAGAACATTCCCCTTTGCGACATATCCTGCAAATCGATAGCAACATTCCCAATCTCTGCTCTTTGGCCCTGAAATTTCCAAGTTGACAGATTGAACTCAAATGGTGGCATCACAGGATAGGGCTTTTGTAGCTGTTTAGGAGCGTGCAAGAAGATGATGGTAGAATCTGAATTTTCTAACTTCTTCCTAATGCAAGTAAGTTTTGAGGTTATATTATCCATTTCTCCATAAACAAATCCGCATCCTAATTGACTGTCGCCTTGTTGAAATTGCTTAACTTTTATGGACAAAACGAAACACTAAGCCCTTCCAAAAGGGCAAGCGACGTTGGTCCAAAGCCTCCACACACCTGACCCAAAATTGCATCATGAGGAAAATTTACTTGGTTGCATTCCCCATCCTTTTGCTTGCCGCTACCCTGCTACAAGCCCAATGCCCACCGCCCGGCACTCCCACAGCCACCAACACTTGTCCAGAGGCGCAGCCCAACTGCCTTAACCTTGACGGGTATTGTGGTACCATCAACAACAACAATATCCAGCAGCCTTTTCCTGGTTGTCCCAACAACGTTTTGAACAACGATGAGTGGTTCGCCTTCTATGCTGGAACTACGTCTATAACACTTCAGATAACGCCCAGCAACTGTAATGCAGGCGGCAACCAAGGCTTGCAAGGGGCTATTTACACGGGTTGCATCACTGGCGCACTTTCATTGCAGTGCCCCTGCACGCAAAACCCATTTCTGCTTTCATCCTCCCAGTTTGTGGTGGGGCAAATCTACTGGGTCGTCATAGATGGCTGTGCAGGCAACGTATGCGACTACTCGGTGGACGTAGTTGCAGGCTCTACGGTTGGCGAACCGCCAGCCAATCCAGGGCCAATAACTGGCAACCAGACTGTTTGCCAGAACACAACGACTACTTACACCTTAGCCCCCGTCTCTGGTGCCACGCAATACCAATGGACGCTGAACCCACCTATCGGAACGGTTGCACCCAGCAACAACAACAATGCTTCCGTGACTTGGAATACGCCCGGCACCACCCAACTTTGTGTTACAGTGGCCAATGTTTGCTTCGCAAATCCGAATCCAAGCTGTATTCCTATTGAGGTCTTGCCACTTCCAACTGCCACGCTTTCTGGTTCAGGCCTTATTTGTTCTGGAAGTGGTGGCACTGTTGACTTATCGGTAGCGTTCACAGGTGGCGACGGCCCGTGGACGTTTGTTTATCAAATAAACGGGGTAAACCAAGCACCTATTACCACCAGCAGCAACCCTTATACCCTGACGGTAAACCAAACCGCAAACTATACCTTGAGCAGTGTCACGTATCCGGGCTCCAACTGTGTGGGGACGGTTTCAGGCAGTGGAACAGTTTCCCAAGCGAGTATCGCCTTGACAGGCACGCCAACCAATGAAACCTGTGGGCAAGGCAATGGTGCCATCAACATCACCGCTACGCCGTCCAACGGTACATCTTTTCAATGGTCGAATGGCAGTACGAGTGAGGATTTGTCCAATATAGGCGCAGGCACCTATACCGTAACTGTTACCAACACACAAGGTTGTACGGTGACTGGTACGTATCCGGTTCAAGACATTATCACCAACCCGACCATTACTGGAACAGTCACTGCCAACACGGCTTGCAGTACCGACAATGGGGCCATTGACATCAGCGTTTCCCCGAACAACAGCTATAACTATTTATGGTCAAATGGGGCCACCACGCAAGATATTTCGAACCTTGCTCCCGGCAGTTATTCCGTGACCGTCTCATTCGGCACTACCTGCTCTTCTACAGGGAATTTCACGGTACCCGACGTGCCCAACAACCCCAATGCAACGCTTACACCGACTGAAAGTACCTGTGAACTAAGCAATGGTTCCATAAATCTAAGTGTTTCAGGAGGGATGTCGCCTTATACTTTTAGCTGGTCAAATGGCGCTACCACCGAGGACTTGGCTAACATACCCTCCGGGCAATACACCGTAACCGTAACAGGGGCGAATGGCTGTACCGATACGGAGACCACGAACGTCGGCAACAATAACCCACCCATTTCGGTGACTGGTATCATCGTCAACAACACGACCTGCAACGGCGGCAATGGTTCCATCAATATCACTGTCTCTCCTGCTACTCCCACGGGAGGCGGTTCCTACACCTTCAACTGGTCGAATGGGGCCACCACTGAAGACATCAGCAACCTGGAGGAAGGAACCTATACCGTGACCGTGACGGGCAACGGTGCCTGCAACACCTCCCAAAACTTCAATGTTACCGCCATTCCGAACAACCCATCGGCCTCTACATCCACGACGCCCTCAAGCTGCAACCTTGCCAATGGCGACATCAACCTGACCCCCGCTGGCGGTGTGGCGCCCTACACTTTTACTTGGTCTAATGGTGCAACAACGGAGGATTTGAATGATGTGCTCGCCGGCAATTATACGGTGACGGTCACGGGTGCCAATGGATGCACCGCTACAGCAAGCGCTGACCTGCAAAACAACGACCCAACCATCACCATCACGCCAACCATCTCACCGAATACGGCCTGTAGTTCCAACAATGGCTCTATTTCGATTTCGGTTTCCCCTGCCAACAATTACACCATCACTTGGTCGAACGGAAGCAATGGCCCTACGATAACGGGCCTGGAAGAAGGTTCCTATAGCGTAACGGTTGATGGTGGCGGAAGCTGTACGCAAACCGCCAGTTTTACTGTTCCATTTCAGCCCAACTCACCTACCCCGACAGTTACAACAACACCAACCACTTGCGAACTGAGCAACGGCTCGGCCAATGCAAATGCCACGGGAGGCGTGGCTCCCTACACTTTTGAATGGTCGAACGGGGCGAGCGGCCCCAGCATCGACAACGTTCCAAGTGGTGGCTATGTAGTGACCGTGACAGGTGCCAATGGATGCTCCGGCTTGGTTACGGCTGATATCCCGAACAACAACCTGAATATCATCCTCACACCGAATATTACGCCGAATACCACCTGTGCCGCAACGGGCAATGGCAGCATCAGCGTCGCCATCAGCCCGCCCGCCTCCTATACCATAACTTGGAGTACGGGTGCAACAAATACTTCGGTGCAAAACAACCTTGCACCGGGCACCTACAGCGTGACGGTAAGCGCAGGCGGTGTCTGTGAAGAGATTGGCACCTATACAGTGCCCGATGAGCCGAATGAACCTACTGTTAATGTGACCCCCGATAATGCCAATTGCGGCCTTCCAAACGGAAGTGCAACAGCCAGCGGCAGTGGGGGAACCACGCCTTACACTTATGCTTGGTCGAACGGGAGCAATAGCACTACTATCAGCAATGTTTTGGCTGGAAACTATACGGTGACCGTGACCTCCGCTAACCAATGCACTGGTTCAGCCTCGGTGGATATTCTCGATGATGATATTCCGGTTAATGTCAGTGAGACAACGGTGGACAACACCTCCTGCATTTTGCCAAACAATGGAGCCATTAGCATCGTTGTAAGCCCTCCAACGGCGTCCATCAACTGGTCGAACGGTTCGACAAGCACTTCCTTGGACAACCTTGTCCCTGGCAACTATTCGGTGACCGTAAGCGCTGGTGGCACTTGTACTTTTGTTGGCAACTATACCATCTTCAACTCGTCTGAAAACGCCACGATTGAATACACGGTAACCCCCAGCTTTTGTGGGCAAGCCAATGGTGGCGTAGATGTCACGGCTGCCAATGGCCAAGGCCCGTATGAATACAATTGGTCAAATGGTTGGCCTTTAGAAGACCTCTTTGATACGCCTCCCGGCAACTATACGGTAACTGTGACGACTGCCACAGGTTGCACCACCACGGCCAGCATGACCGTGCCAAACAACAATGCCACCATCAATTTGAATGGGACTACTACGCCCGTCAATTCTTGTTCGGTGAACAATGGCGGCATTACCTTGGCCCCGTCGCCTGTAGCCAACTATACTTTCTTGTGGTCAAATGGGGCTACCACCCAGAACCTCAACAATATTGCCGTAGGCAACTATACCGTAACGGTGAGCAACGGCCCTTCTTGTAGTTCTACGGCCACTTTCCAGGTGACCAATACCGCAGTGCCACCAACACTGAGCACCAGCCCGACCGCCGCTACTTGTGGCCTGCCGAATGGGGCAGTGAATTTGACGGTGACTGGTGGCACAACGCCTTACACCATCGTTTGGTCAAACAGCGCCAGCACGGAAGACTTGGCCAGCATTGCCGAAGGCACCTATACCGTGACCGTAACAGGGGGGAATGGTTGCTCCGCAACGGCCAGTGCCAATGTCGGAAACACCATTACAGCCCCGAACATCACCGGTACGCCTACAGCGAACAGCTCATGCACGGCCAATAATGGTGGTGTGAACCTGAGCGTAACGCCCTCCGGCACTTATACCTATACTTGGTCGAACAGCGCTACAACGGAGGACATCACAAACGTTGCCGCAGGCAACTACACCGTCACCGTAAGCGCAGGTGGGAGCTGCACAGCTACATCCAGTTTCACCGTAGCCGACGCCGTTTCTACACCAAACTTAGTGGAAAGCATTACCCCTGCCATTTGCTCGCAGAGCAACGGGGGCATCAATTTGACCGTAACTGGAGCTACGACGCCATATATTTTTGCTTGGTCAAATTCGGCCAACACGGAAGACATCAGCAACATGCCTCCCGGTAATTACTCCGTCACAGTGACGGGGGCGAATGGCTGTTCAAGCACCGCCACCTACAACGTTCCGAACAATAGCAACACCTTCTCCCTTTCGGCGGTGGAGCAGCCATTGAGCAGTTGTGCCAGCAACAATGGCAGCGTCAATTTGACGATAACGCCTTCCGGTAATTACAGCTTTCAATGGTCGAACAGCGCCACTACAGAGGACATCAACAACCTGGCACCGGGAACTTATACGGTGACCGTCACGGAGTCGGGTAGTTGCAGCGCATCGGCCAGCTATGTAGTAGAAGATATCACCGAATCGCCGACCCTTGGCCAGAACATCACGGCAGAAGTTTGTGGGTTGGTAAATGGGAGTATCAACCTCAGCGTGAGCGGCAGCACAACACCATATACTTACGCTTGGTCGAATTCAGCCAGTTCGGAAGACCTGTCAAACATTGCCGAAGGCACCTACACCGTGACGGTAACAGGGGCGAATGGTTGCTCCGCAACTACTTCAGCAAACGTGCCGGGCAATACCATCGCTTTCAGTATCAACGGCGTCACGGCCTCCAATACTTCCTGTGATATCAACAATGGTGGAATCAACCTAACGATTTCGCCCTCAGGCACTTATACTTACGAATGGTCAACCACAGCAATTACTGAGGACTTGAATGGATTGACAGGTGGCACCTATGCTGTTACTGTCAGTGCAGGAGGCAACTGTACGGCTACCGCTGATTTCACCGTGGGCAGCACCACGCTTGACCCGGTTATTTCTTCAGATATAATTCCAGCTGAGTGTGGCGTAGGCGTGGGGGCAATCAACCTAAGCATCAGTGGCGGGGTAGCTCCTTTCACATTTGATTGGGCGGGTGGCCAGACCTCGGAGGATTTGACCAATTTGCTTCCAGGCTCCTATTCTGTGGAAGTGGAGGGCGACAATGGTTGCGTCTCAACGGCCAATTTCACTGTTCAGGACAACAGCATCCCGCTCAGTGTGTCGGGTACGCCAGTTGCAAATTCCTCTTGCGATAACCCAAATGGCAGCATCAACCTAAACGTCACGCCAGCAGGCAGTTATGACTTTATTTGGTCAAACAGCCAGACGGTTGAGGATTTGACTGGGTTGCCACCGGGCACCTACAACGTGACAGTTACAGAAGGCTTGAACTGCACAGCCGAAGCCAATTTTACGGTTGGAAACAACACCAATGCCCCCAACTTCTCGCAAATCGTTGACCCTGCCACTTGTAGCCTTGCCAATGGCGGCATCAACCTGAACGTAACTGGTGGCAACACACCCTATACTTTCCAATGGTCGAATGGTGCGATTACGGAAGACCTCTCAGGTGTTGCACCCGGCGACTACCAAGTAACCATCACGGGCAGCGATGGCTGCACCAATACGGGCGATATTGAAGTCACCGATGTTCTGCTTCAATTAAGTGCAAGCGGTACACCATCTCCCAATACCAATTGCATAGGCGGGAATGGCAGCATAGACCTGACCGTTTCGCCGTCGGGCACTTATACTTATGCATGGTCAACAATTCAAAGTACGGAAGACCTGAATGGGCTGAATGGCGGCACCTATACCGTCACCGTGAGTGCAGGTGGTTCTTGCACGACGACGGCAACCGTAGTAGTTCCTGACCAGCCAAACGAACCAAGCCTGACCAACCAGGTTGCCCCATCCATTTGCGGAGCGCCTGATGGCAGCGTAAATATTAGCGTGACAGGAGGTACCATGCCCTTTAGCTTTGAATGGTCGAATGGGGGAATGACCGAAGACATAATCGGCGTTATTTCAGGTGATTACCTCGTGACTGTAACAGCAGCCAATGGTTGCACGGCAACAGGGAGCTATTTTGTTCCATCGGAGAGCAATACCTTCTCGTTTACGGGTACACCATTGCCCAATACCCTTTGTGGCAGCGATAATGGGAGCATCAATTTGACGGTTACGCCAGTGGGCGTCTATACCTTCAATTGGTCGAATGGCCAAACCACCGAAGACATCAGCGGTTTGGCGCCTGGAAGCTACGAGGTAACCGTGAGCGACGCAGGTTCTTGTACTGCTTCGCAACAGTTCACAGTGGGCAATAATGCACCTACTGTTAACCTGACTGGTGTACCTACTGACGTGCTTTGCCTTGGCGGCAACAACGGCTCCATCAACCTATCGCCATCGGGTGGGGTAGTGCCCTACGAATTCGAATGGTCTCCGAGCATACCCGGCAGCCCCGAAGACCCAACTGGCCTAACGGCAGGAACTTATGCGGTGACCGTAACGGATGCTTCCGGGTGCGAAGGCACTGCTTCATTTGATATTGGCGAACCTGCCACTGCGACCCAATTGCTCTGTACCCAATCCGAGAACGTCAGCCTGCCCGGCCAAACAGACGGGGAGGGTACTGTGACAATTTCGGGTGGCACGGCACCCTACGCCGTGGATTGGAACCCCGGCGGCCAACAGGCCAATGTATCGGCAGGCGATTTTGTCATTGGAAACTTGGGCTTGGGCAATTATGCCGTCACCGTCACCGATGCAAATGGTTGCGTCGAGATTTGTGGTTTCAACGTGACGACAGACGATTGTATCACGGCCATTGGCACCATGTCGAACAGCCTTTTGACCACCTGTGGGGAGGATTGCATCACAGCTACTTACTCAGCCATAGGCTCGTATTTGGATACCAACGACGTGCTCCAATTCGTGCTGCACACGGGCACTAGCAACCAAATCGTCAATGAAATATTGCGGAGCGACCAGCCATCTTTCTGTTTCACGGATGCCAATTTGACTTACGGGGTAACCTACTATATCTCAGCCGTGGCTGGCGACCCAGATGCCAATGGTAACGTGATTCTGACCGATGCTTGTACCCAGGTTTCCTTGGGAACGCCCATTGTTTTTCATGAATTACCTGTGGCAAGCATAGCCCAGCCTAACCCGCTCACTTGTGTTCAATCGCAAGTGCAGGTGCAAGGAAGTTCAAGTCTGTCAGGTTCTACCTATGCTTGGACAACACAAGGCGGCAGCATCGTAGGTAGCAGCACTACCCAGAATATCCAAGTGAATGCGCCTGGTACTTATACGCTGACCGTTACCAACAATGGTTGCCAATCCACTGCCTCGGTACAGGTAACGAGCATCGGGACTATCGTGACGGCCAATATCGTTTCATCCCCCGGGGAGATTTTGGACTGCGTTGTTTCGCAAATCACCTTGTCGGCAACCTACACGGGCACAACTAATCCAACCTTCTCTTGGACACAAAACGGGCAGCAGATTGGCACTGCCCCAACCTACCCGGTATCGAGTGGTGGAACATATCAAGTGCTGGTGACCGACCCAGCCAGTGGCTGTACGGGCACGGCCACCGTCACCATTAGCGACAATACCGATTACCCAGCCGTTCAGGTCAACCCGGCTCCATTGATGAACTGTCAGGACACGGTAGTTACCATCAGTGGAAGTTCTCCAGTGAACGGGGTCACCTTCCAATGGGCGAGCATCGTCGGAACAGATACGACCATCATTGGAACGGGCACCAGTGCGCAGGTGAATGAGCCAGGCACCTACTACCTTATTGGCACCGCACCTAATGGCTGCCAGAACGGGGAGGCCGTGGAAGTGCTGGGCGATTTTGAAACACCTACCGCCAATGCAGGCCAAGACCAAGTGTTGGATTGCTATGAGACGCCTTTGGATTTGACGGGCAGTGGCCTTGGCGTTAGTTTCTTTTGGACGACCAACGTGACGGGGGTGACCATCAGCGACCCGACTTCGCCGGTCATTACCGTGAATGCAGATGGCATCTACACCTTGACCGTGACCAGCCTCGGCAACCATTGCACGGATAGCGACGACGTAGAGGTTTTCCAATATGAAAATGTGCCCCAAGCGGAGGTTATTGCCGAGAACCCCGATTGCTTGGGCGATACCAATGGCAGCATTGAGTTGAACACCGACCCAGCAAACGGGCCATATACCTTCAATTTTAATGGACAGGACTACGGTGGGCAAAACCTGTTTGCACCGCTTGCCCCTGGGGTATATGAAATTGAGGTGACCGATGGCCAGGGCTGCGTTTGGACGACAGAGGTGACCATTTACGAACCAGAAGAATTGATCGTGAACCTGGGTGCTGATTTATTGATAGAACTCGGCCAAACTGCCACCATCATTGCACAATACACGGTGCCTGCTTCGCAATTGGACACCATGATTTGGACGCCTTCCGACCAGTTGCCCTGCCCTGAGATGCCCTGCGACGTGCAGGAGTTTTCGCCGACGCAACAGACGGTCGTCACCTTGACCATCATTGATGAAAATGGCTGCACAGCCGATGATTTGTTAACCATTTTCGTGGAAAAGGACAATCCGATCTACGTGCCCAGTGGATTTTCCCCGAACGGTGATGGCACCAATGACGTGTTCATGATTTTTTCCGGGCCTGAGGTCCAGAAAATCAACTCCTTCCTTGTTTTCGACCGATGGGGAGAGGCCGTTTTCGAATATTTCGATTTTGTGCCTAACAACCCTGCTTATGGTTGGGACGGCAGGTGGAGGGGCCAAATCATGAACCCAGCCGTTTTTGCCTGGTTTGCAGAAGTGGAGTTCAAGGACGGCACCGTGAAATTATTTAAAGGCGATGTGACGCTGGTTCGTTAACGAAAAGACAGTTTGGATAGATGCGACCGGGCAAGGCTATTTCTGGCCTTGCCCGGTTTGTTTTTGGCAATAGGATTTGAATATTAAGGTGCGCTGCACCTTGAATGCAGGGCGGTTTTTCTCCAACAAATATTGCGGTTCGCTGCACCTTGAACGGATGGCCATAGAGTCGCTACAAATATTGCAGTGCGCTACACCTTGAACGGATGGCCATGGAGTCGCTATAAATATTACGGTGCGCTACACGTATTTCCACCCCCAACTGTCGGCTAAGATGTTATGACCACTTTATATTGTAAGGTAGTTTTGTAGAATTCTACCGTTTTATCGTCCTTTGCATAAAATTCGTCGTTGCGGGTAGCCAATTGCGGCAATATTCCGTTAACCTTGCCCAGCAATTCCGCAATACTGGGGATATGTGTTAAAACCATTCAGAATGGACTCAAGCGATTTCAAACCAAAATCATTTTGGCAGCGCCCAGAGGGCGTCACGGGCATGCTCTTCTTGTCAGCCCTAGGCATAGGCGTTGGCATTTTCTTGTTGACCTCAGTTGGGGCTATTGCAGCATTTTTGGCCAATACAGTTAACCTCGTCATCACCTTGATGGTCTTGGCGGCTTTGTTGTATGTGGCATTTGACCCAAAGATGCGGGCGCTCGTAGGGTATAGCTATAAAAGCGTCATGCGCTGGATTACAGGGTTGTTTGTAAGAATAGACCCCATTGCAATCTTGAAGGGTTATGTGGAGCATTTGCAGGACAATTTGCGCAACATGAATAAGCAAATCAACAAGTTGCGGGGGCAAATGCACCAATTGAAAGAAATTATTGTCAACAATAAAAGGGAAATTGAGAGCAACCTACAGTTGGCAAGTCAGGCTAAGGACGCCAACAACCAAGCCCAGATGGTGCTCAAATCCCGTAAAGCTGGCCGCCTGCAAGAGTCCAATATCCGCCTTGATGAACTGTACAACAAAATGGAGGTGCTATACCGGGTGCTCAAACGCATGTACGAGAACTCGGAGGTGCTGATGGAAGACATCAAAGACCAGGTGGAATTGAAAGAACAAGAGCGGAAGGCCATTCATGCTTCCAATTCAGCGATGCGTTCCGCAATGAATGTCATCAAGGGGGACAAGGACAAGCGGGCCATGTTCGATGAAGCGCTGGAAGCCGTTGCCGAGGATGTCAGCCAAAAAGTTGGGGAAATGGAGCGTTTCATGGAAGTTTCCTCCAATTTCATGGATAGCATTGACCTGCAAAATGGGGTGTTTGAGCAAGAAGGCATGGAAATGCTGGAGAAATGGGAGAAGGAATCCTTTTCAAAACTCCTTGGCGAGGAAAAGCGCACCCTCATCAGCAAGGCCAATGACGATACCGAGGTGCTTGACTTGAACGAACCTATCAAGATGCCAGAGCGTGTTGGGCATAGAAACCAATACGACAGTTTTTTTGAATAGCAGTCTTTTCGAGAGCGTTACCCAAATTAAAACCTGTTTTAAACCATTCACCACAATCCATACCATGAAAAAAACAATAATTGCGAGCCTCGTTTTTATGGCCTTAATGGTCGGTTGCAAAAATGAAACAAAGGAGCCTAAAGACGGGGATGGGACAAATGTGCAGACCACAACAACTGCCATTGAACCATCTTCCATTAAGTTCTTATGCCAATCTTCGACGGAACCAAACACGGATGGCGATGCACCAAGGCATGAGGTTTTCCTAATCTTAGGCAGTTCCAAAATTAAGGTGGCTGAGATACTCAATTGCGAGATACTTAATAAGGAGTCATACGAGCAAAATCAAATCCCCGCCAATGCCCTTGCAGCGGTCGGTGGTTGGTGGGCTGGGGCAGGCGACTACCTCTATGTAATCGAAGAGGATGGAAACTACGTGGTCAAACAAGGGGCAACTGCCGAAGAAATGACCAATAACGATTTTGGCTATAAAACCATCATGGCCTTCGATAAAAACGGAAACGAGGTTTTTTAAGGTATGGAGGTATGAGGTATGAAGGTATGGCCCCACATACCTCCATACCTCATACCTCCATATCTCCTAATCCTTTTCCCAGAAGCGCAGCTTTTCCCTTCTCTCCTCCCTTTTCTTTTCCCTTTCCCGTTTTTTCAAATCACGGTTGCTCAGGAGCACATAGCGCAGCGATAGGCCGGATTGGACATAGACTGTCCGTTCGCCGCCCACCAGATTAATGGCTGGCTTGAAGTCATAGGAAAGGTTGAGCCGGGCAATCGTGAGTTCAAGCCCACCGACGCCCGTAATCCCGAATGGGTTTTCATAGCCATTTGGGTTTTCAAAACTTGAAGGTTGGTTGTTCCAGCCCTTGTGGAGGCCAGCACCCAGGTAAAGGTTCATGCCTTTGAAAAGCAGCTTGTAATGGCGTTCAACGAGGCCGGTCACCATGAATTCGTCCCGTTGAAAGCTTTTTTGCACGATACCCTCTACAGTCACCTTCTCCAGAACCCGTTGCTGGATGGTTAATCCCCAATCGGTTCCAAGGCGAAGTCCCGCCGATGTGACGTAGGATTGGGCAGCGGCGAAATTGGCAAGGCCAAGAAAAACTAAGGCAGACAGAATGATTTTTTTCATGGTGTGGTAAGTTTAATGGTGCAAAAAACGGCAGTTGTGGACATATTATTTCCCAAACACCAAAACTGGTGGTTAATGGGTCGTTAAAAGTTCGAGGCCTGAATATTCCTGCTTTTGCCCTAATTTGCCGCCTTTCCTAAAACGTTCAAATTGCAACGGGTTCAAATTATATTGAGATTCTTAAAATTTTATTGGCAGGCACAGACCCGCTACAATGTGCATTCACCTTTTGTATTTGCTTTCACCGAAGCCGTGCTAGAGGATGACCGCTGGTACTATGCCTTCAGCGAAGTAGAGGCTTTGCGTGAGTTCTTGTTGCCAGATACCCATCAAATTGAAATAACCGACCTCGGTGCTGGCTCCGAACTGACGCCGGGAAAGCTGCGGACCATCGGCAGTTTGGTGAAGCACTCGGCCAGCCGAGCGTTCATTTGCCAGTGGCTGTTCAGGACAGTGAACCATTGCAAGCCCAAAACCATGCTCGAACTGGGCACCTCGCTTGGAATAGGCACAGCTTACCAAGCTTCAGCGGCGCTCAATGCAAGGTTCATTACCTTAGAAGGTTGCCCCAACGTAGCCAAGTACGCACGCAAAAACTTAGAAATGCTCAAGGTGAAGAACGTGGAGCAGCGGCTGGGACGGTTCGAGGACTGTTTGCCAGCAGCTTTGGCCGACCTTGGCCAGTTAGACTATGTATTCATTGATGGCAACCACAGAAAGGAGCCGACCCTGCACTATTTTGAGCAATGCCTTGCGAATGCCCACGAAGGCAGCGTCTTTGTTTTTGACGATATCCATTGGTCGGCGGGGATGGTGGAGGCATGGGATAACATACGAGCACATCCAAGGGTGACGGTCAGTGTTGACCTGTTCTACATTGGAATCGTTTTTTTCAGAAAGGAAAATAAGACCAAAGAGCATTTTCGCTTGGTGCCTTGGCTGTGGAAGCCTTGGCGGATTGGCTTCTGGGACTTGTTCAAGCGATGAGGGGCGGTATTGGATTATCAAATGTCAATCCCAGTATTTCCATTGCCCGAACAAATTCCGGCTGAAAACCAGCATTTATCGCTATACCTACTTTTGATACGGGATGCTCAAATGCCAAGCTCGCAGCGTGCAACAGCATGTTGTTCATTTGCCATTTCTCCAACCAAAGCCTGTTCTGTTTATTACAGCCATGTGGTCTATCGCCAATAATGGGGTGGAAAATATGTGCCAAGTGCTTACGCAATTGGTGGTGCCGCCCAGTCTCTGGCAACAGCTTTACGAGGGAATAGCGGGAGCTTGGGTGCTTCCCATAAGCCACTGGGATTTCAGCCGTAGCTAAGCGCTCATAGCGGGTGAAGGCGTCTTGTATGGTGCCCCTGTCATTGGTGAGTGAGTATTCAATCTCTCCATTTTCAGGAATAAAACCCCTGACGATGGCGAGGTAGGTCTTGTTGACCAACCTTTGCTCGAACTTGCCCTGCATGGCGGAGTTGGTGTTGGCATCCAAGGCGAAAAGCAGCACCCCGGAGGTCTTCCTGTCAAGGCGGTGCGTGGGGAACACCCGCTGCCCGATTTGGTCACGCAGCATCTGGACTGCAAACTCGGAGGCATCGGCTGCAATAGGGGATTTATGCACCAATAAGCCATGTGGCTTATTAATGGCAACCAGGAATTCGTCTTGAAAAAGGATTTCGAGCATCGGGATGCGGGAAAAAAAACAGGTTTTGCCCAAGAATTGTGCAAAACCTGTTTTAACGGCCAGTGCCAAAAAACGACTGATTGTCAGCAATGGTAACAACTTACCGAGGTGTTTTTGGGAAAAATTTTCAATTTCCCCTTTCACCAACTCGCTAAACAGTTACCAGCGATTAATATTCGTCTTCGTTGAAAAGAAAGTCGTCCTTTCGAGGATAGTCAGGCCAAATATCTTCAATGCTCTCGAAAAGTTCACCCTCTTCTTCCATCTCCTGAAGGTTCTCGATAACCTCAAGGGGTGCTCCCGAGCGGATTGCAAAGTCAATCAACTCGTCACGGGTAGCTGGGAAAGGTGCATCTTCCAAGTGTGAAGCGAGATCAAGGGTCCAGTACATATTACAAGCAGATTTAGGTTAAAAAAGGCTGTTACGCCTCTAAAAAAAGATGAGAATACAAAAAGTTCGGTTGCACGGAATGTTTTTGAATTCGCGGGCAAAAGTAACAAACGCTTGCTTCAAACGCAATACTTGCGCTATACAAGTGTGGAATTAACAAAAAAACTTCCTAATTGCTTGATTATCAAAAAAATAAGGTCTCACCAAAATTCTCGAACCTACCACCAGCCTGTTGTATTAAGCCTTTTTTCATTGGTTGGTCGAAGGCTATTGAACCAGAATTATGGATGAGGCCTCTGTTTTCAATGTTGGTAATGTTGGTACGGTTGATGGAAAGTTCGCCTTCAATGACAATCTCACCTTCGTTAATGATGCCGATTCCCTTTTTTTCAAGCCCATCAATGGTCAACCTGCCATATTTTGATATCACTAACCTAGCCCCTGGCTCAATAATTAGCTGGGCCACGTCATTGACGAACAAGTCAATGACTGGGTAGAAACAGCGTCCATCAATATCAGTAGGGATGATTACTTCATCAAACCATTCGGGTACGTGGCGATTGTACCAGTTCATTGGTTCCATCCAATCGTGTTCAACGCCGCAAGTACCTCCTTTCCAGTAGTGTGGTACGGTTATCTTTTTTAAGGCACTGCCACCATCCTGTGGCATGGGCTGTACTAGCCGCATATCTTTTTCCATGTGTATGTTTTTGTGGGGGGGTGTGAAAACTTAAAGCCTTTTTTTCTCAGAAAGAGATTTCGTAAGAAGGAGGTTTTATTCCCTTTTGGCAAATACTAAGCCAACACAAAAAAATAGGCCGGAAGGAAATGGTTAGATAAATTACGGTGAAGATGAATATTAGCTCAAAATACTGGACAAGCCTTGAATTCTTTTGGGGGTTCAACTTTTTTCAAAATATACTGAAGAAAAATTTCAGGACCACCCCTGCGATTTGTAGCCACCTTGAAAGGGGAGAGGTTGATGTCATAGCTGAACCCCGCAACCCAGTTGCGGTACTGGACCTCGGTGGTAGGTACCAGCGCATCGCCAAAGCGGTAGGACATACCCAGTTGTACTTGTAGTTCCTTGCCTACCTCCGTGTTCAGGTGGTAGCGAAGGCCAGCGTTGAGCACCAATTCCCGATAGGCTGTTTGTTTGGAGAAAAGGATATTTGCCCTGAAATCCCATTTGGGTTGAAGTTCGAAAGTGGACAGGATGTAACCATTGTATTTGCGGGGCAGCAGCACGGTAGGCTCCCCAAAAAAGCTGGTATTGGGTTCGTTGATATGGAAAAGGCTACTACCTATGTCAATACTCGAACGGGTGTCGTCCGCCGCCCAGCGAATGTTCAGCCCCGTTGCGAAGCTCCCAATGAACTTGCTCGTTTGGCTGAATGCTTCGGTATGATTGCTGTTGGGGTCGAAGACATCGCCGTTCCATTGTTCTTCGTAGGTGAGCTTGTCAGGGCTTAATGATCGCTGGCCAAGCGCCAATTGGAGGCCAATTGATGCCGAAATTTCGTCGCCCAATCGCCTTTGGTAGGCAAGGCTCCCGGCAAGTTTCGACATGCCGAAGTTGGCATTGCCTGCCACATCGTTGTTGAACATCAGCCCGTACCCAAGTTGACCATTTTCCCCTAAAAAATTGCGTTGTAGCTTTGAATCCAATGCGGCAGCGACAGTCCGATAATCAACGGGAACAGACTGCCATTGGCTGCGGTAATTGGCGATGAAACGCAAATGCCCGTCAAAATTGCCCGTCAATGCGGGGTTCAGTAGGGTAGGGGCATTGTAGAACTGGGAAAAATGGATGTCCTGCGAAAAGGCGACAAATGACCAGCCCACCAGTGACGGTAGGAGCAGCCATTTTATCCATTTTTGAAATGCTGGTTTCATCTTAATTTTTTGAAAATCGGGGTTGTTTTTGGGTAGGATTAAAAATTTTCCCCAAAAACATGCCTTTCTGCGCAGTTGCGATTTCTTAGAACTGCAATTTACGCAGAAATTGCACCCAAGTTAGGTTTGATGCACGGCATCAAAAAGCCCTGATGAAGATTATGTCAAAAACCATTCAAAATTCGAGTTTGAAAAACATGCCTATTAGGGTCGGCATCACGGGAGGAATCGGTAGCGGAAAATCTACAGCCTGCAAGCTGTTCGAGCGGTTGGGCATCCCTGTTTATTATGCCGATGAACGAGCCAAGGCGTTGATGGTGAATGACATGGCCTTGGTCAAGAAGATAAAACGGATGTTTGGCGAAGAAGCCTACCTGCCCGATGGGAGTTTGAACAGGAAACACATTGCCGGCTTGGTGTTCCAACATGCCGAACTATTGGAGGAACTGAACAAAATCGTCCATCCAGCCGTGCTTAAGGATGGCGAAAAATGGCACCAAAAACAAAAAGGAGTGCCCTACACTCTCAAAGAATCGGCTATCTTATTTGAAATCAGCAGCCAGGGATTTTACGATAAAATTGTGATGGTATATGCCCCCAAGCCCATTCGGTTGGAAAGGGCCATGCTAAGGGATGGGCTTACAAAAGAGGCCGTTGAGGCCAGGATGAGCCAACAAATGGACGACGAAGAAAAGCGCCTTCTCGCCGATTTTGTGTTGGTTAATGATGGCATGGAAGACTTGGAAAAACAAGTGTTGGCTTTGCACGAGCAATTGTTGGGCATGGCTGCGTTGAAGTGACACGCTAAATGACTGCTATATTTTTTACCATTTTGACAGCGATGAAAAGCCATTTCAGTGCATTACTTCAGCTCAAGAATCCTTTAAATCCACAGGCTGCAAAATGAATTTGTAGAAAACAGATTAGTATTTTTCTTAAATGGTACAGTTTTTGACCAAGCGTGATTGCTGCCGTAATTTTAAGGCAGCCAAGACATAAACGACACACCGGCTCTACCGTTTCCTATTTATTTCCTGCCGGGGACAAGCACTCCAGATTTGAATTGCCCCTCCTTATTTTCCGTCCATAACTGTTTGTTGATTGGATGAAACGTCCGATATGGTCGGTGTTGGAAATCACATGTGCATCAGTTGCTCCTGTTGGCTAAATCTTCTGAGCTGTCAACTTAGGTAACCTATGCCGATTCCCAAGTTGCCGCCCTGCGTGCCTTTCATTTTACTATTGTATTGAAAAAGACGACTATGCGAGTGCTTCACAACCATTACTGGTGTGGGATTTTGACCAACACCTTCTTCTCGCTCCGTGCCACCAAGCGATTGCAACCATTGAATATCAGGGCTTTGGCTGTTGCAGTCATGCTCTTGCCCGCTTTTTTAGCGGTAGCAACGAATCCAATCGTTACGGCTTGTGACAATCTGACCTCAGGCGGCACCATTGCCGGGAACGAATTTGGATGCCCCAGCCCCACTTGGGATCCTTCCACCATCACCAACGTAACCTTGCCATCTGGCGGTTCTGGCACCATTGAGTACATTTGGATGTTCACCACCGGGGATCCAACTACTCCAGTCTCTCAATGGTCACCGATACCCGGTTCAACCAGTCCCAGCTATGACCCAGGGCCGATAACGGTCACTACCTACTACCGTCGTTGCTCCAGGCGTTCAGGTTGTTCCGAATGGATAGGTGAAACGAATATTGTCGTGAAGGAGGCCATTTGCTGCGACAACGTCACATCCGGCGGCACCATTGCTGCCAACCAAGCCGCTTGCCTTGCCCCATTCGACCCCGATGCCCTTACCAATGTCACGCTGCCAACTGGCGGCACCTTAGCGCTTGAGTACCAGTGGGTGATGAGCACAACCGGCACTGCCTACACGCCCACCAACACGGATTGGGTGCAAATAGCTGGCGCAAATGCCGAGACCTACAATCCAGGGCCAATTTCCCAAACCACTTATTTTATCCGATTATCCCGCAGGCATGGCTGTTTGGATTATGCGGGCGTTTCAAACATGGTTACCATTTCGGTGACGACCAATTTTGCTGCTACCGCAACATCGGATGCAGTAACCTGCTTTGGCGGCTCCGATGGCTCCATTGATTTGACGCCAACGGGCGGAACCACACCTTATACCTATGCATGGTCGGGGAATGCGGGAACCTCTCAAGACCCAGCCAACCTGACCGCTGGCTCCTATTCTGTCACCGTGACGGATGCTAATGGCTGCACTACTACGGCCGCTGCGGTTGTGTTGAATGGTGCCCAGGTGGTTGTTATTATAAACTCAACCGATGAATCATGCAATGGCGCTGATAACGGCACTGCCTTTGTCACCAACACCACTGGCGGAGCATTGCCCTATACTTATCAGTGGAATACAACGCCGCTGCAAACCTTGCCCTTTGCTACCAACTTGGCTCCCGGAACCTACACGATAACTGCTACCGATTTGAATGGCTGCACGGCCACCGCTTCTGCATCGGTTGATGCTGGGCCTAATATTGCGGTTACACTGGCTGCCACCGATGTGATTTGTTTTGGTAAAAACACAGGAGCGGCGAGCGTTTTCAGTACTACTAATGGCGGAGCCAACCTAAGCTACCTTTGGAGTCCGGGTGGTGCGACTACTTCGAGCATAAGCAACCTTTTTGCAGGAACCTATACGGTGACAGTAAGTAATGACCAAGGCTGCTCTGGCACCGCAAGTGCCCTCGTCGCCGACGGGCCACAAATTTTCCCGAATCCGACCGTCTCAGATGCAACCTGTAATTATTCTTCAGATGGTTCAATTGCATTGAACGTTACTGGAGGCGTATCTCCCTACAATTACCAATGGAATGACCCTGCAGCTCAGACTACAGCGACGGCGAGCAACCTCGCTGCGGGCACCTACAGCGTTACCATCACCGATGCCAACGGTTGCACAACAACCAGCACCCAAACGGTGGAGGCGCCAATCCCCGCCGATGTGGACATCGCTGGAACCAATATCAGTTGTTTCAATGGCAGCGACGGAACGGCGACCGTGACGATTACCAACGGTAGCCTAGCCAACTACAATTTTTTCTGGGACAATGGCGCTACAACGGCCACTGCTACGGGATTGAATGCTAGTACGCATGGCGTAACCATCACGGACAACAACGGTTGCTTGGTAACAGAATCCATTACCTTGACCCAGCCGACCCAGCTTCAAATCACATTTGCAACCGATGCTGCCACCTGTGGCAACGGTAGCGATGGCAGCATAACCGCCACTGTATCAGGTGGGGTGCCTTTCGGCAATGGGTCGTACACCTATGCATGGAGTGCTGGCGGCACAGCCAATGGAGCCATGCTGCAAAACGGCGCTCCCGGAAACTACACGGTAACAGTGACGGATGCCAACGGCTGTACGATTTTGGGTGCAGCAACCATTGGTTCGCCGCCTATAATTGTAGCAACGCTTACCACTACTCATGTGACTTGCAATGGTTTGGCCAATGGCCAACTAAACGTAACTGCAAGCGGTGGTGAAGGCAGCTTTACCTATCTGTGGAACAACCCAGGTGCCTCAACGGGTACTTCCATTAGCAACCTCGCCCCAGGGAATTACAATGTGGTGGTGACGGATGGAGTGGGCTGCACGGTTTCGGCCACTGTCACCATTACCCAGCCAGCCGTACTGGCGGTTTCCACGTCCAAGTTTGATGTAATTTGCCCACCCGATACGGATGGATCGGCAATTGCCTTGCCTACGGGTGGCACATCGCCTTTCAGTTATCTTTGGTCAAATGGAAGTACGACGGCCAATATCTCAAACCTTGGCACTGGCACCTATTCGGTCACCGTGACCGACGCCAACGGCTGTACCGCCTCAGCCACGGTTCAAATTGTTTCAACGACAACACTTGCGCTTTCCACTTCAAAAGTAGATGCAAAGTGCTTCGCCAGCAATGATGGCAGCGCAACGGCCATCATCACGGGCGGAAGCACACCTTTCAATATTATTTGGAGCAATGGCGCTACGACCGCAGTGAACGGTAATTTAGTGTCCGGCAACTATTCGGTGACCGTCACCGATGCAGATGGCTGCGTTATGTCTGCTTCAACCACCTTGAACGCTCCATCGCTCCTGACTTCGCCGATTTCACTTGTTGCTCCCATCACTACTTATGGTGGTAGCAACGGCTCTATAAAAGTGACACCCGCTGGTGGTGTGGCACCTTATGGCGTGCATTGGTCAAATGCAAGCACAGCGACCACCTTGACCAACTTATCGGCTGGGGCTTATGCCGTTACAACGACGGATGCGAATGGCTGTACGGCCACTGCTGCTTTCAACCTTCAGAACCCTTCGAAAGTAGGTGATTTCGTATGGCATGACCTCAACCAGAATGGTGTGCAGGATATCAACGAACCTGGCTTGGACAGTGTGAGGGTTCGCCTCATTGGCGCCACTTTCACTGGTACGCAAGTCAATTCGGTGACCTATTCCAATGCCAACGGCTACTATGCCTTTGATGGCATCGCTGGTGGTGTTTATCAAATCAAATGCGATTTGCCGAGCATCCACATTTTTTCGCCAGCCAATGTTGGCAGCGACAACTCGGACAGCGACATCAACCCTTCCGATAGCCTCACGGCCTTGTTCAACCTTCCCAATGGCACTTTCCAAAGCAACTGGGATATTGGCTTGATTGAATTGGATGAGAAAATCAATATCGGCGATTTCGTTTGGTACGATACCGACCGGGACGGCATACAAGACCTACAGGAGCAGGGACTTGCCAATTTCACGGTTCGCCTTTACAGCATGCCTGGCAATACCTTGGTTTCTACCAAAGCGACCAACTCATTTGGCAAATACCTGTTCACGGATGTTTTTCCCGGCCAATACCAGGTTGAGTTTGCGCTCGGCAACCTGTCAAACGGACAATTGTATGGGCCACAAGACCAAGGCACCAACGATGCCCTCGACAGCGACCCCAACCCGAACACGGGACGCACTGCGACTTTTACCGTTTATCCTTACACCGCCGACAACCTGACAATTGATGCTGCGGTTTACAAAGAATGTGACAACGTGACGGATGGTGGCCTCATCGGCTACAATGAATCGCTGTGCGGTGTCGGTGCCGACCCTGCCGAAATCGTGAGCTTGGAGCTACCTTCAGGAGGTTATGGTACTATCCAATACCTCTGGTTGAAGAGTACCACGCCGGTTTACAATGGCCCCGGTGACCCCAACTGGTCGCAAATTGCCAACTCGAACAGCCCCAACTACAACCCTGGGCCTATCAACCAGACCACGTACTATATCCGTTGTTCCCGTCGGGCAGGTTGCCCCGATTATCCGGGTGAGACCAATATCGTTTCAAAGACCATCACGCCAAACCCATTGGCTCAAATCATTGATGCGCCTATCGTCATTTGCAACAATGTTGGCGACCGATTTGAGGCAGCCATTGCTGGTGGTGGTGCCACTTATGCTTGGGACTTTGGTGTTGATGCAAGCATCCCCACTGCCGATACGAGGGTAGTTAACCTTGTGTCGTGGTCAAGTCCAGGTGTAAAAACAATCTCCTTGACGGTAACAAGATTTGGTTGCTCCGTGACCGTCACTACGGCGGTACAAGTGAACCTCTGCGGCTCGCCTTTGATTGTCATTTTCGATGACGTGTTTGCAGAAATGGATGGCGAATTGGCCAATATCCGCTGGAAAGTAACTGGCGGAGAGCCAACCAAGGACATGTTCTTCGTTCAACGCTCCGAAAACGGGCTTGATTTCGAGAACATCGCCGCCGTAGCTGGCAACGCTGCCGATGCCGACGGGTACTACCTCGCACAGGACGAAGACTTGCGCTTAGGTGACAATATTTATCGTATCGTTTGCCGCAGGAATGAGGGCAACTCGCAGGAAGTGGTCTCGCATACGAGCACTGTTTTCTACAAACCAGCTGGTGTCCATGAGGTACAGGTTTACCCGAACCCGACCATTGGGTCAGTTACGGTAGAGTTTGTCAAGGAATCACCCAAGCCTTCCATCGTAGAGGTAAGGAATGCTTACGGCAAGCTGATTATGGTCAAGGAAATCGAACCAAAAACCGAGCGGACGGAATTTGATTTGAGCCGCCAACCACTTGGCATCTACATGGTTCGTATCAGTTCCGAAAATGTGATGGACAGGATGGTGAAAGTGGTGAAGGCTGAATGATGTTCATGGCTTCACTGTTGCATGGCTTCACTGTTGCATTGTTACACCACAGGGTAACCATGAAACCATGAAACCATGAAACCATGAAGCAACCAAAAATCTCCATAGTTTTTTCAATACATAGTTATTAAAAATTGGCGGGCCGCTGGAAACAGCGGCCCTCTTTTAGTGATTATTTTGTTTTGGAAAAAATTAAGGACTAACTTTGCACGGCAAATTTCTCCCCCTTGTTGACAAATTATTGACCAAACGGTGCGTGAGGCTGTCCCCTTCCCAACTTCCCACCAAGAGCATCCATTAAAACTTAAAGACTTGAAAAAGAGAGTTCTCATTACCGGTGCAGCCGGTTTCATTGGCTCGCACCTTTGCGACCGCATGTTGGCCGAAGGCTACCACGTCATCGGCATGGATAACCTGCTCACGGGCAGCTTGGAAAACATCGAGCACCTGTTCCCACGGGACGACTTCGAGTTCTACCACCACGACATCACAAAATTCGTCCATGTGCCCGGTGAAATCCACTACATCCTGCACTTCGCCAGCCCTGCCAGCCCGATTGACTACCTGGAAATGCCGATACAGACCCTGAAAGTTGGGGCATTGGGCACCCACAATATGCTCGGTGTGGCAAAAGCCAAGGGTGCCCGTATCCTTGTGGCTTCCACCTCAGAAGTGTATGGCGATCCGCTAATCCACCCACAAGTAGAAGAATATTGGGGAAATGTGAACCCCGTTGGCCCCCGTGGGGTATATGACGAGGCCAAGCGTTTCCTCGAAGCTATTACGATGGGTTACCATACCTATCACGGCGTAGAGACCCGCATCATCCGCATTTTCAACACCTACGGCCCACGAATGAGGGTCAATGATGGCCGGGTGCTTCCTGCGTTTTTCTCCCAGGCCATTCGTGGCGAGGGCTTGACCGTGTTTGGGGATGGCTTGCAGACCCGCAGCTTCTGCTACGTGGACGACCTCGTGGAGGGGATTTATCGCCTGCTCTTGAGCGACTACGACAAGCCGATGAACATCGGCAACCCGCAGGAAATCACAGTGATGCAATTCGCCCACGAAATACTCGATTTGGTGAAAAACCCCAAGGCGCATATCATCTACAACCCACTGCCGACCGACGACCCGAAGCAGCGGAAACCTGACATCACGAAGGCCACCACCATCCTCGGCTGGGCACCCAAATTCGACCGGGCAGAGGGGCTTCAGTTGACGTATGAGTACTTCAAAAAAGCAGTAAAAGTTTGATGAAAATTGATTCTTTGATTTTCATGGGTGGTTTTTGATTTAAGATATAAGATATAAGATTTCAGATTTATGATTGGGGAGACCCTGCTAAATCTAAAATCTTATATCTTATATCTTATATCTGAAATCAAATAATCATAAAAATGAAAAAGTTACTAATCACTGGCGGCGCAGGCTTCATTGGCTCGCATCTCGTCCGCCTTTTTGTCAATAAATACCCTGGCTATCAGGTGGTTAACTTGGATAAGTTGACCTATGCTGGCAATTTGGAAAACCTCAAGGATATTGAACACAAGCCGAACTATAGCTTTATAAAAGGGGATATTACCGATGCTGCATTTATCATGGAATTGTTCAAAGACCATGATTTTAATGGCGTAATCCACTTGGCAGCCGAGTCGCATGTGGACCGCTCCATCACCAATCCGCTGGAGTTCATTGAGACGAATGTCATTGGTACGTTCAACCTATTGAATGCTGCCAAAACGGCTTGGCAGGACAATATGGAGGGCAGGGTGTTTTACCACGTCTCTACGGACGAAGTCTATGGCTCGTTGGGCGAAGAGGGCTTCTTCGTGGAAACGACACCCTACGACCCCCGCTCGCCCTACTCGGCTTCCAAGGCGAGCAGCGACCATTTCGTGCGGGCATTCCACCATACCTACCATCTGCCCGTGCTGCTGTCCAATTGCTCGAACAACTATGGGCCGAACCACTTCCCGGAGAAGCTCATCCCGTTGATCATCAACAATATCAAGCACAGCAAGCCGCTGCCGATTTATGGTGATGGTAAATACACCCGTGACTGGCTCTGGGTAAAAGACCATGCCGACGCCATTGACACCATCTTCCACAAGGGCAAAATCGGCGAGACTTACAATATCGGCGGGAACAACGAGCGCAAGAACATCGAGCTTGTGACCACCCTCTGCGATATCATGGACGAACTCCTGGGCCGAGCGCCTGGCACCAGCCGTGGCCTCATCACCTACGTGAAGGACCGCCCCGGCCACGACCGCCGCTACGCCATTGACTCCACCAAGCTGCAAACGGAACTCGGCTGGCAGCCTACCATCCAACCCGAAGAGGGCTTGCGCCTCACGGCACAATGGTACCTTGACAACGAGGAGTGGCTGGAGCATGTGACGTCAGGGGCTTATCAACAGTATTATGAGGGGCAGTATGCTTGAGGGAAATTCAATGGACACCTAAATTTTGGGAGCAATTTTTTTCCACTAAAACTTATGTTTTAGCTTGAAATGACAAATTTTTTCCATTAAAATAGGATTTTTGACAAATTTTTTCCATTATGGAAGGGAAAATCCGTGTTGGGCTTGGGCGCAGCACGGATTTTTTTGTTTGGGGCTTTGAAATTTGGGTTGGTTGTAATAGGTTTGTGGGGTAGCTGATAAACGTGTTAGCTCGTTAACATTTCCATCCTATCTACTTTATAGGTGGATAGGGTGTACAAAGCGGAAATGTCCGCTACTACGTGTATGTGCGGAGTGGCGTACATAGACAAGTTAGTGCCAACTAAAAGAAAAAAAGATATAGTAAAAAAATGAAAGATAAAGTAATCGAAATAGCAATTGGCGCATTTGTGGCGAAATTGGTAGAGGAGATTGGAGAGTCTGTTTATCCAACCAATGATGTACTTTTAAAATCTATTATCAGCCTAATCGGTGCTGTTGCTGCGGTTTTTTTCTATGAAAAGTATTTCGTCAAGAGTGGCGAACCTATAATTAATCATAGAACTCGTTCTGTATTAATAATACTTACTTATTGTATTTGCTTTTATCATTTCTTTTCATATAAAATGTTTCTACACGGTCCCGAACCAAGAAGTTTAAGGGACCAAGTTTTCTCTTATTTTGCAAGCCTATTTTTTGGATTGGTTGGAGGCATTTTTTTATCGCTCATTGCTCAAACGAAACCTTTTTGGAAAATACTACTGGCAATTTTCGCTTCTATTATATGCAGTTACCTATTCTTATCATTAGCGCCAACTTGGCAATTAGAATGGGAGAGAATTATTGCTTTGGCTTTTGTATTTAGTGCCATTGTGTTTTGGGGTTGGGGGCTGAACATACTTACAGCACATTTAAAGAAATGAACAGTTCTATTTCAATGATAATACCTATTGAATGCACAAACAACAGCTTGCTGTCTATTCCACCGAATAGCAAGCCCACAAAGTCAACGCTCGGCGGCACGGGTGCAAGCCAATCGTTCCAGTGAACTAAAAAAACGAAAATTGAAAGATATAACAAATAGAATCGGAGTTCAAAAAGTAGGATTGACTTTTTTACAAGAATTCAAATGGATTGAAAGAGAGCAAACAATTTCAGATTATGGAATTGATATGCAAATAGAAATTGTGAACGATGAAATACCTACAGGACAACTCATTGCGATACAAATTAAATCTGGCGAAAGTTACTTTAAAGAAACTACTGAAGACTCAATAATTTACAGAGGTGAAAAGACGCATCTCAATTATTGGCAATTTCATTCAATTCCAGTCTTAATAGTTCTGTATAACCCGAATGAGGATAAAATTTATTGGAAAAAAATGGTTCTTCGTGATTTCGTGTGGGTAGTATAGTTCATGATTTCTAAATTCGCCTTAAAAAAGTCATGAACAGCAAACAACTATTCGAGATTGCATTAGGCAATATACAACCATGGTTCCTGACTATAACGGATTGTAGTGACGGAAAAAAGAAAGCCATCGAATCTTGCGATGTTTGAGTTGCGAAACAAAAAACGAGCAATACCCGATGGCAACTCAAAACAACGGAAAAAGC
>JALHQW010000014.1 GCA_022841745.1 Saprospiraceae bacterium | reverse complement strand
ATTGAAAGAATAGCAGGAGAAACGGATGTAGCAGTCTCCTTGCGAGAGGGCGGGTTATCAAACCCGCCTGTTCCGGAACAAGCGGGTTTGATAACCCGCCCTCTCGGTTCAAGGGGCTGCTTGAATTATTATTCCAAGTTCTTCCTTCAAGTTCCCCCAGTTTAATCCAAACCTCACGTTAAATTAAGTATTGTCACGGGCAATTTCCTAATTTCCCAATTTCAGCCTCAGCGTCTCGCCGCAAACTTCAACTTATACTCCGCCTTGCACTCGCCGTAGCGGATTTTCTCCAGCTTGCGCTTGATGAGTTGCTTCTTGAGGGGCTTCAACCGCTCGGTGAACAGCACGCCCTCCAAGTGGTCGTATTCGTGCTGGATGACCCGTGCGTTCAAGCTGTCAAACGCTTGCTCGTGTTCCACGAAGTTTTCATCGAGGAAGCGGATGCGGATGTTCTCCTGCCTGTCCACGTCGCCACGGATGTCGGGGATGCTGAGGCAGCCCTCTTCGAAGCTCCAGAACTTGCCAGATTCTTCCAGCATTTGCGGATTGATGAAGACCTGTTTTATCGGCACGTATTTGATTGGTTCTTTTTCTTCTTCCTTCTCATCCTCTTCATCTTCCTTCGGGTGAGAATCGATCAGAAACAGGCGAATGCTGTGCCCCACTTGCGGTGCAGCGATGCCCACACCGTCTGCGGCATACATGGTCTCCCACATATCGTCAATCAATTTCTTCAGCTCCGGGTAGTCCGGTGTGATTTCTTCGGCCACTTTTTTCAGAACGGGTTGGCCGTAGGCGTAAACTGGCAATATCATGTTAAAAACGGTGGACGGGTTACGGCCCAGGGTGGACGGCCCACGGTGGACGGGGATTCCGTCTGCCGTCAACCGTCTACCGTCAGTCGTAAGCCGTTAAGACTTACTGTTTAAATAATCCTCCAGAATCAGGGCGGCGCTGACCTTGTCAACCAATGCCTTGTCTTGTCGCTTTTTCCGGTTTGCCCCGCTTTGCAGGATGACCTGCTTGGCGGCCTCGGAGGTGTACCTTTCATCTTGCATATGTACCGGAAGGTCGGGGTATAGCTTGCGCAATTTGTTCACAAAACCCTTCACATGCGGGGCAATTTGCGCCGGATTCCCATCTGGGTACATCGGCTCGCCCACTACGAAGGCTTCTACTTCTTCTTCCTTCAAGTATTTTTCGATGAAATCAAACAACTCCTGCGTCGCTACGGTTGTCAGCCCCGATGCGATGATTTGCAGCGGGTCTGTCACGGCTATGCCGGTACGCTTAGTGCCATAGTCAATTCCCAAGATTCTGGACATGGGCGCAAAGGTAGGAATTTCAGTTGGCAGTTCGACAGTTGGCAGTGGGCAGTCAGTTAGCGGGTTGATTAGTCTCAAAGGCAGTGAACGGCCCTGGACTGCCAACTGCCCACTGTCGAACTGCCAACTCGCGAACTGACTGCCAACTGCCCACTGTCGAACTGCCAACTCGCGAACTGACTGCCAACTGCCCACTGTCGAACTGCCAACTTATAGTAACCTGTTCCTGAACTCGTACCCTTGAATCAGCCTCATAAGCTTACCGTCTGACAAAATGGCCTTGATGCCTTGAAGGTGCTGCACGCTGTGCATGTCCGTACCGAGGTAGTCGGCCATGTTTTGCTTCAGGAACTTCATGGCGAGGTCACGTTGCAGTTTACCGTAGTGGCCAGTGAGGGAAAGCAAGTTGACTTGAAACTGGCAGCCGAAATCCTTCAATTTCTCGAACTGTTGGAAATCGCTGGAATAGTAGCCGTATCGCTCAGGGTGGGCGAGAATCAGGCTGTAGCCCTTTATTTTTAACTGGAAAATGGTCTCGTAGAGGTTTGGTGGGGGCTGCATGGTCGAAAGCTCGATGAGCAGGTGCTTGCCGGAGAAAGTGAGCAGGTTGGTGATGTCCTGCTGTTCGAGGAACTCATAGTCCACGAAATACTCGGTGGCCATTTCCACTTCGATGGGCAGGTTGGCGGTTTTCAGCCCTTCTTTCAATCGCAAAAAACCGACCTTGAGGGCTTCTTGTGTGTTGGGGAACATCTCTGGCCGAGTATGCGGTGTCGTGATGACCTTTCGGTAGCCCATGTCCACGAAGCCCCGCAGCAGCTCAAGGCTGGCCTCTACGGAGTTGGAGCCATCGTCCACACCGGGGATGAGGTGCGAGTGCATGTCAACGCCGAGGAAGGAGAAGTCGCCAAGTGTGGCAGTAGGCTGTTTTTTCTTGAAAAGGCCGAAGAACACGAGAATTGTTTTTGATATAAATGCTTGGCAAAGATAGGGTTGTGGGGACAAATAGCGGCTGTTCCCAATGCAAACCCTTGGATTTTAGCAAGATTGCCCGCCTGTGTTGTACCTTTGCCCCAGTTTTTACTTTAAACTTTCTCCTTTTTACTTTAAAAATGGCTACGCCAAAATCCGTCGCATTTCATACCCTCGGCTGCAAGCTGAACTACTCGGAGACCTCCAGCATCGGCAGGCTGTTCGAAGATGCCGGCTATTCGGAGGTGGACTTCGAGGGCGGGGCCGACATCTACGTCATCAACACTTGCTCGGTGACGGATTTTGCGGATAAAAAATGCCGCCAAATCGTGCGGCGGGCGTTGCGCAAATCGCCCAATGCCAACGTAGTCGTCGTGGGTTGCTATGCGCAACTGAAGCCCCAGGAAATCGCCGAGATACCCGGCGTTGACCTCGTGCTGGGCGCATCGGAGAAGTTCCGCATCCTCGAATTTGTTGATAATTTGAGCAAAGCGCCCGGCAAGGGCATGGTACAAGCAGGTGAGGTAAAAGAAGCCAATACTTTCACCCATGCATTCAGTTTCGGCGATCGTACCCGCTCCTTCCTCAAGGTGCAAGACGGCTGCGACTACAAGTGCAGCTTTTGCACCATCCCCCTCGCACGAGGCGCAAGCCGCAGCGATACCGTGGAGAGTGTGGTGGCCAACGCTTGGAAAATCGCCGAAATGGGCGTGAAGGAAGTCGTGCTAACGGGCGTCAATATCGGCGATTTTGGCAACGGCACGGAGGTCATAGAGGGCATGAAGCCCAAAAAAGAGGCGCTTTTCATTGACCTCCTAAAAGAACTCGACAAAGTAGAGGGCATTGAGCGGTTCCGCATTTCGAGCATCGAGCCGAACCTTTGCAACGAGGAAATCATCCAGTTTGTGGCCGGTAGCCAGCGCTTCATGCCGCATTTCCACATCCCATTGCAGAGCGGCAACAACAAACAACTGACCGCCATGCGCCGCCGCTACCGCCGGGAACTCTACGCCGAGCGGGTTGCGCTCATCAAACAGCACATGCCGCACTGCTGTATTGGCGTGGACGTTATTGTGGGCTTCCCTGGCGAGACGCACGAGGACTTCCTCGAAACCTACCGCTTCCTCAACGAACTTGACGTATCGTACCTGCACGTCTTCACCTACTCCGAGCGCCCCAATACCCCTGCCGCCGAGATGGAGGGCGTGGTGTCCATGGGCGAGCGCCGCCAGCGCAACGAGATGCTGACCATTTTATCGGAGAAAAAACGCCGCCATTTCTACGAGCAGCATTTGGGCAAAACGAGGCCCGTGCTGTTCGAGAAAAGCTCAGAAGCGGGCCGCATGTCGGGCTTTACGGACAACTACATCCGAGTGGATTTGCCGCTCGATGAGGCGGCCATCAATACCATCCAGCCCGTGCAATTGAACGGAGTAAATGCGGAAGGGCTGATGGAGGTGTTGGAGCAGGTTTTTTAAGCATTGAACCGCCATTCAATCCGAAAACGGACTATCACACTGCTGCCTGTTCCACTTTAAGTGTCAATGCATTCGATTTTTCCCCGTTTGGATTTTCAACGACGATGGAAAGTTCACCCTCCTTTTCAACATCGGCTGCTGCTAGGGTCACTTGTAAAACATCCCCTTGAAGAACGGATGGCCTTGCGACACTATTGACCAGTACCTTTGCCTGGTTTTGGAAATCGGTGCCTTCAACGGTTACGACAAGGCTGCCGGTTTGGTTGACAACCAAGGATTCAGGAGCGATTTTTATTATTTTTAGCTTTTTATTCAATGGGTCTTTGTACTTGGTGGTCGAGCTGAAAATCACGTCGAACACCTCCGCCAATTTTATGGAAGCCCGCTGCGTGAACAATCCTGCCAGCCCTGCAAAAGCGGCGACACTGTAGGGGCTTACTGACACCTCTCCATTGACGTTGACGGGCAACAATCCAGACCTGAGTATCATGTAGAAAATCAGTGCAAGTACCCCACCTATAAATGGCCTCATAAGGTACCAGAATAGCCAACTCTTCACGAAGTTGCGGTTGCCGACGAAGTCCACAAAAGACGACACTGCATGGAGCCAACTGCCCAGCGCTCCGATTAGGAGCGTCATCAAGATATAGCGGATCTCAAGTGGAATGCCTTCTTTCGCTTCTGCTTTATAGGAAGGCCAAAAGAAGAACTTTAGCTTTAGCGGCTCCTTTGGCAAGTAGGTCGAATCGATGGGAAGTTTAAGCTTTAGTGTAATTTTATTGTCGGGATCTGTTGGGTTTTCTGTTTGGACTTCCGCTGTCCTAAAATCCTGTGTTACCGGCTGTGTATTCGCTGGCCATATCAAAATGACATTCTCTATCAGCAGGATGCCAATCAATAAGAAGTAAATACCCAATAGGGTAATGCCATTGCCATCCATGTATTTCAGGCTGGGAGGCACGGAGCTGTAAGTTGTCTTTGTCATTGTTGCGCAATTATTTGGTTATTGCCAAGGAATGGCAATTTTAAACCATAAAAATTATTTTGCAAAGCAACAATTTTCTAAAAACAACTGCAAACTAAAAATTGGATTGGCGACTAACCATTTTCTGCCATTCGGGTACTGCAATCACGTATCCGAAAAACACCATCGCCCGGCGAGGTCACTACCTGCCGGGCGATGGTATTTTTAAGCAAAACAGCCAACCTTATTGCTTCAAAACCTGAACGGTGTGGCTTCCATGCAGATTGCTGACCGTCATCCAATAGGTTCCTGTTGCATAGCCCGACAGGTCGAATTGTTGGCTTATTTGAGCCATCTCATTGAATTCTTTCCGCTCCACGAGCTTTCCGTTGGCATCATTGACAAGTACCCAAAAATCGCTTGCCGAAGGTGCGGCAACCTCCACACGGAATGGGCCAGTGGTTGGGTTTGGTGAAACCGCCACTTGGGCATCCAACGGTTTACGGCTGAGGATGCCTGATAGTGGGGAGCCTATGTAGCGGTACATCACGGCATCTGAATTATCGTTCTTGAATTTGCCGCCTCAGCCATCATGAGGGCTTAGGAACTCAAAGCGCATGATGGGTGTGTTGAACTCGTCAATTTCCACCCAATTCTCGCCATCGTCCATGCTGATGGACGTGAGGAACGGGCCATCGCCATTGCTAAAGCGGCTGGTCTTCAGCAGGTAAGGCGACCCCGGAATATACTTCGCCTCGAAAATAGAATAGTCATTATCCGCCAATGTCATCGGGGTCCATATTGCGCCGCCATCAAAAGTGCGGACAATAGTGGCTTGGAAAGGCGGGGAGTTGTACTCAGCGGAGTGGGCTATGCCATGCATTTCGTCCCGCATCGAGATTCCTTCAACGACAGTATAGGAGGTAAGCCCTATGGCCGTGGGGGCAGCCGTCCAATTTTGACCATAATCTGCGGAGTGGAAAATTCTGCCGCTGCCAGTGCCAAACCAGATATGGCTTCCAACAGTGGAGTAGGCTCCAAAGTTGCCATACTCCCAACTCGGCATCGGTTCGGGAACATTGGCCGAGGGCACACGCGTCCAATTGTCACCACCGTCATGTCGTATAAAGCTCTAAATAGCCATCAACACCCATCGCAATGCCCTTCTTGTCATCCCAGAAATGGACAAAATTGGTGAAGGCGGTATTGGCATCGAGGTTAGTCCAAGTGGCCCCGCCATCCGAGGTCTTGTAAACATCGCCTTGTCCACCAAAGGTGAAAAGGGATATCCATGCCGTCATGCCATCCAACGCATGCACGTTGCTGATTCCCCAGTCGCTGTTTGGCACTGGTACAACGATTTCTTGCCAGGTCTGGCCTCCATCCGTGGACTTCGACATCAAATTGGAGGTGACCATACTCCAAGCATTTCCGCTAAAATTACCCTTGAATGAAGTCGTCCAGATGGTAGTAGCATCCACCACATCAACGTCGAAAATAATGACCGGCTCGCTGTAGCCGGAAGGATGCTCTTCCCAAATGACTTGGGCATGGCCATAGATGGCCATGAGCATCAAGAAAGACAAAGCGTAAAAATCCTTTTTCATAGAAATGAAGTTTGTTTATGTTCAGATGAAATAGGAGCTGGTGCGCCCTGTTTAATTAGCGTGTTGATTTCACCTAAGAAAGTAACATTGCAAAAGAACAAAATTGAATCGAATAATGGCTTATACGCCTGGTAAAATAGAACTGACTTTCAAAACAATCGCTGCGGCTTTGCAAACCCCTGCCTTCAATCATTCAATTGCTAAAGCCCCAGCCATCATTACCTTTAAGCCCATGTAGGTGAATTGAAAAGTACAGCTGGTTGTGTGAGAAGCAGTCGGAGTTGATACAGACTTCCCTTGTTGCTGAAAAGCCTTATTTTTGGGTGATTTTCGAAAAAAATCCGTCATTGACCGATGGTGTCGAATCATTGGGAAATCGCACGACGATAGCTTCGCACCTCGACTTCGAGGAGAGTTCGCTTCAACATGAGCAAAAGAAAAATCTTCAACGACCCCGTCTATGGCTTCACGAGCCTGCCGCACGGCATCCTGATGGATTTGGTGGATCACCCCTATTTCCAGCGGTTGCGGCGCATCAAGCAGGTGAGCCTGACGCACTACGTGTATCCTGGGGCGCTGCATACCCGCTTCCACCATGCGCTGGGGGCGCTGCACCTGATGGGCGAAGCGATTGAAGCATTGCGGAGCAAAGGCGTGGACATCAGCGACGAAGAAGCCGAGGCCGTCAACATCGCCATCCTGCTGCACGACATCGGACACGGGCCGTTCTCGCACACGCTGGAGCACACGCTCATCAACGTACACCACGAAGAGGTCTCGCTGCGCTTCATGGAGCGTTTGAATGAAATATTTGGCGGGAAATTGGCGCTTGCCATCCGCATTTTCAAGGACGAGTACCCGAAGCAGTTCCTCCACCAACTCGTCTCCGGCCAGCTCGACATGGACCGCATGGACTACCTCAACCGGGACAGCTACTTCACGGGCGTGGCCGAGGGCGTCATTGGTTTCGACCGCATCATCAAGATGCTGGCCGTACACGATGGCGAATTAGCCGTGGAGGAGAAGGGCATTTATTCCATCGAAAAATTCCTCATCGCAAGGCGGCTCATGTACTGGCAGGTCTATCTTCATAAAACTGTGCTGGCTGCCGAGCAAATGCTGATAAAAACCCTGCAACGGGCCAAGGAATTGGCCATGCAGGGCGTACCGTTGGACGTTCCGAAAAGCCTCGCTTTTTTCCTCTACCGCAATGTTTCTTTGGAGGATTTCGATGCCAACCGGGAGGAGATGCTGGGCCACTTTGCCCGCTTGGACGACTACGACATCGCCACAGCACTGAAGAGCTTCGGCGATCACGACGACCCGCTGCTGGCCTTCTTCGCCAATAGCATCGTCAACCGCCGCTTGTTCAAAATCGAGCTGAAAAACCAACCCTTCGAGCCAGACTACCTAGCGGCGGTGGAGGGCAGGGTGGGCAAGCTGTTCGCCCATTTCCCCGAAGGGAGCATGGACTACCTCATCATGTCCGGCGACCAAACCAACCATGCCTACAACACGGCTAAGGACGAAATCAAGATACTGTATAAGGACGGCTCGGTGCTGCCCATCTCGCAGGTGACGGATTTTGGCCTTCAGACGAACGTCACGAGGAAATACTACCTCTGTTATCCGAAGTCGGCGGCTGTGTAAAGTCACCGTGCCATCTTCGCACCAATTGATAACTTTGGGGCCAAATCCATTTAACATCATCATGAAATTGCTCCGCAATAGCTTCACTGCCAGCCTTTTAACCTTGGTTTTTATCAATGAAAACATGGCACAGAACCCCAGCCTGCTCACCCAGGAAATCCCCGGCACGAAGGCCAGTTTCCAAATGGCGCTCGTGCCCGGCGGCAGCTTCCAGATGGGCAGCGAAGGCTCGCAGCGAACCATCCAATTGGACAGTTTTTGGATGGGCGTGACGGAGGTGGGCTATGACGAGTTCATCACGTTTTACCACAAGGATAACGACTCCAACGCCACCACGCACCCTTCCCGCCCCTACACTGCCGACGCCGTCAGCCGCCCCACGCCGCAATACATTGACTACACTTATGGCATGGGCAAGTCGGGCTTTCCAGCGGTGAGCATGACCCAACAAGCGGCGCTGCGCTATTGCCTCTGGCTTTATACGAAGACCGGCGTTTTTTACCGCCTTCCGACAGAGGCCGAGTGGGAGTATGCTTGCCGTTACAAAGCGGGCAATTCAGCAGTTGGGACTTGGCAATTGGGCGCCGAATTAGGCGACCATGCCTGGTTTTATGACAATAGCTATGAAAAATACCACGAATTGGCCAAGAAAAAGCCCAATGCACTCGGCCTCTACGATATGTTCGGCAATGTGGCGGAATGGACGCTCGATTTTTACGACGAGAACTACCTGACCACCATCCAGGGAGACCCCGCTGCGAACCCTTGGATTGAACCCACCAAACGCCACTCCCGCACCGTGAAGGGCGGCAGCTACGACAGCAACGCCGAAGAATGCACCTGCGAATACCGCAAGAAATCGGAGGCGAAATGGCAGGCCCGTGACCCACAGATTCCCAAGAGCAAGTGGTGGAACCCCGATTCGCCATTCGTGGGCTTCCGGCTTGTGCGGCCATTGAAGCCAATGACGGAGGCGGAAGTGGCGGCATTTTTTGCGAAAGCGATAAAAGACTAATAGGGATGAGGGATGAGGAATCAGGGATGAATGCCCTCGTCCTTTCCGTAGAACCTTGCGACCAATGAAATACTACCTACTGCTGTTTTTCTTCGCTTATGTCGTGCTCACCATGCTGCTGCCCCGCTGGCACATGAAGCGGGCGACGGGACAAGAGGTATTTGTAGTGCCGAAAGACGACTCGGCACAGGGCTTTATCGGACGCATGTTCAAGCTGCTATTTGGGCTGGCGTTCGTGGTGCTGGCCGTCCATGCCTTTGCTCCGCAATGGGAGCACTACCTGCTACCCGCCGACTACTTGGTGCGCCCTTGGGCGCAATGGACAGGGCTGGTGCTGCTGCATTTGTCACTCCTTTTGGTACTGGTTGCGCAAGCGCAAATGGCCCGCTCTTGGCGAGTCGGGTTCGATGAAAACGCCAAGACGGAACTGGTACAAGGCGGCCTGTTTCGCTACTCCCGCAACCCCGTTTTCGTGGGCATGTTGCTCACCATGCTGGGCCTGTTCCTCGTGCTTCCGAGTGCCCTGACGCTGCTCGCCGCTGCCCTGACTTGGGTGGTACTGCAAATACAGGTGCGGATGGAGGAGGGGTATTTGCGGGGGGTGCATGGGGAGGCGTATTCCAACTATATGAAAAAAGTGCGGCGTTGGCTTTAACCCCCAATTTTTCAAACAATATCTTAATTCCCCACCTACCTCTCGCCTCGTACCTGCAAACCCCCTAATTTTGCGGGCTGATTAAAAACATCTTTCCCAAAACATGAAATATTCCGTTTTCTTTCTTGCGCTTTTCCAATTTCTTCTGCTCAATTCCAGCCTGATGGGCCAAGGCAATGGCTACAAAATAGACGTGACCATTGAAAACTATTCTGGCGAAAAAACCTACCTCGGCTTCCGCCGGGCGGACAAGGTCTATAAAAAGGACTCCACCACGCTCGTCAATGGCAAGTACGTCTTTGAAGGGGAGGAGGCATTGCCGCCGGGCATCTATCTCGTGCTCATGCCGCCCGACAACAAGTTCTTCGAGTTCGTGGTGACGAAGGCCGAGCAGCGGTTTTCTGTTTCAACGAAAGCGCCGGAGTTCGGCCAAAGCACTAAAATAAAAGGCTCGAAGGACAACGAACTGCTACAGGAGTACCAGCGCTATATGTCGAGCAAGGTGGAGGAATCGAAGAAGTTACAGGAGCAAATCGCTGCTGAAACGGATGAGAATAAAAAGGCGAAACTGAAAAAAGAAGTGGACGACCTTGGCAAGGCTGTGCGGGAGCGACAGAACAAGTTCATCAAGGACAACCCCGGCACTTATACCGCCAAGCTGATTGCCGCTTTTCAGGAACCGGAAATCCCGGAACCACCCAAGAAAGCCGATGGTACGATAGACAGCACCTTCCAGTTCCGCTATTACCGCTCGCATTTCTGGGACGGCTTCGATTTTTCGGACGAGGTTTGGGTGAACACACCCTATTTGAAGGAAAAAGCTGACCGCTACCTCGATAAACTAACCCTCCAATCCCCCGACAGCGTGAAGGTCGCTGCCGAGTGGCTGGTGGAGAAATCGAGGGGCAACATGGAACTGTTCAAGTACCTGCTGCCCTACCTGCTGAACAAATACTACACCCCCGAAATCATGGGCCTCGACGCTGTGTTCGTCCACCTTTCCGATAAATACTACAAGACGGGCATCGCCGATTGGGTGACGCCGGAGAACCTCAAGAAAATCACCGATGATGCCTACATGAACAGCAATGTGCTCGTCGGCAACAAAGCACCAAACGTAAGGGTGCAACGCTTCGACCCCGTGCAGGACAAGTTCACCACCGACCTCATCAGCCCTTATGATGTAAAGGCGGACTATACCATTATCTTCCTTTGGAAACCCAACTGCGGCCACTGCAAGCACATGGCGGAGGAGTTGATTCCGTTTTACGAGGAATGGAAAAACAAGGGCGTAGAGGTTTTCTCCATTTCTTCAGCAACTCACATGGAGCTGGAAGATGCCGTGAAGAATATCCACGAAAAGAAGATGCCCTGGATTATCACTGCCGACCCGTACAGCCGTGCGAGGGCGCTGCAACTTTACTACGGCACGTCATTGCCCAAGCTCTTCATCCTGGACAAGGACAAGAAAATCATCGCCAACCGGGTGGGCGTGAAGCAGTTGCCGGAAATCATCGAGAACCACAAACGGGTGACGGCGAAGGAGAAGTGATGAGTTTCATGGCTTCATGGTTTTACTGTTTCATCGCTTCATGGATTTTTATAAAACAGCGCCGCCGAGTTTGTAACTTGGCGGCGCTGTTTTTTTTAACATGAAATCAAAAAAGCCACTCAGAAAAAAACTCAAGCGCCCCGGCGCACCGCCCGGCACCTTAGAGTTCACCGGCGAGCGCCGGATGGAGCAGCCCGTGCTCATGCGCATCCGCTACAACCAGCAGGGGTTCGAGGCCAAGAAGTTCCCAGCAGGCGAGCCATTGGCGATTGACCCCAACTCGGTGAACTGGTTCGACATCATGGGCCTGCACGAAGTGGAGCTGATTGAACGCATCGGCGAACAGTTCAAGATACACCCGCTCGTGCTGGAGGACGTGCTGCACACCCAACAGCGGCCCAAGTTCGAGGAGTACGGCAACGAGGTGTTCATCGTAGTGCAAGCACTTTCCTACGACAGCTTCAACCACGAGCTGACCGCAGAGCAAATCGGCATCTACTTCGGCGAAAACTTCATCATCACGTTTCAGGAAAATGAAGACGACACCTTCAAGGCCGTGCGGGAGCGCCTCGAAACGGGCAGCGGCCGCATCCGCACTCGCAAGCCAGATTATCTCGCTTATGCCTTGATTGACAGCATTGTGGACAACTACTTTGACGTGCTCGATAAGTTCGAGGCGAGGATGGAGGAACTGGAGGCCGAAATCCCGCTCAAACCCTCCAGGCAGGTGAAAGAGGACATCCTCAACTTGAAATTCCAGATGTTGGCGCTCCGCAAATCAGTGATGCCGCTGCGGGAGGCCATCGGCAAGTTCTCCCGCAGCGAGTGCTCCACGGTGGAGGAAAGTACTGGCCTCTTCGTGCGTGACCTCTACGACCATGTGCTTCGTATCGCCGACCTCGTGGAGACCTACCGGGACATGCTCAACGGCATCCAAGAACTTTACCTCAGCGAACTCAGCCTCCGCACGAACAACGTAATGCAGATTTTGACCATCATCACCACCATCTTCGTGCCGCTCACGTTTTTGGTGGGGGTCTATGGCATGAACTTCGACAATATGCCGGAACTGCATTGGCATTACGGCTATTTCTACCTCTGGGGCTTTATGATTGCCATTAGCGTTGCATTGATTTTTTATTTTAAAAACAAGAAATGGCTGTGAAATAAGTAATTGTTGAAAATTGTTGGAATTGTTATCATTGTTGCAAAAGCTGAAAATCAGTTGAATATCCAGCTATCTTCCTGCGAAACAACCTAAATTAATTTCATTAAGATGCTTAATGATGAATTATGAATGGTTAAACGATGAATAAAAACCACAGTATAATGAACAGGGACAAGGTCGTTAAATACCTCCTATTTGTATTAAAGCTATTGCTTTTAATAGGCTTGGTATACGCCACGGTGCGCTCCGACGAATGGGAAGAACCCCTGAACAACATGGGCAGGCGGATATTCTCCCTGACAAAAGGCGACCGTGTCAAGTTCCTCAACGTGCTGAACATCCTGCTCAGCTTTTGCATTCTCATATTAGGGCTGAACCTGTTGGCCGTCGTCGGCACATCGGTCTATCGTAGGCGGAACAATATTCCAAAGGAGAAACCCAACAACGTCATACTTGGTATCCAGAACCTTTATATACTACTCTCGACTGCTGTTTTCACTATCACCATCCTGAGTTTTTTCGGCATTGACATCAAAAGCCTCTTCACGGGCCTGACCATCGTGGCTGCGGCAATTGCCATCATTACAAAAGACTATATCGCCAATATCATCAGCGGCATTGCCATCAGCTTCTCTGATGAGATTTCAATTGATGACTATGTGAAAATCGGTGAGCACAAGGGGAAGGTCACCGACATTTCCATCTCCCGCATCTCATTGCTAACCGACGATGACGATATACTTTTCATTCCCAACAATACGGTTTATATCAGTGAAATCATCAATTTCACGAAAAAAGGCATCCGCCGGGTGAACATCGAGTTCGAGCTGGCGCTGACCTCCTTGGACGAAAAAATCGAAAACCTCGAAGCCGACCTCGTCGAGTGCCTGAAAGACTATAGCGACAATATCGAGCCAGGGTCGTATAAGTTGAAAATTGTGGAAATTTTAAAGGACAGCCTGAAGCTGAAATTCCAATACTCCCTCAAGCACATCAACCGGGAATTGGAACGGGAAATCCGCCGAAAGACAGTGCGGCGGGTGGTGAACCATATTAGTAAGAAATAAACCTACTTGCACTCCCTATAAAATCGCTCCATCAGTCGGTGGAAGTCAACAAGTGTGTCCTCTGAGAGGAAACCGGAATTGTTGATATTGCGGTTCAGGTTAAGAATTTTGAGGATATGCTCCTCCGGCACATTCGAGCGCACGGCGAGGCCCTTGGCAAACTGTTCGTTCAGTTCCTTGGTGGGCAGGTGGTAGCGTTCCCGCACGAAGATGAGGAAGAGCCGCATTTTTTGGGCGGCCAATTGGCGGTGGTTGTTATTGATGAAAAACAGCCGCCCAATGGTGCCAATGAATTCCAGCGACGTATTGGCGTTTTTCTCCAAAACTGGTATGACACGCTGCCGCCGCTTTGCCCGGAAGATGAGGTAGAGCAGGGCCATGCCCAGCATGAGGTACCATGCCCAAGCCAACGGCGGTTGCGAAAGCACATATTTCAAGGGGCTTTCCTGCTGCGGGGGAGCGTCCCCTTTGGGTTTAAATACCCGCTCGTCCCAGTAAAGGGGTCCGGTTTTTAGGTGCGAAAATGCCTTGGAGGCATAATCAAGCCCCCGTTTTTCCAACAAGTATAGGTTGGTAAATGCCAGCGGCGTGGTGTGCAGGTAAAACTCGCCCTCGCCATAGCTGGCTTTTACGAAGTAGGGATGCTCGCCATTTAAGCGGCCAATCGTTGAAAAGACTGTTTGAGAGTCGCATAGGTATTCGTAGGGGAAATAAGCCCATGTGTGCTGCATGGTTTTTCGAAGGAAAAGGAACTTGAGGTCGTGCCCAGTCGAGTCCACCAGGTTGGGGTGCTCGAAGTTCAGGTTCACGGCCGTGTCGGAGAGGGTGTACTCTGAATTGTATTGGACTTCTTCTGCCACTTCCGTCTCTATCACCTCCGCCTCTACCCCTTCCTCCTCTACCCCTTCCTCTTCTACCGTGTCTAAGGTCACTTCCTCTTCTAAGCCTTCTTGTTCCGCTACTGTTTCTTCTTCGTAACCATAGATTTCGCCACATTCCGAACCAATCAATGAATCTAACAGGGCTTGGGGCAGGTAGGGCGTGGCAATGAAGGCGCTATTGCCTTCGGCAACAAAACGCAATAACTGTGCGGTGGCTGCTGAGTCGAGCCAGAAATCGTGGCCGATAAAGACGAAACTGCCGGAATCAAGGCTGTTGCCGAGGCTGTCCTTTAAAATTTTTAGGTCGCTCTTTGGAAAATAGGTTTTCAGCAGATTGTGGACCAGGTAGGTGCCATAGGGGTCTTTGCTCTTTGGGTCATAATGCTCTTCCCAACTGTAAGGCATGTTGCAGCCGCTGGAAAAACACAGCAGCAGCAGCAGCGCTAAGGCCGCAACGACAGTCAGTATGGAAGTCTTTTTGATGAGCACTTTATAAAAGGATTGAAGGATTGGGTTCCCTTCGGGAATGACAAATTTTAGGTGCTTGCGGTAGCAACTGCGGCTTTTAGCCTGGTTTCTAATTGTTGAAAATCGCTGGGCGTCAGTTCCACTTTGCCGTACCAGACCCGCTCGAAGATGAGCGTCACCTCCTGCATCGTTCCGAACAGTGGCGAGCCAGCGAGTTCCCGCAGGTAAGCGCCGTTGGTCTTGTCCCGCTTCCAGCGGATGTGGTTGCGCACCGAGAGTTCCTTTAGCATGGCCAAATAATAGAGCCGCACGGCTAATGGGTAGTCGCCTGCGGCAATGGCCCGCCGGATGGGGTCGTTCAGTTCGGCCTCGTGCAGGTTTTCCTCGATTTTGTCCAATTCCGCTTCACTGACGGCGGGCTTCAACTTGGAGTTCTTCGGGCCGAAAAGGTCTTTTCCGCCACCTAATTTCACTATCAAGAACACCAAAAGCCCTATGACCAACCCTATGGCTATTAGCTTGAAGGCTGGGCCAAAGCCATCAAGCCCCCGGCGCTTTTGCGGCTGCTTTTTTTGCTGCTTGGGATAGGAATAGTCTATGCCCTTTTTCAGCGATTCCCATTTTTGGGTATCGAAATCGTGGCGTTGGATAGGCTCGTTTGCGTAGGCTTCGCTGAGCGCCGGTGTCGGCAATGGCTCGGTATCCTGCGCCTTGGTATTGGAGAGCGCAAGCAGGCAGAAAACAAAAATATTGAACACCAAACGGGTCATGAATGGAGTTTAATTGAAAGTTGGCTGCCAAGATATGCCTTTGGCAAGCTATTTGGCCAAAAATACACCGACGCCCTGGGATTTTTCCACACCCATGCAATCATTTCCCCAAAAAAGCGTCTCTAAACAACGGTGGTTAAACCGCCGTTAAAATCTGCCCCCTCCCGTTTTAGCCCTGAACAATCAACGGCTAAAATTGTAAACTTGTTGGGCAAATTTGGATTCTGGGCGCAGTCCCTTAACTTTGAAGCCCGAATTTGTTCAACAACCTTACGAGATGATGATTGACCATCCTCAACCCACAACATTTGTTAACCGCTTAAAAGAAGTGATTATGAAAAACAAAGGTCTCTTGCTCGCCCTTGTTGCTGCCGCCGGCCTGTTCCTGGCTTTCTATTTTCCAGTGAACACGGCGCAGAAGGAAGCGACGCTGATGGAGTCCATCCTCACTGAACTGAACTACTACCACTACCAGCCACTGGAGGTCAACGATGCCCTTTCAGAGAAGGTTCATGGCCTTTTCATCGAGCGCCTCGACGGCAGCCGCCGTTGGCTCACGCAGGCCGAAGTGAAGCAGTTGGAGGCTTGGAAAACGAAGCTTGACAACGAGGCCAACGAGGGCACCTTCGCCTTCCTCGACCTCGCCACGCAACTGCAGGAGGCGGGCATCCGCAAGACACAGGCCTGGTACCGTGACCTGCTGTCGAAGCCTTTCGATTTCAAACAAAAAGAGGCCATTGAACTGGATGGCGAGAAGAAGCCCTTTGCCAAGAACGACCAGGAACTGAAGGAATACTGGCGCAAGCAAATGAAGTGGGAAACCATGACCCGCCTCACCGAGAAATTGGAGAAAAAGGACAAGGGCGAGGAGGATTTCAAGAATAAAAACTACGAAGAACTCGAAGCCGAGGCCCGCAAGGATGCCCTCAAGGTCTATGACGACTGGTACGAGCGCCTCGGTAAGCGCAAGCGCACCGACTTCCTTAGCATGTACCTCAATGCCTTCACCAATATCTTCGACCCCCACACCGAGTACTACGAGCCGGTGGACAAGCAGAACTTTGACATCGGCATGTCGGGCCGCTTGGAGGGCATCGGTGCCAGGCTGCAGACCGATGGCGAGTTCACCAAGGTGAGCGAAATCATCGTGGGCGGCCCCGTTTGGAAGCAGGGCATTTTGAAGGAAAACGACAAAATCCTAAAGGTAAAACAAGAAGGCCAAGCCGAATGGACCGACCTGACGGGCATGGTCATCAACGATGTGGTGCAACTCATTCGGGGCAAGCCAAACACCAAGGTAACGCTGGCCATCAAAAAGGCTGAAGGCGGCGCCACAGAGGAAATCACCGTGACACGTGACGTGGTCATTTTGGAAGAAGGCTTCGCCAAGTCATTGCTGATTGACGCCCCACAGGGCGAGCGCATCGGCTATATCCGCCTGCCCAAGTTCTACGCTGACTTCCAGAACAAGGACGGTCGCCGCTGTGCCGACGATATTGCCGTGGAACTGGAAAAACTGCAGCAGAGCAACGTGCAGGGCATCATCCTCGACCTGCGTGGCAACGGCGGCGGCTCGCTTCGTGACGTGGTGAAGATGGGCGGCTACTTTGTGGAAGAAGGCCCAATCGTACAGGTAAAGTCCCGCTCCCGTACCCCCGAGGTGCTCACCGACGACGACCCATCCGTGCAGTACAAGGGTGCGCTCATCGTCATGGTGGACCAGTTCAGTGCCTCCGCCTCCGAAATCTTGGCGGCTGCCCTACAGGACTATGGCCGGGCCGTCATCGTGGGCACGAGCAACAGCACCTTCGGCAAAGGCACCGTGCAGCGCTTCTTCGACCTCGACGCTGTGGTGCGCGGCAACCCCGAAGTGAAGCCGCTCGGCGAGGTGAAACTCACCGTGCAGAAGTTCTTCAGGGTGAACGGCGGCTCTACGCAACTCAAGGGCGTAGTGCCCGACATCGTGCTGCCCGACAACTGGCTCTATGTGGAAACGGGCGAGAAGGAAGAAGACTTCCCGATGGAATGGACGCAGATTGACCCCGTACCTTATGGCCAAAAAGTCTATTCACTGGCAGCGCTGCCACAAATCAAGCAGTTGGCCGAGGCCCGCATCAAGTCAAACGAGGTCTTCCAGAAAATTGACCAACGCGCACGTAGGGTGAAGGAACTGCGGGACGACACCGACCATAACTTGAACCTCGACGCCTACCTTGCCGAGAACAAGAAGCTGGACGAGGAGGATAACGTTTACGACAAACTCTTCGACAAGGACGTGCTGACCAGCATCCAGAACCTCCCCGTTGATATGGCCAGCATCAACGCTGACGAAAGCAAAAAAGCCCGCAACGATGAGTGGCTGAAAGGCGTGAAAAAAGACGTTTACCTGCTCGAAACACTGAATATCATGCACGATATGTTGATGATAAAATAAGGCGGGGGTAAATTTCATCGAAAGGACGAGAGGCGTCGGCAGAAGAACCTGCCGACGCCTCTTACATTTTGAGCTAAGCCTATTTGTAATGAACCAATTTTGTGGAAAACTTGTGACAAGGCTCAACCGTGTAGCCAATTCGAATTGTTCTACCTTCGCAATAGAAAGGAGAGAAGGATAGAAGGATTGAAGGATTGAATGAGAGAAGGATTGAAGCCCTTCCACCCCATTCAATCCTTCAATCCTTCAATCCTTCTCTCCTTCAATCCTTCTCTCCTTCAATCCTTGCAAAATGCCCAACTTCTGCCACCTCCATTGCCATACCCAGTACTCCCTCCTCGACGGCGCCTCCGACATCGGCAAGATGATGGACAAGGCCGTGCGGGACGGCCAAAAAGCCGTCGCACTGACCGACCACGGCAATATGTTCGGGGCCTTCGAGTTCGTGAACGCTGCCAACAAACGGGGGCTGAAGCCCATCGTCGGCTGCGAGTTTTACCTCGTGAAGGACCGCCACAAAAAGCAGTTTTTGCGGAGCAAAAACGAAGAGGACGTGCGGCACCACCAGCTACTGCTTGCCAAAAATCGCACGGGCTACGAAAACCTATCGAAGCTCTGCTCGCTCGGTTTCATCGAGGGGCTTTATGGCAAATACCCCCGTATTGACAAGGAGCTGCTGGCGCAATACAGCGAGGGGTTGATTGCAACTTCTTGCTGTATAGGTGCGGAAATCCCGCAGACTATCATCCACCACGGTGCCGAACGGGCCGAGGAAATGCTCAAATGGTGGCTCGACCTTTTTGGAAAAGACGATTATTATATCGAACTCCAACGCCACCGGGGGCTGGACAATATTGACCAAACAGGTGTTAGCCAAGAGGACGTGAACCAGGTGTTGCTCGGCTTTGCTAAAAAATACGACCTCAAGGTCATCTGCACCAACGACAGCCACTATATCGAAGAGGAGGACTCCATGCCGCACGACATCTTGCTCTGTGTGAACACGAACAGTTTGCTCGAAGACGAAAAGCGCTTCCGCTTCCCGTCCTCCGATTTTTATTTCAAAACGCAGGACGAGATGAACCGCCTCTTCCATGACGTGCCGCAAGCGGTTGATTTTACCCAAGAAATTTATGACAAAATAGAGCCGTTGGAACTCGTGCGGGACGTACTCCTTCCCGCCTTCCCTGTGCCAGCCGGCTTCGACACACAGGACGATTACCTGCGCCACCTCACTTTCGAAGGTGCAAAAAAACGCTACGGTAGCATAGATGCCTCCACAGAGGAGCGCCTCAACTTCGAGCTCAACGTCATCAAAAACTCCGGCTACCCCGGCTACTTCCTCATCGTGCAGGACTTCACCAGCACGGCCCGCAAGATGGGCGTTAGCGTGGGGCCAGGCCGTGGCTCTGCGGCGGGTTCGGCAGTGGCCTATTGCACGGGCATCACCAACGTGGACCCCATCAAGTACGACCTCCTGTTTGAGCGCTTCCTCAACCCGGAGCGGGTGAGCATGCCCGATATTGATATTGACTTCGACGACCGGGGACGTGACAAGGTCATTGATTACGTCGTGAATAAATACGGCCGGATGCAGGTCGCCCAGATCGTGACTTATGGTACGATGGCCGCCAAGTCGAGCCTGCGGGACGTGGGCCGGGTGATGAACGTGCCGCTCGGCGAGGTGGACAAGGTGGCCAAGAGCTTCCCGCAGCAGCTCGGCACGACGCTCAAAGACGTTTTGGCTACGCCAGAAAACGAGCTGCGAGACAAGTTCAACTCCGCCGACGATGTGGACAAAGCCTTGAAATTCAGGGAGATAGCCAATGCCAGCGACGATATTGGCCACATGATTCAAACCGCCCGAAAGCTCGAAGGCTCGGTGCGCAATACGGGCATCCACGCCTGCGGGGTCATCATCACACCAGACGACATCACGAAGTACGTGCCCGTGACGGTGGCCAAGGACAGCGAGTTGCTCGTCAGCCAGTTCGACAACAGCGTGGCGGAATCGGCGGGTCTGCTGAAAATGGACTTCTTGGGCCTGCGCACCCTCACCATCATTGACGATGCCGTCAAAATCATCGAATTAGTGCATGGGGTGAAGATTGACCCCGATGCTATCTCGCTCGACGACCCCAAGACTTATGAGTTGTTCCAAAAAGGCGAGACGGTTGCCATTTTCCAGTATGAAAGTGCGGGGATGCAGAAGTACATGAAGGACTTGAAGCCGACGACTTTCGACGACCTCATCGCCATGAACGCCCTGTACCGGCCCGGCCCGCTGGCGTATATCCCCGATTTTATCGCCAGAAAACATGGTAGGCAAGAAATCAGCTATGACCTGCCGGAAATGGAGGAGTACCTGAAGCAGACTTACGGCATCACAGTCTATCAGGAGCAGGTAATGTTGCTGTCGCAAAAACTGGCGAGCTTCACAAAGGGCGAGGCCGACGTGCTGCGAAAGGCAATGGGGAAAAAGCAGAAGTCGGTACTGGACAAGATGTTCGACAAGTTCATGGACGGCTGCAAGAAGAACGGGCACCCTGAAAAGGTCTGCGCAAAAATCTGGCGAGACTGGGAAGCCTTCGCCATGTACGCCTTCAACAAAAGCCACTCGACCTGCTACGCCCTGTTGGGTTTCCAGACGGCTTATTTGAAGGCCAATTATCCGTCGGAATTCATGGCAGCGGTGCTTTCCAACAACAAGAGTGACATAACAGGCATCACCAAACTGCTGCAAGAGTGCAACCGCATGAACGTGCCCGTGCTCGGACCCGACATCAACGAGTCGGTCTCGGATTTTACCTCGAACAAGGCCGGGCAAATCCGCTTCGGCATGAGCGCCCTCAAAGGCGTGGGCGAGGGGCCGGTGGAAGATATACTGAAAGAGCGGGACAAGCGGGGGCCGTTCAAGTCCATCTATGATTTTGTGAAACGCTTGGACACCAAGTCCGCCAACAAAAAAGTACTGGAAAGCCTCGTGCTGGGCGGCGCTTTCGACTGTTTCGAGGACAAGGAAAAAGGTACGGGCCACCGAGCGCAGTTTTTTGCGCCTTCCGGCAAATACGATAGTTTCATCGAGCAGGTACTCCATTTCGGCACGGCCTGGCAGGAGCGGCAAGCCAGCGCAGCCATGTCGCTCTTCGGCAACGACAGCAGCGCCATGGACATCGCCGAGCCGGAGCCGCCCAAGTGCAACCAATGGAGCCTCATCGAGAAATTAGAGCGGGAAAAAGAGGTGACGGGTATCTACATCAGCGGCCACCCCTTGGATGACTACCGCATGGAAATGGAGAACTTCATCACCTGCACCCTCGAAGATTTGGAGGAGCGGAAAGGCCAGCCCGTGAAGGTGGCGGGCATCGTGGTGAAGTCCATCCACAAGGTGAGTCAGAAGGGCACGGGCTACGGCACTTTCGTGCTGCAGGACTACCATGGCACACTGGAACTCAGCCTTTTCAGCGACGATTATATGAAGTTCAAGGGCTTTTTCGAGCAGGGCAATTGCGTTTTCATCACCGGCAACTACGAGGCCCGCTGGGGGCGTGACGACGAGTTCAGCCTAAAGGTAAAGGAGGTGACCCTCCTCGAAAACGCCGGAAAAAACCTCGTCAAATCGCTCACCCTGAAAATCAACGTGGCCGACCTGACTCCCACGCTCATTGACCAATTGGAAGCGCTTTGCAAGGAACACAAGGGGCAACAGCAATTGAAAATGACGCTGCTGGACTTCGAGAACAAGACGAGCCTTTCGTTCACGAGCAAGGCGAAGAAGGTACACGTGAGCAATGACTTGGTGGCGGCGGTGAAGGGGCTGGGGGTGGAGTGTGGGGTGGGGTGAGGGTCAAATGAAAACTAATTTAACCATGCTAAACTTTGACGAAAACGGTTTTTTGATTCCTTATGAAGCCATCCCGGCTAGCTTGGAACTACTTGAAAATGAGTTTGTTGTAAAAACTGGCAACGAATCGAGACGACGGTTATTCGATAAAATGGTGAAATACCTAACCGAATTAAAGGCACTAATTGGAGAAGATTTGGTGGTTTGGGTCAATGGCAGTTTTGCAACCAGAAAATTGAACCCTAACGATATTGACCTTGTAGTTTTTATTTCTTGGCGCAAGGCAGAGCAGTTTTCAAAGGAGTTGAAAGACTTTTCTTACCCTATAGCCCTTGGAAGTTTTGGCGTTGATGGCTATCTTGTCCGTGTTTATGAGCCTGAACACCCAACTTATGTTCTTACACATTCCGATAGATTGCACTGGCTGCATGATTTCAGCAGGACGCAACCCAACCGGAGTGGCAAGATTTACAAGAAAGGTTTTTTGGAAATCAAATTCTAAAGCAATGAAAATCAGCAATTTCCGCATCGAAAAAATAAAGGGCTTGATTCAAGACCTTGCCGAGTTGGACAAACTCATCGCCCTGCATCGCCAACACTCTAATGATGGTTTTATGGTCAGTCAATACGAAGCTAAAAAGTATGACCGTTTCCAGCAGCTTATTCGGCAACTGATGCACTCCAGCTTGAACCAAGGCGGCTTTTCAACTTACCCTTTGGTGCAAAAACTTACAGAACGGTTTTATCCAATCGCTGAGGCTGGAGTATTGAAGAATGGGGATTTGAAGGTGTTGGAGGAGGCTGTGGCGTGAACAATGATTTGGTGCCTTTCAAGAAGAAATCCCCACCTTAGCGTTCAATACTAATTTTCACAAAAAGCATTTACCATGCGCACCATCACCACTGTTATTTTGGCGGTACTCTTTTTTAGAGCTGCCGCACAAGAACCTACTGCTTACCAAATGCCACCCCAGGCAATCGCCGACCTGATTGACGCTGCGCCAACGCCCGGCGTTTCCATCAGTCCCGATGCCAGTAAGATGTTGCTGCTGGATAGGCCAAGCCTGCCCTCCATCGAGGAAGTTGCGCAAGAGGAACTGCGACTGGCAGGGCTTCGCATCAATCCCCGAACCAATGGCCCCAGTCGTACTTCCTACTCCAAGGGATTGAAAATCAGGTATTTGCAAGACGGCAAAGAGGTGCCCGTCACCGGATTGCCAGAAAACCCAAAAATTGAAAATGCCGCTTGGTCGCCGGACGGGTCAACGGTGGTTTTCCTCAATACCCTTCCCAACGGCATCGAACTTTGGGCGTTAAACGTGGCAAGCGCCAAAGCCCGCAAACTCTCGGACGCCGTGGTGAGCAATGCGATGGGAACTGCCTTCAGTTGGTTTTCTGATAGCAAAACGTTGATTTACAGGCAAATACCCGACAATCGGGGAGTGGTGCCCCCAAAACCGCTTGTGCCACCAGGGCCAAACGTACAAGCCAACGAAGGCAAATCGGCTCCCGTACGTACCTACCAGGATTTGCTCAAAAACAAATACGACGAGGCGCTCTTCGAATACTACTGTACTTCCCAATTGATGCTTCTCGACGTCGCAACGGGCAAAGGTACAGCCTTCGGCAGCCCAGGCATTTTCAGCGGGGCGAGTACCTCACCTGATGGTAAATTCATTTTGGTTACAACTTTGAAGCGGCCATTTTCTTATATCGTGCCAGCAGGTAGTTTCCCCAAGACAGTTACCATTTACGACCTGAAGGGCAATGCCGTGCGCCAAGTCGCCGACCTGCCAGCCGCAGAGAACATCCCCAAAGGATTCAATGCTGTGCAGGAAGGCCCACGCAGTTTCACTTGGCGCTCCGATGCACCTGCCTCATTGTATTGGGTAGAGGCACAGGACGGTGGCGACCCAAAACGGGAAGTTGCCGTTCGTGACAAGATGTTTTACCTCGAAGCACCCTTCACTGGCGAACCCAAGGAAGGCATCAGCTTTAGCCTTCGTTACGATGGCATCAACTGGGGCAATGACAACCTGGCAATGGCATACGAGTCGTGGTGGCAAACCCGCCGTGAAATCACTCGCCGCTGGCAACCAGCTAATCCAGCTGCACAACCAGTGGTTATTTTTGACCGCTCGTCTGAAGATAGCTACACCAACCCAGGCAGCTTTGAACTCAAGCCAAATAAGTACGGCAGGGGTGTGCTTTTGACCGCCGATGGCGGCGAATCGCTTTTCTTGACGGGCGAAGGTGCTTCACCGGAAGGCAACAGGCCCTTTGTGGACAAATTCGATTTGGCCACAAAAAAAACAACCCGCCTGTGGCGTTCCGAAGCGCCGTACTATGAAACACCCATTTCAATCATTGACGAAAAGCAAGGCATTGTGTTGACCAGACGGGAGGCCAATTACGAGCAACCCAATTTCTACTTGCGCAACCTGAACACAGGCAAGCTGACGCAAGTAACCAATTTTCCGAACCCTTTCGCATCGCTGAAGGGGGTAAAGAAAGAGTTGATCAAGTACAAACGCTCCGATGGGGTTGAGCTAACGGGCACCCTTTACCTACCTGCTGGCTACGACAAGAGCCGCGACGGCAGACTGCCCATGCTCATGTGGGCATACCCCCAGGAGTTCAAGAGTGCCGATGCCGCAGGGCAAGTGACAAGCTCGCCATACGAGTTCATCCGGGTCAGCGCAAATTCACCTTTGTTGTGGGTGGCGAACGGCTATGCTGTTTTCGATGAAGTTGCAATGCCAATTGTGGGAGAAGGCGACAAAGAACCGAACGAAACCTTCGTAGCGCAACTCCAGGCAAATGCAGAGGCAGCCGTAAATACTGTCGTAGAAATGGGCGTAGCCGACCGCAATAAAATAGGCGTCGGGGGCCACAGTTATGGTGCATTCATGACTGGCAACCTGCTTGCACATACCGATTTTTTTGCTGCTGGCATTGCCCGGAGCGGTGCCTATAACCGCACACTTACACCATTTGGATTCCAATCTGAGGAACGCACGTTTTGGGAAGCGCCAGATGTTTACAACGAAATGTCACCGTTCAATTATGCCGATAAAATCAAAGAGCCCCTACTGCTCATTCACGGCGAAGCAGACAACAACAGCGGCACATTCCCCATTCAGAGCGAACGCATGTACAGCGCTATGAAAGGGCATGGGGCAACTGTTCGGCTCGTAATGCTCCCGCACGAAAGCCACGGCTACAGGGCAAAAGAAAGCCTTATGCACATGGCTTGGGAAATGAACCAATGGTTGGAAAAATACGTGAAAAAGAATGGGACAACGACGCCTTGATGTTTGAAAAATTCTCTGAAAATGGAGGGGCGTTTTGGCTTGTCGTCTGAGAAAGCAGAATCCTGTCTTTCCGGTTTGGGACTGTTGTGGTTGTGTACATTGTTCACCCTCGGCTGCAAATAATTCCAAGACAGGAGTTTTTCGTGCATATTTTTGCCCACCCCCAGCAACACGTTCCATTGAATTTACCTGACCAGCAATCACCCATTCTTCATGTCCCGTACACCCGCCCTCAGCTTTATCTTCATCACCTTGCTGCTCGATGTCATTGGCTTTGGCCTAGTCATCCCCGTTATGCCCAGCCTACTGGAAGAAATGACCGGAGGCGATATTTCCACAGCTGCCCGTTGGGGTGGGGTGCTGATGTTCACCTATGCGGCCATGCAGTTCCTTTTTTCGCCCATAGTGGGCGGACTGAGCGACCGCTATGGGCGGCGGCCTGTCATACTGGCCTCGCTATTTGCCTTCGGCATTGACTTCATCATCACGGGTTTTGCGCCGAATATATGGTGGTTCTTCGTGGGGCGGGTGCTCGCTGGCATCACAGGCGCTTCGTTCACCTCCTGCTCGGCCTATATTGCCGACGTAAGCCCGCCAGAGAAGCGGGCGCAAAACTTCGGCCTCATCGGTGCAGCTTTCGGCATGGGCTTTATCATCGGGCCGCTGATTGGTGGGTTGGTATCTGCGTATTTTGGACTACGTGCTCCCTTCTTTGTGGCTGCCGGTATGGCGCTGATCAATTGGCTCTACGGCTATTTCGTCCTGCCCGAGTCGCTCAAGCCCGAAAACCGCCGCTCTTTCGACTGGCGCCGTGCCAATCCGCTCGGTTCGTTGCTCAACCTACGACGCTACCCCGTGGTGCTTAGCCTCGCCGGGGCACTCACGGCCATTTACATTGCCGGACACGCCAACCAGAGCACTTGGACTTTTATCACCATCAAAAAATTCGGATGGAATACCGAAATGGTAGGGTATTCCCTTGCCTTTGTCGGCCTGATGACCGGCATCGTGCAGGGTGGGCTTACGAGGGTGGTGCTTCCCCGCTTTGGGTCGAAACCTTCCCTTTACTTTGGCCTTGCCGTGTATTCCATATCCTTTTTCCTGTTCGCTTTCGCAACGAAGGGGTGGATGATGTTCGCCATCGTGGTGCCTTTCTCGCTGGGGGGCTTCGCAGGGCCGGCCTTGCAAGGCATCATCTCGAACCAAGTGCCCGCCAATGAACAGGGAGAATTGCAAGGCTCCTTGACCAGCCTTATCGCTATTACCTCCATCATCGGGCCGCTGCTGATGACGGGGCTGTTTTCCTATTTCACCAAGCCTGCCGCCCCGGTCCAGTTCGCAGGAGCGCCTTTTCTCATGGGGGCGTTCCTATGCTTGGTGAGCCTATTGCTGGCCATGCGTACTTTGCAGAAATATGGTAAACAAGGAGTGGTTTAGGTCAGGCTGTTCTGCATTGACAAATTAAAAAGCCCCGGTCAAGCACAGAGCCTGCCGGAGCCACACATTTTTCACCAACTAAAATCATAGCTTTTTAAGCAATGGGTTATTCTCGGATGTGTACTAATGACAAGTTTACGAACAAGTGCCCCCTATTTTGGTTTGTCAGATTCTTGTAAAAACAGTTAGGGTGCTGATTCGCCTTTCGTACTTCCCAAGAATCTTGGCTTTGGTCGAAGCAGGGGATATGCTGCTTGCCTACCTCGCTTCCATCGCCGTATATTGGCAGTTTGAATCAAAACCTGACTGTTATGAAAAAACAATTTTTTGCCTTTTTGGCGTTCGTGGCACTGGCTGCCAATCTTTATTCACAGAAAGACGAGACCCTCATGGGGCGCACGGGGCTGCGCCTGAGCGGTATTTGGGGCGGTAGCAATATCGGCCTGAGCTTCGGCGGCAATAACCACGGCATGGCGGGCGGTTTCTTCGGGGCGGAGTTCAACAAGGTATTAACCATCGGCTTTGGGGGAATTGACAGCAAGGAGTCCACCGACGTTACCGGCCAATTCGACTTGGACTACCGGGGCCTGCTGCTCGGCTTTGCATACCAGCCCCATAAAGTCATCCACCCAAGGGTTAGCTTCCTGATGGGTAGTGGCAAGCTCAAGTTCAAGGACGGCTACGATGATACTATTTTTGTGGTGCAGCCTTCAGGCGGTTTCGAGGTGAACGTGTTCCGTTGGTTCCGCCTTGGCTTTGAGGGCGGTTATCGGTTCGTTTCCAATACCAGTATTCCAGCGCCGAATGACAAAGATGTTTCATCACCATTTGCCCAGCTATCGCTGCGGTTCGGCTGGTCGTGGGGCAAGGATTCATGGCTGTCTGAACCTGCAGATTAATCGCCTATCCGATAGGCACCAATAAGGTGCAAAAACAAAGAGGCCGAACGCAGTGCTAACTGGTTCGGCCTCTTTTTATGGTTGAAAAGAACAGGATTCACTTATTCCCCTTCTTCCACATCTTTCAAGGACTGAATCTTGTCGAGCAGTTTCTGTGCCCGCACGAGGAAGTCGGGGCGGTGCTCGTAGAATTCATTGTGGATCATCAGCAGACGGGCGGCGTCCCATGCAGCAGACTTTGGATGAAGCTGCTTGGCGGCGATGGGGTGCAACCAGTACTCCAAGTTGTTGGAGCGCAGGTAAGAACCGTCCATGTCGAAGCCCGTGATGACGGCAAGTTTGTTCAAGGAGAACAGGTAATCTGTCTCCTTGTTGAGTTCCTTCTGGAGGTCAACGATTTCGATGCGACCAAAGCGCACACCGGCACGCTCGCAGAGGAACACGTCACGACGACCATCGAAAGTGAGGATGGTGTCAATATTGTACTTGCGCATGGAGTCGAACATGAACTTCTTCACCCGGCTATGTACCGGACGCAGTTGCTTGAAGGAAAACTGCAGCGCCCGCTTGTCCACATGGAACTCTTCGAGGAACGGCCTCGTGCGCCCCGTACGCATATTAATTACGACCTTGTTGCGCCCAATGGTGTGACCCAATTCGTTGGTCTTGGAATAGACGCTCACATAGTCCACATCGGCATTGTTCACCCAAGTGTCGAGGAAGATTTTTTTAGTGCGGCCTTCAAATACAAGAAGTGCGACCTCGGCAATAACAAAGAAGTTGGGGAATCCTCCGTAGATGTTGCCATACTTTAGCTCCAGAAATGCAATGTTGTTATCCACGTTTGATAGTGTTGTTTTGGGAAAAAGGTTTTAGAATTAGTTTAAATGGTTTGGTTTTTCTAAATCAAAGGCCAAATTTATGAAAAATGCAAAGAAGCAAGCCTTTTTTTGTATTACAAAATTTATTGAGCTGATTTTTTGCACGTTTTTCCAATCAAAAATCTACAAAAGGAACTTCCCCCCCTCGTAAATCTTTTCGCCGTCGGCGAAAATCTGACCACCGTTCTTCATATCCGCAATCATATCCCAATGGATGGACGATTGGTTTTTGCCGCCCGTCTGTAGGTATGATTGCCCGATGGCTATGTGTACAGTCCCGCCGATTTTCTCGTCGAACAGGATGTTCTTAGTAAAACGGTCAATCTTGTAGTTTGTTCCAATTGCCGCCTCACCAAAATGCCTTGCCCCGGCCACGTTCTGGAACGCATCGTCCAAAAGCGCCTTGCCTTGCTTGGCTTCCCACTTCTCCACCCGTCCGTTTTCCACCCAAAGTGTCACGCCCTCCACCATGCTGCCCGCTATCACGATGGGGTAGTTGAAATGGATGATGCCTTGCACGCTGTCCTCCACGGGCGAGGTATAAACCTCCCCGCTGGGCATGTTCGTCTGGCCGTCGGAGTTTATCCAAGTACGGCCCTTGGTCGAGAACTGTATGTCAATGCCGTCGCCCACGTAGCGCACGGTCTCTTTTTGGTTCAAAAAATCAACGATATGCTGCTGCGAGCGGCGCACCTCCAGCCAAGCGGCGGCAGGGTCGTCTTCATAGAGGCGGCAGGCGTTGAACACGAACTGCTCGTATTCCTCCAGCGACATGCCCGCTTCCTGTGCATTGGCTAACGTCGGGTACTGGCAAAGGTTGCGCTTGAGGGAGCGAGTGGCCGTGCGCTCAAAATAGACCTTGTTCAAATCCTTGGTAGCCTCCCGCCGGATGGCCGTCCGCTTGGGGTCAACGCTTTGGTCTTCCCGCAGGTTGAACGGCGCCATGATGTTCAGGTAGCAGTCGAACTCCTCCATTGCTTGGCGGTAGGTGGGCGAAATGTGGCGGAGTTGAGCTTCGCTTCCCTCTGCGTAAAGGATTCGGGCCTTTTCCCGGAAGGCCATGTCCACTTCCACGATGGCCCCGGCCCGTAGCGCCTCCCGCCAGACCTCCCGCACCAGCGGCTCGGCCAAGGTGGTGGTGCTGATAAATAGCCGCTCTCCCTCCTTGATACTGAGGCAGTACCGGACGAGCAATTGGGCATATTTGGTAAGCATTGAGTCCATTTATAAGCTGCAACAATTTCGCATTTGGATGCTTATGGGGAAATTTTTCAATTCCTCCCAAAGCACTCCGAACCCTCACAAATTATAGCATTGGGCGTTAATTCCTGCTGATTCTGGCGGGTTGAATGGGGCGCAAATATCAAAAAAAATAGCACACGAAAAAATTGCTTGGAGCGCATTCCCTTGGTGATTTCTGAAAACGATTCGGAGGATTACAAGGATTAGGGGGCTGCTGCCAATTTCAATGCGCCCTGTCCAAAGCTTGGACAACGTAGAGGGCCATGTAAATATCATCATAGAACTCCCGCACGAGTTCAAAGCTCACATTTGATTGTAAGATGTTGGGTTCCAAGATGTCTTTTTCGTTCCAGATGCCCATATAGCAGTTCTCGCCGCTGATGGACAGGCAAACTTCGCCCTTGTTCTTGCGATAGTTGAGAATGAAGGACATCAATTCTTCCGTGACCAGGTCGGTTACCTTTGTGTTGCGGTGGGCATAAGTGATGTACATTGCTCGGAATGTTGGGTTCTTGATAAAATTGTCCATGAGTTGGCCACCGTGGCGCACAAAAACCTTCAAAGTCTCTGAAAGATAAGGCAGTTTTGCCCTCGGCACCACCAGTACCGAGCCTTTCAAAGGATGCTTGAATTTTGCCCGAAGGAAAACGCCCCTGAACACTGAGTCGAGCCGCTGCCGCACCCTCGAAAACTCTTCCACTTTCAGTTCACTCATCTCAAACTCTACATCGCCGATGCGCCCCTCGATGAAATCCTCGCCATCGTACACCGCAGGCCTGGTGATGAACAAATGGCTTTTCATGAATTTTTCGAAGGGAATCTTCCGCTTTGCGTCATATTTCAAATCGCCGAAGAGCGGCCCATCGTCAATGAAGTCCAGCACCAACCGCACCACCCTTGGCTTGAAATCGTCGGTGAAGCGCCGAATCCTGGTAGCCACCATGGCGATATAGCCCATGAACGGAAGGCATGCCAGCGCAGCAAACAAGAACTCCGACAATGCAAACACCAGCCCCCCCACGCCCAGCATCAGTATGGCCGAAAAACTGACAAGCCGCAACATGCGCAGCCGCTGCTTGTCCAACCGCATCAGCTCTGGGTGGATGGTCTGGTTGTAAAAAAGGCGGAATTCTTCTGGATTCATTCTTTAAGTTGGCAGTTAGTCAGTTGGCAGTTGGCAGTCAGTCTCGAAGTAATTTAGTCTATTAGTCCGAAGGCAGCCAACGGCTAAAAGACTGAACAACTGCTAACTGACTGCCAACTGCCAACTGACGAACTAAAGACTCTTCGTCCTCCCCCCGTCCACCGGCAAATTGATGCCAGAAATGTAGGATGCAGCGGGCGATGCCAGAAACGCCACCGCAGCGGCCACCTCGCTGGGATCAGCGATGCGGCGCAGCGGGACTTCCTTTTGCCAATGCTCGAAAACAGCGTCTGCCGTGCTGCCGGACTTGGCGGCGTTGGCATTGGCTATTTCTTCCAAACGGCCGGTCATGGTGGCACCGGGCAGCACGTTATTCACGGTGATGCCGTGCGGGCCAAGCTCCGTGGCCAGCGTTTTCGCCCAATTGGCCACAGCTCCCCGGATAGTGTTCGACACACCAAGCCCCTCAATGGGTTGCTTCACAGAGGTGCTGATGATGTTGATGATGCGGCCAAAGCCAGCCTCCTTCATCCCCGGCAGAACCAATTGCATCAGCGTATGGTTGCCGATGAGGTGGTTGTTGAATGCCTGCAAAAACTCACCGACCTGCGCCGTGCTGGCCGGGCCGCCGGGTGGGCCGCCCGTGTTGTTGACGAGGATGTGGATGAGCCTGCCCGACACGAGGCCATGGACTTTTTTATGTAAATCCTCAACATCAGCAAAATCGGCCACGAGAAAATCGTGCTGCTGGCCCTTGCTGGTATCTAGCCCCGCCAATGCCTCGGAAAGCCGCTCGGCACTGCGGGCCATGAGCGTCACATTTGCGCCCAGCAAAGCCAATTCCACGGCCACTGCCCGCCCGATGCCCTTGCTGCTGCCGCCCACGAGGGCGTTGTATCCGGTTAGGTTTAAGTTCATTTTTGGAACAAGTAAAAAGTATAAAGGACAAAGGAAAAAGTAAAATGGACAAAGTAAAAAGTGGGGGCACCGTTGAATCCCACAAACTTGACCTTTTATTTGATTGAAAAAAATGCGTTCATTTGCCCTTTGCAAATGCGCCGCCTTTTGGTGAAAACAACGGGCGAAAGTAAGTCAAGAAATGCAGGATTTTGAATTTTGGCTTGGGTTCCAATCCGAAATCCGAAATCCGAAATCCGAAATCCGAAATCATGCAAAAACCTTTCAACGTAATGAAGTGGGCGGAGGAAAACCGCCACCTGCTCCAGCCGCCAGTAGGCAACAAGCAGATTTACCTCGACAACGACGACTATATCGTGATGATGGTCGGTGGCCCCAATGGCCGCAAGGACTACCATTGGGAAGACGGCGAGGAGCTTTTCTACCAACTTCAGGGCGACATCTCCGTGAAAATCATCAACGAGGACGGCACACCGGAGACTATCCATATCAAAGAAGGTGAGATGTTCCTGCTGCCGCCCCGCATCCCGCACTCCCCACAGCGGCCCGCCAATACCGTCGGCATCGTCATTGAGCGCTACCGTAACCCCGGCGAGATTGACAAGCTGATGTGGTTCTGCGAAAATTGCAACAACAAGCTCCACGAGGCTGGCTTCCCACTCAAGGACATCGGCACCCAAATCAAGGCCGCCATCGCCGAGTTCATGGGCAACGAGGAGCTGCGGACTTGCAAGCATTGTGGAACGGTCATGAGTAAGGATTGAAGGATTGAAGGATTGGAGGATTGAATGTGCGCCTCCCGTCCTTCAATCCTTCAATCCTTCAATCCTTCAATCCTTCATGATATATTTCGCCTCCGACTTCCACCTCGGCACCAACGGCAAGCTGACGAGCCGGGAACGGGAGCGCCTCATCGTGCGCTGGCTCGACAGCATCGCCCCCGACGCCGAGGCACTCTACCTTGTCGGCGACGTGTTCGACTATTGGTTTGAGTACAAAAAAGTGGTGCCAAAGGGCTACCTGCGCCTGCTTGGCCGCCTCGCCGACCTGCGGGAACAGGGGCTGCCCATCTATTTCTTCACGGGCAACCATGACATGTGGGTCTTCCGCTACTTCGAGGAAGAACTGGGCATGCCGACCTACCGGGAGCCGATAACCCGGGAGTTTTCGGGAAAAAAATTCTATATCGGCCACGGCGACGGGCTGGGCAAGGGCGACTATGGCTATAAGTTCATCAAGGCTGTGTTCTCCAACCGAACCTGCCAATGGCTCTTTGAGCGGCTGCACCCCAACGGCGGGCTTTGGATGATGACCACCTTCAGCGGCACCAGCCGAAAGGCCAACCCCAGCGCACCCAGTTTCAACGGCGAGGACAAGGAGCGGCTCGTGGGCTTTTGCAACGACTACCTCGACCAAGTGCCCGATGTGGACTATTTTCTGTTCGGCCACCGGCACCTGCCCATTGACTACACACTTAAAAATGGCCGCAGCCGTTATGTGAACCTGGGCGATTGGCTCTCTTTCCAGTCGTACGCCGTATTCGACGGGCAAGACCTCCAACTCCGCTTTTTTGAAAATGACAATGGGAAAGTTTTTGGGAAATAGCCTGCCAAGTGCATCCGATGAGGCGATGCCTCAAAATGGCGGCACGGCCAGTACAAATTTGCTCGCACAGAAGCGCCATTTTGAGGTGCCACCTCATTGGCTCGGCCACCTCCACTTGCTGCTTTTTCTTGTTGTTTTCTTCGGAAAAACCCATGACTGCCTTGCCCAAACTCCCCTCGTTTTCCCCGAAAAAACCAAGAACTTCACCACCGACAACCTCGGCAATGTTTACACCATAACAGCTAATAATCAAGTAGTTAAGTACACGCCCGATGGCCAAGAGCAGTTCCGATACCCCAACCGAACGCTCGGTGAGGCCACCTTGCTCGATGCCACGAACCCATTTCATTTGTTGTTGTTTTTTGCGCAGCACCAAACCGTGCTAACGCTTGACCGCACGTTGAACATTAGCGGCCAGTTCAACCTGATGCAAATGGGCTTCCAACGGGCCGACGCCGTGGGCATGGCGAGCGACGGTGCACTATGGGTTTATGACGAGGCCAGTTTTTTATTAAAAAAAATAAAGGCCGATGGCACGGTAGTGGTACAGGGCAATGACTTGAGCCTCTCAATCGGGCGGTCGCTGCACCCAAATTTCCTTTTGGAACGGGAGCAGACCGTTTTCGTAAACGACCCAGCAGTGGGGGTACTGGTTTTCGATATCTTCGGACAGTACCGGAAATCCCTTTCATTGCTGGGCTTGTCGGAGTTTCAGGTCATGGATGACCAATTGGTTTATGTGAAGGACGGACAGCTTTGGTCGTTTCACCTGACAGCACTGCTGGAGCGGTCATTTATATTGCCTTTTGAATTAAAACCCGACTGTAAACTGCGTGTTGCCAACGGTTGGGCCTTCGTTTTGGAAGGCGGTATTTTGACTGGGCATCGAATTTGAAATAAAATAACAGAAACTGGGTTATTTTTGCACCCCATTTAAGCGACAATCATACAACCCTTTTGGCGGAAGCCTTGTTCTTCCGTTGTTAAACATAGTAATAAGCAATGAAAATCCATAAAGAAGGACACAAGATTCTCATCGGTACGGCATCGTTTTTACTCGTTGTCAACCTATTGGTCAAGACGTTTTTACCAGACTTTTTTGAGGCCTCCATCATCGTATCTGCTGTCTTGTTCCTGCTCGTGCTCCAATTTTTCCGCAACCCCCGCCGTGAAATCATGGTGGCCGACAACAACCTCGTCTATGCTCCCGCCGACGGCAAGGTAGTGGTCATCGAAGAGGCCCACGAAGGCGAATACTTCGACGATAAGCGTCTGCAAGTCTCCATTTTCATGTCGCCTACCAATGTTCACGTGAACCGCAACCCGGTCAGTGGCACGGTGAACTACTTCCGCTACCATCCCGGCAAATACCTCGTAGCTTGGCACCCAAAATCGAGTACCGAAAACGAGCGCACCACCCTCGTGATTGACAATGGCGAGGACGAAGTGCTGCTCCGCCAAATCGCCGGGGCAATGGCCAAGCGCATCGTGGCCTATGTGAACGAGGGCGATCAGGTACACCAGGGCAAAGACTTCGGCTTCATCAAGTTTGGCTCACGGGTTGACCTCTTCTTGCCGCTTGATGCCAAGATTGAAGTGCAGATGGGCCAGAAGGTGAAGGGGAACAAAACAGTGATAGCAAGGTTGTAAGTAGTTTCGAGGTGTTAGTTTCGAGTATCGAGTTCTTGCAAAGCGTTGTTTGTCAATGTTTTGTGAAAATTCAAAATCTAAACTCATTTCATCGACATACTTAAGATTAAGCAACATTCCTTTCTCCCTTTAAAAAAAGTGTATTTGCGGCCAGTAGGTTCGCAAATACACTTTTTTTATTTCCCTTTTTAGGGTGTGAAACCGCCGAAAAAGAAATGAATTATCAGCAAACTGTTTTTTCAATCCACCCTAACGGCTGACCTTTCTATTATCTCTTCGTAATACGCTTCATATTCTGGCAAAACCCTTGATAAGTCGAATCGTTGAGCTTGTTCAAGCGCATTCTTTCTAAAAGTCTGCAGCACCTGGTCGTCGCCCAGAATGGCAATGGCGTGTTGGGCCATGGCTTCCACGTCGCCCACGTCGCTGAGGAAGCCGGTTTTGCCGTGGATATTCACTTCGGGCAGGCCTCCGGCGTTAGATGATATGACGGGTACTTCGCAGGCCATTGCTTCGAGGGCGGCAAGGCCGAAACTCTCACTTTGGGAGGGGATGAAAAACAGGTCGGAGATGGCAAGCAGTTCCTCAACGGCGTCCTGCTTGCCGAGGAAGCGGATTTCATCGCAAAGCCCGATTTGTCGGCATAGGTCTTCGACATGGCGGCGCTCGGGGCCGTCGCCGATGAGCAGCAGCTTGCTCGGCACTGCGCGATGAACCTTTTCAAACACCCTGATGACATCCTCCACCCGTTTCACCTTTCGGAAATTGGAGGTGTGCGTCATGATGCGCTCGCCGTTGGGGGCAATCGCCTTCTTAAAATGGTCTTTGTCAATTTTGCGGAAACGCTCAAAATCCACAAAATTGTGGATCACTTTGATGTCGGTGGAGATGCTGAACTTGCGCAGGGTTTCGTCCCGAAGGAAGTGCGAGACTGCTGTCACGCCGTCCGATTTGTTGATGGAAAACTCCACAACGGGCTTGAAGGCCGGGTTGTCGCCCACGAGCGTGATGTCGGTGCCGTGAAGGGTGGTAATGACGGGCAAGTAGCGGCCATCCTGCAAAAGTATTTTCTTGGCCATGTAGGCCACGGCGGCATGTGGAATGGCATAATGGACGTGCATTATGTCCAGTTTTTCAAACTTGACCACCTCCACCATCTTGCTGGCCAATGCCGTATCGTAGGGCGGGTACTCGAAGAGCGGATAGTCTTCGCCGGTCACTTCATGGTAAAAGACGTTTTCATGGAAAACAGAAAGCCTGGCTGGCCGACGGTAAGTGATGAAATGTACCTCGTGGCCCCGCTTTGCGAGGGCCATGCCAAGCTCAGTGGCCACCACGCCGCTGCCGCCAAATGTGGGGTAACAAACGATGCCGATTTTCATTTTTTGCCTAAAAGCACAAAGGGAAAAGTAAAACGATGGCGAGTTCGCCCTATCCTGTTGTTTTTACCTGTCCTGTCCTTGCGGTTATGTTGGTGAAATTATTTTCCCAGTAAATACAAATTGAGAAGACAAAGGTTGAGTTGGGGTCGGGACAAGATCTGTCGAACTGCCAACTCCTTACCACCTTGCCACCACCAGCTTGGCATGGTACGGCTTGCCGTCGGCAATGATTTGGAGGAAGTACATACCGGGCGCATGGCCGATGAGGTCGAGCGTTTGGTTGAAGCCGGTAGTGTTGACTTGTTGCGAAGCAAAGACCAATTGGCCGCTCATGCTGAACAGGCGCAGTTCCACGTCCATGCTTTTCAATAGCCTTACATCTACGAAGGCTTCCCCTCTTGTGGGGTTCGGGTAGAGGCTGATTTGTTCCACACCCTCCACCTCGTCGGCGGCCACGAAAATGCCGATGCTGAAGGTCTTGGTGCCTGTACAGCCAAAAGAACTGGTCACTGTGACGGTGTAGCTGCCGAGGGGCAAGCTGTTCAAGTCCTGCTCATTGGAAATGGCCATGCCAGCGCCGTCTTCCCATTGGTAGGTGAAAGGCCCTTGGTCATAAGGCAGGGAGAGGTTGATGACGCCGGTGGAATCCCCGTCGAGCGTGCCCTGCACGGCGGCGGCAATGTAGAGCTGTTCCGGGCAGCCATTGAGGTTGATATTGTCGAGGTCTAGCCAATAGTCGCCATTGCCCCAGGTGCCGAGGAATTGAATATTGATGGCAGTGCCAGCAAAGGGGCTGAGCAAGATGGTCTTGCTGGTGAAGGCGCTGTCCGTTACGTGGTTGGATGCGTCAATGGTCAGCACGGTCTCCCAGGTTGCTTCGCAATCGTCGGAAACCTGCACTTCCAGTTTGTCACCTGCACCAAGTTGGGTGCCTATTTCAGGGTCAAAAAACTCCACAAAGCGGTAGTCGAAGGTCAGCGAGTCGCCCGATTCGATGGGGCCTACCCGGTAAGTGGTCAATTCCGCTGAGGTGTTATTGCTGTAGAGGTTGCTGCCCCAAACCCTTGTTGGGTTGTTGTGCGCAAAAGGGGCATAGATGAGGCCATCGGAGGTCCAGGTATCAGGTATCAAGCTGTCCTCAAAATCCTCTTTCAACGGTTTGGGGTAGGCCGTCACTATAGTTGTAGTGAAGGTATCGTTCTTGATTTGGCTATCGCCATCGAGTACCGTCCAGGCCTGTATTTGGTAAATGCCAGGCACAGAGAAGTCCCAAGTGGTTTCAAACTGTATGACTTGTGTGCTGTCGTTGCCGAGCACGCCCGTGAAGAGGCCGTCCTGTGGCACGGGAATGGAGGCCACCTCTCCGTTGACGGCATAATAAAACTCAAAAAGCGTCTGTGGCGCTTGGCCGTAATTGGTCAACAACACTTCAATTTCTTGGTTTCCGCTCAGGTTGCAATCCCCAGCATTGGGCATGGTGATGCCGCTGACGCCGAGGTCGTTCATCCAGAGGGTCTTGAATAGGAGCGGGCCGATGGGCTTGCTGAATTCCGTGCCGCAATCGAGCACGATATAGGCGTTGTACCAGGTGTTTTCGCTAAGCCCCGTAAGCTGTACATAGGAAAGCTGACCCGAAGGAACGGTAAGCCCCGTGCCAGTGCCTCTTGTGAAGCCCATCGGGCCGTACTCGATGAGGTAGTTCCCCGTAGCGCCCACAGCTGGCGCCCACGCAAAGCGGGCGTTGGTGGCATTCACGTCGCTCATCCAGGCATCCCTGGGTTCGGCGCAGGAGGGGCAGGCAATCGTTGAGAAGACCAGTCCTTCCTCGGGGTTAGGGCCATCGGCGAAGATGATGTCACCATTTGGGTCAACGACCTCGTAAGAGACTTCGTTGGGGTAAAAACTGGGCAAATAACTGACCCCAATGGCCACGTTGCTGGTGGCGGTCAAGGTGTAGCTTGCTTGGTTGCCAAAAGGTATGGTATAAGTAAAGGTCATGCCATTGTGCTGCACTTCCAATGCCCCATTGTCCCAGCCGTCGCCAAATAAATCGAAGAGGTTGAAAGTATATTCACAAGTGGCCGTGCCGGGCGGGTTGGGCGTGTATTTGGTGGTAAAAGTCTTGGGGCCGGAGGGATTGCTCAGGCTGTCAACGCCGCAAAACGTGGTGATATAGACCTCGTATTCAACACATGGGTTCAAGCCTGGCAGCGTGGCCTGCGAGGCTGTTGTCTGGAAGCTGATGCCCGTGCCAAGCGGAAAACCTGCGGGGCCGAACTCCACTATCCAGTATGCTGCCACGCCGGGCTGGTTGGGCCAGTTGACAAAGGCCGATGAGTCGGTGACTTGGTTTTGGGGAATGGTAATGGAATTGGGGTTTAAGCTGGGGCAGTTGGGGCAATAGCCCGTGAAACTGTACAAAAATCCGGCTGGCACGATGGAGTTAGCGGTAAAAATGGGAACGCCGTCGGGGTCGAGCAGCTCAAAATAAGGCTCTGCAGGGAACGACCCTGGTGTCCAGGAAAGCGAGACGGGTTGCCCAGCCGTTACCTGAAAGGTGGAGGTGCCCTGTGCGCCGTTATTCAATGTGTGCGTGGTCGTGATGCCGTTTGAGACCACCGTCAGCACGTTGCCGTTCCAGCCATCGCCAAAGGTGTCGAACATCTGGATGGTAAAAGTGCAGGTTTGGCCTGCGGCCAAAAAGGCAAGCGAAGTCATGAACAGGATGGAGAGCACAATTCTGTGAAGCGAGTGTTTGAACTGTGCGGCAGTCATTTTCATATCGTTAATTTTGTACCAATTAGGTGCGTTTGTCGTTCATCGGTAGTGCTCATTTGCAGGATGTGTGCCCTTTCCGAAGGAAGGCCAAGGTAGGCAAAAATCCAAAATCCAACCAATCAGCTCCTTCTTGGGAGTAGTGAAAAAACAAGATTTGAATTTAAGGGACAGAAACCCTTGCAGGGATTGGTTTTTTAAATAAATCCAGCGATTTATTTTTCCAGCGATTTTAGCGTCTTTTTGGCATGAGTTTAAGGCAGTTGGATTGCAGGTACGTAAACCTTTTTTGCAACGCAATGTTACAGAACGGATTTAGGTACTTGAGTACCGCAGGACTTGGTGTTTCGTTTTTTTCGTTTCCAATCAAATCTTCGGTTCTTCAATCCTTGAATCCTCATCCTGTCTTCCAAACAATGGCGATTTATTCCATCAGCGATTTAGAAAAGCTATCCGGCATCAAGAGCCATACGATACGGATATGGGAGCAGCGCTACGGCATCCTTCGGCCCAAGCGGACGGATACCAATATCCGTTTCTACGAGGACGAAGACCTCCAACAACTGCTCAACGTGGCGCTGCTCAACCGCCATGGCTACCGCATTTCGAAAATCGCCGAGATGACCAAGGAAGACCTTATGGAGCAGGTGAGCCAGGTTTCCAATTTCAAGTTTGAGTTGGATGCACAGTTGGACGTGCTCACGCTGGCGGTCATCGAGATGGACGAAATCAAGTTTTCACGCATCTTTGACAACCACGTGGAGCAGCTCGGCTTCGAGCGTGCCATGTTGGAGGTGGTGTATCCTTTCATGGAAAAATTGAGCCTGCTCTGGCTGACGGGTTCCATCAAGCCCGTGCAGGAGAACTTCATCACGCAGCTTATCCGCAACAAGCTCATCGCCGCCATCGAGAAAGAGCCGCTCGTGAGCGACCGCAAGGCTCCCAAGTTTGTGCTCTACCTGCCCAAGGACGAGCAGCAGGAGCTTAGCATCCTCTTCATGCAATTGCTCATCAAGCGCCGGGGCTTCCAGGTGGTGAACCTCGGTGCCAACCTCGCCCTCGTTGACCTCAAGGATGCTTGCGACATCCACCGCCCCGGCTACGTCTTCACCGTGCTCTCCGAAACCTTCAACCGGGAACCGCTCCAGCGATACCTCGCCAACCTACGTGCCGCCGTGCCCAATAGCCACCTCCTGCTCACGGGCTACCTCATGGCCTCACAGCATACGGCCAATTTGGGGGAGACGACTATTCTGCCTTCCTTGGATGATACGTTGCGGTTCCTTGAAGGGCTGAAGCAATAGGTTAGAACTGATGGCCGCTCGGCATTTCGGCGTCTATTTCATTTTGCAATGACGAGTTTTCCACTCGCTACCTGTTTCCCCTCACTTTCCACCTGCCAAAAATACAGCCCATGCATTACATCCGTCACCGATACCCTTATCTCTGGTTGCATAGAAGCCACAATGACCCGCTTTTTGATTTGCCCAAATTGGTCAAGCAATTCCCAAGATTGAATGGAGCCAATTGGCTCAACAGCAACGGTTATGGCTGAACTCCCCAAAGCAGGGTTGGGAAACGTAAACGGAAGGCTCCTCCGATAATACAGTATGAGTTGATGTGGCCAATGCCGGGCAATCCACGTCCAGCAAGGGGTTCAGCGAGTACAGCTTCCCATCGGGTTTTAAGGCGCAGACAAGGTAGTACCAAACTTCAAACGTAGCTAGCGTGGGGAATTCAGGCCAAAGCCCTATCTCAGTGCCAATACCTTCATAGACCTTATTCCGAGCCTGTAGGGACGGCTCATTGGGGTCTTGTGGGTGCGGTATTCTGCCATGCTGCACTTGAATATCGTCGCCCGACAGCGTTGTGGTCGTCACGGAGTCAACCAGAAAATTATAGGTCTCCGGCCCGGCCACAATGTCGTATTGCTCGCCCGCCTGTTTGGCATAGTCGAAAATGAGCATGAACAGCTCACTGGTGTCATTGTACATGAAAACTTTCTGACCTTCTTGATAGAAAAGTAAGTCCCGTTCCACATTATCGAAAGGCACTTCATGCACGACCTTGCAGTTGTGGCCGAGAGTATCCACCGACCTTGTGCATTCGTAGGTATTGTAGAATTCTTGGAAGGGAAAATCGGCCTGTACCAGCACCCACCACTTCATGCCGATGGGTGCCCATTCTGTCTGGCCAAAGGCACATCCCAATGCAGCAAAGTAAAATATTAGTGTTGTCAGCTTTTTCATGTTGTTCAGATTTTGATGAATTTTTCGGAAATGATGGTTTGGCCCTCGCTGAGGTATTGGAGGAAATAGACGCCGGATGGCCAGTTTGCCACAGGCAAAATTACCGTTTCATCGGGCGATATTTTTTGAACCTGCTTCATGACTTGGCCAGCTTCGCTGACAATCCTGATGCTTGCATTTCCAGCGGACAGTTGCCCTTTTACGTGGAAGTTCAGGAAGTCAGCGGTAGGGTTCGGGTAGATGGATAATTTAACTGTTGGCTTGCCTTCTTCAACTACGGCGTTGGGCAGGTGGCAGCCCGGCACGAGGCAGCCAAAGGAATCCACTTTCAGTATCCAGCCGGGTGCTATTTGCCCCACGTTCAAAGAAATACCAACTGCCACATAGCCTCCATCTGGCGTGGCGGCCAGACTCCAAGGCCAAGGTGCCCATAGCTCGTCCTCGTGCCAGGTGAAATGCCTCGCCCAAAGGCTGTCGCCATCGGGAGAGACCTTGGCCAGCCAGGTGCCGAGCACTGGCTCCGGCCCTTGTAGGCTGTCCACCACCTGCCCGGTTATCACGTACCCGCTCCCGTCTATCGCCTCCACCATTTCCGTAATCCGGTTGCTGGGGTTGGATTCGTGCCCCCTGAGCGGCGTGCTCCAGACGAGGTTCCTGTTGGCGTCCAATTTGAAGACATAGGCGTCCCAAAATAGCAGGCTGACATTCGCTACGGGAAAATTCACTTCCTGCCCCCGCCTGCTCGCTACCACGAGGCCGCCGTCGGAGGTCTTGAACAAGGCCTCCGCCTCGCCCCAAAGCTGGCCCTGCGGCGAAAGCCACTGCCAGACGACATTCCCCATGCTGTCCGTCTTTATCAAAAAACAACGGCTGGTATAGTTCTCCCATACCTGATTGGTGTTCTCTCGGCTGGCCCCTATGATATAGCCGCCATCGCTGTCCAATATCAACGAATTTGCCGTCTCTTGTTGCGGGGTGCTGCCATATACCTTGTATTGTTGTATATTATAAGCAGAATCCAATAACAACATGGATATGTCAAAATCGGATAAGGGTATTGATTCATGGCCAAATAAAATGGCAAATCCCCCGTCCTCCCTTTGGCATACCGTACGAGAAACAAAATAATCAAGTGTAGGATATAATACACTTCTATAATCTTTGGTTAGCACCGTGTCTCCTTGAGGAGAGTATTTAATCAACATACCCCAGCGGCTTATACTGTCGCCAACTATTCCTATATCAAACATTGATGAATCGTTATTGCCTTTTAATAGATTGCAATAGTCACTTGAATATAGTCTATCAGGATGTTTAATTGATTTAACAAATTCTATATCTCCATCCAAGCTAAATTTTGCAAGCATTATTCCGATTCTTGCTGGAGTTATGGTATCGCTGAAAGTTCCTTTTACGAAATAGCAACTGTCGGTTGCTATTACACCAGTAAAATTAGTAGAGGGAAAATCCAAGTAAATCAATTTATTAAATGTATTTTGCCCATTAACAGCGTGGACATTGACAACAATAGTAAAAACAATGAACAGCGACAAATGTGCTTTCATGGCAGTGTGGTTTAAATCGGGTGGAGGCAATCCGCCTCCACCCGATTGGGTTATTATTTGATGATGACCCCGCTGGTTCAAGTCTCCCGACCCCATATCACCATGTCTCCGACATGGGTAAGCGGCCGATGAAACAGTGGCCATGGTGAATTGATTTGCCATTGTCATGTCTTATCATTTTGCGATGATGAGCTTACCGCTCCCCAGCACGTTACCGTCACCTTCCACCCGCCAAAAGTACAGCCCCACTGCCAAACCCTCAACACCTAACTGCGCCTCCTGCTGCCCCACCGGCAACAACGCCCTCGCCACCTCCCGCCCAAGCTGGTCACACAGCGACCAAACGGCCCCCTTGTACAACGGCAGGGGCAAGGCTACCGTCACCTGCCCGCTGGCTGGGTTGGGATAGACCATTATCTCCTGCACGGGCGGCGGCGGCGCAAATCCGCTCGACACATAGACGATATTGCTGTCGCAGGTTGGGTAGGGAGTGCCGAGGCGGTAGTTGGGGAAGTTGGGCAGGGAGTAATTGGCAGTGCAGGGCAGCTCGATGCCCCGCTGGGCGAAGCCGCAGGCAAGGCCCGGCTCGTCGGGGTGGTTGATGACGTGGAGGTAGGGCGCCGGGGCATGGGGCACCATATAGATGCGGCAGTCTGGGCCGAGCTGCATCTTCTGGAACATGACCTGGAACAGGTCGTTGAAGAGGAAGCCGTCGTACTCGCCGATGAGCACGCCGGACGACTCGAATTCGGCGGCATGCAGGTCGTACTGGAACAACTGGCGCTGAGTGCTGAGGTAGAGGAAGCGGGAGCTTGGCGAGAAGGACAGCCCGTGGAAGCCGAAGGCCGACGAGTCCGTGACCACCACGTTCCGGTAGTTGGCCAACTGGCCCGTGGCTCGGTCGAAGTCGAAGAGCATGAGTTGGTTCTTGAAGTCGAACTTGGCGTACCTCGTGCCGTCGGGCGAGAAGAGCATCTGCCCGCCCCCGTTCACAAATGCCTCGTCGCCGATGGTCTGGGTGTCAACCACCGAAAGCCCGTCCTCGTCGAGCAGTAGCTTGAAGTACTCGTTGTTGCCGTGCGCCAGTGCGATTATCCACCAGTCCACGCCATTGTCGTGGCGTACGGCGTGGATGCCAGCATATTGGGTGTGTTCCACCACTAATTGGTTCTTTTCCACCACGTCGCCCAGCCCGTTGTTGAGCGTCATGTCCACCACCGTGTAGTAGAGCTTGTCAATCCGGTAGTAGGGCGGGCTGTCGAATATCTTGAAGGCCTGATGAATTACGTAGTAGCGGTGGTCGCTGCCGGGCTGGGGGAGTATCATCAGGCCTCTATTTGCAGTGTAACCATAGTTAGGACAATTATCTTCATATACTTGTCCAGGGTTTAGGTTATTACCATTGGACATAATTTGGTGATTCTTATTCTTAATATAGCAACCATTAGAATAAAAAAGCAATTCCCCTTGATTATTGGAAATACTAGAGTTTGTTGAAAATAACTCAGAGCTAACAGTATCTCTTAGAATTTTTAATTCCGAATTGTTGAAGTCAAGTTTGTTCAGGCAGTTTTCAGGATAACCAGTGTCAGTTCTAACGCCCAACAGCCAGTTGTAATCAAATTTTTTCTGTGAAAATCCTATGAAAGGTACAATTATTATACAAGGAAATAGCAGCTTTTTCATGGCAGAAGGATAATAGAAGGAGGTTGTACGGTCATGACCGCACAACCTCCTATCAGCGTGTTGGACTATTTTGAAACCACAAACTGTTGGATGGAAACCCTGTCATTTGCTTGGATTGTCACGAAGTACAAGCCTGCAGGCATACCTGCCAAATCTAAGGGCAGGGCGGCATCGCCCACATATAGTGCCTGAGAATGTACCAGTTGGCCCAAGGTGTTGGCCACCGACAGCTTGCCCGCATGTTCCAGCGGCTGCTCCAGTTCCAGCACCACCAGCCCATTGGCGGGGTTGGGGTAAATACGGAACGCGACCGACTTGCCCACAATTTCTTCTTCCGGCTTTCGTAGCGGCTGGGCAGGTTGGCAGATGGCCACATCGTCATAGACCACACCGTCGTTGAGCAGGGCACGGGCGAGGTAAACGCCATCGCCACCCGCAAAAGGGCACTGCAAGGCCACGGGTTGCAGGTCGGCCACCTGTGCAGGGGTGGGCAGGTACTCCCCATTGGCCATCATTTCGAGCAGGATACGGTTGGCGGTGCGCTGGTTGGACTCATATACCGTACTGGTGGGCATGGCGGCATTGGTGGCCAATAGCGTGGCAGCACCCACTGCAATAGCGGCGGCATGGGCGTCCTCTATGGGCCTGATTTGGGCATTGAGGGCGGCTATCTCCGCCTGCTTGGCGCTGCGCTGGGCCAGCAGGGCAGTATTGCCGGGCTGTAGTTCAAGGGCTGCATCTATTGCATCCATCTCGCCGAACTTGGCCATCACCCCATCCCGCAGCCCGCTCAATTGGGAGGCGGTGGTGGCGGGCAGCATGGTCAATTGGTCAATGGCCATGCCGAGGTCTTCCAGTTGGCCAACGCTGGTGCTGGCCTGTGCCGCTACAAAGGAGGCCAGAGTGGAGCCGCTTGGCGCCAGCGCAGGGTTCTGCTTCAGGTGCTGGTAGAGCTGCCGCCTGGCGGTCCAGGTCTCGGCTGTGGAGTATGTGCTGCCCACCGTCAACTGGTTCAGTGCCAGCTTCTGCCAGGTGCTGCCCACCACACCCGGAGGGTCGGGCCTTGGGCAGCCAGCCGTGGTGCCGCCACAGGCAAAGGTGTTGCCACCTTCTGATTTGAAGAATGGAACCCCTGACGTGGTGAACTGCGTGGATATCAGGTTGCTGCCGCCGGATGGGTTGACTACCAATTTCGAGTTCTCAACATCATCTGGATTCGGGCTGTAATGCGCCGCCCCGAACCCACCCAAAGCGGGTGTCTCCATCCAACGGTTGCCCCGGTGGTTCTGTACGCCGATGAGGCCGGCCATGCCCCCGCCGAAAACGCCTACCTGCACGCCGTTGTAGATGGAATTGAAGGAGTTGCCAGCAAGGTCGGTACTGAGGTTGGCGCCAAGGAAGCGCACGGCAGCACGGGTATCGTCGAAGGTGTTGCAGGAGATGGTGTTGAAGGGGGACTGGTTCACGTCCACGCCGATTTGGTCTATATCGGTGCTGAACCCTTCCAAGATATTGCAAAGGAAGCTGTTGGCGGAGCCACTGCCCACGAAGATGCCCTGGTAGTTTTTCGCATTGTCCATGAATACGCTGTTCCGGTCAAAGACAACGCCCACGTTGGAGTTTGCCTCAATGCCCCCTGCCGCATCGCCGAGGTGGATGATATTGTTGGCGTAGGTGATGGTACCCCCGTTCTGTGTGCCAGAAGAGGTGGAGCGGATGCCCATGCCGTTTTGCCCGTTCCCATTGATGTTGATGTCGTTGCCGGAGAGTATGGAAAAATCTAAGGGTCTGTTCAGGCTGGAAACTATGCCAACGTTTCTTGCATTAATGAGATTTGTAGTGATGCGTGCCCAGCGGTTTGGTGCAGAAAACATGGTGATGCCTGTGTTCACACTTAGCATTGCATTGTCGGTGGCAGTCAGGTTTATCCCAATGGTTTGAATGCCTATGGGGCAATTTTCGAAGCTCGGAGTGGCGGCAGCATTACCGTTGCCCTTTACCGACACGATTTGCCCGCTTCCCCGGCCGAAAACCCCAACTTTCCTGATGTTGGAGAACAAGTCTAAGGAAGTGCCAACGGAGCTTCGGAAGAGGTAGAGCCCGTAGTCAAGGTTCCGATAGATATTTCGGGTCAGCTTCAAATTGTCAACATCATTGAAATAGCAGCCTGCAACGCCGACCAACTTGGCAGTGGGGGTGGACTCGAAAGTGCACCTGGTAATACTGCCCAATATCTCTTGTGGCATGCCACTGCTCAATGGCGAGTACACCCCTATGCCATTGTTCCTAAACCTTGTCCTGCCAAGGGTAAGGTTTGAAAGGTTCACTGCTGTCACCGCTCTCTGGGCGTCTTCAATGATAACCTCCTGCCCTCCTTCGGATTTGAGCCCACCATTAGAAGCCACTTCTATTCCCTGCCAAGGCAGGTCGCAACTCCTAACCCAAGTAAGGTCCTTTAATGTCAAGGTTTTGGTTCCTATAATTTGAAGCTTGGCGTTTTCACCCATCAAAATATCGGATTGCCCCCCAAAAGTGTAATTGGCGTCAATAATCAGGGTGCCATTGATGACGACGTCCTGGCCTGGGCCTGCTGGCGGGAGTGCCAAAAACCCAGTTTGGCCCGTTGCCACATCTAGAAGGTTGTTGACAGAACCTGGGTCTGTTCCCACGGTGATGAACGTGCCGTCAATGATGACCAACGGGCCAGGGTTGATCCCGATCACCTCGGTGCCCCAAGTTGCACGAAAGGCAATGCTGGGGTCAGGATCATTAATGAACCCGACCACCTTTACCCTTGCCTTGATGGTCAAAGTGCCACCTTGGCTGATGGAGGGAATGGAAACTCCGGTCATGCGCCAGACATCGTAAGTAGCCCCATTAAAAACTACTGGTGTTGATTGGAGTACAAAGCCAGGATTGTCACCTGCATTGCTGCAAAACGAATACCTGTCGTCAAGTAACAGCAAGTCGAGGGCAACTCCCGTCATTGGGCCTTCGTCCAGCCAAGCTTGCGTGAGTGTGAAGGTTAAGTTGACGCATTCGCAGTTAAAAATAGGGTCTGTGTTCTCGGCATCGAGCGTAACCTCCCAAGAGACTTTTTGAGAAAACAAAGTGGTTGGCGAAGCGCACATTAGAAGAATAAAGGTTAGCAAGGGAGAGAGAGAGAGAGAGAGAGAGAGAGAGAGAGAGAGAGAGAGAGAAGTGCAAACCTTGTTTAATTTACACGGTAAAAGGTTGATTAGCTTTTTCATGATAAAAAGCGATTAAAGGAGTGAGGCCGCTGCGCATGGTGAACGGGGCAAGGGTCATATAGGCCAAATGCCAGCGCCCGCCATGTCGGTAGCGGTGAAAAGAGTGCTGTCGTTCAAATGCCTAAGTCGGAAAAAATCGTTTGAGTGCTGGGTTACGTGGTTGCCGGGAATTGTCTTTGGTTCGGGTATCGTCGTTCATGTCATGGCCTATGTAAAATGGTATCGTATGTCTCGTATCGTCTCGGTGGCAGCCTGTATACTGGCCGCCAGTATAGGTGTTATTTCATACAGGATGCACAAGTATAGGGTTTGTTTTTCAAGCATCCAAAATATTTAACATTTGCCACCAATAAAAAAAACCGCAAAAGCTGTCTCCAGCCTTTACGGGTACATCTATATCCAGTTGTTGTATTCCTTTGAGTTGGGTAAGGGGGTCTTAAAAAATCTTAAATCTGGTATCAAAAATCTTATAGCTTAAATCCGCCTCACCGCACCAGCGTCACGTCCCCTTCCAGCACTTGTACCGAGCCGTCCACGAACTCCACCTCGGCGAACCAGACGAAAACCGCCGGGTTCATCGGGCGCCCGTCCAAGAGGCCGTCCCAGCCACGGGCTGGGTCTGTCGGGTCGAAGTCCGAGTACTCATACACCATCTCTCCCCAGCGGTCGAAGACGAGGAAGGACTTAATTCTCGTGACCGTAGGCCCGGCGTAGATCATGAACTTGTCGTTCACGTTGTCGCCATTGGGCGAGAAGGCCGATGGCACGTAAACCCCACCTTCGCCCATGTCCACGAAGACGTTCAGCGAATCGCTGGCAGAGCAGTTGCCTTTGAACAGCGTGACCACGAAGGTCGTTTGTTCAAGCGGCGTGGCCACAGGATCGAGGCAGTCCGTACAGCTCAGGTAATTGCCATTTGTCCAACCAATCGAATCAAGTTCGCTTTCCGGTAGGTTGGTGAGTGCTGTCAGCGAGATGGACTCGCCATAAGCCACCATCGGTTGCCCAACGATATTGGCCGTCAGGTCAACATCCACCGTTCCGACATCCATTACCGTGAACTTCGTGGAGCCAGTGCAGCCTTCCGCATCCATCACCGTCAGGTCGTAATCGCCCGCCTCCAAAAAGGCAAAGACGTTGTCGGAAACAAACGGCGCATCGTTCAAGGAGTAAAGGTAAGGTTCTATGCCACCCGTTACATTGGTGACGGTCATATTAGCATCCTTGCCGTTATAGCCGCAGTTGATAGGCTCAAGCCCCACTTCGGGCTGGGGTGTGCTTTGCGTGGACATCACCAGCACGTCGTCAACATCCGAGCAGCCAAGGGCTGTGTTGGTGACGGTGAGGGTATAAAGCCCCGCTACGCTTACCGTCGGATAGCGGGCCGTCGCATCGCCCGGGAAAGCCCCGTTGGCTGCCGTCCATTGGTGGACGATATTGTTGCTGGAAGTGGTGAGCGGGCCGCCAAGCTGCACCTCCTGGTCGCTTTCCCAGCAGGTAATCAGGCGGTCAGGGCCAGCGTCAGCCGTTGGCTGGGCCACTATCTCAATCACTGTTGTAGCTTCGTAACTGCAATTCACCTGCTGGTAAACACAGGTGATTTCATGCAGGCCACCGCCCGCCACGTTGGGGTCGAAAATGCCCTGCGTGGCATCCACGATGCCGAGGCCGCTCCATGTCCTGGTGCCTGCGGCAATGCCGACGCCGTTCACGTTGCCCACCAAGGTCACTGTTGGTGTGCCCGCCACGAGGCAGATGGGCGAAACAGGCGCAATCGCCACCGACAACTGAGGGCAGGGCAGTGCTGCGCAATCGGCTTCCACTGCTGGCAATGGGCATGAAGTATTGCCGTTCACGCTTAATTGAATGCTCACTGGCTCTTCCGGGTCAAGCCCCGTGAAAGTGAAGGTAGTGTCCGAGGTCTGTACGCCGCCTGTGCCAATGGCCGTGTAGTCCGTTGCGCCAGGCACGGTGTTCCAGGTGAACACGACGCCATCGGTCGTTGCGGAGCAAACAATGCTCGGCTCTGCCAACTGCTCGTCCACCTGTACCTGCTGCGCAAAAACGGCGGAAGTGCAACTACCATCCGTCACGCTCAGCGTGATGTCCTTTGGCCCTGATGTAGGCCAAGTGACTTCATGTGGGCCAGCCCCCGTGCCGGGCACGGCCACGCCACCACCAAAATCCCAAGTATAAATGGCGGTCGGGCTAAATTGGCCACCGTATGTCACCGTTGCGCTTTCCGACAGACAGATGCCCGCATCGGCTGTGAAGGTCGAAGTTGGTTGCTGATAAATGCCGACCGTGACGGCGTCGGTATAGGTGCAGCTTTCCTCCACAAACGTATAGGTGATGGTGTGCTGGCCAAAGCCTGCCGCCGAGGCATTGAAGGTGCCGGTTCCGCCGTTCAGTACGCCGGGGCCGCTCCAGTTGCCCATGCCCGTGCCGTTGCTTCCGGTCACGGTGACTTGAAGCTGCTCAGGTATTGAGTTGCCAAGGCAATAATCTGCCAATGGTGCCACGTCAACCGTGATGCTGGGACAAGGCAAAGCATTGCAGCAAATCGGCGTTGAGGCTTCCGGGCAGGAACTGCCTGATAGCGATGCTATGGTTACGCAAACCTGCTCCGATGGCTGAAGGCCAGTGGCCTGCCAGGTCGTGCTGGTTTGCGTTACCGTTTGCCCGGTGGGTGTTGTAATCTGATAGCCAGAAGCGCCGGGCACGCTGGGCCAAGTAAACTCAATAGAAGTTGTTGTTGCGATGTTACAGGTTGGCTGCGGTGCAGCTACGGGCGATGTCACGGTCACCATTTTTGCATAAATAGGTGACATGCAGCCCTGCTGGTTTTCTACGGTGAGGGTAATGAATTTTTGGCCGGGGGTGCTCCAAGTGACCGTGTGCGGCCCTGCACCCGCGCCGGGCGTGGCCGTGCCGCCGTTGAAGTCCCAGCTATAAATAAGGTTTGCTTGAGCAGCGCCCACCAATTCCACAGTCGTCGAGCTGCCCTGGCAGATGGTGGTCGGCGCATTGAAATCGCCCGTTGGGCTGTCATAGACGTTGATGACAATGTCCCGGCTGGTGCTGCAAGGCCCGTTGGTAAACACAGCCGTGATGGTATGTGCTCCAGGGCCCGCTTGCTGTGGGTCGAACAGGCCGCTGAGAGAAACCCCATTGCCAAAGAATTCCATTTGATTCGGTGGTGGGGTGCCATTGCCCAAACGTGCTACTACCTGGACGGACTGCGTCATTGCATCGAGACAGATGTCTGGAACAGGGTCAACGGTGAGTGGAACAGGCGGGCAGTCTTGCGCTGTGCAAGTGATGTATGCCACCTGGTCGCCGCAGGAGTTGGTGCCCAAGGCCGTTATCGTGAAGCTGACTTGCTCGCCGGGTGATAGCCCTGTCACTTGGTAAGACGTAGGTGTGGGATGTGTGCCAACTTGGCCCGTTGTCACATCCACGTCATAGCCCGCTGCGCCTGCTACGGCTGACCAACTGACTGTAACGCTGTTGGTCGTGGACGAGCAAGTGGGCGTAAATGGAGGTAAAGGCTCTTCCGCCACCACGGTGATCGTATCAGTTGCTGGACAACCGCTGCCGTCATCCACGGTTACGGTGATGGTCTTTGTACCAGCCGTCCCCCAAGTTACATTCTGCGGACCAGCGCTATAGCCCGGCGCACCGAAGCCGCCGCCAAAGTCCCAGGTAAAGTTCAGGCCCGCTGATGGAGCCGTAAAGGTCACGGTAGCGCCCAAGCCCACCCTGCACACTGGCGAAGTGGCCGATAGGCTGGCAGCCGGTGTTTGGAACACATTGATGGTCGTTGAATTGCTGGCCGTGCAGCCGTTCTCGTTGTAGGTTACATTGATGGTATTGGCCCCCAAATTTGCAATGTTTGGGTTGAAAGTGCCGAGCGTCGCATTGGTGATGCCGGGGCCTGAGAAGGTGTAGGTGCCCATGCCCGTACCGCCCGAAGCGGTAGCTTGTAAGTTGAAGGGCGTGGTGCTGGCATTCCGGCAAATGGTCGGCACTGGGTCAATTGCCACTGCCAAGCCTGGTGGGCAATTCTGTGCGGTGCAAGTTTGGGTCGCAGAAGAAGTGCCACAAGCAGTCGTCCCATTGGCCACCACGGTGATGGTCACTGACTGGCCTGGTGTTAGTCCTATCACTTGGTAAGAAGTGGAAGTTGGCGTTGCGTGGGTGCCCGCCACATTGGAGGTCACCGTATAGCTGGTACTGTTCGCTACGGCTGTCCAAGTAAAATTGATGGTATTTGACGTCGAAGAACAGTTGATGACAGGTGCATCCAAGTCATCATCCACCTGTAGGTTTTGCGTTGCAATGGTCGAGGTGCAGCCGGTTTCGGTTACGGTCAAGGTGATGGTTTTTGGCCCTGGTGTCGAGTAATCAATCTGGTATGGGCCAGCGCTCGTGCCAGATACCACCGTTCCGCCCCCAAAGTTCCAATTATACGTTGCGCCAGCACCAGCACTGCCCGTGTAGGTGACGGTCACGTCGTTGTTGATGCAACTCAAAGGGGTAGCCGTGAAAGTTGCCGTAGGCACCGGATTCACGGTGACAGTGACGGGCAATTCATCGCTGCAAGTACCCGTGGTGGATTTCACATAATAGGTGGTCGTTGCCGAAGGCGAAACGACCAAATTCGACAACTGATTACCTGCCGTGGCAGGTGTGCCGCTGTGGTAGGTAATTGCCCCACCCGTGTTGTTCTGGTCTTGGATGGTCAAGCTGCCCAAATTGAATGTCTGCCCTTGGCAGATGCTCGGAGCAGTTCCAACTAACACCAAATCGGGCTGAACGATGTTGCTCGCCACCGTTACGGAAGCTGTGGAAGTACAAGCTGGCGTCACGGCATTGTCACTAACGGTCACGGTATAAGTACCTGCTATCGTGGCAGTTATGTTTGCCTGTGTGCTTCCCCCAAAGCCTGCTGGCCCCGACCATGCATAGGTCAGTGTGCCAGGCCCCGATGTGGCAGCCGAAAGTGCCACCGAGCTATTGGTACAGGTGATGGCGGGTGGGTTGGCGGGCGTGATGACCGCCGTTGGGGCGTGTACGATGAAGGTCAAATGCACTACGCTGTCGCAGCCTTGCCAGTTGGTCAGGTGGATATACTGCTGTGCAGGGGCGCAATACGATTGCCCGCCGATGCTCACACAGCCGCCTGTGCAAACGTCCCTGACCACGTCAACGGTGTCTGGTTGCACAACGGTCAGGGCAAGGTTAACGGTGCTGTCGCAACTATTGAACGAGTTCAAGACTACCGTATGGTTGCCCGAGGAGTTGAACTGAGTTGTGCCAATTGTGTAAGTATCGCCTTGGCAGATGGTTTCTGTTAAGTTCGTATCTGGGATGGGCGGTAGGATCGTCACCGGCACATTGTTGTCCGAGACATCGGCGCAGAAAGGTGCGGTGGCAGAGGTCAGCATCGCAATCACCGCGTTGATGTTCATGCCGACGACCGATGGCACCTGACCTGAATGCGTAATCAAATAAGAGAGGCCATAGACTTGATAAGTTCCAATTGGGAACCCTGTCAAATCAGGGCTGTTTTGCTGCGCAATGACGATGCCGCCCTGTATTATCAGGTAGATATATTCATAAATAAGGGAGTCTGCCCCAAAGAGCGGCCCACTCGGATAGTGAGGCGATATGTCCAGCATCAGATCAGGATCTCCCAAGCAGGAGACCACGCTGATGGTGTCCAGCGCTCCGCCATCTGCCTCGCAGGCATAGCAGGCCTGCCCTCCGGCAAAGGTCAGGCTGAAGTTTTCGAGGTTGCCAGCATCCTGGTTGCATACATCAAGGACTCTAATTGTCCAAGTACCATTGGCTGGTTGTCCAGGCACGTTGAAATCGTTCAGGTTGCAGTTTGGTGCCTGTTGGGCACCTGTAATAGGACTTGTAACGCCGCCGCATGGTACCGTCCAATTGCCATTGAGGCAACAGATACCCACCGAGCAGGGTGCTGAGTTACAGTTGTATTCCGAGTTGTTTGACAGTGGGTTGTTGGTGCCCGTTACGATGCAAATCTCGGCGTTGTTCTCCTGCGTGCCGCACTCGCCATAGTTGTTGCCAGCGTCGGCCATGATGAGGTATTCCACACCGCTGGGTGAGACGAGCGAAATGCTCAGGTCGCCTACCCAAGTGTGGGTCAGGGTTACGCATACCTGTTGGAGCGGACTCTGCGCAAGGTCGTTCGGGCCATTCACAGTCACGTCCAAGAAGCCGTTGAAAACACCGTTGTCAGTGATGGGGACTGGGCAATTGCCAGCGGAGATACAATCGCACTGTGCGGTGAGTTTGGCAAGCGTTGCAAAGGAGAATAGCAACGCAGCAAGAAAAGATTTGCCGGTCATTTCTATAGTTTTTGCGAGCCTCGTCCAACAGGGGGGAACTGGAAATCATGCTCGTTCACGTGTGTGATGAGAAAGGGGGATGGGTTGTCAATTACAAATTTTGGACGGAGTACAGTGTTGGCTATCTATGCGGCGATTTGCCTTTAGGCAGTTTTATATTTTTCTAAATTATTGAAAATCAGCGAATTGAACTGTTTGTGAATACAAGAGATTACAGCCGGGAGGGAGTGGCAGCAGGAATTCCGATTTCGACCCATTTGCAAGGCCGTTGTCACAACAGTGTTTGTTTGAGATTTTTATCAGCAAGTTCCACCTCAAAAAACAGTGCCAAATCGGGCGATGGGCGGCAAATTGCCAAAACTTTACTTTCTGCGCAGCAAGATTCCTACCCATGAGAAGCGTTTTTCCTCCACGTACAGCGAGTCTAATTTGGGAAAATCATCCGGCTGCACGTAATAATAATCGTAGCGGCCATCGAGGAAAAGCTCCTTGGAATAAACGGGCGGCTCAGTGAAGCCGTAGCCAAACCGCTGCTGGTAATAGGTGGCCGAGGGATGGAACAACCAGTTGACGCCGAATTTCACCTTTTGGTCGGGCGGCACTTTCTCGTTCATGTAGGCCATCACGTTTTTCGTTTCGGCATCGTAGCCCCACTCGCTGGTGTACTGCAACTGCCCGACCCTGAGCAGGTGCCCTAGCACGAACAGGCCAATCACCACGACCAATCCAACTGCCCAGCGGCTTCCCTTTTGCGCCAGCCAATTAGCAAAGAACAGGAAAACCGCCAGCGCACAGAGCGGTATGAACATAATGGCCGTGCGGTCCACTTGGTATTTCGTGCCCAAAATCAGGTGCTGTGCAATGGCGGCCACCGTTGCCATCAAGGGCAGCGATACGGCGGCCAGGTAAAACCTAGCCATCGCATCTTTCGGTTTTTTGATGAAATTGACCACTGCGAATACGGTCGCAGCCAACAACAACAAGAACATCGCCCCGCCGAATGCCTCCAGGTTGTACATCTTCAAGTACCGTCCGCCGTACAGGCTGCAATGCACCACTGACTTGTAGGTTTCCAAGAACGTCTCTCGCCCCCACTCAAACTCCCCCCGTTCCCGCAGGATTCGGATGGGGTTGTGCAATAGCCAGCCCAGCGCCGCCAAATAGGCCGCACTGCCGCCAATCGCCCATTTTGCCCGCTCGGCCTTGTTTTCGTCTTTTTTCAAAAAAGCCCAAACCACGCCACCGCCGATGACCGCCAACAAGCAAGCGAAATAGACTAATAGCGTGAAATTGCTCAGCACCGCCAAGGCCCCGCCACCCAAGGTGCCCACCAGCGGCCCAAGCCTTCCGCTCTCCACCCAGCGTGCGAAGTAGTAAATGCTCACCATCATCATGCTCATGGCCAGCCCGTAGCCCCTCGCCAGCGAATGGAACTCCAAGAGATAGGCGTTGCAGTTCAGAAGGATAAAGCCAAAAAGAGGGATGAAGGTATGAGGGATGGAGGTATGGGAGGTGCCCGATACTGGATACTGGATGTTGGATGCTGGATGGGGGAGTTGGTCGGCTATCCAGTTCACCAGTTTGATAGAAAACAGAAGATAAATGGCGTGGCCGAAGAGGGCGGGGAGGCGGATGGCCAATTCTGAATCGCCAAAGAGGCCAACGGTCATTTTCATCAGCACGACGTAGAGCCAGTGAAGGTTGGCAGTGCCCCAGCAGTCGGGGTTGGTGCGGCAGCTAAATATGTCGTAGCTCGTCCAGATGGCGAAGGAGCCGCACTCGTCGTGGGTCAGGGAAAGCAGGTGGGCACGCAGGGTGGTGTAGGCGAGCAGCAGCGCCGAAAGCACAAAAAGGAGGATGTTTGACAGGCGTCTGCTCATAATGGTTTATGGAAAAAGCTTCGAGTTTCAAGCTTCAAGTTGCCAAGGGGCCATGCGACATTTTCGCCATCATCCACCCACAACTCGAAACTTGTAGCTCGTGGCTCGCAACTTATTTCACTTCGCAACTCAATAACTGCTCCTCCTTCCCATCCACCGTTTTCACGAAGCCTTCCAGTAAATCGCCAATCTGTACTGGGCCAACCCCGGCTGGCGTGCCCGTATAGATGAGGTCGCCTTGCAGCAGCTTGAAGTATTGGGAGACATAGCAGATAATTTGGTTGAACGAGAACAGCACGTCACGGGTATTGCCGTGCTGCACGGTTTGGCCGTTTTTGCGCAGCAGGAACTCAATATTGCCGCCGCTGTTGACCCGGTGCAGCGGGATGAACTTGCCCAGCACCGCCGAGTTGTCGAAGCCCTTGGCGATTTCCCAAGGGTGGCCTTTTTTCTTCAGTTCCTCCTGCACGTCACGGGCCGTGAAGTCAATGCCGAGCGCCATTTCCTCGTAGTAGCTGTCCGCAAACTCCGGCTGCACGGCCTTGCCGTTCTTGCAGATTTTGAGCACCACCTCGCACTCGTAGTGCAGGTCTTTGGTGAAGTCGGGATAATAAAACGGCTTTTCGTTCACCAACAGCGCCGATGGCGGCTTCATGAACACCACGGGCTTGCCAACGGGCACGGGGTTGTTCAGTTCCTTGGCGTGGTCGGCGTAGTTGCGGCCTATGCAGATTATTTTCATGGATGCACGGTTACATGGTTACATGGCTTCATTGTTACATGGCTGCATGGCCCCCCTAACCGTGAAGCCATGAAGCCATGAAGCCATGAAAGGGGCGAAAGTAAAAAATTGGGATGAAAGGGTAGTATTTGGCTTTTATTGCTTTGCAAAACGGCGGGCCGCAATGCCGTTTTCATTGCCGATGGTGAGCAGGTAAACGCCTTTGGCCAACTGGCCGACGTCGAGTCTCATGGCCTTGTTGCCAGCATTCCATGGTTGCCTAAGCACCGTTTTACCTGAAAAATCAATAAGGGAGAGGTGAAAATCCTCATGTTGCCCTTCCCCAAGGGATAAATCGGGCAATTCGATGGTCAGCACGTCGGCGGTGGGGTTGGGCGAAAGCTTGATTTGCCAATCGGCCAAGGGTTGGCGTGTGCTGCTGACAAAATCAAGGCCGCACTCGCCCTCCTCACCGACGCAATAATCGTAGAGAAAGGCTGGTATGGCTGGATGAGGGTCAAGGTACACTGGCCACAATGGCCCCATATCGGTGCCTACACCCTCCACCAACCGAATGCCGCTTATGTCGTTTTCGATTACACGGCGGTCGGCACCCCAAAGGTTTTCGATGCCAATGGCCTGTGCTGTGGCGGGAATAACCTGCGAGGAATGAAGGCAACTGGCAATCGGTTCTCCCGCTTGTACGGAATAGTCATGTAGCAGCCACTCCTTGAAAATGTCGCAGGTGTCGTTCTCATGAATAAACCAGGTGAAGGGCACACCATAAACCCGCCTTGCCAGCGAGTCGTCACGTAGGGCGCCAATCAGCGCAATCGAGTCGCCGTACTGGAACGGCGGTTGGAACTGCTGCGCACTCGTGGCAAAATTTAAGATAGGCCGTCGCCACAGTTTTTTATAGGCCAAGCCGTTGATGGCCGTATCGCCCTTGACGGTGTAGAAATAGTGGTTCGGCAGGATTTCACCGAGGGAATAGACAATCCAATGGGCATTTTCGATAGCCATTGGGTGATAAACTTGGGTGAAAGCACTTGTTGCAAAAAGCAAGAAAGCAGCGAATAGGTAGTTCTTTTTCATAGCTCGATTTTTTTGGCGTAAAAATAAAGACTGAATCAATTTCCGCTCACTGCTTTGCAAAACGGTATGCCACAATGTCTTTTTCATTGCAAACTATGAGCAGGTAAAGCCCATTGGCTAAGTGGCCGATGTTGAGACTAAAAGGCTTGCCACTATTGGCCAAGGACTGTTGAAGCAGTTTTTTTCCTGAAAAATCAAAAATGGCAAGCCGCAAATCATCTTGCAACCCATCGGGCCATTCGATGGTCAGGATATCGGCCACAGGGTTCGGAGAAAGCCTCAAGTTCAAATTCGCTAATTGTTGTCTGGCGCTGTTGACGAGTTCAAGGCCACAATAGCCTTCTTCGCCCACGCAGTAATCGTAAAGGAAGGTCGGCTTGGCGGGGTGTGGAAAAGCGTAAATATTCCAAAGAGGTCCAAGCCCCGTTCCAACCCCCTCAATAAGCCTTGCGCCGCTATCACTGTAAACTACCCTGCGGTCTTTTCCCCAATGCAGCTGTGTCGCTATACTATCAACCAAGAATGGAAAAGTAGGATAGTAGTTTAAGCAACCCCCGATTGTGTCCCCAACACTGATTGAAAAGTCATATATCAGCCACTCGTCAAACAAATCGCATGTGTCGTTTTCGGTATGGAGCGGTGAAAAAGGAATGTAAAAAACCTGCTGTGCAAGGGTGTCATCCCGCAGAGCGCCCATCAATTTTGCCGAGGCATCATAATAAAAAGGTGGCTGGAATGCTTGGGCACTCGTAACATTGCTGTGGATTTTGCGCCATTGCATCTTTTTGTAAACCAAGCCATTGATGGTCGAATCGCCTTTTAAGGAAATGACGTGATGGGCAGTCCCATTTTCACCGATAGCGAACATAATCCAATGGGCATTTTCCTGCGCCATCGGTATGTAATTCTGAGCAAAAGCAATAGACGAGGCCAAAAGGCAAATGGAGAGTAGAATGGACTTTTTCATACAGACGTGTTTTTTTGCTCAAAATTAACCCTCATGGCCAACAGTCAATGCAATTGGCCTGACATAGCTGTAAAATCAGTTTACGTCATCGTTTGTCCCAGACAATCATCGATGAATCGTTGCAATTGCCCCAACTGCTTTCGCCCCAGTTTTTGCCCAGAATAGGAAACGAGGTAAATGGAAAGCAGCACCATTGCCAACCCCAATGCTCATCAAAAAGCCGTGGTAGGCTTGTCCAACGAATAGCACGATAACCCTTAGAGCAAGGCACCCAGGATTGACAGTCCGATGGTGGTATAGAAAAATATGAACATCGTCCAAGCAATGGGGGCAGGCGAGTAAAGCCCCCGCAAGAGACAGCCCCCTCCTTCATGGTCTTCAATGGTGGTGGTCAGGTGCGGCGACCAAAAATGCCGCTCCCGCTCCGGCACGGTGATGATGGCATAGCGGACGGCAGTGGTGCCTTGGCAGTCCTTTTTGCAGGCTTTCAAGCCATCTTTAATGCGCTGAACGACCTCTGTTGACGACATGGGCGATTCCACTTGGAACCTTGGACGAACACTGAATTCTGGAAGACGTTCTTCGGCGCTCATTTTGTTGCGGATTTTGTCGCCGGAAGTTAGCAACCGTTTTGTGCTGCCGCAAAACCTTAGGTTCAAAATGCTATAATTCGGAATTAGTCTAAAAATATGTTAGCCAAACAGCAACCCATATAATGCAGATAGCCGGAGCACGTCACCACGCTCCGGCTATCCAGTATCAACAGTATCCAATATCAAAAATCAAATTTAATCCCCTGCGCCAACGGCACCGTCTTGCTGTAATTGATGGTGTTGGTCTGGCGGCGCATATAGGCCTTCCAAGCATCGGAGCCGGATTCACGGCCACCGCCCGTTTCCTTTTCGCCACCGAAGGCGCCGCCGATTTCCGCACCGCTCGTGCCGATGTTCACGTTGGCAATGCCACAGTCCGAACCCGCCACGCTGAGGAACTTCTCGGCCTCCCGCAGGTCGTTGGTCATGATGGCGGAGCTAAGGCCCTGCGGCACGCCGTTCTGGATGGCGATGGCCTCGTCCAAGTCCTTGTATTTCAACAGGTAAAGAATCGGCGCAAAGGTCTCGTGCTGCACAATGGGCATGTCGTTTCGTGCTTCCGCAATGCACGGCTTCACGTAGCAGCCGCTTTCGTAGCCGGGGCCATCCAACACACCGCCTTCCACGATGAATTGGCCGCCCTGTGCCTTGCACTGCTCTATGGCGCTGAGGTAGGCGTTCACCGCCGCCTTGTCAATCAGCGGGCCGACGTGGTTGTGCTGGTCGAGCGGGTCGCCGATGCGGAGTTGGCCGTAGGCCTTGCTCATTTTTTGTTTCACCTCTTCCATCTGGCTCTCATGTACAATGAGCCTGCGGGTAGTGGTGCAACGCTGTCCCGCCGTGCCAACTGCCCCGAAGAGTGCGCCGATGAGTACCACGTCGAGGTCGGCGCTGGGTGCGACAATGATGGCGTTGTTGCCGCCCAATTCGAGCAAGCTTCGACCGAGGCGGCCCGCCACGGTTTGCCCGACAATCTTGCCCATGCGGGTGCTGCCCGTGGCGCTGATGAGCGGCACACGGGTGTCCTTCGTCATCCATTCGCCCACTTTGTAGTCGCCGTTGATGAGGCAGACGACGCCTTCGGGCACGTTGTTTTCTTTCAACACCTTATGGAAAATGTTCTGGCAGGCCACGCCGCAGAGGGGCGTTTTTTCCGATGGCTTCCAGATGCAAACATCGCCGCAGACGAGCGCCAGCATGGAGTTCCACGACCAAACGGCCACGGGGAAGTTGAACGCCGAGATGATGCCGACCACGCCGAGCGCATGCCACTGCTCGTACATGCGGTGGTTGGGGCGCTCTGAGTGCATGGTGAGACCGTAAAGCTGGCGGCTGAGGCCAACGGCAAAATCGCAGATGTCAATCATTTCCTGCACTTCGCCGAGGCCCTCTTGTAGGCTTTTGCCCATCTCGTAGCTCACGAGCTGGCCGAGCGGCTCCTTGTATTTGCGCAGTTCCTCGCCGTACTGCCGCACGATTTCGCCCCGCTTGGGCGCTGGCATCTGCCGCCAAACGAGGAAGGCCTCCTGTGCCCTGGCCATCACCTCCTCGTACTGCTCACGGGTGGTCTGGCCCACGCTGCCGATGAACTGGCCGTCCACGGGGCTATAGGATTCAATGAATTCGCTGCTGGAATGTGACACTTGGCCCGTGCTGGTGCCGGGGTTTTGCGCTTGGAGGTGGAGTTTTGCTAAAAAGTCTATTGCCATTTTTGGATGCTTGTTGCTTGATGCTGGATATTGGATGGGGTGTAGCCAGTGGCCAGCGGTGGTGGTTAGGTGATACGGGATTTTGGGGGTTTGGTTTGGGGGCGCAAAGATAGGGGGTGGGGAATGAGTGGCGGGAAGATAGATGTCACTTTATTTGGAAATGGGCAGTTTTGCGCAATGCCAACCAAATATTCTTAATTTTGCCCAAAACTGACAGCATGAAAATCAGCCGCCTTATCATACCCGACTTTCAGCAGTTCAAGGACTTTGACCTTGACTTGACTTATCCCGAAGGGCATGAGAAAGCGGGCGAGCCGTTGGACAAGGTGTGTTTCATTGGGGGGAATGGGACGGGGAAGTCGACGTTGTTGCAGAGCCTGAATCATTTTTTAAGGAATGAAGAGCGTTCTTCATCTCTTTTGTTAAAAAGTGCTATTATTAAATTCACGAATAACGACGAATCTTATTTCTGGATACAATCTTTACAGACTGGATTTAGCGAGTCATTTGAAAATAATAATGCGTTTGAAGCAACTAAAGAATATTTGAAAACTGGAGTAGAATGGGGATATCGAGATGGTGTCAGATTTATCCGTCTAAGCAATAATTCGGTCTATCCTGTTAGTGATTTCATTGTCAATGATACTGACGAGCTTTTTAAAGAAATTAGTAGATATAATTCCAAAAATGTCCTAATTTATTCACCAGCAGAAGCATCTCTCAATTCGTATTTGTCTTTTAGCCTTCTACCAAAAGTAACATTAGACGAATCCTTGTCACTATTTAATAATTTTCCTTTTTTCAACCTTGTATCTAATGATACCATAAATGACTTCTGGAAACTCCTTATATATCATCTTAAAAAGCGTGAAAATGACTTTAGAGAATTTGAAGAACAACCTGATAATCAAGTAAAGACTGTAAAAGAGGTAAGAGAACTTTTCGAGAAAAAGAAACCAAGTATTTTAAAATCACTTGCAAAATTCTGGGATGATAAAATTCTGGCTAAAGTTGGGTTAGAATTCGATTATGAAAACGCCCGCAATCCCGTTCAATTGAATGACAATTTGATAGCTTTCATACGTCTTAAAGACTCCAAAATGGCTATCAACTATCACCAACTCAGCACCGGCATCCGCAATTTTATCTTTAAGCTCGGCCATATTTATGCGCTTTATTTTAACCGGAATATAGAAAGCGGCTTCCTCTTGGTGGACGAGCCGGAGAACAGCCTTTTCCCTGATTTTCTTTATGACCTCGTGGATGTTTACACGAGCATTACGAAGAATACACAAATATTCATGGCCACCCACAACCCCATCATTGCGGCGCAATTCCAGCCGTATGAGCGGTTTATCTTGGAGTTTGAGGAGGGCACGGGCCATGTGAAAGTCAGGCGTGGTACAACCCCCGTGGGCGATGACCCGAACGATATTTTAATCAAGGATTTTGGCATTCGAAGCATCCTTGGCAGGGAGGGCGTGGCGAAATGGGAGCGTTATATCGAACTGAAAACGCTTATACCCTTGGAACACGACCCAGCAAATAAAAACAGCATGATAGAGGAATTCATGCAAATCGGCAGTGACTACAATTTTGCGGCAGATGCAGTTTCTTAAAAAGAACCCTCAGTCGGCATTGACCCAACTCCGCTACTCCGAAGTAAAGGAGCGGGACGAGCTTCGCAAGGGCTTGTTGCGGGAGCAATATGGCTTTTGTGCTTATTCGGAGCGTTTTGTTAAGCCAACGGATAGCTGCAATATCGAACATTTTTACCCAAAAGCTGAGAATCCCGATAAGGAGGACGACTATATGAACTTGTATGCCGCCCTCTCTTGGATGGACGAGCATAAGCCCAAAAAAATAGCTCCATACTTGCCAATTCTCGAACCGCATTCCGATGACCTGCATGAAAGGATAGTTTATGATGCTGGCATTTTCAAGTGTGTCAAGGACGGTGATATTGAAGCACAAAACCTGATTGACTTCTTAGGATTTAACAAGTATGAAGTTTCAGAAGACCGAAGAAGGCATATCAGCCGCATTAAGCAATTGAGAAATTGGAAGCCTGAGCCTGAATTTTCAACATATCTAAAGGAACATCGCCAAGAACTCAGCTATGCCACGGCCCTTGAAAAAGAATTAGGCATTCCTGTCAAGCAGATGATTCTCGAACTGGAAGCTGAACAATAGTTTAGTCCTCCCCAAACACCGACACCACATCCACCCCCACCACGAACGACCCTTTCCCGTCCATTTTCTTATCAATCACATACTCGGCCACATAACTCAGCACCCGCTCCCGGCGCTCGAAGGGGATGCCCGTTTTTGCTTCCCAGTGTTCGATATTCGGTACCCCGATGAGGATGCTCGTGCCCACGCCATATTCAATCCAGGTCTCGAATCGGCCCTCCAAACTGTAAAACTCAAGGAAGCCGCCGTCTCGGTCTTCGCCGATGGTAATACTTGGGTTGCCCTCCAATGGGGTGCGCTTGGGTTTCTCGCCACGGTATTTTTCCACCCGCTCCACCACGTCCCGGATGTTCTGCACAAAGCGCTGCTCGACGAGGAGCCACAAGGAGATTTCGTGGTTCGACTTCCCAATTTCGATGTGGTGGCGTGCGAGGTTGCGCAGCAACTGCGTGCGGTAGAACTCGGCGAATTCCTCTCGCTTGCCCTCGTAATATTCATCGGCCATGCGCTCGCCCTCCCGCTCGGCCTTGCGGCGAATCTCCTCGGCGGCGTCCAACTCCTTTTCGGCTTTTTTGTAGATTTTATTGGCGTCCGCAACGATTTTATCGGACTGCGCCAGGGCGTCCTTGAACGCCTTTTGCAATTGATTTGAGAATTCTTCTTGATTCATCTCGATGAAATTTAGGGTGTGCCGTGCCCGGCAATGACGGGGGAAAGTTAGTTAATAACCATTGGTTTACCTCAAAACAAAAAGGCAAAAGCGGGTCACCCCAGTTTTGCCTTTTTATTTCATTGCAATACTACAGCGCCTTTTGCCGCATGGTAGTCGCTGACTGCCCACTGCCCACTGTCGAACTGCCAACTTTCTATTTGTATCAATGGCCGTTCAACGAAGCAATGGCAATATTAGCAGCCCCCGACTGCCCACTGCCAACTGTCGAACTGCCAACTTTTTTAACCCATCTCCTGCACCACCTCCTGCACCTCCGGTACCATGCGCTTTAGCATGCCTTCGATGCCGGATTTCAGCGTCACGGTGCTGGATGGGCAGCCGCTGCACGAGCCTTGCATCTGCACATAGACCGTGCCCTTGTCGTAGCGTTGGAACTCGATATTGCCGCCGTCCATTTCCACGGCAGGCTTCACGTAGGTGTCAATCAGGTCTTTGATGCGCTGCGCCAGTTCGCCGTCCTCGCCACTGAACTGTTCGCCAACACGCTCAGCATCCAGTTTTTGCATGGCATCCGCAAAGCCGTCTTTGATGACTTCGCCGCCATCCTCCACGTATTTTTTAATCAAATCCTTCAACTTGAGCATGATGTCTGCCCATTCGTAGTTGAACTCCTTGGTGATGCTCACGAAGTTGTTGGTGATATAAACCCCCTTCACGAACGGCTGGTCGAAAAGGTGGGCGGCCAATGGCGACCATTCCCGTGCGAGGGTCTCCTCCCGGAAGTCGGCAGTGCCCCGATAGAGCATGCGGTTGGTCACGAATTTCAGGCTTTCTGGGTTGGGCGTCTGCTCGGTATAGAGCATGACGGGCGATGCGGTGGCGGTATTCATTGATTCAGTTGTTTTTGATTAAAACAGGTTTGTACTGGTCTTCAAACTCCATCAAGGTAAGTATATTAACTTGAGGAAAGGTAACTTTTTTTACTTCTTGAAAATGGCGGTCGTTGGAAACCAAGCAAACTGCGTTTGAAGCAACAGCGCAATCCACGTATTTGTTGTCGTCTTCGTCTTTTGAGATTAAATGAAAGTTAAAGAACACATTGATTTTTTCGGTAAAAGGCAGAATGGCTATCAAGTTCAAAACATTCTCAGCGACTTCACTCCCGTTTTTTTGTTACATGATTTCCCGATATTCGAGCAGGATTTCTGTGGTGACACAAAGTGCAATTCGTCCGTCCACGATACAATCGAAAATCCAGCGGAAAGGAGAATTCTTACCAATTATCGCAACAAGGATATTGGTATCAAGGACGATTTTTACGGCGGTTGTGCTCATTGGTCCAGTTTATCATGTCCTGTTCTGTTAGGTTTTTTTCCTTCCAAACCTTGTCCATGGCAGTAGTGGCTTGCTCCGCAAAATACCGGGCCAACAGCATTCTGATGTCAAATAGCTGCTGTTCTGAAACATTGTTGCCATAAAGTTTCAGCAGTTCAAGCTGTATATTGCTAAGTCCTGATTGTTGTCCCATTTCCTAAGTTTTGAACAAAAATAAGGTATTTATCCATACAATTCATACTTCACCTGCCCCCGCTCGTAGCCCATGCCCATGATTAAATTAGCCACTGCATCGTCCACCATCATCGTCCAGCCACAGAGGTAGAAGGTGCGGTCGGGGCGCTTTTCGGCGTATGCTGTTTGGTAAATATCGTGGACGTAGCCGTGGTGATAGCCCGCTTTTTCCTCCCTCGACAGGGCCACGGAGTAGCGAAATCCAGGCATTTTTTCCGCCAATTCCTCAAATTCTTTTTGGTACAAAGCCCCAACCGCCGTGCGGGTGCCGAAGATAAGGTGGATGCCCTTGTGTGGGATTTTCCGATGGAAAATATCCCAAATCATGCTGCGGAATGGCGCTACGCCCGTGCCCGTGCAGACCATCACCAATTCATGCTCAATCGTTGCTGGCAGTACAAAATTGCCGTCTGGCCCCTTGAATTTGATGGCCGTGCCAATGGGGGCTTCGTTGAACAGCCAGTTGGTGGCCAAGCCGCCATCGAGGTGGACGATGCAGAGCTCCAGCTGATTCGGCGCAATAGTGAGGGGGTGACTCAAAGTCACCCCCTCACTAAAGGGCGGCGCACTGGCAATGGAGTAACTGCGCCAGCGCTGGTTGCGCCGCTCGCCGATGGGCAGGTCCATGGTGATGAACTGCCCTGCCTTGAAGTCGAAGCGTTCAGCGCCTTCTACCTCCAGCCAGAATCGCTTGGTGGTTGGCGAGGCATCTTCTATTTTTCTGATGATTCCGTTGTGCCACATAATGTAACACGGACTGCCAGTCCGTGCAGTGCTGTAACACGGACTGCCAGTCCGTGCAGTGCTGTAACACGGACTGCCAGTCCGTGCATTTCCGTTTGCAAATAAGCGTCAGGTTAATTGGGAAGTGCGGAAGCACGGTCTGGCAGACCGTGTTACAGCACCAGTTCGTCAAAAGGCAAGAACACCTCGAAGCCCTTTTCGTTGAAATAGCGGCGGGTTTCTTCCACCGAACGGCCGCTGGTGGCCAGCACGAAGTCGCCGCCCCATGCGCCGAGCGACTTCACCTCTCCCCAGAAGTCGTTGAAAAACAAAGACTTAGCCCGTTGCAAGCCAATCGTTTCCGCTACCATTGCCTCATGTTCCCGAATTAGTTCCTCAAACTCGGCCAGCGTTTGCACAGCCAAAAACTGCTTCGTCAAATCCGACACCTTGTCAACTGTTTCCTGCGCCCCCAATCCGCAATTACTGAAGTGAATCTTCGATTTCGCAATCCGCAATCTGTAATTTTTTATCCCCTCCCGGCTGTCTTGTTTTTGGCCTAAATAGATGAAGTACAGCGAGTTGCGAAACGGTGGATTGAAGCCGCAGCGCTCGAAATGCGGCTTTCCATTTTCCAATCGGTAGAGAATCGGGCCATCCGCCCCAGCGCAGGCGATGTCGTAACCAGAGCCGCCAAAGGTGCGTGCGGACAACTCGAAGGGGTCAATTTCCGCCCATTTTGCCACCAAATAAATGAGGGTGCTGCTAGTGCCAAGTCCCCAAAGGCGGGGGAAGTCCAGTTGGCAGTTGGCAGTTGGCAGTTGGCAGTCAGGGCCGTGCAAAAATGTAGGGTTCAGCTTGCGGGCTTCTTGCAGGATTTTTTGGAGGCGCTCCGCAATGGCGGGGTCGGTGGCTTCTGAGAAGTCGAAGTTTTCAGGGTCAAACTTTGCCTCGAACCAACACTCGCCCTTCTCGTCCAAGCTGCGCCAGTGAAGCGATGCTGTGCCCCCCAATCGTAAATCGTAAATCGTAAATCGTAAATCCAATGATTGTCCCAACCGCACGGGCAGCGCCAGCGCCAGTGCACCATCCAGCACGAAGTACTCGGCGGTGAGGAGGAGTTTGCCGTGGGCGTGGAAATGGTTAGACATCAATTTCAATGGTGAAATTGGTAAGTGGTATGGAAGAATGCCTGATGGCGAGAATATTTACTTTGTCAGGAGAAGAAGCCGAGTATATCACTCTATAATTCTCAACGATGATTTCTCGGATAGATTTCAAATTGCTTTCGGGAAGGACTCGCCCCATGAACGGGAATTTTTCGAGTTGCTCACCTCGTTCGAAGAATCGGATAGTCAAAAACTTCGAGTATTTCTCAGATTTTTGGTCATGATATTCAGCAATATCAGCCATATCAGACAAAGCTTGAAATGTCCAATTTACTGAAGCCATTTCTTCATTTTTTCTTTGGCCTCTTGGGTTGAAAGTACCTTTCCTTCCTCGACTTGCTTCAAGCCAATTTCAACTTTTTCCAGGACTATCAATTTCTCCATTACATCATCAATTGAAAATTGATGAGGTAGTGATTGAATTGCTTCTATTACTTTTTCTTTGACTAACATTTTACTTTTTTTTTCAAAAATAAGCATCCAAATGGAATGTTTTTGATTTTTATAAATCAAATCCAATATCCCCCCTAAAATACTTCCCATCAAACTCAATCGCCTTGGCATTCTTGTTGGAAACCGCCAGCGCCTCCCGGAAATTTTTGCCCAAAGAAGTCACCGCCATAACCCGTCCGCCGCTTGTAACCAATTGACCGTCAATGGCTTTTGTGCCAGCATGGAAGACGATGCTGCCTTCTGTTTTGTCCAATCCGGTGATGGCCTTGCCCTTGGGGTAATCGCCTGGATAGCCTCCGCTGGCAAGGATGATGGTCGTGGCTGCCCGCTCGTCCACCTCGATTTTCACCTCACTAAGGCGGCGGTCACGCACGGCCATGAACAGCTCCACGAGGTCGTTTTTCAGGCGGGGCAGCACGACCTCCGTCTCGGGGTCGCCCATGCGTACGTTGTATTCAATCACAAAAGGCTCGTTGCCAACTTTTATCAGACCGATGAAAATAAAGCCTTGGTACTCGATTTTCCGTTTTTTCAGCCCAGCAATGGTCGGCTTGATGATGCGTTCCTCCACTTTTTTCATCATCGTAGCATCCACAAAAGGGGGTGGGGATACTGCCCCCATGCCGCCCGTGTTCGGCCCGGTATCGCCCTCGCCGATGCGCTTGTAGTCCTTTGCCACGGGCAAAATCTGGTACGAATCGCCGTCCGTTAGCACAAAAACGCTGAACTCGATGCCGCTGAGGAACTCCTCCACCACGACCTTTCGGCTGGAGGTGCCAAACTTTCCGTCGAGCATAGCCGCCATCTCCGCCACGGCCTCGTCCCGCTCTTGGCAGATGACGACGCCCTTGCCAGCAGCCAATCCGTCTGCCTTTAGCACGATGGGTAGGGTCGCTTTTTTCCGAAGGAAATTGAGCGCCAGCGTGCTTTTCGTCGCAAAAAACTCTCGATAACCAGCGGTCGGTATCTTGAAATCCTGCATGAACTTCTTGGCGTACGCCTTGCTGCCTTCCAGCTTCGCCCCCTGCATGGACGGCCCAATGACGGCCACGTGGGAGGTGCTGCGGTAGCGGCGCAAGTAGTTCCAGACGCCGTTCACAAGCGGCGCCTCCGGCCCGACCACCACCATTTCGATGCCTTTTTGTTCCACAAAATCCGCTACGGCAGCGTTGTTTTCGGGGTCAATGGGCACGTTCTCGCCATGTTGCGCCGTGCCAGGGTTGCCGGGGGCAATGTAGAGCTTGGTGCAGTGCTTGCTCTGGCTGAGCTTCCAAGCGAAGGCGTGTTCCCTGCCGCCGCCGCCGAGGAGTAGGATTTTCATATTCGTGATTGGTGATTGGTGATTGGTGATTGGGTGGGCAAAGATATGGCGCTAATGGAAAAGCAGGGTCGGGTGCAGGTTTTTGATGAAAATCATCACAACCAATCCTTGGAAAGCCTGTTTTTTACGCTGTGGCTTTTTATTGCTGTCCACGCCGCTTTTGTCATCTTGAAAAGACCTGTCCACGTTGTACGGGCAAACGTAACTTCCCTCATGGCGAAGACAGTTCGTTTTACGATGACAAAAACGGCGGCAAAGCTGGACAAACGCCCATGCATGCCTACGGCAACGACAATTGACCAATGACGAACCTAAAACCGGGCGACAAAGCCCCCAAGTTCAAGACGACTGACGAGCAGGGTAACCCAGTTTCCCTCTCCGATTTTAAGGGCAAAAAGCTCATCCTGTTCTTTTACCCTGCCGACAACACAGAGACCTGCACCGTGGAAGCCTGCAACCTGCGGGATGGCTATGGGGCGCTTCGCAGTGCGGGCTTCGAACTCCTCGGCGTCAGCCCTGACAGCGCCAAAAAACACCAAGGTTTTATCAAAAAACACAGCCTCCCCTTTCCGCTGCTCATGGACGAAGACCTTAAAATCATCAAAGCCTACGGCGTTTGGGGGCCGAAGGTGCTATTTGGCAGGGAATATGACGGGCTGCTGCGCACCAGTTTCATCATTGATAAAAAAGGCGTCATTGAGCGGGTCATTTACCCGGTGGAGTCGAAGCGGCATGTGGAACAGATTTTAGAGGGTGAGAAAGTGAGAGAAGTGAGAAAGTGAGAGCAACAAAAACTACTATGTTTGCGCCCCCAAGGAGACCGCTACTTTTTACTTTAACCTTTTTACTTTTTACTTGATTAAAATGAAACCCACACTACTCATACTTGCCGCAGGAATGGGCAGCCGCTACGGTGGCCTGAAACAACTTGACGAGGTCGGCCAAGCTGGCGAAGCCATCATGGACTACTCGATTTACGATGCTATTAAGGCGGGCTTCGGCAAGGTGGTGTTCGTCATACGGCGGGACTTCGAGCAGGAGTTCAAGGATAAAATCGGCAGCCGCTGGGAGGGCAAGGTGCAGGTAGAATACGCCTTCCAAGGCCCGGACACCTACGTACCAGCGGTGGAAGGACAGGTGGAGCGGGCCAAGCCCTGGGGCACGGGCCATGCCGTGCTGGTGGCAAAGGACGTGGTACACGAGCCGTTCGTGGCCATCAACGCCGACGATTTCTACGGCTATTCGGGTTTTGAGAAAATGGCCGATTTCCTCTCAGCTCATTGCAAGCCAACGAATTATGCAATGGTGGGCTATGTGTTGAAAAATACCCTTTCGGAAAACGGGGCCGTGTCCCGTGGCGTCTGTTCGATGGACGAAAACAACCTCCTGCGCACTGTTACCGAATGCACGGGCATCGAAGAGACAGCAGACGGCATTTTTCACAGTGGTGAAAACGGCAAGACGCCACTTGACGCCAGTGCCCTCGTTTCGATGAATATCTGGGGTTTCCATCCGCATATTTTCGAACTGCTGCAAGTTGGCTTCAATGACTTCGTTGCGGCGAACGCCGCAAACCCCAAGGCTGAATTCTACATCTCCAGTTACGCCAACGACCTCATCAACAGCGGCACGGCCAGCTTCGAGGTGCTGCCCAACGACGAGAAATGGTATGGAGTTACTTACCGGGAGGACAAGGAAACGGTGCAGGCGGCTTTTGCGGAGATGACCAAGCAGGGAAAATACCCAGTGCCGCTTTGGTAAAAATCACCCTGATTTCTAACCCTGTTTTTATTGAACATCGTCAACTGACTTGTTATATTTGCTGTTCCCACCAGTGAGAACAATTTCGTCGTTTTGCCAAATTTTCAGGGGCGATAGCGTCCTCTTTCAGTATGATTGAGATGCACAATTCACTAAAATTTCGTCACAAAACTGCACACCATTATGCGTAGGCAATTCTGGCTACTGACCCTCTTTTTCATACTCGGAACCAACCCTTCCTCCGGTCAAGACTTCATGCTGCAAGGCTGGTATTGGGACTATCCCAAGACCTGTAACGGATTCAATTGGGCCGACACTTTGTGGACGAAGGCCAATTCCAACCTGCTCAATAATTTTTCCCATCTATGGCTGCCGCCCATGTCGAGGGCCAGCTTTGGCAGTTGTAGCAATGGCTACGACCCCAAGGACTTGTACGACCTTGGGGAGTACGGCGGCGGTGCCACGGGCTTCGGTACCCGCACCGACGTAAACGACCTCATTAGCAAGCTCAACACAAAGGGCATTGCAGCGGTGGCCGATGTCGTCTATAACCACCGTGATGGCGGTGTGCCGGAGCTTAACCCTGCGGTGGAAGGCTGGATTGAGAACATGAACTGCACCAAGGTGACAAACGGTGACCAACCCTTCCCCGCCGACCGCTATCGCTACAGGCTGCCGCTTGGTGGCACTTCCAACAACGGTGCAGGCGACTATTATTTCAAAATACGCTCGGCCTCCAAGCACCCCAACTATTACGGGCGGGTTTACAAAGTTTATATGGTGACGGGGCAAGTCGGCTACGCGGGTCTCTCCACCCAGTACGAAAGCGAGGTCACCACCTGCTCTGGCGGGTGCAGTGCCGTCGGCAATGGAGGCTGTGACTGTGGCCAATGTTCCGATGCAACCTCCCTGACCCTTGGCCGCAGCCTGGCCGCCACTGTTGATGACGTAGGCGGCTGTGGTGGCAGTTGCGGGGTGGACGAGTTCAAGTTGACGTTGAACGCCGGGGACTTCAATGCTGCTGGGGACTTCCTCTACATCCACCTCGATACGGGTGGGGTCTATTCCGATGTTTACGTCGCCGGGCTGTGGAGTGCCTCCCGCAACATGGACATCCAAAGCGAACTGCAATACCAGACCTATACCGACTTCACCAGCATGCCCAGTGGCCAAGGCTCGATGAATTATCTCAACTTCAAGCCCAACGGGAACCCCACCCAACTGAGCGGCGATTGGGACTGGCTATGGTTCTTTTATGACTACGACCAGAACGTGACCAGTACCCGTACGGCCCTTTTCAATTGGTCAAAATGGCTGTGGAGCAACGTGGGCATCAGGGGCTACCGCATGGATGCCGTCAAGCATTTTCCTGAAAACTTTACGGGCGACCTGCTCGACGACTTGAACAGCAACAGCATGAACCCGAGCTTGGTGGTCGGCGAGTTTTTCGATTCCAACCCCTATGTACTAAAGACTTGGGTGGACAATGTGAAGGCCAGTATGAACCCCAGTAGCTTAGGGGCCATTCAAGTTCGGGCGTTTGATTTTGGCCTGCGGCAATCCTTGAAGAATGCTTGCGACCTGTTCGGCTATGATGTGCGCAATGTGTTCACTTCCGGCATGGTGGACGGCGGGCCAGGTGCAACAGGTTTTGAGGCCATCACCTTCGTGAACAACCATGACTACCGTGACCCTGGCCAGCCCGTGCAGAACGACCCGATGCTGGCTTATGCCTATATTTTGACGAACAACAAGGTAGGCCTGCCCTGCGTGTTTTACCCTGAATACTTCGGAAAACCTGCGCCCAACTACCCTAACGTGAACCTGCGCACCAGGATTGACGAACTTATTCAAATCCACAATAACTATATTTTTGGAGCCAACCACCACGACTACCTGAGCAAGGTCGGTTCTGGCTATTTTGCCAACTACTCAAGCGGGTTCCCCAACACTACGCTTTTCTACCAAATGGCGGGCGGTGTGACGGGGGATGATTTATTGGTAGGCATTAATTTTGCGGGAGTTCCGCTTACCGTTGAGCACCAAATCAACGGCGACCTTGACCAAAATGGAATGAACCTGCCTATCGGCACGCAGTTCACCGAACTCACCTCCAACTCCAGTACCCCAACCCTCACCATGAACAATCAGTACCGGGTGACGTTCACTATACCAGCCCGGAGCTATGCCGTTTGGGTGCAGGGTGCTGTGTTGCCCGTGGAACTGACGGCGTTCAGGGCAGAGGCGGTCACTAATCATATTGCGCTCACCTGGGAATCGGCCTCGGAGAATGATTTCGAGGGCTATGAGCTGGAGCGGTCAGCTGATGGGAAAACCTTCAACCACCTCGCTACCATTGCCCCGAAAGGTACGGACGCAGGCTCCGCCCAGTATTTCTACAACGACCACACAGCCACAAAGGGCGCTGTCTGGTACTATCGGTTGAAATTAAAAGACAAAGACGGCAGCTTCAACTATTCACCCATACGCAGTGCCAAACTGGAAGCAGATTGGCGGCCACCACTTTTGGTGCCGAACCCCACCGAAGGTGACCTCGCCATTATGTTCAAGTCCCCAATAGAGGGGATGGCCACGTTGCGGGTCTTTGACAGCTTGGGAAGGCAATTCAACCAGGAGCAACTATTGTTGGTGGAAGGAAAAAACACCGTGCTGCTCTCTGGCAATGACCTGCCCATTGGCGTTTACTCCATTCTGCTGGAAACAGCCGATGGGGCTTTGAAATGGCATGAGCATGGCGTAAAATATTGAAATGCAATTGACATAAACACAATAAAATCAAACATCAAAATTGTCACACATGAAAAAAATCCTACCCATTTTAACGTTGCTTGCATTCATGCAAATGACGGCTTTCGCAGATGCAGGCTATACCAATGCCACCGCCGCCAAAATCAACCTGCAAACTACCAACGGTGTTGATAATTATCTCGATGCAGCAGGTTTCAACGGCTCGAACCAAGGCACGTTTTCAAACACGAGCTACCTCCACCTGAAGGCTGCCGAAGCTTGGGTCTTCAAGAACAATGGCTCCGACGTGACGGGCGGCAATTTCAACTACCGGGTCTATAAACAGGGCAGCACACCCGGCAGCTTCAACTTCTTCACGTTCAATTGGCAAGAAGAAAACACCAGCGGCGGCACCACCTTCCAACGCTGGGGCAACTATGGGGTGGACATCAACCTGTTGGCCACCGTGAACAGCCCCGGCACCTGGGTTTTCGAGTGCTACTGGAGCGCCCCGACCAACGGCGTGAACTGCGCAAACCCGATTTTCCTCAGCAACGGAGGCTCCAACTATTCCTTCTCCATTACTGCCGATGCCAGTTTTCCTGTCGAACTATCGCTGTTCAAAATAGCTTCAGTCAGCGATGAAAAGCCCAGCCTTCACTGGCGCACTGCCTCCGAATTAGACAATTCCCACTTCGAGGTTGAGCGCTCTGCGGACGCTCGCCGATGGAAGGTCATCGGTGAAGTGGCAGGAAATGGTACTTCTTTCGATGAAAATAACTATTATTTTACTGATGAGAAGCCAATGAATGGCACTAACTACTACCGGCTGAAGCAGGTGGATTTCGATGGCGATTTTGAGTACTCGAAAGTGGTGTCCATTGTCGTCGGGCGTGGCCTGGCTGGTTCAGTGGCAGTATCGCCGAACCCCGCCTCCGACCTCGTCTCCATCCAACTGCCCGCCTCCGACGGAAGCTACCAAGCCACCCTTTTCGACCTCACGGGCAAGCGTTGGCTCGATGCCACATTGGTCAGCAATTCGCTCAGTATCACCCATCTGCCTAAGGGTGTTTATTTACTTGTATTGAGGGATGAAAACGGCCAACAACTGTTGCAGGAGCGGTTGGTGAAGCAGTGAGCGGGGGCTTTTAGGAATGAAAAAGCCCAGTGCCATCTTCGGCGCTGGGCTTTTTTTATCCATAGAAATGACGGGCATCACAGCACGGTCACCTCCCAGCCGCCAGCCACCTCCGCCGACAGGTTCTGCACGTTCAGGAAGGTATTGCCCGAAGGGCCGAGGGCGGAGGCGGGCACCTGCCGCACCTCGCCCGGTGCCACCGTCAGGCCAGCGCCCTCCGGCATCGTGTCGGCGGCGGCGGAGAGGGCGAAGAGCAGCTCCGTCACCCCCGTGTTGCGCAGCGTGAACTGCGTGTCGGCGCCGATGCCCTGGCTTTCGATGTTGAGGATGGCCCCGCCCTGCACCATGCCGGCGAGGGTGCCATCCTCACGGTCGGAAGGGCGGCGGACGATGCTCTGGTCCATGAAATCGTCCAAGCGAGCGGGGAAGCCGAGGTTTTTTCCGGCGATGAATAGGAGGTTCAGGCCCAGTTCCGCCACCAGCGCCGCACGGGCCGTGCTGGTGGCCGTGCGCAGGGCCTCCACCGAGCCGAAGTTCTGCAGTTGCTTGGTGCGCTCGGAGCTGTAGCGTTCGAGGATTTCGCTGAACTCGGCTGCGATAGGTTCGCCCAATTCTGCCCTGTAGAAATCGGTGCGGTCCTTCATGCGGGTCATCAGCGTGACGACGTTGGCCTTTGTTGCATTGGAATATTCCGTGAGGCCTTGCGGGAAGAACTCCAGGTACTGCGGTGCGTCATCACCAAAGGCACTGCGCACGGCCCCCTCTCGGCGGCTCACCTTCTTTTTGAACTCCTCGATGATATTGTCCACCGTCAGCGTGCCGCCTTTTTGGATGCCCGCCTTCAGGTTCTCGGCGTCAATGGCGCTCCCAAATGCCGTCACGAGCGGCGTGGTGGGCGTAATGATGGAGGTGTAAATGCCGCCAGTGTTGTTGGCGATGGTGCGGTTGAGGTGGTCTTCGCCGAATTTGCGGAGGTTGTCGTCACTGATTTCGCTGGTGTCAAACGGGTTTTTGAAAAATGTTTGAAGATTAAGCATAACGTTTGGGAAAGTTTGTATCAAGCCATAGTAGCAAACTACTCCGGCCTGATGGGTTTATTTGAGATAAAAATATTACGCATATAAGGGAGTTTGCAAGCGAAATCGGCGGCTATTCCAGAAAATGGTAATAGATTTTATTCAGGGTGGCGCTTGTGGCTTTACAAGGGTATGTCTGAACATTCAGGGTGGCACTTGTAACTTTACAAGGGTATGTCTGAATGTTCAGGATGGCATTTGTGATTTTACAAAGGTGGGTCTGAGCATTCAGGATGGCACTTGTGATTTTACAAAGGTGTGCCTGAGCGTTCAGGGTGACATTTGGGAAATTTTGGGGCTGTTTTTGATAAAGATGGGTGGGAGGATGTGGCTGGTGGCAGGGGGGGGATTTGGCCAGACCCCGGCAATTAAGTCATCCTGTTTTCAACAATCCAAAAAATTCAATAAGCGAAATCACCTTCACGTTCCGCACAAATCCAAGTCCGAGCAATACCTTATCTTCTGTTACCAAATAATCTGCATTTGCTGAAATGGCAAGGTCAAACAAGAAATCGTCTTTCGGGTCTGGACAACCCCGAAATGCGTACTGCACGGGAGAAACAACGGCAAGGTTCCGATGGAAGTAAACATACTCGCTTGCGGGAAGGGTCAAGCGGTTGGCAATTTCTGGATAGCTAAGCACAGCTTCCAATTCTGCAATAAAACGCTCGGAGGAGTAAACAGTCAAGTCATTCTCCAGAACCAGCAGGGTGAGCTTCTCCAATTGAGACTTTAAGATGTACCTCAACCAGATGTTCGTGTCAAGGACGACTTCAAGCGGCTGCATCGGAGCGGATTTTTCGCACTTTACGAACCACTTCCACTATCTTGTCCATTTCCACTTGGTTCGGTTTCACAGATTCGTCAAGGCGGCGGGCCTGAAGCAGCAGCACCTGCGCCCTAAGGGCTTTGAGCAGTGCCGCTTGGTCAGCTTCGGAAAGCTGGGCGACCAAGTTGCTGATTTCTTTTATTGTTGGGTTGGGTTGCATTTTGAACCTTTGTTTTAGCAAAAGTAAATGAAAATGGGGATAGTTCAAGCGGGCTACGGTGGCCAGTTGCAAACTGGCCAGAACTAGTGGGAAGAGACGGAGGGCAGCACTTGGTACTTGTGGCAAACGGCGCTATTAGCTTGGCTGAACCATCGGCGAGCAATACTTGAAGTTCACCACTTTGTTTCGGAGCGAGCTTTTGTCTTTAAAGCATCTGGCAATTGAGTAGTTTTTGGTGGTGTAGTCGTTCTTGTCGCCATCTTTGTAATAATAAACCTTTATGGAAATGCAGTTTTCATGCTCAAAAATCTTGTTGAGCATCGTTCGGTCTGACACACCACAGGAGTGGCCGAAAATGTACACTTGGAAGGGATTGGATTCGACGAACTCCATGAGATTACGGTAGTTCACCGCTTCAAGGTATTTGAAGGACTTGATGTGCTCGAAGGCGCTATCGTCCCTTAAATCTTCAAACGCGCTGTAGTTTTTGTCAAGTTCGTCTCCGAAGCCAAAGATGGGGTCTTGTCCGTTGCTGTCGTTTTTGTTTAATGCGCCGTGGATATGGTTTAATGTAGTCCTACTTGGAGGCATTAGATCAGCGTACTTCTTTAGGATGTTGGTGTAATTGAAGTTTAGGAGATAATACGAATTTGCTTTTTTATCCTCATCAATTGTGTTTATTAGTGCCTCACGCTGGAGAATAGGTTCATGAAATAGTTTTAATAATTCAGGATGTGGGGTAATGGATGTTTTGGCTTCTTCCTTTTTTAGGTATTCAATTAAAAGGTGTCGGATATGTTTAAGGTCGGAATTTATATCTGGCCTAAAATGGGGTATTTTAATAAGCAAATCATAAAACGAAACTTCAATATCAACCCATTTCTTTGTTTCTATTTGAGAAGTTATTTCTCCCAATAAGCATGGCTCATAATGGTGATTATAAAGGTTGTTAAATACTTTCAAACAATAGTCGTCATCATCAAGGTTATCTGCCGATTTATGATAGTTGTGATCAACCTTTAAACGCCCAAAACGGTCAGAATAATCCCCACTTCTTGCATGTGTAATTAATGCATTTTTAACATAATCAATTATGAAATGATTAAACCCTGACTTCAAACCATGTGCAAGGTCGAACCCATTGCCAACCATTATCAGTTTGTTGACTGTTCTGTACTTCATCTGTCTTGGAGATGAAGGAGGGGCCTGCGAACCAGCTTTACTTATATGACTCATAATAGTTTCTAAAAAATTTTGTACTAAACTTGTTTTTCAAATTTAGAGTTAAGTGCATTGCCACGCAAACTTACTACCTCCCCAGCACCCGATCCAAATACTTCCCAAACTCCTCCCCATTAATCTTCCGCCCCTCCCGTGACTGCGTGGCCTCCAGCTTGCCGTCCTTTTCTTCTAAAATGAACTTGAAAACATAATCGTTCTCGTCCTTGAAGCCCTCTTTGAAGGAGCCGTAGCGCATGTCGTTGTACTGCAAGCGGCCATCTTTCCGCACGATAACATTATAGAAATCCTTGGAAAACCAGCGCAGGGTTTTCAGCGTCGGGTCGTTCTCGTAGGTCACCAGTTTCTCATGGTTTTTGGGGATGATGTTGAAGCGCTTCACCCGTTTATCCTCGCTAAAAAACGTGTAGTAGCCGTGGTAGTAGGCCGTGTCGCCCTCGGCCACGCCGAGCCAGAGCATATTGTTCAGGATGGTCGGTCCGGACATCATGCGGGTGTACTGGATGCCCTCTTTCGCCAATGAATCCTTGAAGATGCGCTCGAACTCCGCTTTGTGGTAAAACGTGAAGGCCATGTACGCCGAGCTGAGTGCAATACCCGTCCAATTGGCGATGCGCCTCGCCCGTTTTCCCCTCCAAATAAATGCGGCCACGATAAAGCCCAGCGCCAGCGGGAGCGTGTAGGTCGGGTCGGCCACGGAGATATTGTCCCAGCTCACCCGGTAGTTACTGAACGGCTGGAAAAGCTGCGTACCATAGACCGTGAAGCAGTCCAATATCGGGTGGGTGAAAATGGAGACGAAAAAGAGCCAGACCCAGCTCCAGCGGGTAGCTTCCACTTGTTGCAGCTCCGCTGCAACATATTTTTTCCAAAGGAAAAAGGCGAGTCCACCGCCTATCAAAATGGCAATAACTAAGTGCGCCCAAGTCTGCACCGCATCCCGGAACACCCAGCGGATGCCCGCCATCAGCAGCAGGTAAAAGACCATGACGGTAGCCATGACGAACAGCTTGTAACCTCGTCGTCGGTAAGCCCCGCTGCGGTAGAGCCACTCTACGAGCCAGCCCAGCCCCAGCGCTGCCAGTACGGCAAAGGTGATGCTATGCATGAAGCCCCGGTGGAAGGCCAGCGCCGTTACTTCATCGGTAAAAAAGGAGGCGGCCACATCGAAATCGGGCAGGATGCCACCGAAGGCACCCCAGACCATGGCCCGGTTGCCGACTTTTTTGCCGAGAACGGCTTCGCCGCAGGCGGCGCCGAGGGCGAGTTGGGTAAAAGTATCCATTGGAAAATGGAAATTGGGAAATTGAGAAATTAGGAAATTGAGGGCGTCGCTCAATTTCCTAATTTCTCAATTTCCTAATTTCATTAGTAAGCCCGTGCAAACAGCACTCTTTCCTTCGACGGCTTGCCAGTAAGTACGCAAACCCCATCCTCCTGCGGGTTATTCAGCGGAATACAGCGGATGGTCGCCTTGGTCAGTTCCTTGATTTTCTCTTCGGTCTCCGATGTGCCATCCCAGTGGGCGCTCACGAAGCCGCCCTTGCCTTCCAGCACGGACTTGAAATCTTCGAAATTGTCCACCTTGGTCGTGTGCTCGGTGCGGTAGGCAGCGGCACGGTCGAAAAGGTTCTGCTGGATTTCGTCGAGCAGGCCGATGATGTGGTCAGCGATGCCTTCCACGGGCTGGCTGGCCTTTTCCTTGGTGTCACGGCGGGCCACTTCCACCTTGCCCTCGGCAAGGTCACGGGCACCGATGCCGAGGCGGATGGGGATGCCGTTCATCTCGTGCTCCGCAAACTTGAAGCCGGGGCGCTTTTGGTCGTCGGTGTCGTATTTCACCCGCACGCCTTTTGAGCGCAGCTCCTTCATCAGCTTGTTGGCGGCCTCGTCAATCTCCGGCGTTGGCTTTGGTATCGGCACGATGACCACCTGCGTCGGGGCGATTTTTGGTGGCAAAACCAGGCCGTCATCGTCCGAGTGCGTCATGATGAGCGCCCCGATGAGGCGGGTGCTGACGCCCCAAGACGTTGCCCAGACGTACTCCTGTTGGTTGTCCCGGTTTGAAAATTTCACCTCGAATGCTTTCGCAAAATTTTGCCCCAAGAAGTGCGAAGTGCCAGCTTGCAACGCCTTGCCATCCTGCATCAGTGCCTCTATACAATAGGTGTCCTCAGCCCCAGCGAAGCGCTCGTTGGCGGTCTTTAAGCCTTTTACAACGGGCATGGCCATCCACTCCTCCGCAAAAGTTGCGTAAACGTCGAGGATGGTCAGGGTCTCGGCCACGGCTTCCTCCTTGGTGGCGTGGGCCGTGTGGCCCTCTTGCCAAAGGAACTCGGCGGTGCGGAGGAAGAGACGGGTGCGCATCTCCCAGCGAACCACGTTTGCCCATTGGTTGATGAGCAGCGGCAGGTCACGGTAGCTGTTGATCCAGGTGCGGTAGGTGTCCCAGATGATGGTCTCGGAGGTTGGGCGAACGATGAGTTCCTCCTCCAGCTTCGCCGACGGGTCAACGATGACGCCGCTGCCATCCGGGGCGTTCATTAGCCGGTGGTGCGTGATGACGGCGCACTCCTTTGCAAAGCCCTCGACGTGCTGCGCTTCTTTGCTCAAAAAGCTTTTCGGTATAAAAAGCGGGAAATAGGCGTTGACGTGACCCGTTTCCTTGAACATGCGGTCAAGCTGGTCACGCATGTTTTCCCAAATGGCATAGCCGTTGGGTTTGATGACCATGCAGCCCCGCACCGCCGAGTTGTCGGCGAGGTTGGCTTTTTGTACGATGTCAATGTACCATTGGGAGTAATTTTCTTCCCGTGATGTGATTTCTTTTGCCATAAATAAAGGTGGTTTCAGGTTTCAGGGGTTTCAGGTTTCAGGGGGAGTCAGCCAATTCGCACGCTCATCGGCATTTAACATTGATTCAAGGTTGAGAAATACAGGAATCTGAACGGTAGCAATTTGCAAGGGTTTCAAATTTTGAAAGTGCCTCCCTTGAAACCTGAAACCTTGAATCCCGAAAATTCGGGACAGGCGCTGAACCCCTTTCAGCCCATTTTAACAAAAAAAAGCCGCAAAACGGTCTTTTTTAACCAAAACGAACAGTGTTTTAAGAGTTCCTTAAATGACTTTGAAAAATTGGTTCGTCCTAATGACGTACTCCACAAAAAACTTTAACAGGGCCTATTTTGAATTTTAGCGACCCCTTAACATAAAATGTGGGGCAAAGCTACTAATTTCGTGACTGCAAACTCGGAAGAGAGAGCGTCGAAGTCATTACCAAATAAATTATCTGAAAAATGAAAAAGAATAAGTTGTTCTTCGCCTTGGTCGCATTCTTTGTCCTTGGCTTGGTAAACACCAGCCAGGCGCAGTACGATGACCTGTACTACAACCCGGACAAGGATTCCGACTACTACTATTCGTCCAATTCGTCATCCTCTGATTACTCCACGAGGGACAGGGACAGGGATGACAACGACTACGACGACGATGAGTACGAGTACTATGAAGAGTACGACGACTACGATTACTACTACACCTCCCGTATCCGTCGTTTCCACCGTCCTTACTATGGGTTCAACTATTTTGACCCAGTTTATGTGGACATGGCCTACTACGACCCGTTCTGGTCGCCTGCCACAACCGTGCTCATCTATGATAGCTACACGCCTTGGCGCCGCTGGAACCGTTTCAACTACGGCTTCGGTTGGAATTCCTGGGGCGGCAGTAACTTCTACGTCGGCAACGGCTGGGGCAGCCCTTGGGGCTACAACCGTTGGAACAACGGCTGGGGTGGCGGTAACACCTATGTCGTGAACAACTACTACGGAAACGGCTGGAACAATGGCTGGAACAACGGCTGGGGTAACAACTACTATGGTGGTGGTGGCTTTGGCGGCGGCTACGGCGGCAATTCCTACAGCAACTACTACTGCCCGCCGAGTTGGGGAAATGGCTACACGTACAACAACGTGAGCAACAATAACTTCAACAACAACAATCGTAATAACAACAGCTACTCCGGTTCCCGCAGGAACGGCAGTGATGGCTCGCCTCGAACCACTACCACCAACAACAACTCAACCAATGGTCGTCGTGGTGGAGAGGCAATCCAAGGCCAAAATGCCACAAGGCCCAATGAAGGTACTGGCACCACCCGTGAGTCGGAAAAAGAGGCACTGCGCCGTGAACTGAATGAAAGCCGGGCTACTGACAACCGTCGCCCGTCGGTGGACGAAAGGCCTGACTACAACGAGCGCAACAGCCGCCAAGAAGTGGAGACTGACCGCCCGTCAAGGTCTTCTGACAGCAGGTACGAGCGCAATACCGAGGAGTCCCGCCCAAGCCGTGGCAACAGCCCACGCACGGACGTTGACAACAACCGCAGCAATCGCAACAGCGCTCCCCGCACGGAGGAAAGCCGCCCACGTGTTGATAATAGCCGTGGCTCGGACAGCAACCGCAACAGCGCACCAAGGAGCAACCCTGCCCCTCGCATGGACAGCGGTCGTAGCAGTGCGCCAAGTGCACCAAGGAGCAACCCAGCCCCCCGTATGGACAGCGGTCGTAGCTCCGCCCCATCTGCTCCTCGTAGCAGTGGCGGTAGCAGCAGTGGTGGCAGCAAAAGGGGACGTGGTTAATTCCAATTAAGTATCCCTACTGGCACTTAGTTGCTTGAAAAAAGTGGGTGGATGTGCATACTTCCACCCACTTTTTTATTCCCTACCTTTGGCGGGTAGTCTTTGTGTTGCACAAAAACAATCAAAGCCACTCCTTCAATCATTCACCTAACCTGAAAAAAAGCAACCATGCGATACCTCATTTTTTCAATTACCTTAGGTTACCTGATAACCCCTTTACTGCTCAATGGCCAGACTTTACAGGATGCTGTCCGCTACTCACAATTGGAGGCTGGTGGCACGGCACGTACCGTTGGCATTGGCGGCGGCATTGGTGCCTTGGGTGCCGATTTCTCCGTTTTGAGCACCAACCCTGCCGGCTTGGCGACCTTCCGCCGTTCTGAATTTACTTTCACGCCTTTGCTGAACAGGAATGAGAACGAAAGCCAATTGGAAGATCAGGCCGAGCCAAACGTTACCAATAAAGTCAATTTTGGCTTCAGCAACTTGGGTTTGGTGTTCCCATCCCGCCCCCTCAGCGCCAATTGGACGAACACGGCCTTTGGCATCGGCTTTAACCGCTTGGCCACTTATACGCAGAGGGCTTATTACGAGGGCATCACACCCGGCTCCATCACGGAACGTTGGGCGAACTTGGCACAGGGCATCCCCGCTGATGCTGATTTTTACAATGATTATGGGGAAATTGAAGGTGGCCTTGCTGTGGCAGCTGGCGCAATTTATAACCCAGACCCCAACGACAATACTACCTACACCACCGACTTCCTGCCTGGTGAGTTGCTCGAACGCTCGCAAAACATTCGACGCAGGGGTTCCCTCAACGAGATGGTGATTTCCTACGCTGGAAATTTTAAAGACCGATTTATGATTGGTGCAACGATGGGCTTGCCATTGGTCAATTTCGAAGAAAACAAGACCTACGTGGAAACCGTTGTTGACCCAACCAACCCCGTCTTCAACGAACTCACCTACAAGGAAAAACTCAGCACCACGGCCATTGGCATCAATTTCAAATTAGGCATGATTTACCGGGTGAATCAGACGTTCAGGGTTGGTGCAGCCATTCATACCCCAACGGGCTTTGGCATGAAGGACAGCTTTTCGTCCTCCTTGGACTATAGCTATAACATCGGGGGCATACCAACGCCAGGGGCCGCCGTTTCGCCCGACGGAAGCTTCGAGTACCGCATCCGCACCCCTTGGCGGGCTATTGGCAGCGTAGGTTTTGTGTTTGAAAAAAAGGGCTTCATTGTGGCTGAGGTGGAGTACGTGGACTACTTGAATGCCAATTTCAATTTCAACGAAACCGATAGCCAAGGCGATATTGAATACGAAGGTGAACTGAACCAGCAAATTGCCGACCAATTGACAACAGGCTTCAACATCCGGCTGGGTGGTGAGTATGCAATGGACAGGTTCCGGTTTCGGGGCGGTTATACCATCGCTCAATCGCCTTACGAAGGAGGCGAAGCAGCAGGTGTATTAAGCCTTGGCGCAGGGGTTTGGCTTTCTGAGACCGTTTTTCTTGATGCTGCCTACCGGCAACAAACGACCGGGGAACAGCGATATGCACCGTACCTCCTCAATGGACAACCTACCCAGAACGTCAACCAATTTGACACCCGAAGCCAGATTTTGATGACGCTTGGGTTTAAGTTTTAGATTTCCTCTTCCTCTAAAGTTTTGCGTTGTTTTTTGGAAAATTGTTTTTTTGAAAAGCAATCCCTGCATAAAGCGTTTAGGCGGCTTTGTCATTCTGAAAGAAACCGTCCACGCCATGAGGGCTGTCATACGGGACTGCCCTCATGGCGTGGACGGTTTCTTTCAGAATGACAAAAAGTCGGAACCTGCCACTTATTCATCAAACCACCCGCAATGCCGATACCCGACGAAGGTTACGTCAAGTTTCAAGCAGTTTGGGAAAAGGCAGACCCTTTGCCTCCAATTGCCTTGTCTGAACTGAGCCACTGGCGGGATGAAATGCACCGCCAGCACCTGATTGGCGTCTATGAGAATGGCATCGGCTTCGGCAATATCAGCAAGCGGTTTCAAAGCAACCAGTTCATCATCTCTGGGACAGCTACCGGGCATTTGCCCCATCTTTCGCCGGAGCATTTCACCCTTGTCACCGATTTTTTTGTAGATGAAAACACGGTGCATTGCCGTGGCCCCGTGCTCGCTTCCTCTGAGGCCATGAGCCATGCCGTCATCTACCGGGAATGCCCAGCGGTGCAGGGCGTCATCCACGTACACCATGCCCTGCATTGGGAGCGCTTGCTCGGTCGGGTGCCGACCACCGCAGAAGGTGCCACCTATGGCTCGCCCGAAATGGCCAATTCTATCGTCAACCTATTGAAAAACAGCGATTTGCGGCAGCAAAAAATCTTCGTTATGCGGAGCCACCCAGAAGGTATTTTCGCCTTTGGGGAGTCATTGGAAGCAGCAGCGGGTGTGCTCCGCAATTGGCTGGCCGATGGCATGCAGTAATGGGCCTATTTCACAACACTGCTTTTGATGTTGGTAACTATTTTAAAAAAAACAAATCCAAACGCTTGGTCATATCAAGCATTTGAACCTACCTTTGAACATCTATTTGAAAAGCGTAATATGGCAGCATTAGCGAGCATTTTGCGGCCAGCTTGAACAAACCCATCCTTATATTTCCCCGAACATTAAAGACAGTTTCCCAAAACTGATGGTTCTACGTGGTAAGTATCAATCTTGCTGGTCATCAAACATGGTGGCAGGCTAAAAGATATTGCCCGAAGCGTTTTGGCCTCGTGCATAGGTCGCAGCGTCAACCGGGATGATTATGCCATGTTAATGATTAGCCACTATTTTTTTCGGCCCGATTGGGCACCCACACACTATTTTCCCATGTCCCTCACACTATGGGTGACACTCCGGCATGTGCAGCGCACGTGCCGGTTTTTTTTTGGCATGGCCAATTTTTTGGAGTGGGGAAATTCGGGAAATTGATGGGTAATGCCGTCAAGAACTGATAGCTTGGCCTTGGACTGCCCACTGCCCACTGTCTAACTGCCCACTTCACTACTCCTCCTCATCGGCAGCAAAGAAAAAACGCCGATCTGGCTCGTTCATGGTCTGCCAAAGCACGTCCTTCAGCTCTGTTAGCCCCTGCTCTGCCACGGCGGAGATGAAAACGGTGGGTATCCCCTTGGGAATGGCTTCTTGTCGCAGCATTTCGATGATATCAGCATCAATTAGGTCGCACTTGGTGATGGCGAGCACCCGTGGCTTGTCCAACAGTTCGGGGTTGAACTGCTTGATTTCATTGAGCAGGATGCGGTACTCCTTCTTGATGTCCTCGGTCGTGCAAGGCACCATGAACAGCAATGTGGCGTTGCGCTCGATATGCCTTAGGAAGCGCAGTCCAAGCCCCTTGCCCCGGTGTGCCCCTTCGATGATGCCTGGTATATCGGCAATGACGAAGGACTGGTGGTCACGGTATTCCACCATGCCAAGCTGGGGTACGAGGGTGGTGAACGGGTAGTCTGCAATCTCAGGCTTGGCCCTTGACAGCGCAGAAACCAGCGTTGACTTCCCAGCGTTCGGGAAGCCTACGAGGCCCACATCAGCCAGCACTTTTAGTTCCAGTATCTTCCATTCTTCCCTTCCAGGTTCGCCGGGCTGGGCGTATTCAGGCGCTTGGTTGGTTGGCGTCTTGAAATGGTCGTTGCCGAGGCCGCCCCTGCCGCCGGGGGTTATCACGATTTTTTGGTCGTGTTCTGTTATTTCAAACATGAACTCGCCCGTTTCGGCGTCCTTGGCCACCGTGCCGAGCGGCACATCCAGAATGACATCCTCGCCGCTGGCCCCCGTGCTGGTACTGCCTGCGCCGGGTTTACCGTCCCCGGCTATGACGTGCTTGCGGTATTTCAGGTGCAGTAGCGTCCAGGTGTTGCGGTTGCCCCGCAGGATGATATGGCCACCACGCCCGCCATCGCCCCCGTCAGGGCCGCCACGGGAATTGAAGCGGTCACGCAGAAAGTGCGCACTGCCTGCACCACCCTTACCAGAGCGGCAGCAGATTTTGACGTAGTCAACAAAGTTTTGGTCGGCCATGGACTGGATGCTGGATGTTGGATGCTGGATGCTGGATGCTGGATGCTGGATAGGTTGTACGCTATCCAGTATCAACAGTATCCAGTATCAATGAGCATCCAGTATCATCAAAGATTATCTATCGCTTCGCAAAGCCGCCCGAAGATGTCTTCGATGCTGCCCAAGCCATTGATTTTCATGGACTTGCCGTATTTGGCGTAGTGGTCGAATACGGGCGTGGTCTTGTTATTGTACTCATCAATGCGCTTGCGGATAGTGGCCTCGTCGTTGTCGTCGGAGCGACCGGAGGACTGGCCCCGCAGGAGGATGCGCTGGGTTATCTCGTCGTCGGGTACATCAAGTGCGACGAGGCCGTTGATGCTGGTGCCCATGTCCGCAAGCAGTTCGTCGAGCGCTTCGGCCTGTGCCACCGTGCGTGGGAAGCCGTCGAAGATGATGCCCGCCACGCCGGGGTTGTCTTCCACCCGTTTGCGGAGCATGGAGATGGTCACGCTGTCGGGTACGAGTTGGCCTTGGTCCATGTAGCTCTTGGCGAGTTGGCCAAGCTCGGTGCTGTTGCCGATTTCATAGCGGAACATATCGCCCGTGCTGATGTGCATCAGGTTGTATTTCTCCACCAATTTCGCTGCCTGTGTGCCCTTGCCGGAACCTGGAGGGCCAAAAAGTATGAGGTTTAACATGATGTGGTGAATAGTGATTAGTGATTGGTGACTGGAAGGGGGCTGCCAGTTTGCCAATACTGCTTTTTATTTCGAGGTGCGAAGGTAAGAATTTGGTGGCTGGTAGCGGGGTGATTAATGACAGTCACGGTTATGGAGCTCCGAATCACGAATCACGAATCACCAATCACGGTTCACCAATCACTAAAACCGCACATTCAACAGCCCTGAAAGCTCCTTCACTTCCCGGATGGTCTCCTGCGCCCGCTTGCGGATATTAGCGGAAGACTCCTTGATTTGCTCCTTCACCAATTTTTTGTTGGCGGTCAGTTCCTGCTTGTTTTCCCGGAAAATGGCGCTTTTTTCAGCCAAGGCATCGGCGACGACTTCCTTGAGCGGGGCGTATTTCAAATTGCCCGAATTGTAATCGTCCATGAGGGAATTGTAGGCATCGAGCTTGCCGCAGGCCTTCAATAGTTCAAACAGGTTGGCCACGCCAGCGCTCATGGTTCCGGCAGGGGTATCGCCTGTGTCGGTCACGGCGCTTTTGATTTGCTTGCGCAAAACGGCATCCTCAGCGAACACATTGATATAGTGCTTCTCCCCGTCGCTCTTACTCATCTTCTTGGCGGGGTCGGCGGTGGACTTAATGCTCGGCGTCTCTGTGTATAGCGACTCCGGCAGTACGAAGTACTCCTTGCCCACTTGGTTGTTGAAGCGCTGCGCAATATTGCGGCTGAGTTCAAGGTGCTGCTCCTGGTCTTTGCCGACAGGCACATAGTCCGCTTTGTAAATGAGGATATCAGCTGCTTGCAGTACGGGGTAGCCGAATAGGCCTACCGAAATAAATCCCTCTGCCTTCTCCTCGCTTTGGGTGCTTTTGTCCTTGAACTGGGTCATGCGGCTTACCTGCCCGTAGGAAGCGAAGCAGTTGAAGATCCAGCCGAGTTCCACGTGCTCTGGCACGAGCGATTGGATGAACAGGTTCTCCCGGTCCACGCCCACGGCCAACAGGTTGATGACGAGGTCCCAGACGTTTTCCCGCAGTTTGGCAGGTTCGTAGGGCATCGTTATGGCATGGTAGTCCACCACGCCGTAGTAGCAGGTGTATTTCTCCTGAAGGTCAACCCAGTTCTTCACGGCCCCGAAATAGTTGCCGTAGTGCATGTGCCCGGTGGGCTGGATACAGGATAGGACTGTTTTTTTAGCGCTCATTTAAAAGGAGTGAAGTAAAATTGATGAACTACAAAGGCAAAAACGTGGGCAATAAGTTCCCTGCCCAACCTTGGGAGCGCAAAGGTAGGAAGAACGGTGGGACTATCTGAACAGGAAAATCAGCTTGGAGGGCTTACAAGCCGGGCTTGCCGGGTGGCTCAATATTACCGCCCCCCCCCCCGCTTTGTATCCGATGAAGCCATTTTCAAGAAACAGGCTTTCAATGCATCCAGGTGGTGGATGACCTGGTGGAGCAGGTTGCCATCAAGCGGGGCTGCCTCGGCTGGTGGCGGGTCGTTTGGTGGTTCCAAACCGACGATGCTGCCGATGCGCTGGAGCAGTTCATCGGGCACCTCGTCCCGTTTTCCGCTTTCGATATTGCTGTAGTTGGGTTGTGACATGCCGAGTTCGTCTGCCACATTTTTTTGAGAGTAGCCCTTTTTCAATCGGGCAAGCCTTAGTGAGTGCAGGTTTTGCATAGGATTGGATTTGAGATAATAAATAAACGCTAAAACGCTATTTGGCAATGCTTTGTTCGTCTTGTTGGGGTATCTTAACATTTTTTGAAGTGTAGATGTAATTTGAAATTCAAAAGGAATTTTCTATTGTATTTATCGTATCCTTTGTTATAATTTATTAATTAAAACTGATAATTTATTATTGATAAAATATATGACTAAGTCGTAATACACCCCATCTTTGCCTAAGTCGTAGCCTTTATAAATTTATTTCTAATGGATAGGGGGCGTGATGCTTTTTCTTAAAGCAATGATACCTGCTTTAAATCGCTACTTAATTGTTGACCTGCGTTCAAGTTGTGGTTCAGGCAGAATGATACTACCCAATTTTTAAATTTTAACCTTGCAAATAAGAGTCATTTATGCATATGCTCATTGCTTGGAGCGTATATAGTAAGGGCTCTTTTTGCAGCAAAATTAAGATTGTATGAAGAATTTAAATTTGCTATCTTTAGAAAAATGGGTGAAAGCAGCAATAACTGCTTCAGTGCTCTTTTTTTTGTTTCTACCTAGCCAGTCTTTTGGGCAATATTGCTATCTGAAAAACGAATTCACTATTACAATGGTAAATTGTAGTACTGTTGTCGTAACAGGTAATTCTCAGGTAGCCGACGGCGACCACCATTGGGACTTTGGTGATGGAACAATAATACTAAATGGCTTGACACAAGAAACGCACATATATTCGTGTAATGGAACATATACGATTGGACATTGGCAAGAAAATGGCATAATTATTTGCGAGCAAACCGTACAAATAAATTGTGGCTCAACAATAACGATTACAGAAGATACAGACCCATGTTATTTGGATTTTGCATGCTTTGACTTTTCTGTTACGGCTTGTCCAACCGATCAAATAACCTGGAATTTTGGCGATGGGAATTCAATCACCTGTACAGGCTGCAACTCCGTTAAGCATTGTTATACGAACTTGAACACGTTCACTGGAGTCAATAGCAATGTAACGGTGACTGCAACTGTAAATGGCCAGACTGCTTCCTCTCAGCTTAACATTGCTGCATATGATTCCGGTGTGTACATTGGAAGGCAGGGAGAAATAACGGATTTGTCGGAGTTCAGTTTAGTTGTGCCCAGTAATGTATTCAATGGCCTCACGCAGGGCAGCCCTGTGTATGTATATGGTACAGTGCATATTGACGATGGTTTACAATTCAAGAATGTTAACATTTTCGTTGAGCGGTCAGGTGGGTTTACTGTTGATTTTGCCAAATCCTTTACCATTGAGAGTTCAAATGTAAGTGCTTTGCCTGATTGTCCGTGCCTGTGGCGAGGCATTGATGTGCAAAGTGCTGCAACCTTTAGGGGTATTTCACAGAGTTCAATCAGTGATGCCCTGTATGCGGTAAGAACCTATGGAAGCAATCAAAACCCAATTATTGGATTGAACACAGTAGTGCTCCAAAACAACTATATAGGCTTACTTGCCAATAGAAATTTTACTTTGGAAGCGAATGCGGGTTTTAGTGGTAATCTTTTTAGGGCAACTGCTACCTTGAAGTTATGGTGTGGTAATGGTGAAAATGTAGGAGACCCCTTTTGGCCGAGTGGAGGTGCATATTCTCAAGATCGTGGCTGGGCTGGGGTCTATTTAAACAACGTTCATGATTTTAACGTCCCAGCAACTACTACGGCAGTGAATCAATTTCGCAAGATAGCAAATGGATTTTACATAGTCAATTCCTCCTCCCCAGGGACAATCAACGCCCCAGGCATCTGGAACTGTAGTTTTGCGAGCATATTAAGAGGAGGCTACCCAATTGCTATTGGTGGGCATGGAATTTATTTTTTGGACACACAAGGGAGCAATGTTTTGAACCAGCGAGGCCTTGGAATGGATGCAATTCCGACTTTTAGTGGCTGCGAAGTTGGTGTTTATGCTGAATCCCAAAGCGGAAATACCCAAATGCGAAGTAGAAGTAACTTCATGGATGCCATGGAGATTGGCTATTGGGTTAGAGGCATAACAGGAAGTATCTCTTCAAGGATTACCCAAAACAGGATAAACTCAAATACTGAATACGACCACCATCCTGCCATTTCTGCTGGCGTTTGGATAGAAGATAGGGTTCCACAATCAAAACAACATACCATAGATGAAAACGTCATCACTGTGGACCAACCGACTGAGCCCTTCACAATTGGCGTTTTTATTCAAGGTAGTTTTGATGTGAACGGTACAGTGAATACCGTAAGTGTTGGAAACAATGTTGACATGAACAACGCTCCGGGAATTTCGGTAATTAATGGAGCGGCTTGCGTTCAAGTAACTCAGTATGGTGGTGTAGATGTTCACAATAATGTTATGTTGGCTCAACAAAATAGTGGAGTTCAACTATTTGGTACTGCATTTTTCGGCGGACAAGGAAATTCGGCAAGATGCAACTACATAACAGGAGCCGACCCTGCAAACATCACAATATCAAATTTCAGCGGAATTAGGTGCAATAGTTCAATGGACGCTACAATACAAGATAATGATGTTGAAAATTTTGAAAATGGTATAGCTTTCGGTGCAAACTCAGGAAATGTAACCCTGCGATGCAATGCCCTTCTTGGAACCCAAGACGTTGGATTGCTTTATTCTACTGATGCTGTCACTGGGCCCCAAATTAACCGTGGCAATAGGTGGCTTGGTACTTACAATACTTGGGCGGCTCAACACCAACAGCCGGCAAACCTCCTAGTAAATGAATTCCGTGCAAGGCAAAACACAGATGAGTGGCCACCTTCGATTGACCCTCAAATAGGATGGTTTTCCAACAGCACTGTTGTCCCCACTTGCCCTGCCGAAATAGGATGTGAAAACCCTCCAGGTACAACGATGATGAGTGCCTTGACCGAGTTGGATAACCTGATTGCATCAGGAAGTTCTGGTACAGAAGATGGATTACTATGGGACTTGGAAAAATACCTCTATGCTCGATTGAAAGAGAATCCAGTGGTTTGGGAAGGGAATGGGTTGATGCAAAACTATGTAAATGCCAAACTGAATACCCCTCTTGGTCAATTGCATGAGATAGGGGAGGGCATCAAGAATTTGTACAAAATAGATGGGGCTACCCAAGCAGAATTGGATGCCAATTCTACAGCAATGTCCAATAAGCGAACCGCAATTGAAGCCATTGAAGTCACGCTTGCCAGTACGGCACCAGGCAGTCAGTATGACCTGCTTGTGCAACAACGTCAAGTATTAGTAGATGAATTAACTGCACTGATACTGGCAAATGCCAGTATTTATGCAGACCTCAAAAATGTTCGAGAGCAGGCTGCCAATGGATTGCTTGAATCAAACAATGCCATCACCACATCTGCCGTTTATCAAGCCAATGAGAAATCTTTTTTTGGTGTCTATCTAAATACCGTGGGCAAGGACGCCGAAGTGGCCACTAATGCCCAGTTGGAGACCTTGGAAGCCATTGCCAACCAATGCCCTGCCGAAGGCGGAAGGGCTGTTTACTGGGCAATAGGCTTGTATGGTCAACTAACTGGCCAACTATTGGAGGTCAAAGATTGCAGCAATTCAAGTGCGGGTAGGGAACAAGCTGAATATCCAGCTAAAGAAGGGGAGATGTCAAGTGGTTTTACCTTGTTCCCAAATCCTGCAGACGGCCCATGCACGGTTGTGTTGAATATTAAGGATGACCAGACCGGTTTTGTCATCCTGTTCGATGCTTTGGGCAGGGAACTTAACAGGACTGCTGTATCTCCCGGTTTGCATAACATGAGATTGTCCGACGTAGCCGCAGGCAATTATTTTGTTACCTTGATGCTAAATGACGGCACTTCGCAGACAATACCCTTTGTAAAGCGATAAACTGCCTATATTTGTCATTGATAGAGCATGTTCATGTTGATTGGACATGCTCTATTTTCTTAAATAATTTCCCAATGAAGCATCTCTACCTACTCTTGTTGTTTTTTGCCTCCCTTCTGAATGCCCAAAAACAAGACTATATCTGGCTCAACAGCCATACCTATGGCCAACCAGATGGGACACAGCTGAATTTTAATTTTGACCCCATTCAAGTCAAAGTAGTTCAAAGCAAACTTTATATGACGGGTATTAATGCCTCTATCTGTGATGAGGCCGGCAGCTTGCTGCTCTACTCGAATGGGAGGAGTATCGCCAATTTCGAGGAAGAAATAATCGAAAACGGGGATAGCATCAATTATGGGTTTTGGTATGATAATTTTGGCGATTTAGGTTATCCCGTTTTACAAGGTGCATTTTTCCTGCAAAAACCTGGCAGCGAGAACTTGTACTATTTGTTCCACATGTATGTTGGGTTTGAGAATGGGCCAGCGCCAATACCAATGTCGCTTTGGTACAGCCTCATAGACATGGAGGCCAACAACGGCAGGGGCAAAGTTATTGAAAAGAATATCCCTTTGCTGCAAGGAACCGAAACTGTTAACTTTACTCCGGCCACAGCCGTTCGCCATGCCAATGGCAGGCATTGGTGGATCATGGTGCCCAACCACATGGGGCCACAGTATTATCGGTTTTTGCTCACCCCGAGCGGTATTGAAGGACCCTGGGAACAAGAAATTGGATTTTTGGAACCGACCACCGATTTTTTCAAATATGGCCAGACGAACAAAAGATTTTCACCTGACGGGAGCAAGTATGCAGAGTATATACTGGATTTCTTTATTCAAGTTTTCGACTTTGACAGGTGTACGGGGCTTTTTAGCGCCCCAAGATTTATACCCAATTACAATGACCCCAATTTCGGAAATGGTGGAGGCAACGTTGCTTTTTCTCCCAATAGCAAGCAATTGTACATAACTTCCGTAGATGGCGGTTATACCTTGATGCAATATGATTTGGAGGCTGATGATATTGTTGCAACAGAAACCGAGATTTACTTCTGTCCATTTGTAAACCTACAGCCGACATGCGGATTGACGGAAATGTTGCTTGCGCCTGATGGGAAGATTTATGTGGGACTTGACAGCAATTCATATAGCATCATTCACGAACCTGACAACACTGGCTTGGCCTGCAATCTTGAGTTGCGGGGTTTGGTATTTCCCGTACCATACCCTATCGGGCGTTTCCCCTATTGGCCCAATTACCGACTTGGAGCCTTGGAAGGCAGCGGCTGCGATACGATTGTATCAAAGATGGATTATCTGGTCGAAGAGGAAGCAATTTTCAAGGTCTATCCCAATCCTGCCAGCGGTCAAATCTTTTTTGCTTTACAAAACCACGAAACTGGCGAAGTTAAGGTAAGGCTGCTCGCCACGAACGGGGTCGTTGTTGCGGAGCAAACCAAAAAAGATACAAGCAGCACGATGGCGATGTCCTTAGACAAGACGCCCCAAGGCTTATACTTCTATGAAGTGTATTTAGATGGCATAAGGGTGCAACAAGGGAAACTGTTAGTAGAGCAGTAGTGCTTCAATCATGTCGCCGCCTTGTTCTCATACCCCCGCAAAAACTGAATAAACCTTTCAATATCCCCCTCCGTCGTAGGTATGCCCACCGAGATACGGATGGCGCCCCGCATTTTTCCAAGGAACTCGAACATGTCGTGCATGTTCCCGGTCTTGCGGGAACTGAAGTATTTGGCCATTTCCTCCGTGCTGACGCAACTGTTGATTTCATCAATGCCGGGGTTGCAGAAGCAGCCCGTGCGCAAGGAGATGAGTTGGGCATTGGCCCGCTGCTCCACTTCCTCGAAGGGGAAGGCGTGGCCCTCGCCGTCGGTCAGGTTGAAAATGATGGTGCCGCCCTTGGCGTCGGTGCAAGTTGGGCCGAAGATGTGTACGAGCGGCTGGCCGTTGTCGTGTTTCAAACTCAACATCTGCTGAATGAGAGACTGGGTCAGGTGCTTCACCCGTCGGTTGATACGTTCCATGCCAATGGTTTCGATGAAATCGAGGCCACGGCTGATGGCGGGGATGTCGAGGTAGTTCACCGTGCCGTTCTCGAAGCGCTCGTGGTCGGCAGCGAGGAAGTAGCCGCCGTAGTTCACGGCGACCGCCGTCACGGTGCCCCCGGCGAACCACGGCTTTTTCAACAAATCAAACTTGGATTTGCGCACCAACAAGCAGCCGATGCCCGTCGGGTAGCCGAATATTTTATAGAAAGAGACCGCGACGAAGTCCGGTTGCACCTGCTTGAGGTCGAGTCGGGAGGTGGGCACATAGGCGGCGGCATCGAGCAGCACGTCCCAGCCGAAGGCCTGCGCCTTGGCAATCCACGACAACGGGTGCTTCACGCCCGATACATTGGACTGTGCTGGGAAGGCCAGCAGTTTTTGCTTGCTTTCTGGGTGCTGCCGCAACATTTCATCGAGCGAGGTCTCGTCAATGGTCAGGTCTTGGTAGTGCAATGGGCAGTAAGCATAGTGCCCGCCCTTGCTCAGGCAGTATTCCCGTATGCCGTTCACGGAGTTGTGGTTGTCGGCGGTGAGCACGAACCGGCTGCCCTCACAAAACGGGTAGCACTCGCCCACGATTTGCAGCGCACCAGAGGCATTGGCGGTGAAGATGCAGAAATAGTCGTCCTGTGCATTGAAGAAGCGCAACACCTTTTCACGGGCCTCGGTCACATTGCGGGTGGACAATTGTGAAGTAGGGTTCGTGGAGTGGGGGTTGCCGTACACGGCGTTCCGCAGGTAATCGAAATGCTTGTCAATCAGGCTTTGGGCATAGAGGTTGCCGCCGGTATAGTCGAGATAGATATGCCGCTGTTGGTCGAGGCGGCTGAACTCCCGTTTGCGCAGGTCGTTGAAGAATTGTTCGTCGCTGCCATCAGCATTGCCCGGAACGGGCGTTGTGCGCTTTTTGAACCAGAAACCCATTGTTGCTTTGTTTGGTTAGGAAAAATACCATGATTGCCCATTGTCAAGCAATAATGGATAATTGTCTTTTCGGTGCAGAAGAAGAAGAAGAAAGTTGAAGAAACTATGAGGGTGATTTGAGCGCGTTATATCATGCGAAAATGCTGAAAATCAAATAATTGGACGATTGGGTCTTATTGGAACACTTCGATTTCATGGTTCTTCACCACCAGGTCGGTGAACTTCCCCCTGAAGCGGGTGGCCCGCACGATGTGGTTGTCAATCCAATGGTAATTGCCGCCACGGGGCTTTCCGAAGATGATGCTATGGTACTTGAAGCCGTGCTTTTCGAGCCAAGCCACGGTCACTTCCCGGTGCTCCTCGGTTCGGGAGGTGAAGAAAGTGATGACATGGCCATCATCGTACCATTTATTACAGATTTTGAGGGCATCGGGGTAGGGCGGCACGGTGGCCATGCGCTCAGGCTGCTCGTTTGGCACATCGTCGCAGACCGTGCCATCAATGTCAATGAGGTAGTTCTTCTTGTCCTCTGGCAATATGGGGCTTATCAACTCGCCCTTTTCATTGTATGCTTCTACCAGTTTAGCCTGATGATTTTCCATGCCAATATGCTTTAGATACCCAACAACTGAGCGGGCATAGTGTTTTGAGAACGCAAAGTTAAGGAAACATTGATACATGGCTTCACTGATTCAAGGTTTCATTGTTTGCCCATCCCACGGCCACCATGAAGCCGTGCAACAGTAGAGCCATGAAACCATGAATCAAATCCTCGCCATCCTAAATTTCCCCTTGTCCAATTTGGCGGTAGGGTCGGGCAGCAGTTCGTTGGCCTCATTTTGCAGCAGCAGGGTGTAGCGCTCTTCCTTGATTTTCCCACGGTCATCGGTGAGGGTGTAATGCTGAACGACGTCGGTACGGCCATCGCCGTCGTGGTCGGTGAGCCAGGCGTCCTGTTGGTTGCACCAGCCCTCGTCGCACCAGGCCCAGGCAGTGGTTGCTATATGCTGCATCTCACTGCCCTGAACCCGGAAAATAGCAATATCACTTGATACGTAGCGGCCTGGAACCCGGCAGATGAAAAATCCGCCATATTGGCCAACGGCCAAGACATCGCCGCCGCCGCCCTGCCAGATTTCCCGGATTTCGGAGCTGAAGTATTGGTAGAAATTAGTGTCAACCACGGTGCCTTGGTAGGGATAATTGCCGGGGTTGTCCACCCGAAGGAGGGGGAAAAGGTGCAAGGCGTCGCCGCCGTCCAGTTCGGGGAACAGCTTTTCTAACCTGCCCACGCCTTGTGAGTAGCGCAGGGCCTCTGCCTTTTCTTTTTTCATGCTGAAAAACGTGAGCTGGCCGTTGGGGGCAAAGAGTTCCAGCTTATTGCCCTTGATGGAGTAGGTCTTGGCCGAGGAAAGCAAGGAGAAAAAGGCATTTTCCTGTTCCAGTTCACCACAGGCCCGCTTGGTGGCACCGATTTCACCGAGGCTGAGGTCGGCACCCTTGGAGGTGTATTCGCCAAAATAGCTGTTGCAGGGCCCTTTGCCAGTGTATTTTCCTTCGGAAAAAACTAGGTTGACGTCTGCTGCCTTTGGAAACTGGATGGTTTTCCCATCTAATTTTGCAGCGGACAAATTCCAATAAGTGTTGGCCAATTCGCCGCCCACTGGCTCAGGGTTGCAGGCTGCCACCAAGGCAAGAATGCCCATTGCGAAGCAAAAAAAGGTTGTGTTTTTCATAGGATGGCTTTTCTGAAGTTGGCAGTTCGACAGTTGGCAGGGGGCAGTCAGTTCGACAGTTGTTCAGTTCTTTAGTCAATGCACGGCATTGGACTTTTATACCAACAAGACTGCACCCTGACTGCCAACTACCCCCTGCCGAACTGCCACCTCATTCCTCTTCCTCCCTTCCCCTGCCCATCTGGTTGTCGGCTTCGAGGCGCTGGAAGAGGGTGTCCACTTGGTGCATTTCGTCGAGGGTGTCGTCAATGAAGAACTTCAGCTCTGGCATCCGGCGCATCTGCTTGCCGATGCGGGCGGCCAGGGCCTGTTTTAACCTCGTGTAATGGTGTTCCATTTCCAAGATGACCTCCTGCTTGTTCTCTGTGTTGAAAATGCTGAGGTAAATCTTGGCAATGTTGAAGTCGGGCGTCATCTTGACATTGGTCACCGTAACGAATGCCTGTGTACCATAGATGTATCCGCCTTCCTGTTGCAGCAGCACGCTGAAGTGCCGCTTGATCATCTCTGCTACTTGCTTTTGGCGTATGTCGGCCATTTTTCTGGTTGATAAGGGTTGATACGGTTGATAAAGGTTGATAAAGGCATAGGTGGCCGTTCTTGATGAACGGCCATCAACCTTATCAACCCTTATCAACCGTATCAACCCAGTTTTCAAGTTGGCAAGTTATAAATCTTTTGCTTCGCAAAACGTTCCCGAAGGGCAAAAGAAAAGGCCGTGCTAGTGAATTCCAGCACGGCCCTTATGCTTGACGGCAAATTTTAGGCAATGCCGAACGCTTTCTTTACTTTGTCCACGTGGTCGAGCTTCTCCCAAGTGAAGGTTTCTACCTCTTTGGTCACAGTCTCGCCAGAGCCGTTGGTCAGCGTCACCTTTTTCACCTCCGGTGTGCGGCCCATATGCCCGTAGGCAGCCGAATCTTGGTAAATCGGGTTGCGCAGTTTCAGGCGATTCTCGATGGCGTAGGGGCGCATATCGAAAATATCGGTCACGATTTGGGCAATTTCGCCATCCTTCATTTTTACCTTACTCGTGCCGTAGGTATTCACATAGATATTGGTTGGCTTCGCAACACCGATGGCGTAGCTCACTTGCACCAGTATCTCGCTGCAAACGCCAGCGGCCACAAGGTTCTTGGCTATATGGCGGGTTGCATAAGCACCTGAGCGGTCCACTTTTGAAGGGTCTTTGCCGCTAAATGCACCGCCTCCGTGTGCGCCCTTGCCGCCATAGGTGTCCACGATGATTTTGCGGCCAGTGAGGCCAGTGTCGCCGTGCGGGCCGCCAATGACGAACTTACCCGTCGGGTTCACGTGGTAGGTGATGCCTTCCTTGAAGAGGCGCTGCACTTTCTGCGAGCACTTCTTCTTTACCCGTGGAATCACGTAGTTGATGACGTCCTTCTTAATTTGTTCCAACATGGCCGTTTCCTCTGCAAAATCGTCGTGCTGGGTAGAAACGACGATGGTATCAATGCGGATGGGCTGGTTCTTGTCCGAATATTCAATCGTCACCTGCGATTTGGCATCGGGGCGGAGGTATTTCATCCGCTTGCCTTCCCGGCGTATGTCCGCCATTTCAAGCAAGATTTTGTGCGAAAGGTCGAGGGCCAATGGCATGTAGTTATCGGTCTCGTTGGTGGCGTAGCCGAACATCATGCCCTGGTCGCCAGCGCCCTGGTCTTCCGGGTTCTTGCGCTCCACGCCCCTGTTGATGTCAGGCGACTGCTCGTGGATGGCGGAAAGCACACCGCAAGAGTGAGCCTCGAACATGTACTCGCTCTTGGTATAGCCAATCTTGCCGATGACGTTGCGGGCGATGGATTGTACGTCGAGGTAGGTAGAGGTCTTTACCTCGCCGGCCAGTACTACTTGACCCGTGGTCACAAGGGTCTCGCAAGCCACTTTGGAGCTGGGGTCGAAGGCAAGGAAATGGTCAACAAGGGCATCGGAAATCTGATCGGCTACTTTGTCGGGATGTCCTTCCGATACGCTTTCGGAAGTGAAAAGATATGGCATAGTTGCGTTTTGAAAATGATGAAAGAATTTGGGCTGTTGGCTATTTGCTATTTGCCGTTGGCTTGGAGCCAATGACTTACGGCCAAAGGCCAATAGTTATTGATTCAAGGGGTGCGCAAAAACGGCGGCAAAGATAGGTGTTTCAATATCAATATGTCCGAAAATCATAAGTGAATAGCAAGTGTTTTTAGTGGTTTTTAGCTATCCGTACCTAATATTAGGTAGTTTCTACCCAAAATAATGGGTTAGCCTCAAAATGATATTCGGTATTGTAGCTGCGTGAAGGTGCTGGCTACCTTTGCGCCGTTGTTTTTAATAAATCTAAATAAAAATGATTTTTCATAAAACATTGCGCATTTCATTGGCGGCAGTTGGATTTTTGGTTGTGACCTGTGCCTTTTCCCAAGCCAATATCATCAAGGGCAAGGCCATACTTCTCGGCACGGGCGAACCCCTGTCCGGCATCTTGGTATCCGCACAAGGCAAAGGCGTTGTAACGGGTGGCGACGGCAGCTTCATCTTGGAACTACCCCAGTCCGGCAACCATCAAGTGGTGGCCTCCTGCGTGGGCTTTGTCACCGTCGAGCAATCTGTCAATGCACATTCCGGCCAGGCTGCCGAGGTGGTATTTGAAATGGAAGAGGCCGTACTGAACTTGCCAGCCGCCGTGGTCGAGAGCGTGTCGCTGACGGGCGGCATGAGGGGGCTGCGCAACCTGCCCGGCTCTGCGACCTACCTCTCGCCAAAGGAATTGCAACGGTTCGGCTACACCGACATCAACCGCACGTTGCGGGCCGTGCCCGGCATCAACTTCAGGGAGGAGGATGGCTACGGCCTGCGGCCAAACATTGGGCTGCGGGGAGCTGGCGGCGAGCGCAGTTCAAAGATAACGGTGATGGAGGACGGGGTGCTGGCGGCACCTGCCCCTTATGCCGCACCTGCGGCCTACTATTTCCCCACCATCGGGCGCATGTCGGCGGTGGAGGTGCTGAAAGGGAGCAGCCAAGTGCGGTTCGGGCCGTTCACCACGGGTGGTGCCATCAACCTGATTTCAACGCCCATCCCCACTGAATTTTCGGGCAGGTTGAACCTGCTTGGCGGCAGCTTTGGCAACCGCAACCTACACGCCTCGGTGGGCGACTCGCAGCGCAATTTTGGCTATCTCGTCGAAACGTTTCAATACAAATCAGATGGCTTCAAAGACTTGGACCCCAAAGGGGCGAGTGGCGGAGAAACTGGTTTTGACAAAAAGGACTACCTTCTCAAATTCCAATTAAATACTGGCCCGAAGGCCAAGATTTACCAGTCACTTGGCTTCAAGGTGGGCCAGTCCACCGAGGTTTCCGATGAGACCTACCTGGGCCTGACCCAAGCCGATTTTGACCAAACCCCTTATCGCCGCTATGCTGCTTCGCAAAAAGACCGCATGGACTGGGAGCACAAGCAATATTCCGTTCGCCATGTAGTGCAGTTTTCAAAAAGCATTGATTTGACTACGACGGCCTATCGTCAAGACTTCCAGCGCACCTGGTACCGCCTCGACAAAGTGAAGGAAAGCACAGGGCAGGCGCCAGCCATCGGCGCACTGCTCAATGACCCTACTGCCTACCCAGAGGCGTATGCCACCATCACTGGGGCCACCAGCCCCGAAGGCGGCCTGCTCTATGTAAAGTCCAACAACCGCAGCTACCGCTCGGAGGGCGTCCAGTCAGTGCTGAACTGGCGCTTCAAGACCGGAGCCGTTCGTCACAACCTCGACCTTGGGCTTCGCATCCATTCCGATGAGATGGACCGCTTTCAATGGACGGACGAATACACCATGTCTTCGGGTACCATGCTGGTGGCCAACCCCGGGCTGCCGGGCACTGAGAGCAATCGTATAGAGAGCGCCAGGGCAATAGCTGCCCATGCCCAATTGAAAACACAGTGGGGCAATTGGACGCTGATACCCGGCCTACGGTACGAGGGCATAAAACTCAAGCGGGAAGAGTACGGCAAGGCCGACCCCGAACGCCTCGGTACAGAACTGGCGGTGACGAAGACGGATGTGGACATCTTCATTCCGGGCGTTGGGTTGGATTATAAGTTCAGCGAGGATTTGAACGTATTTGCTGGTGTACACAAAGGATTCTCGCCACCGGGCATCAAGGAAGGCAGTGAGCCAGAAGAAAGCACGAATTACGAACTGGGCAGCCGCTACCGAAAGGGCAGGCTGTCAGGTACGGCGGTGCTTTTTTACAACGACTATAAGAACCTGCTCGGCTCCGACCTTGCTGCGGGCGGCGGCACGGGTTCCACCGACCAGTTCAACGGCGGGGCAGTCGTGTCCAAAGGGCTTGAGTTTCAGTTGACCTGGGATGCACTTGGGGCGTCGGCAAAGGGCTGGAGCTTGCCGCTCTCGGTGGTCTATACCTATACAGATGCCACGTTTCAGAGCGATTTCAAAAGCGAGTTCGAGGGTTGGGGGGACGTGGCCGATGGCGACGGGCTGCCGTATTTGGCACCGCACCAATTGGCGGTCATGGCCAGTTTGGCACATGAAAAATTCGATTTCAACCTGAGCGGCAAATACCAGAGCGCCCTGCGCACCGTGGCAGGTCAGGGCGAGGTTGTGGCAGCGGAAAAACTGTCAGGCCACCTCGTTTTGGATGCCAGCATGAGCTACCAGCTTCACCCCAAAGCTGCCGTTTTTGGCAGTGTCACCAATCTAATGGACAACGAGGTAGTGGTGTCGAGGCATCCGGCAGGGCTACGGCCAGCCATGCCAAGGGCGTTGATGGTTGGCTTGCGGGTAAATTTTTGAGGAATTTGCCAACCTTTTTGACAGAAAATTCGTCTTGTATGTAGGGGCAATAAGCAGCCAGCGTGTCCTGAAATGGGATTTATTGTGCAGAACTGTTAATTTTTTTCTAAACATAGGACTGCCCACTTGAATCTCTTGACAATTGCACGTAATTTGCAGCCTTATTTCCAAATCGTCCAATACATCGCATGAAACAGCTTATACTCGTATTCTTTTTTGCTTCTACCTCCCTTGCCATCTTCGGGCAAAGCAACGCCGATGGAGGTGGCAGTGCATCAGTAAAGGTTGCCATTTATCCGAACCCTGCCACGAATTTCATCAGCATCAACAAGGATGAAAACGTGAGCGACATCGCCATTTTCAACCTTGTTGGTCGGAAGCTGAAGACTTTTCAGAATGTTGAAAAGGACGAGCACTACGATGTAAGCGATCTTCCGGTGGGCATGTACTTGATCCAAGTCATTGACAACAACAAGAAGATACTGACCACCCAGCGAATCAGCAAGCGATAATAATCTACACCCATAACGAGTTTTCTGTTGAAAACCCTTTGTCGAGTGATTGGCAAAGGGTTTTTTAGTTGCCAACTTCCGAGCTGCCAACTCCCCCTCATCCCGGGTCCACGTCCACATTTACCCTTACCGTCGAGAACCCCTCCTCTTGCTGCATCACCCTAGTGGCCTCCCAAATCAAATCCTTGGTTACCTTCCAAATAGCGGGGTTACGCTCCATTTTAATCATAATGTCCAGCAGGTAATACTCCCGCACCCGGCCCACGGGCGGCACCGTGGGGCCGAGCATCCGCTTGCCGAGTTTGGCCTGCAGCACCTTGGCGAAGATTTTTGCACCCCGGTTCAGCACGTCCGACTTTTTGTGTTTTAGGGTGATATTGATTAAACGGGTAAAGGGTGGGTACTCGAACGCCTTTCGCTCCATGATTTCCCGCTCGTAGAAGGCTTGGTAGTCGTTGTCAATCACTTCCCGTATGACCGGGTGCGCTGGGTTCATCGCCTGCACGATGACCTTGCCCCGCTTGCCTCGCCTGCCTGCCCGACCAGCCACTTGCGTTATTAATTGGAAACCTCGCTCGCCGCTGCGGAAGTCGGGGAACTGGAGCAGTTGGTCGGCGCTGATGACGCCTACTACGCTCACGTTCTCGAAGTCAAGACCCTTTGTCACCATTTGCGTGCCTACTAAGATTTCCATCCTCCGTTCCTCGAAATCGTTGATAATACGAGCATGGGCGTCCTTGGTGCGCACGGCGTCGTAGTCCATACGGCCAATGCTGGCATCGGGGAGATAAATCTTCAGCTCGTCCTCGATTTTCTCTGTGCCAAAGCCTTGCAGGTTCAATTCGTGGCTGCCACAAGCGGGGCAGGTCTTGTTCAATTCCTGCTGGTAGCCGCAGTAATGGCACTGGAGATTGTTGCGCCATTTGTGGTAGGTCAGGCTCACGTCGCAATTGATGCACTCAGAGTGCCAGCCACAAGTGTTGCAGCGCAGGGTGGGCGAGTAGCCCCGGCGGTTTTGGAACAAAATGGCCTGTTCGCCCTTGGCCAATGCTTCCTTCAACGATTCCAATAAAACACTGGTAAAGTGGCTCTGCATCTTGCGCTCCTTCAGTTCCTGCCGGGCGTCCACCACCACAATTTCGGGCATTTGTATGCCGCCGAATCGCTCCTGCATTTCCACCAAACCATACTTCCCACTCTTTGCATTGTGGTAGCTTTCGAGCGAAGGGGTGGCCGTGCCGAGAACAACTTTTGCACCGTGAAGGTGCGCCAGGTAAATGGCCGCATCCCGCCCGTTGTAGCGGGGCGCCGGGTCGTTCTGCTTGTAGCTGGTGTCGTGTTCCTCGTCCACGATGACGAGGCCGAGGTTTTCATACGGCAAAAACAGGCCAGACCTGGCACCGACGATGACTTGGTGATTGGTGATTGGTGATTGGTGATTGGCCTCCCGTCCGCCGTCCGCCGTCCACCGTCCACCGACCTTTTGCCAAACCTCCACCCGCTCGTTGTTCGTAATCCGGTGGTGATAGACCACGACAGCATCGCCCAGGTTTTTTTGCAAACGGCTGATAATCTGCGTGGTAAGTGCCACTTCTGGCAGTAGGTAGAGTACCTGTTCGTCACGGGCGAGAGCCTCCTGCATCAGTTCGAGATAGACACGGGTCTTGCCGCTGCCCGTCACGCCATGAAGCAGGACGGTATTTTTACTTGCCCTATTGGAGCCTTCGGTAAAATGGCTGCGTATTTCACCCAAAGCCCTCACTTGTTGCGGAGCAAGCTCATCGGCTTCGCTCACTTCGTCCTCGTAGCCACCAATGCGGCTCACCTCCCGCTCGTAAAGCTCGAAGATGCCTTTTTTGGCCATTGAGTTCAGTACAGCGGCGTCCACGGTGGCCTTTTTGTAGAGTTCGGAGCGGAGGATTCCCGTATCCCTGTGCTTGGTTTCACGGGCAAGCTGGATGTAGGCCATGAGCGCCTCGGTCTGCCGCTGCGCCTTGGCAACGAGATCGAAGGCCCCAGCCAATTGCTTGGAATCGGAGCGGTACGGCTCGGCGAGGCGGACGCAGGCGACTTTTTTTGGGGCATACTTCTCTTCCATTTCCTCGAAGAGGTAAATCACCTTCTTGTCGAGCAGGCTCTTGATGATGTGGTAGATGGTTTTTTGATTCAAAATTTTGCGCACATCATCTATCGTAATGGTCTCTTGGATGCTGAGGGCCTCTGTGATGAGGTATTCCTTGTCGGTGAGGCCGACAAAATTCCCATCATAGAGTGGGCTGAGCACCAAGCGTCGCTCGCTTGCCAGCTTGAGGTTGGCAGGTAGAGCGGCTTCCATGACCTCGCCAAGCGAGCAGCAGTAGTATTCGGCGAGCCATTGCCAGAACTGGAGCGTTTTTTCATTCAAAATCGGCTCCTCGTCAATGACGGAGAGGATGGACTTGAACTTGTGTGGCGGCATGTCGTGGTGCAGTCGGTTGACAAGGCCAGCATAGCGTTTTGCCCCACCAAACTCCACCTCCACCCGTAGGCCAGGGCGCACGGCTGCGACCAACTCCTCCGGCACAGCATAGGTGTAGGGCTTTGGCACGGCCAGCGGCAGCACCACTTCGGCGAAGATGCCGTGGGCGGGGGTGGGATGGTAGGTTTCCAATCAGGATTTATTTAACGACGGGCGAAAATCGGTCATTGGGGTGGAAACAAGCTAATCAGCGCTATGGTTGTTTCAAAAAAATTCTAATGAAATTCAAAGGAGTTGCAAAATAGGGCTTCTTGGCGGTCTCAAATCATTCCATAGCTTTGCCAAGGCTTTTTAAAAAGCTGATTCAGTACAATGGAATAAGACATTTTACCAAAAAAGAATGCGAAACCTTAGCCCATGGAAATGCTGGCCGCTCGGCTGGCTGCTGCTCGTTTCGAGCGGGGTTTTGTCGCAGGATGTTTTTTTCAATATCCGCCATTTTTCTGTCGAAGATGGCATGTCCTCCCGGTTCGTCACCAACGTGGTACAAGACAATCAAGGCTTTGTATGGGTAGGCACAGACTATGGCGTGAACCGCTTTGACGGCAGGAATTTCAAAGCCTATTACAGTAACAGGAGCAAATTTAGGGTCAATACGAGGGCTTACCTATTATTGGATGTCAAAGGTAATATATGGGCCAACAACGAGCGCCGACAGGTTGATATTATTGACCCACTCAACGATGTCGTGATGCCATTGGAGGAGTTGATGCCCCGGTTTAAAGGCAAGTCGGTCAGGCTGAGAGGGCGTGATAGCAGCGGCGTGATTTGGGGGACGGTTGAAAATGAATTGGTCTTTAGGTACGACGGGCGCTTTCACTTCTTTAGTGCTGCCATCTTCAATATAGAAATCGACAAGATAGATAATATCTTCCCATCATCATGGGGAACCTTCCTCTTTGCCAGGCCGACAGTATTGCTTGAGTACGACAGTTTGGGCAACCAATTGAATGCCTACCCGATGCCGATCCAGGAACTGAAATCATTCAATATTACAGGCTCAAGTGTGGTCATGGTAAGGTTCGAGCACTTGCAAGGTGGGAAGAATTCTATCGCTCATTTTTGGGAACTTAAAGAATGTACTGCACCTGAACTATTGCAGTTTTCACAACAAGGCAAGCCATTCTTGTTCAAGGATGAAAAAGTCAGTGGTTATGCATCCATTGGCGCAAACCGTGATGCCCAAGGGCGACTTTGGGTGAGTTATTTAAACCAATTGTTGGTCTTCGATCAACGGGGGGAATTGATAGCTGAGGCTCCTGCCCAAAAGGACTATTGGCAGCATTTGGAATCATGGAGTGTGTTTTTTGATAGGCAAGGCCAGGCATGGGTCAGGGGCAAACAAGGTGTGTTTGTGTATTCCATGCAGCAGCCCAGGATGAGGAGTTTGCTGCAAGGTGCTGAAAGCTATATTAGCATCAGGGGCTTGGCCCAGTTGGGCAACGATACGCTGCTTGCCTCAACATACGACGGCCTTTATATCATAAACCTCAAAAACTCGCTTCATGAAAAACTGATGGACGATGTGTTTTATGGGACTGATTATGAAGGCGACTCGATAATATGGTTTGGCTCACATGCTAAAAATATTAAAAGGTTTGACACCAAGCGGCATAAGTTCGAAGATGTCAAGATTTCAGACAAGCTGAGTAAAAATGACGAGTACCTACGACCTTTCCAAGACCCATTTACTGGCCAAGTGTACATCGGCACTCGCCGTCAATGTTTTTTGCTGTATGACAGGGCTATGAAAGAGGTCGTGCCTTATCCTCATCTAAATCAGTTCCCGGAGTTCGCAAAACTGCAAGCCCTGTACTTACTTCCTATGCCCGACTACCTCTGGGCCTGCACCAATGACGGGCTTTACCAAATTGACAGGCAAAAGGGCATCATTGCCAAGTTCAATGAATTCCCCAGCAATTATATTTATCACCTGACAATTGATAATGACGGCGTTTTTTGGATGAGCACCCGTGGCGGTGGTTTGGTCAAATGGCACAAGCACAACAACCTCATTCGGCAATATACTGTGGCCAACGGCCTATCGCATGATATTGTCTATGCCGCCTTCGATGACGACAAGGGACACCTTTGGCTGCCCAGCAACTATGGGCTTATGCGGTTTGACAAGAGCACTGGCAGTACGGTCAATTACCTGCCAGAAGAAGGGGCGTCCGGTGAAGAATACAATTCAGATGCACACTTAGTGGGCACCGATGGCACTTTCTATTTTGGTGGGCTAAATGGCATAACCGCATTCCATCCTGATAGCATGGATAATAAACGATTTTCCCAGCCATTGATAGTTACCGGCTTGAAAATGCTAAGCGGCAATGCCATGAACGACAGGTTGTCGGATTACCGCAAGACCAATGAAATTGTTGTAAACCCAGGCGAGTTATTTTTCACGCTGGAGTTTGCAATGCTTGATTTTCACGCCAAAAAATTGGTCTATGCCTGGAACTTGGAGAGCTTGGACAAGAACTGGGTTGTACAAAATGAGAACACCATCCGATTCAATGGATTGCCATACGGGAAGCATTTGCTTAAGATTAGGGCGCAAGGCACTGGCAGTATTTGGTCAGAAAATGAAATTTGGATTCCAATTACCGTGGTGAGGCCATTCCATAAGACTTGGAAATTCGCCTTGATAAGCGTACTCGGTGCAGCACTTCTCACTTTCTTTTTTGTAAGGTGGCGGTTGGCCAGGCTTAGTCAAGAAAAGGAAAGATTAGAAAGGTTGGTTGATGAGCGTACAAAGGAACTGATAAGGAAAAACGTGGAACTGGAGTCCACCAACAACATCAAAGACCGCTTGTTCGGCATCATTGCCCACGACCTTCGTGCCCCGCTCGTAACGCTTGGGGGCCTGGCCCGCAAGGTGGCCTTCCTCATGCGACAGGGCCGCACTGACGAAGTGGTGGGACTGGGCGAAACCGTTGAAAACTCCGTGGTCAACGTACGCACCCTGCTCGACAACCTGCTCAAATGGGCCATCGTACAAGATGGGAAGTTCCCTAATAACCCCGAATCGCTGCGTACTGCTGAGGTTGTTGAAGATGTGGTGGAGTTGTACAGTGGCATTGCAGAAGCAAAAGGCATTAAACTTACCTTGTCAAACGGCAATGACCCGGTAGTGTTTGCCGACCGCAACGCCCTTTCCACCATCATCCGCAACCTGTTGGACAATGCCATCAAGTTCACCCACGAAGGCGGGGTTATCGTAATTGCGTTTATTGGAGAAGGCAATACAACTACTATAGAGGTATGCGACTCAGGGCTGGGAATCCCACAGGACATCCTGCCTGTGATTTTCGACCTAAAGGGCAGTAGGGGGCAAATTGGTACAAAGGGAGAGAAGGGTGACGGCCTTGGCTTGGTACTCTGTAAAGAGCTTTCTGAAATCAATGGGGGCAATATCGAAGCCCAAAACCGACCGGGAGGTGGTACTACCTTCAGGCTGAGGCTGCCCGCAAAAAATCTGGCAACCATTTAGGAGAGTGTGGGAGTTGAGCTGGAAAAATTGAAAATTTTTCTTCCCCTCAACTAATTAGAAACGGCATCCGATTATTTCAACTGATTGAACCTGCTGAGGAAGGCATTCTTGAAATTGCGTCCCAGCGGTAGCGTCTCCTTGCCTACGACCAATTTCCCGCTTCCCACGTCAATGGAATCAACCTTGTCAAGCCTGACGATAAAGCTCTTGTGGATGGGGGCGAATTCGGATGGCGGCATCGCTTCCAGCATCCTTTTTAAGGGGGCTTTTAGCAGGAACTTCCTTTGGGTGGTGTGGATGGAGCAATAGTTGCCTTCTCCTTGAATGAAAAGAATGCTATCGTAGCGAACAGGGTACAACATATTTACGTGCTTGACCAAAACCGTATTAGGCATTATGGCCAATTCGTTTTCTACTGGTCCTTCAAGCTCTTCGTCAGGAAACAACATTTTCATAGCCTGTTCAATGGTGCTTTGAAGGCTCAACTTGTCGAAGGGCTTTACGAGATAACCAAATGAGTAGGTGGACTTTGCCTGCTCAAATCTTTTCTTGTCCTTGAAGGAGGTAGTAAAAATGATGGGAATGCGTAGGTGGTTGATTTCATTGGCAATGTCCAGCCCTGATTTGTCGCCTTTCAGTTCCAAATCCATGATAATAAGGTCTGGCTGCTCATCGTAGATATATCGAAGGGCATCCTCCGCATTGTCTTTCAAAGCGGCAAGTTTTAGGCCCATCTCATCCAGCAGCATCTCTACATCCAGTGCTGCCGAACGGTCGTCTTCGACTAAGAGTACATGGAGGCTTTGCATACGTTGGTCTGTGTTCTTTCGAAATAAGATTCGGTTGATGAGATTGAAGTTGTGGGCTTTTGACGAAATTATCAGCTTTAGTCACAAATAATAAAATTAAATTTCAATTTGAATCGTTGTAGTTTTTTGGTTTTCACCCTTGCTTAGTGCCCCTTTTTGTAATGTGCTTAATGTTTATTCAATTAAGTTGATGAGCACACGGTAGTCGTCGTACTTGGCATCTTCACCCTTCATTTCCAACAGGTCAAATTGGTTTTCTCCTTCTTCCTCAGAATAGAAATCTTCAATTTCCAGCAAAGTTTGGCGGCAACGCACTTCGACTATCCCCCGCTCCAACTGTTTCATTCGCCAATGCCAAGTGGCAGTCATGCTGGACAATATCCTTTCATTCACTTCCCGGTGGTCATCTGCTGGCGCAATGGGCGTGATATGCTGAAATGCCCTTGTGTTCCTTGCCAATAGCTTGCCGTTTTCAACGATGAAATAGGCTGTGTGCGCCCATTCATTCTGCGGTGCCAGCAACCTCGAATACAGTACCAATTGCAGATCTTCTCCATTTCGGATGGCCGATTCCCGCCAACCGCTTCCCCGCCATTTTATGTCCACCACGGCTAGGTCGCTTGACCCATTTGGATTGTTGCGCTCTAAAATCAAATCGGCGATGCCCCTCACATCCGTGCCTTGCGTCGTGGGGAATTTGCCGTCAAGTTCCTTTTCCGTAGCCAGTACCCGCCAACCGTTGTCTCGAATATGGGTGATGAGGCACCATGCCGCAAACTTCAGCTTGTTCACGAACGCCACACGGTCGGGTTCACGGCCATACAGTAATAATACCGCCCCTTCCCTTGCCATCAGGCGGCGGCACTCCTGTTCCACACGTGCCGCTACCTCAGGTTTGTCCATGTTGTGTATTTCTTCCCTTAGCAGTTTTTCAAACACCCGGTGGGCGAGGTTGCCCATGAGGGTGTTGTCGGGCACCACACTCAGTATGCTGGATTTGTTCAGCCGGATTTTGTACTTGAAGAACCATTGATAGGGATAGTAGAAAAGTGTCTCTAAGCTGGTCAGGGACTCCTTTTCCCGCTGCATGTTTCTTGGGTTTCTTATCCTCAAAAAAGCTGCTGGCCTTCCCAATTGTCGCAGTCCCACCGCCTCGTATTGTGGCAGTTTGAAATGCTGCGCAAATGCGTTGCCGCTGCCACCGACTTCCTGCGTGATAGCCGTCAAGTTGCTGAAGGCAGCTTGTAGGTCGCCGAACAAAGGGTGCGGGTTCACTGCCGTGCCGTCCACCGATTCGGGCATTACCAGTACGAGGCGATCGGTGGCGGCCAGCACGGGGCGGCTCTGCTGCCAAAGTTGGCGGGCGTTCTCCTGTGTTGGCGTGTCGGGCAAAATGCCTTTTTGCGCCAGCCAGGCCCGCTCGGTTTTCGACCATTTTGAAAAAAAATGGGGTTGGTCTTGCTGGGTGAAATTCCACCACCAGACTTCTTTCACACACCCTGTAAAAGCTGCCGGGTGTTGTACGTAGGGCAAGCTGCCTGCTTCCTTCGGTTGAAACACCACGGGCGATGGTTCATAAATCGTGCGGACGATGCGCTCCATTTCGAGGTGGCCCAGCTCTTGTTCTGGCAGTGCGTTCAGCAGTTGGGCAATGCGCTTGGCCTGCTCGCTGAGGACAATTAGCGATTGGTTGCGCCCGCTGCCCTCTTCGAAGGCACTCATGGCCCATTGCCGCAGGTAATCAAAAATGGCCATCACTTCCTGTTTTGGTGCTTTGCGCCCCATGTCGTACCGCCGCCGCTCGAACCAAAAATTGTACTGGCGCCGCTGCTCGTTCACCACAGACATCGGCTCTTTCTCGGTGAGTTCCTCAAAATAACGGTTAATCATGGCATACCACCCCTCGCCCTGTATGCCTGGCATGGCAGCCACTTGGTTAGCGATGAGCGTGGCGAGGTCGTCGGCCAGTGGTTTCACCGCTAAGGATACGAACTCCAAGATTTGATAGGGGTTCACAGGTTCCCAAAGGAAAACAGTTACCAGTTTCAATATTTGCAAGGTAGGCCTCGCCAGCGAACTGCTTTGGAGGCCGAGGCTCGGCTGGCCTTCCTGCACCAGTGCCATGTCGAGCGAATGGTTCCTTTCCGCAACAAGGAAACAGGGTTTGGCCGCATCCTCGGTTTCGGCAGGCCAGTTCAGCCTTGCCAACTGGGCAATCCAAGTTGCGGCTTCACTTGAACGTGGTGCTCGCAACAAGAGCAGCGAGCCATCGTTTTTCAGGGTCGCTTTTTCAGGCTGGCCTTGCCCATTGGCCAGCAGCCGGAGCTGGAACCGTTGCAGGTCGGAGGTGAGGAGGTCGGGAGGCTGTGGGAGTAGTAGTTGGCCTACTTTCTTGCCCAAGTTTTTGCCTATTTTTTCAAAAAAGCGCTGGAAATGGCGGGGCAGGAGTTGTACAGGTTCGTTGACCCAAGTTTCCTCAATGGGCAACTTCTGGTCGTCAAGGGCTGCCAGTACGGCGTGGAAACGGTCTGCATAACCTGCTGCCAATTGTAGGCCGTTCTCATCTGCTGTGTGGAAGTGTGCTTCGATTTCGGCAATGGATGCAAGTCGAGGGGGCGTTTCCGATGTTTTCACGAAATCCCAACCTGCCAACAACAACTCATCCCGGCGCGATAGCAGCTCGGCTGCGGTCGTAAAGGGGTCTGCCTCGAAAGATTTTTGATAAAATACTTCTTCATGCTCGGACAGGTGCTTGAAGAGGGCTTGCCGAAACTGCTCTACCCGAAGGTAGTCGATGTCGTTTGGGTGGCCGCCGAGGCCAAGCCAAAGTTCAAGGAGTGCCAACAGCTTGTTCGGCCCTACGTAGTGTACGCCTGCTTCTGCTGCTGGCCTTGGCAGTGATTCGTTGTCCAAATGGAGGCCAAAAATGAGTTTCACGGTGTGCTATTTTATTGCAAACTTAGCCAGAAATCAGTGGTTTTTCAGATAAATGCGAATTGTCACCTTGGATAGTTGGTAGAACTGAAACCATTTTCGCCTGTTTTCATGATTCAACCATTGCATAGAATATGAATAGACTTCAATACGAAACCTCGCCTTATCTCCTCCAACATGCAAACAATCCCGTGGACTGGCATGCTTGGAAGCCTGAAGCTTTTGAAAGGGCCAAGCTGGACGACAAACCCATCCTCGTCAGCATAGGGTATTCCACCTGTCATTGGTGCCATGTGATGGAGCGGGAGAGCTTCGAGGACCACGAGGTGGCCGAGTTCATGAACGAACATTTCATCTGCATCAAGGTGGACAGGGAGGAACGGCCCGATGTTGACCAGATTTACATGGAAGCCTGCCAAGTGATGACGGGCGGCGGCGGCTGGCCGCTCAACTGCTTCTTGCTGCCGGATGGAAGGCCGTTCTATGCTGGCACCTATTATCCCCCGGTGCCCGCCTACAATCGCCCTTCGTGGCTGCAAGTGCTGATGAATCTCTCCCATGCCTATCAAAACAAGCGGGAAGCGATAGAAGACCAGGCCCAGCGCTTGACCGATATTATCCGGGATTCAGGCAAGACCTTCACGAACGGCAACCAGCTTCGAGTCGTTTCGGAAGAGCAACCTTTCTCGCAGGAGGTTTTGAAAAAGATTTTTGCAAACCTTCAGCGGCAATTCGATGTAACAAATGGAGGTTTTGGAGGGGCGCCAAAGTTCCCGGGCACGATGTCGCTCAATTATTTGCTGGCACATTATTTTTATTTCGGTGAAAAATCGGCGCTTGACCACTTGCAGCTCTCCTTGGACAAGATGGCGATGGGCGGTATATACGACCAACTTGGCGGTGGCTTTGCCCGGTACGCCACGGATACAAAATGGCTTATACCGCATTTTGAGAAAATGCTCTACGACAATGCCCTGTTGGTGAGCGCATTGGCGGATGCCTATAAAACCACTAAAAAGGAACTTTACCTCGAAACCATCGAAGAGACGCTAGCTTGGGTAGCAAGGGAAATGACCAGCACTGAGGGCGGCTTTTTCTCAGCCCAAGATGCCGATTCGGAAGGCGTTGAGGGCAAATTCTATGTCTGGGAAAAGGGTGAAGTGGAAAAGATACTTGGCGATGAATTTGAATTGTTTGCAGAATATTATGACGTAACGGAAGAAGGGAATTGGGAAGAAAAAAATATCCTCTGGAGGAAAGTTGGTTTTGAAGAATTTGCGCAAAAAGCGCAGTTGCCAGTTGGAGAGCTAAAACATCGCCTTGCCCTAAGCCGTAAAAAGCTGCTCGAAACAAGGAACTGCCGTGTCTGGCCCAGCCTTGACGACAAGCTATTGCTGGATTGGAATGCACTGATGTGCTCGGCATACGCAAAAGCTTTTAGTGCACTTGGCGCGGCGGCTTACCGGGTAGCAGCCCAGAGTAACCTCGATTTCTTGCTTGAGAAGTTCAAGCAACCCGACGGAATCTCCATGTACCATACCTACAAGGATGGCCGTGCGCAGTACGACGCCTTTCTCGACGACTATGCTTTTTTGATTGCTGCGATGTTAGATGTAGCCGAAATAACAGGAAAGCACGATTATGTTTTGCAAGCTGGGCGCTACATCGAATTTGTTTTCGAGCACTTTCTTGACACAAACGATAAAATGTTCTATTTTACGTCATCAAAACAGACGGATTTGTTGCTTCGCAGAAAAGACATGTACGACTCGGCCACCCCTTCCGGCAATGCCATGATGGTTCAGAACCTGCGAAGGGCGGGTGTTTTGCTTGACCGTGAGGAGTGGTTGCACCATGCCAATGAAATGTTGTTGGCCATCAAGGACTCGTTGGTGCGGTATCCAACTTCCTTTAGCCAATGGGCCATTTGCTTGATGGGCGAGGTTTTTGGTACAGCTGAAGTTGCCGTGGTCGGAAGCGAGGCGCATGAACTTGCGGCGGAGATTAATGCGGAGTATTTGCCGCAAAAAGTGCTGATGGCTTCGGAGACTGCGGATGAGCAATTCCCCCTGTTGAACGGCAAAGGGGATTCGAGCTACACGTTAGTATATTTATGTCATAATTACGCCTGTCAGCAACCTGTAAATTCAATTGAGTCATTCAGGCAATTAATCGGCAGGATGAAAGTTATTGAATAGCTCTGAAGTTGACGCATCGCTGTTTGAGGAAAATTTGGGTAAATGAGCGGTTTGTAGAATTAAAAAATTCACGAAAGTCTATGAAAATCACATGTACGATTTCGCTTTTGCTACTGATGTTGGCAATACCTACACTTGGCCAGCAGCCCGCACAATACAGTCTTTACCGGCTCAACAAATACGCTTTCAATCCAGCCTATGCCGGCCTCGACAACTCCCTTAGCATGACCGGGGTATATCGGACGCAGTGGGTGGGCTTGGCGGGTGCGCCTGTTTCGCAGCATTTCAATGCTCACATGCCGCTTTACATTATTGGCGGTGGTGCGGGGATTTCTGTTGAAAATGAAACGATCGGCTCGTGGCGGCAAACGGCATTCAATGCCAGCTATGCCCGGCAACTGCAATTTGGCAAAGATGCGGTGCTTTCGATTGGTGCTACGGGTGGCGTGGTGCAACGGCAACTGGATGGTTCAAAAATTCGCACCCCCAGCACAGAGATTGACGACCAGGGCAATGTAGTCAGCCACAATGACAACCTTCCACTTGGAACGGGTATCGGGGTTGCCCCGACTGCCCATTTGGGCGTTTTCTATCAGCGTGAGAAACTGGAATTGGGAGTTTCGGCAATGAATTTGCTTGGGAATCAGTTGAAAATTGCCGGTGCTGAGTTTCAGCAGGCAAGAACCTACTTCCTCTACATGGGCTACAAGTTCGATTTGGGCAGTAGCATAGAAGTTCTCCCTTCATTTTTGTTAAAATCTGACGTGCAACAAACGCAAATCGATTTTTCCTTAACAACAAGGTTCAATGAAAATATCTTTGCCGGAGGCTCGTTAAGGGGTTACAGCAAAAATAGCTTTGATGCCGTCGCATTGATGGCTGGCTTTAAACTGAGCGAAAAACTCTCTATAGGCTACGCATACGATATTGGTCTTTCGGCACTGAGCACTGTCAACAGCGGATCCCATGAATTGATGCTGAATTACAACCTTGGAACACCGATAGGGAAAGGCCGCCCGCCGGCTGTAATATACAACCCGCGTTCACTCTGAAAAAATGGTGTTCGAATCCACCCCATTCTGTACTAAAAAACAGATTTGGTAAATTAAAAAGGGTATTTTTACACTAAGCACAAAAAATATGTCGTTTTTGTCAGGCGTAAAATGTTAATTTTGCCCCTTTGTTGATAGAAAGTTCAATCAACTCTTTGAATTTAGAGGCAAAGCGTTATTTTTACGTCTCTTTTTCACTAAAGAAGGAAAACTCGGGTGTTAAAATGAAAAAACTATTAATGACTTCGTTTGCGCTGTTGACCTTGGCGGCGCTAATTTCATCTTGTGGCAGCAAGGAATCAGGGCAACTCACCGGCGTTATTGACAGGCCGGATTGGAAAGGCATCAATCCTTATGGAATGGTGTATATCCCTTCCGGTACCCTTCACATTGGGCCGAGCGACCAAGACATCTCCAACACATTTGTCCAAAGACCAAAGACCATCTCAATCCAAGGTTTTTACATGGATGATACGGAGATTACCAACAACGAATATCGCCAGTTCGTCTATTGGGTGAAAGACTCCATTGCGCATTCCTACCTCGAACACTTCATTACCGACGAAGGAAGCGACGAAGAACGCATCGATTGGGAATATGAAATTGATTGGGAGGATGAAACCCTTCAAGATCTTTACTACCAAGGTGACGACCGCTTTGCTGGTCGTCAGGAATTGGATGTGAGCAAAATGGAGTTTGAGTACGAATGGTACGATTGGCAAGCTGCTGCCCATGACAAGGGCAAGTCGCCAAGGACTACTTTCATCAAGCGCAGAACCATCAACGTCTATCCCGACACGATGGTTTGGATTCGTGACTTCGCTTATTCCTACAATGAGCCGATGACACGCAACTATTTCTGGCATCCTGCCTTCGATGATTATCCTGTAGTTGGCGTGGATTGGCACATGGCCACTGCCTTCAGCTATTGGCGCACCAAGCTTTGGGACACCTTCCAAGCAGCCCGTGAGGATGGCATCAATTCTGAGGACTTCCGTCTTCCAACTGAGCATGAGTGGGAATATGCCTCTCGTGGCGGCCATGACCTCGCTCCATATCCTTGGGGTGGCTACTATCTCCGTAACTCCAAGGGCTGCCTCCTTGCCAACTTCAAGCCTGGCCGTGGCAACTACCCAGAAGATGGTGGGCAATATACCGTTAAGGCCGATGCCTACTTCCCCAATGACTATGGTCTCTACAACATGTCGGGTAACGTAGCAGAGTGGACTTCCACAGCCTATTACGAGAATGCCTACTCCTTCATCCATGACCTAAACCCGGACATTCGCTTTGATGCGACAGATGATGATCCAGAGGCATACAAGCGCAAAGTCATTCGTGGCGGTTCTTGGAAGGACATTGCATGGTTCTTGCAGACTGGCAATCGCCATTGGGAGTTCCAAGACACGACCAAGTCGTATGTTGGATTCCGTTGTGCCCTTACTTTCTTGGGCCGTTCAATCAACGATTTTTAATTATTTTAAAAAAAAATAAATCCGAAATGGATAGTAAGACAGTTACTATCCATTTTTTTTTATTTTCGCGTCGCAAAAAAATCCCCGTTCAAAAAAAGGCTACGACTTTTTTGCTTCCGCATTCAAACAGCCTGTTACCTTTTAGCGATTGGGTATTATTTATCGAGCAAAACATCCTTTTGCTTTAATCTGAATTTAGCTAACCTAATTAAAACGAGTAAAAATGAGTTTCGTAAAAACTAAAGGATTCAAGTATTTCAAAAACCTTTTGATTGGTGTTGGTGCTGCTGTCGTATTGATGGGTGCCTTGTTCAAACTTGAAAGTTGGCCTGGAGCAAGTTTAATGCTTACAATTGGCTTGGGAGTAGAAGCATTGATATTCCTTTTCCTTGGTCTTATCGGGCCAGAACCAGACTATTATTGGAGCAAACTTTACCCAGGCCTTGACGACTACCATGCCAACCTTACCCCACTTACGGCTGACCCGATTCAAGGCAAAATTGACATGGGTACTCCGCTGCATGGCGATGTAATTGAAAGCCAATTGGGCGGCATGTTGACAGAGCTACAGACAATGTCAAAAAGCCTTTCTTCATTGAAGGCATTGCAAGAAGTGGATTTTTCTGGAACGAACGAACAGATCAAAACCATGAACAACTTCTACACAAAGTTGAACGAAGCCATGGCTGACCTTAATGATTCCATCGCTGACACGAAGGTTTACAAAGATCAACTGGGCGTTCTGAACAAGAACCTTTCTGGTCTGAACGGTGTATATGGTGGCATGTTGAATGCAATTGCCAGCTTCCGTCCGCAGCAGTAATCTGAATGGCATCTTGCGGCAGATGAATTAACTAAATTGTTTAACGAAAAAAAAATAGCAAATGTCCATTCCAAAGGAGCCGCGGCAGCTCATGATCAACCTGATGTACTTGGTACTCACAGCGCTGCTCGCATTAAACGTTTCTGCAGAGGTGATGAATGCTTTTATTACCCTCGATGAGGGCAATAAGGCAAGTGCTGCTACTGTGAACTCACAACTCGACCAAACAGTAAAAGGTCTGAAAGAGCTTTTGAACGACGATTCAAAAGCAAAATACCGTGCGATTGGCCCAGCCGTAGATGAAATTCGTGCAGAAGTCGTCAATTTTGATGCCTATGTTGACCAAATGCGTGACATGCTACTCGACGCAGCAGGCAATATGAACAAAAAAGTGGACGAAGGTGACTACGTTGAAAGCTATGGCAAAAAAGTGCCAAGGGGTCAGAAAAACAAGGACATAACTACTCGTATCCTTGTTGACGAGAAAAAAGGCGCTGAATTGAAAGCGAAATTGGTGGAGGTAAAACAAAAAATGATTGATGCCTATACCAAGTTGCTTAATGAAAATGGCCAAGTTTTCGGTCTCAAAAAAGAAGAGATTGACAGCCGCATCCAAAACATTGCCAACAACCTTCCGTTGAAGATTGATGACGAGACTTGGAAGAAAGGTCGCAAGAAAAGCTGGGAAGAATTCAAGTTCCGTCAGATGCCGCTTGCTGCCGTACTACCTTTGCTCAGCCAAATGCAAGCCGATGCCAAAAGCTCCGAAGCCTCATTGGTCAATAGCATGGCCGAGCTTGCAGGTGGACGTGTAATCGAATTCGATGCCTTCTTCCCAGTAGTATCTGCCAAAAAGTCGTACCTGATTGCAGGCGAGACTTTTGAGGCCGAGATTTCTGTCGGCACCTATAGTTCTCAGATAAATCCTTCCGATATTACACTAACTGTCAACGGTGGTAAAATTCCAGTAGGCAATGACGGTAAAGGAAAGTATTCTGCCAGAACTGAAGGATTGGGTGAAAAGACCCTCAATATGGAAGCAAGGGTTCGTAACCCGTTGACAGGTGAGGTAACTGGCGGCAAATCAACTTTTACATACGAAGTAGGCCAGAAGTCGGTAGCAATCTCTGCTGACAAGATGAACGTGTTCTACATTGGTGTTGAAAACCCGATTTCTGTATCTGCTGCTGGTGTATCCAGTAACGACCTAAGGGTGGGCATCTCTGGTGGAGGTGGTTCGTTGAACAAGACTGGTAGTAATACATGGACAGTAAAGGTTACTTCCGTCACCGATGATTGCAAGGTTACGGTTAGCGCAAAGGACATGAATGCCAGCAAGGCTTTCCGTGTTAAGCGTATCCCTGACCCTGTTGCAAAACTGGGTAACAAATCGGACGGTGAAATGGGTAATGGTGAATTCAAGGTACAAAAGGGCCTCATTGCTTGGCTGGAGAACTTCGACTTTGAAGCTCGCTGCGAAATCCAAGGCTTCAACCTTGTTAAAGTTTCAAAACGAGAAGACCCCGCTGAAGCGCCAAACAACGGTGGTTCTTTCGGTGGCAAGGCTGCCAACTTGGTTACAGCAGCCAAACCTGGCGACACATTCTATTTCGAGAACGTAAAAGCCCGTTGCCCCGGCGATGCCGCTGGGCGCAAAATCAACTCTTTGGTGTTCAGGATTAAATAAAATTTGAACACTGGATACTAACTGCCGGGGCATGAAAGTTTTACTCCCGGTAGTTAGTATTTTTTCATTTAGAAAACTTTTGAGAAACATGAAGTTTGCATTCAGACTGTTCAGTTTGGTTTTTATGCTTACGCTGTGCAATGCCTCTTTTGCCCAGCAGCCAGAAAATATTTTGACGGAATCCAGTGACCCCAATGAGGGACGTCCATTGGATGATATCGTTGGTAAAAGGCTTACTGGAGACAAGCGCCTCCTTCCTTACGACCATGTGCGTGAAGCTGATATTTTTTGGGAAAAGCGCATTTGGAGGGTTATTGACATCCGTGAGAAAATGAACCTGCCCTTTGCTTACCCAGAGCGCCCGTTCTTTTCTATCCTGATGGATGCCGCAATTGGTGGTGAAATCACAGCTTATAGCACTGAGGACGATAAGTTCTCCTCCAAACTCACACCAGATGAAGTGGCTACGATGGGTGCTACCATTGACACTGTGATCACGTTTGACCCTGAAACATACGAAGAGCAAATCCAAGTTGTTAGGAATGACATCAACCCAGAAGATGTGAAGCGCTTCCGTATGAAAGAGGTTTGGTTTTTTGATGAAGAAACCTCAACGCTTCAAGTTCGAATTCTGGGTATCGCACCGCTGATTGACAAGAATGACGAAAACGGCAACTTCCTTTACGAAAAGCCGATGTTTTGGGTCTATTACCCAGAAGCTCGTGAAATCTTGTCGAGGGAGCAGGTATTCAATGCAGGCAACGATGCCAGCCCCATCACATGGGAAGACCTTATGGAGATGCGTTTCTTCTCCAGCTATATTTTCAAGGAGTCCAACGTGCGTGATCGCCGTATCCAAGACTACCTGACCGGTATTGACCTTCTTTTGGAGGCCGATAAAATCAAGCAAGAAATCTTCAACTTCGAACATGACCTTTGGTCGTATTGATTTGAAGAATCAAGCCTTGATAAAAAAAGGTTCGATGCGTTGGCATCGAACCTTTTTTTGTTTTAGAAAAAACTACTTCGCCTCCTTCCACGTCCTGAAAACTGGTATTTGTGAAGGCCTATCTGATGGCACTTCCCGAAGCGGCTCGCTTGGTTTTAGCGTTTCATAAAGCTCCTTTGGTAATTGCTGGTAGAGTTCCGTTCCCTTGGTTTTCCAAGCAATCATTTCATCGCTCACCTCCTTTATTATCTTTCCTGGGTTGCCCACTACCAGACTGCGTCTTGGTATCTTAGTTTCAGCAGCTACAAAGCAAAGTGCTCCAATGATGCACTCCTCCCCAATCTCCACATTATCCATCACTACGGCGTTCATGCCTATCAGTGAATTGCGACCAATAGTTGCACCATGAATAACAGCCCCATGCCCAATATGGGCCCCTTCTTGCAAAAGAACCGTCACGCCGGGAAACATGTGTATGGTGCAGTTCTCCTGTACATTGCAGCCATCCTCGATGATGATTTCGCCCCAGTCACCCCGGATGGCTGCCCCTGGGCCAACGTAAACATGTTTCCCGATAATCACATTGCCCGTCACCGCCGCCTGTGGGTGAACGAACGATGAATCATGTACAACTGGCCTATATCCATTGAATTCGTAAATCATTCCATAAAAGTTTAAAAACTAATAACACAGCGCTCCGCCGCCAACAAATGCAGTTCGGAATCTATCTTCAAGCGGCTTTTTTCGTTGTCGAACTCATCCTTGAACTGAGCCTTGAGTTCCTTACGTTTCATCGCCTCCAAAAAACGGCGGGCATCTTCCTTGTTCTCCAAAAGCAAAGCTGGCACAGGCGTAGGCTCGCCGCTTTTGTCCTTGGCCACCATCGTGAAGTAGGAAGTGTTCGTATGCTTCACCATGCCAGTCTCCACGTTTTCGGAGGTCACCCTCATGCCTATGACCAAGGATGTCCGGCCCACGTAGTTGACCGAGGCATGGATGGATACCAACTCGCCAACAGCGACGGGCGCCTTGAACTCGACCCCTTCCACAGATACCGTGACGCAATAGCCGCCAGCGTGTTTGGCTGCACAGGCGTAAGCTGCTTTGTCCATCAAGGAGAGCAGGATGCCTCCGTGGATTTTGCCACCGAAATTGGCGTAGGCCGGAATCATCAGCTCTGTCATCACAGTCTGAGAAGCCGAAACAGGCTTTGGCGCCGAAACTGAATTTTGTTCCATAATTATTTGAAAATCAAGGGCGTAAAAATAGAAAAACCCCCATGAAACATACGTCGCATGGGGGCTTTTGTCTGCGTGATTGGTTACAGCACCTCAAAGGACAACTTCAGGTTTACTCGGTAGCCGGACACTTTGCCCTTGTCATCAATCGTGACGCTTTGGCTTTGCACCCATGCCGATTTGATGCCCTTCAACGATTTGGAGGCTTTTTCGATGCCTTTTGCAGTAGCGTCCTCCCAACTCTTTGGGGATTCGGACAAGATTTCGATGACTTTCATTACTGCCATAGTGGTCGATTTTAATGGTAAAAAAATGAAGTTTTCTCGTGGACAAGTTTTCTTGTCTTGGCTCGAAGGTAACAAAAAAAGCGCAACCCACATGAAGCAGGCTGCGCTTTTCTTGTTGAAAACGGCTGTTCTATACCGGAATAAACCGCATGGAAAGTGAGTTCACGCAATGCCGGGTATTCTTTTTCGTGAGCCGCTCGCCCTCGAACACATGGCCAAGGTGTCCCCCACAATTGGCACAAAGAATTTCCACCCGGCGGCCATCGGCATCCCGCTCATGGCGCACGGCACCGGGTAGCTCATCATCAAAGGCAGGCCAGCCACAGCCAGAATTGAACTTGTCCTCGGAGCGGTAAAGCGGTGCCTCACAGCGGCGGCAGATATAGGTGCCTGCCACGAAATGCTTGTCGTACTCGCCCGTGAAGGGGTATTCCGTGCCCTTATTGGCAATGACGTACTCCTCTTGCGGCGTCAACACGTTCCAATTTTCCTTTGTTTTTGCTTGCATTTTAAGGTGTTTTTCGAAATTAATCTTTTAAAAGGTCAGCATACTTCTCCCTGAACTTCTGCACCTTCGGATTGATGATGATGCGGCAGTAGCCTTGGTTGGGGTTATCGTTGAAATAGTTTTGGTGATAATCTTCGGCCTTGTAGAATTTTTCGGCAGCCGAGATTTCCGTCACGATAGGGTCGTCCCAAATGGTCGGGGCGAAGTCCTTTTTTACCCGCTCCGCAATGGCCCGCTGCTCCTCATCGTGGTAAAAAATGACGGAGCGGTACTGTGTGCCCACATCAGCACCTTGGCGGTTGAGGGTGGTAGGGTCGTGCGTTGTAAAAAAGACCTCCAACAATTTTTCATAGGAAATGACCGCTGGGTCGAACTGGATTTGCAGGCACTCGGCATGGCCCGTCGTTCCGTCGCAGACTTCCCGGTAGCTGGGGTTCTTGACCTGCCCACCTGAGTAGCCCGACGCCACTGACGCTACCCCTTTCAGTTGCTGGAAAATTGCCTCCGTACACCAGAAGCAGCCATTGCCAAGCGTGGCCGTGGAAAGATTGCTGTTTTGCATGGTTTCAGTTGTCGCTTTTGAAGTGACCGCTTTTGGTTTTTGCTTCGTTTGGGCGCAAGAACCAAGCACGAAGCTAAAAATCAAGGTTGGAATGATGAAGATTTTCATGTTTTGGATTTAGTTGTGATAAAACAGGCCACGTACCAAACGGTTCTTCGATAGCCTTTTTCCAATGCTTAAATGGACGTTAAAACCCAAGTTCCCTTACAAACTTCTCGAAAATCTACTTTTTTTGAGTATCTACGAAAATTATCGTAGAAAAATTTTGACTTACGAAAATCTTCGTATAAACTTGCAGTACGAAACTTGTCGTAGAAAACGTTCGACAATTTTTACTGTCCTTCAAACATAAAAAATGAACGATAAAATATTATCAAAACCCACCGACGCAGAGCTTGAAATCCTGCAAGTGCTCTGGGAAAACGGCCCCAGCTCCGTCCGCTTCGTCAACGAACAACTTGGCGAAAGAAAGGAAGTGGGCTATACCACCACCCTCAAGCTCATGCAAATCATGTACGAGAAGGGTCTCGTGATCCGCAACACTGATGCACGCAGCCATATCTACGAAGCGGCCATCGAGCGAGACGAAACCCAGCGTAACCTCCTCGGCACCTTCGTGGACAACGTGTTCAGCGGCTCAGCCATGAACCTCGTGATGCAGGCGCTCGGCAACCACAAGGCCAGCAAGGACGAACTCGACCAGATTAAGGCACTCATCGAGAAGATGGAAAACGAAGGGTAGGGTCATGCCCCCTACTTTTTACTTTAACCTTTTTACTTTTTCCTTCAAATGGACTTCATCCACCAACTCCTGCCCAACGACATCCTCCAAGCCCTCGGCTGGACCGTCCTTCATTCCCTTTGGCAAGCCTTCGCCGTGGCGCTGCTGCTGGCTGCCTACCTGCTCGCTTGGCAAAAGACCGACGCCCGGAAACGTTACGCCGCAGGCAACGTTGCTCTCGGCTCCATCCTGCTCTTGGCGCTCGGCACTTTTAGTTTTTACCTAAATAAAAGCCAAGCTGAACCTGAACCCGCCAGCGAGATTTGGAGTGAAGACGGTGAGCTACTTGGGCACTATTTCACGGAGGGGAACGCTGGTTTTTTCAGCGAATACTTCACCGAGCACCTGCCGCTCATCGTCAGTGTTTGGTGCATCGGCCTCGTATTTTTCATGCTAAAACTGATGGGTGGGCTGCTCTATATCCAACAACTGAAGACCCGTATGACCTCGCCGCTGCCGAGCGAGTGGCAGGAGTACGTGGCCATGCTTTGCGGAGAAATGAACATCCGCCGTCCGGTGCAACTGCTGGAATCGGCCTTGGCGCAAACTCCCATGGTGCTTGGCTGGCTGAAGCCTGTCATTCTGTTGCCCATCGGGGCGGTGAACCACCTGACGCCGACGCAAGTGGAGGCCATACTTGCCCACGAGATGGCCCATGTGCTGCGGCAGGATTACCTGCTCAACCTGCTACAATCATTGGTGGAAACCATTTTTTACTTCAACCCTGCCGTGTGGTGGGTGTCCGCCCATGTGCGCACCGAGCGGGAGAACTGCTGCGACGACATCGCCGTGCGGTACTGCGGCAACTCGCTGGCCTACGCCAAGGCCCTCGTTAGCTTGCAAGAGCTGCAAATGGCTGCCCCCGCCCTGGCCATGCCGTTTTCAAAAAACAAAAACCAACTGCTGCACCGCATCAAACGCATTCTACAACCTTCACAAAATAAATCTAATGTTATGGAGAAACTTTCAGCCACCCTACTGCTGACCGTGGCCGTCGTGCTGCTGTCCGTGCAAGCAAACACCCCCTTTGGTAATTTCATCACCAATGTCGTTTCCAATGAAATGCCTGCGATGGAAGCTGCTGAGGCGCCCATGCCTTACGATGAAATAGAGTACCCGACGGATGCGGATACCATTCCGGATGGAAATCGGGATGCTCATATCCATTTCAACAATGACGACGAGGAGATAGAATTTAAGATGAAGGATGATGAAATTACTTTCTTGAAAATTGAGGGAGAAGTGATACCAAAAGAACGTTATGGCGAATACGAAGCCCATGTCCGGGAAATTTTGGCCAATGTGCCAGCGCCACCAGATGCGCCGGAACATCCCGACTTCCCAGATTTCCCAGCGATGCCCGCACCACCTTCTTTCGAGAGGTTCCCGGCACCTGCGGCCCCACCAGCACCGCCATCCCGTACTCGTAAAATAATCACCCAGAAAGATGGCAATGGCACAACTTTCATCATCGAAAACGAGGATGGTAGCGAACCGGTGGAAATCGTGGTGAAGGACGGGAAAAAAGGCACCATTATCGTCAATGGCCAAGAAATCACCGGGCTGAAAAAAGGCGACAAGACCATCATCATGCAGGATATGCCGGGCTATGACTTTCATTTTGATTACTCGGCTGTGTATCCAGAATTTCCTGATTACGAAATGAAAGCATTAGCTGAGTTGGAGGGCTTACGCAGCTATGCGCTTTCTCCAGCAATAGCGAAGGAGTGGGAACTTGCCGCCAAAGAATTAGCCAATTCAGATGCTTGGCGGGCCACGAACGAGGAGCAGCTTGCAGAATTGGAGCAACGGATGGCCGAACTGAGGGAGCAACAGCAGGAATTGATGGAGCACCAAAAAGAGGAAATCGAGCGGGCAATGGAACAGGCCCGTGATGAACAACGAGAGGCCATGCGTAAGGCCGAGCAGTCCCGTAAGGATGCCAAGCGTCGCAGCGGAGGGATGTGATGCTCAGAATGTGTTGGATATTGACCAATTAATTTGTTTAACTTCAATCAAGGTATATAGTCCTTCTCATTGGAGTACTCCAAACTACTTGCGGGTGAAAGGGTCGTGCGGATTTTTTACCTGCGGAATTTTTTTATACTGTGCGCCATTAGAATTTGTGCAAACCAGATTTCCGAAATCTTAAAGATTTCGGAAATCTTCGCCTAGCAAATGCACAAAACCGAATGGCGTCAAGTATAAAAATTAAAAGCCCCTGTGATTCTAAGTCCACACGGGCACCGCTGCTCCTTGAAATTCATTAGTTGTTAAAGTTTTTGATGAGCGAATATTGAAACCAATAGCCCCGTTTTAGCTGCAAAATAAGCCGTAACATGAAACGAATTACATTTAGCACAGCTATTGTTTTATTAATTTCCTTGTTAAATCAAACGATTTGCCAAGACATGGGTACATTGTCAATTGAAAACGGACCAGAAAGCGAAGAGATGCGGGATTTAATGGCCTTCCAAGGCATTGACTATGAAAAGGTTAAGATAAAAGCGGTGGGAATAAAAGGCAAGGATTACCACATAACCCTAAAAGAATTTGAGGGCGGAGCTTTAAAGCGGTCGGAAGTTATATTTGATTCAAGCAGGGATAATTTTTTTAAAATTAAGGCAGATAGCTTAGATTTTAAGGTACTTACCCAAGTGGATGCGAGCGGCTTCTTTAATTTAATGGTAAAATTTAAACGGTTCTCCATAAGTGAAAAATATAAAATACCTGAGCATAAAACCGGGGATTATGTCCTGAAGAATTTTCTTGGCAGCAAGGATGAAATCCCCTTCAAAATAAAAGGTAGTAATTACCTGCTCGTTTATATGACGCCATTTGTCCGTGAAGATGGAAGTGCCTCTTACTGCGAGGTGGCACAGTCGGGCATGGACCCTGAAAAGCTATTTGATAAGTTTAAAATCCCTCATTATTATTTGATTGAATTGACGATTAAATAGAACCCAGCATAGAGATGGTGGTCAGAAACAATCCTGTCCAACCTTGAAGAAACAAAGCCCCGGTCACTTAAAAGTGCCGGGGCTTCTGCATAATAATCACTTAATAAAACCATAGGTCAGGCTCGTAGTTAAAAACCCAATGTTGATTTTGTCCATTTCAAAAAGAATGTCCACCCATGCCTGATAGGCTTCACAGACATGTATTCCTTGCGCTCTCCTCAATTCATGCAGGCTTTTTAACAACTCAACGCATTTGCACTTTCCCGTAACCTGTCCGCCCCCCCATTTTTGTCCCATCAAAAAAAAACAGCCAATCGGCGCTTAGACGATAGGCGGGACATTTTAAACATCTTCAATTTTTTCTTCCATGAAATCCTTTAAATTTCAAATGAAAACAATCCTTTCTGGCCTCGTCATGTGCATGGCCATTTTGTCTACCCTTACTTCCTGCAAGGAGGACGACGACCCAAAACCCAAGACCGAGTTCTTCGGCCCTGAAATCAGCGTGGGCGACGGCAAGGCCATGTCTTATGTGAAAACGGACGCAGCGGGCGAACCCATCGAGGCCGGCCTAATGTTCGACGAAAAGGCCCTCCAAAACCTGCCTACTGGCGACCCGCACGGCCACGAGTACCTGCTCAAAATGCCCGCCGACATTGACGTTGCGCCCTACACGCATATCACTTTCGACTGGAACGAGCATGGCCACGAGCCGCCCGGTGTCTATGACCTCCCGCATTTCGACTGCCATTTCTACTTCATCACCGAGGCCGAGCGGGGCGCCATCGGCCCATTTGACAGTACGCAGTTCAACAAACCGCTGCCCGCCGAGTACCTCCCTCCCATGTACCTCGAAACTCCGGGCGGCGTACCGGGCATGGGTGCCCATGTCATTGACCTGTTATCGCCCGAAATCGCTGGCACGGGGAGCTTCACCAAGACCTTTATTTATGGAAAATACGATGGTGAGCTGACCTTCCTTGAGCCAATGGTAACGTTGGACTACCTCAAGTCCAAGCGCAACGAGAGCAACACTATCCGCCAGCCGCAAAAATGGCAGCAGGAGGGATACTACCCCGCCAGCTACGACCTCCGCTATGATGCTTCCAAAAAAATGTACAGCATCGTGTTGGCAGGGCTGGCGCACAAGCACAAGGGATAAATAATTCAATGGTTTCAGTGCCTGCAACGATGCCTCGGAGCAGGCACCGAAACCATCGAAAAATTATCCAATCATCCAATTCCTATATCCTCAAACCCTCTAAAACAAGCCTGCCGATTGGCGGTTAGACGATAGGCAGGACATTTTTAACAGCTATAATTTTTCTTTCATAAAAATCCATTAAATTTCAAATGAAACAATCAACCCGACCTTCGCTCGTACTTACGCCGCACAAAGGCATCCGATTCGCTTTTGCACAAATTACTATGAAAGCTGGCAGTTTGGATTATGCCAACCCAGCACATGTGGCAGACCTGACTGCCCAATTGGTAGAGTTTGGTGGACTCCTCGAAGAGCATGCCCACCTCGAAAACCAGTTCATCCTTACTTCGCTTGCAGCGCGAGTGCCGGGCAGCGCCGACCATGACGAGCAAGACCATATCGCATTGGAACTGCTCCAAGAAGAAGTGATGGCAAAGCTGGAAAGCCTGCAAGAACCCGGCCTCAGCCCACAAGAAGCCAATGCAAGGGGCTATGCTTTTTACCAAGACCTCAGCAAGCTGCATGCCGCCCACCTTGAGCACATGCTCGAAGAGGAGCAGGTGACGCAGGCCCTGCTATGGGACAATTTCGAGGACGAGGAAATCATGGCACTGCACTTCCAGATTGTCAGCAATATTCCGCCAGACAAGATGCTGGCCTGGACGCAGTACATCCTGCCCAGCCTCAACCATGCTGAGCGCATTGAACTGCTGAAAGGCATACAAATGGGCGCACCTGCTGCGTTTTTTGCACAGGTGATGGAACGGACCGAGGCTGTACTTTCGAAGGAAGCGTTTGAGGCGCTGGAAGAAGCAATTCTTCAAACAGCTTGATAAGCTGAAAGCTGGAATCAGAAACTTGAAATCATTTGACAATCAGGTACTTGCGGAATAGCCTCCCAAATCAATAGCAAGGAATTGTTCAAATGGTAGAATCTTAAAACAGTTTTTTTACAGTGAAAATCACCATCATCGGCGCTGGAATCGCAGGTCTGACGACCGCCATTGCGCTTCGGAAATACAGGCCCGATATTGAACTCGAAATCTTTGAAGGCAGCCCCGAACTTCGGCCTGTGGGCGCTGGCCTCGTGCTCGCTGCCAATGCCGTCATGGCCTTCGATTCCCTCGGCATCAAGGACACCGTGCTGGCAGTCGGCAATGTGCTGGAGCACTTCGAGATACTCGACGCAACGGGACGGGTCATCACCCACAACGATAACCTCGCCATCAACCGTGACCTGCAAACCATCAGCAATTTCAGCGTACACCGGGCCGACCTGCAACAGGTACTGCTGGCGCAACTGCCCGGCGTGCCGGTCCAACTCGACAAAAAAGCTTCCGATTTTTGGCAGGAGGCCGACGGCGTCCGCATCCGCTTTGCCGATGGCACCGAAACCCGCACGGACTACGTGGTGGCCACCGACGGTATCCACTCTGCCTTCCGGCATCAACTTTTGCCCCAAAGCAAAACCCGCTATGCGGGCTATACCTGCTGGCGTGGGGTGACGGAGGCGGAAGTGCAAGACCTATCAGGTTTCAAAAACCTGACAGGTCTGGGGCTGACGGGCGCTTCCGAAACTTGGGGCCCCGGCAAGCGCTTTGGCATCGTGCCGCTTCGTGATGGGCGGGTTTACTGGTTTGCCTGCCTGAACGCCGCCAAGCAGCGGGACGAGCGCATGGCTGCCTTCAGCAAAACGGAGCTGCTCGCCACCTTCGGCGACCTTCACGCCCCCATCGCCGACATCATAAAAGCTACCCAGCCAACGAAGATTTTGTGGAACGACATCATAGATTTTGCACCCGTGCAGCAGTTCGCCTTCGGGCGGGTGCTGCTGCTCGGCGACGCCGCCCACGCCACCACGCCCAACATGGGGCAGGGTGCTTGCCAAGCCATCGAAGGAGCGGCCATCTTGGGCAAGACCCTTGCGGAGCAGGGCGACATTGCGACAGCCTTTCAAGCATTTGAACAAAAGCGGTTGAAGCGCACGACCATGGTCGTGAACCGCTCTTGGCAGCTTGGCAAGCTGGCGCAATTGGAGAACCCACTGCTCGCTGGGCTGCGCAATTTTTTCTTCAGAAGGATACCCGACAGCATGAACGAGCGGCAGGTGCGGGAGCTGATTGACGTGGAGTTTTAAGCCAAGAAGAGGATGAATAATCCATTTTCTCAATCACTTCGTAATTGCCTTTAAGCCAGCCGAAGTCCCAAACTTCGGCTGGTTCAACCTTTCACCAACCATCTGAATTCATGAAAAAAGTACTCAAAATCATCGGCTACGTGCTTGGGGCAGTAGTCTTATTGTAGGGATTGGCGCAGCCTATATCCATTTCAGCGGCATACCGAGTTACGAAGTCAAGTTGCCCGACTACCCAACTTTTAAGGCGGACAGCACCATGGTTGCCGAAGGCAAACGTCTGGCCACTATGGTCTGTAACCAATGCCACCAAGCCCCCAGCGGCAAGCTGGAAGGCAAGTACATGGCCGACTTGCCTTCCATGTTTGGCAAGGTATGGGCGCCCAATATCACCAGCCATGCGGAGTACGGGTCGGGGCGATACTCCAATTCAGAACTGGCCTACCTGCTGCGAACGGGTGTGAAGCGGGACGGTAAGTTCGCACCGCCTTGGATGCCCAAGTTCCCACACCTGAGCGACCAAGACCTCCAGAACGTCATCGCCTACCTGCGCTCCGATGAGCCGGAACTTGCGCCGAGCGATGTGGTGCAGCCTGCGTCGCAACCTTCTCTTTTGTCTAAATTCCTGTGCCGTGTGGCCTTCAAGCCGCTGCCCTATCCTGAAAAAACAATCGAAGCGCCGCCGATTTCGGACAAGGTGGCTTATGGCAAATACCTTGTCACAGCGAAAGTGGACTGCTACGGCTGCCATAGCCAGAGCTTCGAAACGACCAACCAAATGGAGCCGGAAAAGACGCCCGGCTACCTTGGCGGCGGCAATCCCATGCCGGACTTGGAGGGCAATATTGTCGTGACCCGAAACCTGACACCTGACAAGGAGACTGGTCTCGGCAACTGGACGGAAGAACAGTTCTTACTGGCCCTCAAGACGGGAATACGGCCCAGTGGCCCGGCCCTACGCTACCCGATGACGCCCTACACGGCCCTGACCGATGAAGAGGCGAAGGCAATTTGGGCCTATTTGCAGACCGTGCCAGCTATCCACAACAAAGTGGACAGGCCGGACTGACCAACTCTCATTCATCACTTCCCCATCCACGCCTTAAACTCTCCTGCCTTTTCCTTGCTAACTACCACGTCGTTCGCCTCGGTCTTGGGCGAAAGCTGGAGGATGAGCTTGCCGCCGAAGTAGCTGTCAATGGACTTCACTGCTTTGGCATGGACGAGGTAGCTGCGGTTCGCCCGGAAGAACTCGGTGGGGTCGAGCATCTCGCTGAGTTCCTCCAAGGTATAGTCCACGATGAAGCGGCGATTGTCCCAGGTGCGCAGGAAGCAGAGCTTGCCGTCTGCCATGAACCAAGCGATTTCGTGGGTTTCAACGCTGATCCAGCGTTGGCCCTGTTTTAACAAAAACCGCTTGCGGTATTCCTTCGGTTGCTGGAAATGGCGCAGTTCCTGCACCAATTTGTCAATGTACACGGTTTGTGAAGGTAATTGGAACTGTGCTTTCATACGCCCCAGCTTCTCCAACGCCGCTGCCAAGTCTTCCGATTTTATGGGCTTCAGCAAGTAGTCAATGCTGTTGACCTTGAAGGCATGGAGTGCATACTCGTCGTAGGAAGTCGTGAAAATGATGGGCGAGTTGACCTGCACCTGGTTGAAAATCTCGAAGCACTGCCCGTCCGCCAGTTCGATATCCATAAAAATAAGGTCGGGAGCAGGGTTGTTTTGCAGCCACTGCACGGATGATTTGATGCTTTCAGCGTGGCCGAGCATGGTGAGCGAAGTATCCGTTTCACCCAATAATTTGAGGAGCCGTTCCAGCCCGAGGTATTCGTCTTCGATGATAAAAACTTTCATGACACCTGTTTTTTAATGAGTGGAAGAATTACGGTGAACTCGTCTTCCGTTTCCCGTATTTCCACATAAGGATGATTTAGCAGCCGGTAACGGGCGATAATGTTGGCCAGGCCAACCTTGTCAGATGGGACGATAATTTTCCGACGTTGCAGGTTGTTGCTCACCACCAGCCGCTCGCCGTCCTGCGAGCGGATGCTCAGATGCAGCGGATGAGCGGTGGAAATTTCATTGTGTTTCACCGCATTTTCCACCAGCAATTGCAGGATAAGGGGCGGAATCAAGTCCTGCATGACCGCCTCCGGCAGGTCAATGTTCACCCGGAAGCCTTCGCCGAAGCGGGTTTTCAGCAAATGGAGGTAAGATTTGATAAAATCCAGTTCCTTGCGCAGGGTGGTCAGTTCGTCCCGGTTGCTTTGCAGCAGGTATCGGTACACCTGGCTCAGTTCCTCCACAAACTTTTCGGCCTTCTGCGGGTCAATCGAAATGAGCGAGCTCAGGCTGTTCAGGCTGTTGAAGAGGAAATGGGGGTTCACCTGCTGCTTGAGGCTGTCGTATTGCGAGTGCAGGTTGATGCGCAGCAGTTCCTCTTTTTCCTTCTCCGAGCGGTTCAGTTGGTCATAGTGGTAAAATGCCTCTGCCAGGCCCAGGATGTAAATGGTGGTAACAGCGGACTGGGTGAGGTTCAACAGCACCGTCTGCCAATTCCAGTCATACACTGGATGGTCGGAAAACTGGCGTAGGCCGTTGTCTGTCAGCGTCATCAATACCGTCAGAACCGGGACGGCGATGACGAAAGCCCGCAGCGTCCGCCGCAGCGTGAACGGCAGCCCCGGCAACAGGGTCTGCATCCATTTCCCGATAAGAAATACGGTTGAAAAATGCAAGGAAATACCCATCGCAAGCAGTGCGAGATAACTTGTTTTTTGAAGCCAGCTCATATCGTTTTCCGAACCGAAATTGATAGCGTTGGACACCGTCAGCAGCACCACCCCTGCCAGCAAAATCAGCCATTGGTATTTCTTTTTCATCGCCTTTTTTTTATGAGGAAATAACGATGTACAAAAGTCCGTGCATCGCTGCATTTTTTCAAACAAAATAGAAGGGAAGCGCACCGGAGGGGGAGTGAAGTGACCGGAATGTGGTTTGAAACAAGAAACCCGGTCAGCGCAATTGAAAATCATGATTGCCGGCCTGAAATGCCGCTCCATTCCCGTTTTTGGTGGATTGGAGGTGTATCCGCTTGAAAACCGGATGCTGCTGCCTGCATGTTTGCAGCGTCTTCGGACAAGATTTCACCCGTATTTTTTAATCAAACAATCTAAAAACATGGCTTTTCAATTGTCAGTTTTCAAAAAAAGGCGATTCATGCCGGTACTGCTCGCTGGGCTGTTTTGCCTGGCAGCAGGCAACCTGACGGCGCAGGACAGCGGTCGCAACATGTCCATGCCCCTCACCGTCAGCGTGTTCTCCGAGTCCGTCAGCCTGCCCAACTTCCAGGGCTTTTTCAAAAACCCGAACTGGGGCGTGCGCATCGGCACCGAGTTTTACTACCGCCAGAACGACGGGCGGCAATTGCTCCAAACCGTCAACCTGGGCTACTACCATCACAACGGGTTGCAGCAGGGCATTTTCGTCAGTTCCGAGTTTGGTTACCGCAAGTTTATCGGCCACTTTTTTGCCGATGCGACCATTGGTGCTGGCTACCTGCACCTCATTTCCGAGCTAAAACGCTACGAACCCGTTGGCAACGGCTATAAAAATGCCTCGCAGCGGATGCACAAAGTAATGCCAACCGTGGGCCTGGGCTTAGGCTACCGCTTCGGCGATGTGACTGTTTTTTCCCGCTATGAAATGTTCGGCGAAATGCCGTTCGCCTATGGCGGCACGCCCTTGCTGCCGCACAAGGCGCTGCATCTGGGCACCCGTTTTCAACCATTTAATAAGTAAAAATCATCCATCATGAAAAATATCATTCTCCTCCTCACCCTGCTGTTTTTTGCAACATCCTGCGAAAAAGACATCGTCATCCCCCAACCCGAACCGGCTGAAAACATCAGCTATGCCAACCACCCACGCAACCCGGAGTACCAGTCGGCGCTGGAAAAATACCGGAAGGACACCAATTCGCCAGGCGCCATCCTGCTCCTACACCGACGGGGAGAACCGCTATGGGTGGGGTCCGCAGGCCATTCCAACCTCGAACACCAGACACTCATGCGAACGAATACGCCGTTCCGGGTGGGCAGCATCACCAAAATGTTCGTGGCAACGGCCGTGATGCACCTTGTGGAACAGGGCAAGCTGACACTCGAAGACCGGTTGGCTGACCGCCTGCCGAAAATGAAAGGAAAAATTCCCGAAACTGACAAAATCACCATTCGCCACCTGCTCGGCCATCTTTCGGGCATCGTTGACCCGCCCAACGAAAGCAACCGCTACCAGTTGGAAATCGTCAACAATCCTGAACGAATCGACAAAATGACGCTTGACCAACTGATGGAGGAATACGTTTATGGCGAAGAACTCCATTTCGAACCAGGCACGGCCTATTCCTACAGTAATACCAACTATTGGCTCTTGGGGCAAATCATCGAAGACATCACTGGAAAGACGCTGCAGCAGGTGCTCGACGAATTAATTTTTACGCGGCTGGCCTTGCAAAATACCTATCTCGACCAACGGGACGACCGCAACGTCGCCCGGGGCTACAGCGACCTGTACGGCGACGGCAAGCTGCTCGACGTCAGCCGCTGGGACCGGGCCGATACAGACGGCAAACCCGACGGCGGCATCATCAGCACAGCCTTCGACCTGATGGTGTTCGTACGGGCGCTGATGGAAGGGCAGATTATCACGCCTGCCTCCGTTGAAAAGATGAAAGAAATCCAGCTTGCAGGCTGCGACAATATTTTCTGCGAATACGGGCTGGGGCTGGAGCTTTGGCGAACAGGCGCCGGTATCGGGTATGGGCACAACGGCGGCTCGGTGGGCATCGAAGCGAATCTCATTTATTACACAGCCACCGGCAACGTTTCAGTGATTTACAAAAACAATGGCAATGGGTCGGATAAGTCCTTCCTGGATGGTTTGATGAAATAAAGCCAGCCTATTTCTTCCCCCGCCCTCGCCGTTTCATCAGCCCAAAAAGGCGTTTCGGTCGCCCGGCGGTTGCGGGGCAGGGGGAGGCGACCGTACCTTTGTTTCAACAAAAAGAAAAAAGCGAAACGAACCGAAGCCGAAAAAAATCTGTCAGGGCTTGTAGGGGAAACGCCCTGGAGTACTGTCTAGAGGAATACAAAACGGTGAGGCCCAACTTCAGTTTTTTTCAAGTCAAAGCTTATCGCAACAGTTTAACAACTAAAAATTTCTCAGGATTATGAAAAACCTTGTCCTGCCAGCCCTTCTGTGGGCATTGGCAACCAGCCATTCGTTTGCCCAAAAAACACTACCGCCAAGCGTGGCGAACTTCTCCACCAACTGGACGTGGTCGGTGAAGAAACTGTTTGACGCTGGTGGTTTCAACTTGCCCGTTGTCGGGGAAAAACAAGGTAATAGGCAGGGCGTAGATGCCCGCATTGCCAACCTGCAATTGGACTCTACCATCTTGTTTAGCAACTATACAGGAGGGGCCGATTCCACGGCGGTATCCCGAACGACCTACGCCTACCCGGCGACCGGCACAGTGGTGCAAACCGAATGGTTCTACGAAACTGAGGGTTGGCTCCCGCTCAACCGCAGTACCTTGATTTCTGACGAACGGGAGCGCCTCGTGGAGACCTTTTCGGAAATGTTCGACCCTGCAACGCAGGCGTTCGTGCCCGATTCCCGGCTGGAAATCTTCCCGCATGGCGATTCGCCCGACCTGCTGGACTCGGTCTTCGTCTATGCCTGGGACACCAACCTGAATGATTGGCAGCGCCTGATGTCCATCCTCAATGGCTTCGACGACGAAGACCGATTGGCGGAGAGCCTTACAACGATTGACGTGTTCGGTCAGCCGTTGACCTTCAAGGACGTGTACCTGTACGATGACAATGGCGACAATACCCTCATCACTTCGTTCCTGCTGGATGGTGGGCTGGAAATCCCTGCCAACCAGGTGGTGATAGAGTACGAAAACCACCTGGTCACGCTGGTGACGGCAATGGTGTTCGACGGCTTCGATTTCCTGCCACAAAGCCGGAATGCCTACGAGTACACCGCATTTGGCAAAGACAGCATCGTGACGAGCTTCGAATGGGACACCGCCGCCAACGACTGGTCGAACACACAGACCGTTTTTTACAGCTATGACGATGAGCAGCGGGTCATGCTGAAGGAAACCCACCTGTTTGAACTTGGTGGCGGGGAAAGCCGTGAGCAGTTGGCTTACCGCTACGAGGAAGGCGAACTGCTGGCACTGGAAGAAACCTATATCTGGGACGGTGGTGGCTTCTATTTCCTCACCGACCGGAACTACTACTACTATAGCGGCGAAGGGCCATCATCGGTCTATAACCCGCTGCCGATAAGCACCCTGACCATGTACCCCAACCCGACGACCCGCTTCGTGCTAGTGGATTTGGCGGAGCAAGTATCCGTGCAGGTGTTCGACCCGACTGGGCGGCTCGTACAGAACTACCCCGAACGGCCCAGTGGCATCACCCTCGACTTGTCGGAACTGCCTGCCGGGATTTACTCGGTGCGTGCAGTCACGGAGGATAAATTTTACGCTGGCAGGCTAGTAAAACAATAATTTTTTCATCACCCGATTGGGCTTGGGGCGGTGAAGCACCGCCCCAAGTTTTTTTTCAAAAAAACATTGAAAACCAACCGTTTAACTAAAAGGAAACAATCATGAAAGCTGCAAGACAACCTGCGCTGTTCAACCTCATCGCCCTGTTGATGAAACTGATTTTGAAAGCCCTCAGCGGCTTGTTGCCAAACGGGCTTTCACCGCCTCAGCCCTGGTTCTGACCGAAACCCAAAATCCCGAACCCATCGCCCTCCCCGGTAAGCTGGAACAGCCGTGCCAGGGGGGGCGAAGAAAAGCCAACCCGAAAACTTTGAGCCTGAAAAACCAAAAATCTCAACATGCAATAACCATTACCAATCATCATTTTAAAACAACTTGCATCATGAAAACGAATTTTTTGAAAATCAGCTTCATGGCCTTTTTGGTCAGCACACTCAGCATCTTCACGCTCACCTCCTGCGACAAGGACGACGACCTGACACCTGACGACCTTACCCGTGAGAAAATCGTTGGCACCTGGGAAATCTACTCTTTCAAAGTGGATACTTCCGAGTACATGGGCGTTGTGGTGGATTCCTCTATCGTCAAGTTTGAATCCTTCACGGGTGTGGAAGGCAACTTCCAGCAGAAGGTATTCTACTTGGATGGCGAGCAGGAAAGCATCAATGGCAAGTACCGTGTAAACGAGGAAAAGAAGGAGGTAACGATGACTGCAGCCGGGGAGACAGAAGTCGTGAAGGTCTCTTTTTCCACCAACTTTGACAAAATGGAGTGGGAAGGCGAAGACGAGGAATTAGAAGCGACCGTGAAAGTGAAAGCACAGCGTAGGTAATGCTTCAGGAACTGGCATGAAATCCCAAAACCCTATGCGACCGGGCTATATAAATTGCCCGGTCGCTTCTTGGATGAACAAAACATTTTTTCAACCATGAATACCATCCGCATTTCCATCCTTTTACTACTAGCAGGATTCATCGCCTGTAAGCCCGTCGAGCTTGCCCTCGACCCCATGCTGAAAGCCGAGCCACTGCCCGTCAAAGGGCGGCAGGGACTGCAAATCGGGCAGGTCATTCGCTACGGCGAGTTCAAAACCGATAAAGTGCGCCGTGGTTGGACGGGCAGCTACGATGTGCCTTTCGTCTTGCGGTTTCGGGGGGCAAAGGAGAAACTAAGCTACACCCAATACGGGACGGACGGCTTGCAAGCGGAAGTTGCCTGTGTGAGCCGGTTTCAAAGCACCGAAATACCGCTCGCCGGCGACTATTTCAGCGTGCCTGTCAAGCTGACCAATTTTTTCGCCGGGAACATCTTCTTCGGGGCGAACGGCTCGAACTGGGATTTCATCCTCCACAACCCTAACGGCGATTTCTTGCGGGATGCAGAATCGGCAGGCTTTGCCAAAAACGGCTCGAAACGCATTGACATACAAGCGATTAGGGGGCTGAAAGGACAGCCTGGCTGGTTGAAGGAACTGACCGTCTATGGGCACGAGTTCTGGCTTGGCGACAAGGTTGTCGGTGCTGTTTCAACCCTCAACAAAGGCACCGTTTGGATTGACGAAAGCCTCGATTCGGAAACGAAAACGGTCATGGCCGCCGTGGCGACGGGGCTGCTACTGCGCAGGGACGTGGAAGAGGCTGCGGTGGATGTGGATCCCTCTTAAAACCTGTTTTCATGCTTCTCTTTTGAAATCTGAAATCGCCCATTTTATTCACTCTAAAAATTCTAAAGCCATGAAAAACATGTTTTTTTTGTTCGCATTTTCCCTTCTCTGCCTGACTACTTCATGCGAAAAGGAGGATCCCCAACCAGCAATTCAAACCCTGACCTTCAACTTCGACAAAGGCTACCAAGGCTGGACGGCGGGCTTCTCCGATTACAGCGACGACCAAGAAGGGCTTGACCTGAAACACAAAATTGCACCGCTGCCTGAACCCCTTGACGGTGGGGGCAAAAAAGGGCTGCTCATCTCATCCCATAACCGCCCTGACGATATTTTCATGTTCATTGCCCGCAAATTGGACGGACTTAAGCCGAACAGCACTTACCATCTCTCGATGGACATCCAATTTGCTAGTGATGCACCCGAAAGCGCCTTTGGTATTGGCGGAGCGCCGGGGCTTTCGGTGTACATGAAAGCTGGTGGCTCGCATATTGAGCCGAAAGTGACCGAGACCAACGGCAGGCATGTTTTCAACCTCAGTAAGGGAGACCAAGGAGAAGGAGGAACTGCGCTGAAGGTCATTGGCGACGTATCGAACGGGAAGGACGAGTTCGTCTATAACAGCATCCGCCGGACTGCCTCCGACCTCGAAGTGAAAACCAATGCCCAGGGCGAATGCTGGGTCGTCGTGGGCACGGATTCCGGTTACGAGGGCATCACGGCGCTGTATTACCAGCAGGTGAAATTGTTTATAGCACAAGTGGATTGATATGCAGTAGTGACAGAATAGGCTTAGCACCGCCAAGTTTTGGGCCATGCACAAAACTTGGCGGCGTGAGCTATAACATCATTCAAATTATGAAAAAGCAATTATTGTCCAAAGCCGCCCTTTGCTTCTTGTGCTTGGGCGCAATCCTTACCGCTTGCGAAAAAAAGCCAGCACCCACTCAAGTAACCCCCATGCCAGTGGACATCACCAACTATGCACAGAACTTGGCGGCGGTAGCTATAATTTCCCAATTCCCTGATTTCAATTAATTCCTTTGCCCTTTATTCTCATCCGGGATGGCCGCTTTCAAATCCACCAAAACCGTCTGCGGGTGCGCATCAATCACCTTTGCCGTGGGCGAAAAACTGCGGTGGAAAAGTGCCCGACTCTCTTCGTCCACCCCTCCGCCGATGATGACGGCTTTGGGCTTTTCCTCCTCAAATTTTTGCAATGCCTCTTCGTTGGTCAATGCGCCAATGGGTTGGTAGTTATGGCTTTTGAGCAGGTCGGTGACCCGCTCCATCATGCCGGCGTGCCTGCCAATAACGAGCAATTTTTCTCCGTGTCCCATGAGTTGCTGGTTTTGAGCCTTGCAGCCGAACAGGTTCAAGATGCCGACGGCAAAGGCGAAGAATTTTGACATGGTGGGATAGTTTATTGTTCAACAAATGCCTTTAGCTCCTGATTCATCCGTGCAAAGCCCTGTGGTGCCAGTTTCATCATCGGTAGCTGCTGCATGAGTAGGGAAAGAACGCCCCGGTATTCTTCCCGGTTGACGAGGAGGGTTCTGCCATTGCCGAGGTCCTTCATTTCAAAAAAATGCTCGCCATCAAACAACCGAGAGATACCCCCTGTGCGGGCAATCCAGCCGAACGCCGCTCGTTCTTGCCACTGCGAAATATCAGGCTTGAATTCGTAGGGCGTGGCGCCCGCAACAGCCAATTTCAGGTGCAACCGCCCACCGGGCACGACCTCGCCGGCGAGGTAGGAAAGTTGCGAATTCCAGCGGTGGTAATTCTTGAAGTCAATGACCGCCTCCCAGACTTTTTCAAGCGGGGCGTTCAGTTCTATGTCGTGTCGAACTTCAAATTTTGTGCGGCTCAACAGGAGCAGCACGAGCAGGATTATTATTGGAATCCACATAATGGTTTGCGTTTTGTTATCTATTAATGCCCTTCGTAATGCCCAAGCGTGCCCATTTCGCCCCGCCCATAACGGCGGCGGGTTTCAGCCATCTGCTCCGGCGTAGTCGCCACAAACGGCCCGCCATAAGTAATCGGTTCGCCCAAGGGCATACTGGTTCCGAACATAAATTCGCAGCCGTTTTCACCAGCAATGACTCTTACGGAATCACCATTTGTATCGAAATTGAGCAGGCATTGCCCAGAAAATGGTGTGCCTTCTGATTCGCCTGAACCGCCCAACCCGTAGGCAAACGTCATTTCCTCGGCAGGCAGCACGATGCTTTTCCCCGGATGCAGGAATACATGCAACAGCGTCACAGCTGTCAGCATTTTATAGGCGGGGGTTTTGCCCTCGAAACTGCCATGCACAATACGGATCCGAAAATCAGCAGTTTCCACCTCTGGCACTTCTTTGGCTGCAGCGTGCAGCGCTTTGGGTTCGGCGAGGCGGTCTTTGTCGGCATGGTTTACCCATATTTGAAAACCGTGCGCTGTAACGCCAGTTTTTTCGGGAATTTCGTCGTGGTGAATGCCCCGCCCGGCTTGGGTGATATGCAGCCCGCCTGGTTCAATCCTGCTGTGGTCGCCGTTGCTGTCGCGGTTGATGAAGCCTATTTTGCTGTCGGGCAGCATATAGGTCATCACCGAAATTCCGGCATGGGGGTGTGGACCGAACACGGGGCGGTCCATCCGAAACTCGGTGAACACCAAAAACGGCTCAATTGGGTAATCATTTGCCATGATGTTGACAGCATTCAAGCCAGGGAAATCGGCAGTGAATGACAGGGCAGTTCGCTTAATGACTTTTTTCATATTGTCTCATTTTTTGAAGTTCAAACACCAGTGGACAACATCGGTTGGTACTTCTCCCGGTTGCGGTAAATCAGGTAGCATTGCATGAGCATCACCACAACGGCAACGGGCGTCATCATCGGGTCCATTTTCAGGTGAAAAAGCACGCCGTTCAGTGTGATAGGGAACATCACGATGAGCATCAGCGGCAGGTAGCGATTGCTGAAAAGCGCCAGCGCTGTCCCGATTTTCACCGCACCGAGGATGGGATAAAAATAGCCCCCCTCTTGCAAAATGTTGAGGAACCGCTGCGCCAAATCGGGCTGTTCCGGGTTGGGCAGGGGCATGAACTGGGCGAACATGTTCACCCCGTTGACGAGGAAAATGACGCCGAGCAAGTAGCGGATGATGGTAGGAAGGTATTTCATGTTTTGATAAATTTGATTAGCAATTGATTGAAAATCAGTGGTTTCAGCTGTTCATTTTGAAACTGGGGTCAACCACCTGTTTGCGGGTGGCAATCTTCCAGACGCCGTTTTCCTTCCTCAAAATGTCGGTGTAATAGCCCGTGGCGACGATGCCCGGCGAGGTTGCAGCCTCGGCGACCCAGTAGGAACTCTCCACCTTTGCGCTGTCCTCGGCGAGTTCCCGGATTTGGATGCTGCCCACGAAATGCCGTTTGCCGGCGGTGATGCCCGACCCGTGCCAGTAGCCGATGGTGCCGATGATGGCTTCCCTGCCATCGGCAGTGCCCCAAGGGCTTTCGTAAATGCCGTCGGCAGTGAAGTTGTCGGCGAATTGCTCATTGTCGTGGCTGTCAATCGAGAGGATGTAGTTGTGCATCAGCTCGAAGATTTCAAATTTGGCTTGTACATGATTCATGATGAAAATGGTTTGTGTTGCGCAAGCAGCAGTTGATTGCGCAACTATTTAATTAAAAAAAGATTATCCTTTAAGGTTCTCAATCGCCCGCTGGAGCAATTGCGAAAATGCGGCTTCTTCTGCTTCGGTGAAATTTTTGGTCATTTGGTCCAAGGCTTGCCGGGCGCATTCGGCGGCGGCAGGTTCGAGATCTCGACCTTTCTTGGTCAGGTAGAGCAGGTTGATTCGGCGGTCGTTTTTGTCAGCAATGCGGGTCACAATGCCTTGTTCTTCCAAGATGTCCGTCATTCGGGTCACGCTCGCCCGGTCCCTGCCTAGCTGGGCGGCGAGTTGCTGCTGCGTGATGCCGTCCTCCTTCCAAAGCATGGTGAGTAGCCGGAACTGGTCGGTGGTAATGCCCGTGCCCGCCTCAGCCAACAGCCCATTCAGCCGCCGGGAGAGGAGGTAGTACAACACGCCGGTCTGGCGTCCCAATGTTACTTCGTAGTTCATACAGTTGATTGCGCAACAAAGGTAGGGAACATCGGGGGATGGGGGAAAGTTTTTTTTGGGGTGAAAAAAAATGGTTGGGTGCTGTGAAATGATTTCGATTGGAACTGATGAAAATTAAGCAGTAACGGATGGACAGTAGCATTTCTTGCCCAAGCTCTGGTTTGACACAGTTTTCTGAACATTCCCCATTCCTATGGCACCTTTAACTTTTTCAAAAAACAGACCGTTCTGAGAAACCGACTTCCATCCCCCCACTTTCGCCCTCCTTCCAACCAAATCCGCCTTTCATCGCCCATTCCTTCCTCCCGCCGCTGCTTCATTTTATTTTTGCCTCCATGAAAAAACGGTACACCATTCTTTTCAACCTGCTGCTGGGTTGCGCCTCGCTGCTGTCGCAGGGCAACACCGACAGTCTCTGGCGGATCTGGCACGACCCCGCCCTGCCGGACACTGCCCGGTTGGAGGCACTGCACCAACTGGCGTACCGTTTCCTACAGAATGCCCCGGACTCTGCTTTGGCAATTTCGGAGCGGCAACTGGCTTTTTCCAAAGAAAACAAGCTGCCCCGCTGGGAAGCCAGGGCGCTGAACGTCATGGGGTTAGCGTACCGCCTCCAGAGCAACTTCGATGAGGCGCTGCGGAGCTATGAACGCAGTATTGCACTGCTGGAAGCCGCCAATGACCGAAACTACCTTGCTGCGGTGTATGGCAACATGGGCGATGTCTATCGCCTGCGCAGCGATTTCCCAAAAGCCATCGAATGCCTGACGAAATGCCTCCAACTGGCGGAGGGCACGGGCGACCGCAAAAAGGCCGCCGACGCCTACGTGAGCCTCGCTACCATCTACTACGAAGAGCCCGGCGGCAACGCCAAAATGCTCGAACTGCTCGAGAAGGCGCAAGCCATTTACGAAGACCTGAAAAACGAACGGGGCTTGGCGCTGGTCTATGGCAACATGGCGACGCTCTACCTCGACCGGGAGGACTACGAGCCGGCGCTGGCATTTACCGAAAAATCGCTGGCGTTGCAGGAAAAAATGGGCAACGACCACGGTGCTGCCACCACGGTGTTCAACCGGGCGACCATCCATGCCCAACAGGGCCGGGTTCGGGAGGCACTGGCGGATTTCGATCGGGTCATCGGCACCTTCCGGGAAATGGGCGATCAGGAAGGGCTGGCGGATGCCTACTTGGGCTTGGGCGACCTCTGGATTCAACAGGGGCGTTATCCTGTCGCCGTGGGTAGTTGCGAAAAGGCGCTGCAAATCGCCCGTGAAATTGGCAGCCCGAACGTGAAGGAGGTGAATGCTTGCAGTTGCCTCTACACCGCCCACCAAAAGCAGGGAAACTACCGGCAGGCGCTGGCATTTTTGGAAGAAATGACAGCATCAAAGGACAGCCTTCAACAGCAAGAAACCGCCCAAAAGCTAAAGCAATTGGAGCTGGAACGGCAGTCGGTCGAAGACAGTTTAAGCCTGGCAAAGGAACGCTTTGAAGTGGAGCGGAAGCTGCGCCAAAAGGACCGCAACTTCGGTGTGCTGATGGCAATCGGCTTCGGGGTGCTGGCGGCGGCGTTGGTGCTCTGGTGGCGGGTGCTGTACTTCCAGCGTCGCAACCGTAGGCTGCAAGTCCATTCCGACGAGTTGGAGCGGCAGCAACTGCTCAACGAAATCGCCCTGCTGCGCACGCAGGTGAACCCCCATTTCCTGTTCAACAGCCTGAGCATCCTCTCCTCGCTGGTGCGGGTGGATGCCGACCTGTCGGAGCAGTTCATCGAGCAGTTGTCCCGCTCGTACCGCTATATATTGGAACAAAAGGAGCAGTCGCTCGTGACGCTGCGCACGGAACTGGAGTTCATTAGGGCGTATTCTTTTTTGTTGAAAATCCGCTTTGAAAACAAGTTCGACCTGCAGTTCTCCATCCCAGAGGAACTACTCGACACCCTAAAAATCGCTCCGCTCACGCTTCAACTGCTGGTGGAAAACGCCGTAAAGCACAACCGAATGTCGGCGAAAGAGCCGTTAGTGGTCAATGTCGGCGTCGAGGAACCCCAAACCCTCGTGGTGAAAAACCGCTTGCAACCCCGCACGACGGCAACAGTGTCCACCGGGGTGGGCTTAAAAAATATCACCGACCGCTACGCACTGCTTACCAACCGCCCCGTTTGGGCAGGGGAGAAGGCTGGTGAATTTGTAGTAAGGGTGCCGCTGCTTTTGGGTTGATTGCCAACTGTCACCAACCAGCAGCAGTCTTTTTCAATATCATTGACATGAAAACCATCATCATCGAAGACGAAAACCTCACCGCCCGGCGGCTGGAGGGCATGTTGAAAAAATATGACCCTACTATGTTGGTACTCGCCATCCTGCCCTCGGTGGAGGAGGCTGTCGAGTGGCTCAGCTCAAACCCAGAGCCCGACCTAGTGTTCATGGACATTCACTTGGAAGACGACCTTGCCTTCCGCATATTCGAGCGCACGAGGCTGCAGGTGCCCGTCATTTTCACCACTGCCTACGATGAGTACATGATTCAGGCATTCAAGGTGAATAGCATTGACTACCTGTTGAAGCCTATCAGCTATGGAGAACTGGCCCAGGCACTCGAAAAATTCAAGTCGCTGAAAAGCCGCTTTGCCCAGCCCAACATTGAGGCGCTGGTGCAACTCATCGGAGGGCAAAAAGAACCGCAATACAAAAGCCGTTTCATGGTCACGGTCGGTTCAAGAATTCGAAGCATCGAGACCGCCGACATTGCCTATTTCTTTTCTGAGGATAAAATGACCTATCTCGTCACGAAGGAGGGGCAACACCTGCCCATTGACTTCAGCCTCGACAAACTCACCACCCTGCTCGACCCTGCGTTTTTTTTCCGCATCAGCCGGCAGTTCTTAGTCAGCTTCCGGGCGGTACAGGCGGCCCATGCCTACTTCAAGGGCAAGCTGAAATTGGACGTTTTGCCCAAATCAAAACTGGAGGTACTGGTGAGTGGCGACCGGGCGACAGCGTTCAAGGAGTGGTTGGGGAGGTAAAGCCGTCAGTCTGAGTGCATAAAATATTGTCTGGTTTGCTGTTCCTGGGTGGTTAGGGTACAGGGCGGTCTATTGATGGTGGCTCATACATTTCATCACTCAAAAACAACAGTTCGTGCAGCCCCAAGGCGGCCCCATATTGCACCATGTGCTACATTTGGCTTCATGTCGAAAAACCCAACCACATCGCTGAACGACAGGCACCTGCGTCTATGGGGCATACCGATTTCGGTGATAGCCGTGCTATTGGCGCAGATGCCATTTTATTTCCCTGGAAGGTGGGACTTGTTCTGGCGCTATGCCTTCATTAGCATCATTTTTATCGGCTTTATGTGGGAGATTGCACGTAGGGTCGTACTATGGGTGCGGCAGCGTTTCCCTGGATTGACCCAAACTAGGCATCGCATCGCATGGCAGTTTTGGATTTTTTTCGTGCAAGTAGGCATCGGCCAATGGCTGCTAACCAAGATGATTCTTGGGTTGGGGTTGCATTGGCCGGGAACCAATGAGCCATTCTGGAAAGTTTGGCTCGTCAATTTTGGTTCCTCACTGTTATTCATCATCCTGATAGTGGGCATTTACGAGGCGATTTATTTTTTCGGCCAATACAAAAGCACCCTTCAAAAAGCCGAATCGCTCAAAAAGCAGCAAGCCCAGCAGCGCCTCGATGCCCTGAAAACTCGTGTGAATCCTCATTTTTTATTCAATTCGCTCACCACGCTCTCGGCGCTCATCGGCGAGGATGCACCCAAGGCGGAGCGTTTCGTGGACGAGCTTTCCAAGGTCTATCGCTACTTGCTGCGTGCGGGTCGGCATCCGGTGGTGACGCTGGGCGAGGAGTTGCAGTTTGCGGAGTCTTATGCTTTTTTATTGAAAAACAGGTTCGAGGACGGGGCGTTTGATGTGAAAACAAATTCAGGCGGCGACTTCAAGTCGCCGCCTGAATTGCAGGACTATAAACACCTGCCTGTCCTCAGCCTCCAAAATAGCATCGACTACCTTGTTCGAACGCAAAACCTGCCCCTCCACATCGAAATAAGGCTACTCGAAAACCACATCGAAATCACCTGCGCTCATCGTCCAAAAAACCTCTCTTTCGACACGCCAGACAACGACTGGCGGCAATTGGAAGCGGTTGGAGCAAGACTGGAAACTGGGGCAGCGGGGCAATTGACCATCTTCCTTCCTTTCACCCCTAAAACCCCAGCAGTATGAAAAAGCGATTGAAAAACTGGTTTGAAAACTACTGGCCTTCGCTGCTCAGCGGACCAGTATTGGTGATTTTCGCCTGTCATTATCTATATGGTGAGGCTTATTTCGAATCGCTGTCCAATTTTTTTTGGATGACGCTCGTCTGGATGTGTACGATGTTCGTTTTGTCCGGCGGCAGTTTGTGGGTTCGGGGCACGATGCTTGGGCGTTTCCAAAAAATGGACGACTGGCCAAAACGAATTTTTTTTACACTCGTTGGTTATTTGGCTTTCGCTGCCATCCCGACTTGGTTTGTTTTTCAGTTTTTGAAAACTTTACCCATTCCCGAACTCTGGGGAGACGAAACACGGTTTTATAGACTTTGGCTTATCCCCATTGTCATTACCTTCCTCTACGCCACCATTTACGAGGGTATCACTTATTTCAACAAATGGAAAGAAGCTATTTCCGAAACCGAAGAACTGGAAAAACTCAACCTCGAAAACCAGTTCCGAAGCCTGCAAAGCCAGTTGAACCCCCATTTTTTGTTCAACAGCTTCAACGTGCTTTCCTCCCTCATCAGTGAAAGCCCTTCCCGTGCAGAGCGCTTCGTGGATGAGCTGTCCAACGTCTATCGCTATTTGTTGCGCAGCAACGAAAAAGAGCTTGCCACCATGGCCGATGAGTTGCGCTTCATCCGCTCCTTCGCCCATTTGCTGGAAACCCGACACGACAAGGGTATCTCCTTGATTATCAATGTGAAGAAAGAAAGTTATAGTAAAAAACTGCCCGCCCTCGCCTTGCAGGTCTTGGTGGAAAACGCCGTGAAGCACAACGAAATCAGCCCTGAAAAGCCACTGCGAATTGAAATTGGCGAGGAGGGTTCGATGCTCTTCGTGCGAAATAATATCCAGCAAAAATCCACCACGCCGCTGTCGAACCAAGTCGGCCTGACGAACCTTCGACAACGCTATGAACTGCTCGGCGTGAAGGGGTTTGGTGTGCGGCAGGACGGACAGGTGTTCGAGGTGGTGCTGCCTATGGTGGGGTGATGCTTGCCAATTCATGCCATCAATTTCACACTTCATTCAAATTTCATTGGAAATCAAAGTACAGTACACCCTATTTTTACCCTATCAAGCTATTAAACAATCTACCACATGAAAGTCCTCATCATCGAAGACGAACCCCTCGCCGTCAAAAAACTCACCCGGCTGCTCAATGAGGCCGACCCGACCCTCCGCATCATCGGCACGGCGGGCAGCATCACCGGCTCGGTCGAGTGGCTGGAGGCCAACGAGCCGCCCGACCTGATTTTCATGGACATCGAGCTATCGGACGGGCAGAGCTTCGAGATTTTCCGCAGGACGAGGGTCAACAGCCCCGTCATTTTCGTCACCAGCTACGACGAGTTTGCCCTGCAAGCCTTCAAGGTTAACAGCGTGGACTACCTTCTAAAGCCCGTGCAGCGAGAAGACCTGGAGGCCGCCATCAACAAGTTCCGGGAACTGAAAATGCAGTACGTGCGGGAGGCTAACCCCATCTCGGCCAGCATCGAGAGCCTGCTGCTCACGCTCACGGGCGGTAGCAACCCCGCTGCCCCTGCCAAAGAATACCGCAACCGTTTTTTGGTAAAGCACCTCCAAAAATACGTCTCCGTGGACGTGTCGGACATCGCCTATTTCTGGTCGGAAGGGCGGTTCAATTTTTTTAAAAACAAGACTGGGCAGAAATACCTTGTGGAATACACCATGGACGAAATCGAGTCCATGCTCGACCCCCGTGACTGGTTCCGGGTGAGCCGCCAGTTTATCGTCAGCGTGCCCGCTGTGCATGAGATTCACCCGTTTTTCAACAACCGCCTGAAGCTGCACCTGAAGCCGCAAGAGCCGGAAGAGGTGACCGTGAGCCGGGAGCGGGTAGCAGATTTTAAGGTGTGGCTGGGGAAATAAGCCTGGCATCTCAAAGTAAAAATATCATTAACCAAATCGAAAACAATGTTGACCTACGGTTTTTACACCCTGCTCGCTGCCTTGCTGGCAGCCCTATATTTTGGGATGAAAAATGCCCAAGTACCCTCAAAATCGCTGCGGTGGTTTGGCATCGGAGCGGCTGTTTGGCTTTGCTACATAGCCGGGATGGCCGCCACGGGCTTTTTCATGGTACTGACCCTGCCGCCCAGGTTCCCGATTTTCATCATCATCCCCGCTTTCATATTCATCGGTTGGTTCTTCCTAAGTGGCCGTGCCGATCACCTGCTCAGTGTAGTGCCAAAGCAGCAGCCCATTTACCTACAAAGTTTCCGAATCGTGGTGGAGCTGCTCATTCTCGGTGCCTTCAAAAAAGGCCTGGCTACCTACGAGCCTACGCTGGAAGGCTACAACTTCGATGTGTTAATGGGCCTGAGCGCCGCACCCGTAGCATGGCTGGTTTTTTCTAAAAAGATATTGCCGGAAAAAACAGCACTGATATGGAACTTCATCGGGCTGTTGGCGCTGGCAAACGTGGTGGGCATCTTCCTTTCTTTATTGGTAAAACCGCAGCTATGGGGCTATCCGGCAACACCAATTTCGCCAGAATTTGGAACTATGCCCTATCTGTTGATACCGGCGGTGTATATGCCACTGGCTGTGTTCCTGCATGTTTTTTCCATTCGGCAATTGGGCAAAAAAACGATGGGTTGAAAAAGAACGTTTTGCGCTTTTATAAAAAAGCGTCCGCTCATTCCCTCATCAAGGTGAGCCGACGAATTGCAGGCGGGAGCCAAGACTTGACAGGTTTTTGAAATCTGTCAAGTCTTGGCCTGCCATTTTGACCACTTCCAATACCATTATATCCAGATCACGATGGCGGACGGAGGGGTGTGGTTTTGGAAAGGGCGATTGAGCTGCTGAAATAGTGGTTTTAGCTACGAATGATTTTTTATATCCAGCTAAAACCCCATTTTTTTGACAGTTTTAGCTGGAAATGATTTTACATAACGAGCTAAAACCACAAAATCAAGCAGCAAGCCATGACAAAGGCACTCATTGGCAGACAAGCAGAATCCGCCATCCTCCACAAAGCAATGCAATCAGGGGAAGCCGAAATGGTGGGGATGGAGGGGTTGTTTATGAGTGCGTAAAATTATCCTCTACTGCCCCAAGTCCATCGATTGCCAAGCGGAGTCTTACCAAGGTTAGTGCCTAGTGTCAGCGTGACTTCGAGTCACGCCGACACTAAACTGCATTAGCTTAATGTGCACAACTTCGGGCAGGCTGCAAATGAACGGCACTTCCCTTAGGACGTGGACAGGCACTTTCAGGGTGACAAAGGGGAAGTGCCGGGCATTAGAAATCTTGTGTTGGTGGGCAAGGTTCTTTGGTTTTCTTTGTCTCAAAAAAAAGTGACGTACCTTAGAAAGATTGCCTATGGTGGCCACTTCCCCTTTGTCACCCTGAAAGGGTCTGGCAATGTACTGAGGGCAGTCAGGCGACGACCTCCCATGTAACTTGGCCCCTGCCCATATTTAGCACAGCCAGAAGCCTTGGCATCGTCTTAATGGAGCATGGCTTAGAGAAAAAGGCTATTTATTAAGCTGGCAGGTATCACCCGTTGACTGGGAATCATGCCAATTCAGTCCGTTGTATTTGAAGCAATTTCTTTTTTCTCCAATCCCCATTCAATCAAACAGCATCCTGCCAACAATAGCAATTTGTTGTCGGTGGACGTTTCAATTTTGCCCGTAAACTCGAACATGGGCAAAGGAGTCAATCGCAGAAAAGGCAAATCTATCTTGAATCGGTACAAAACGGAATCAAGGGCATTCGTCAACTCAAATTCATGTTGCCCCCAGGTGGCTTTCTTAAATATGTCCCGAATCCTGTTCTCCTTGAACTGCATCGGTTCAATGCCATCGAGCACCAGCTTGTCCCGCACGCCAAACCAACCACTGAAGACCGGGAACAAGTATCTTCCAACCTCCTTACCAGTGGGTTGCTCCACAATCATTTTCACTATAAAGGAACGGTCCCCCATCTCGTAGTTGCCAGTGTCCACCTCTATGGTTTTCTCAATCGGGCCCATCACCATTTTGCCGACGGTATTCCCGTTTTCAAAAAGGTTATAGACCTTGGTGTGCTCACTGTATTCCTTTTCATTGTATGCCGAATGTTTGATGATGCGTTTTGAGAAGCTGTAATCCATTTGGCTTTGTTGTTGGTGAAGTCGCCGTTTATGCAGCGAAAGGTGCAGCTATTTTCGATATTGTTTTTACAAAAAGCTAGGCACTTTTTCCTGCCCGCCAATACAAGTGGTTTTTGAGGCGAACAACCAACGGCAGGATACCGCTATATTACTTCTCGTGCCTGGCTGCACCGCTCCCGTTCTTGCCCTGCCCTGTAGCGTCGGGTTTAAAACCCGACGCTACAGGGCAAGGCCGAGCGGCCAATCGGGGCTACCCCCATCTACAAATCTATGGCTTGAAGGTAGTGAAAATCTAAAAAAAATTAGGTGACAACAATATGCCGATTATTTATTAGTGATACCTTTCCACGCATTTCCATTCAAACTTCCGATCCTACGAAGCCCACCACTTTATACCATACACCAAATGAGGAAGGACAGCACTTATCACCATTGTATTTATTTTCTTCGTTTTAACTTTTGACGTTCGACCTTCCAAGTTTGCGAACTTGGAAAGTCTTGTCTGAGACATGGTGTTAGCGGATGAGCCCTACCCAATGACAAATTCCCAGAACTTCAATTTTGTCAAACATCAAAAATGTCAATCATGAAAACAATCAACTTATTGTCCAAAACCTCTTCCCTACTTTTCACGGCAGCCTTGTTGAGTTTCATTTCATGCAAACGAGCGAGCGTTGCCAATATCACGGACATTGCTGCGCCAATGGAAGTGGCTGGTTGGATTGATTTTAAGCCAGAGGCGAAGGTGAACCCAAAAACGCTTTTCAAGGATTACGCTGGCGTTTTTCACCTACCAAAAGGAAATGAAATGGTGATGGAATCCGAGGAGACGGACTCGTTGGGCATTTCACACCTGCGCTATCGTCAGTTTTTCAAGAAGGTCGAAGTGGAGAACATGGAGTTTTTGGTGAGGGCAAAAAACAACTGGGCCCTCTCCGCCAATGGTGACCTGGTGCCCGATTTTCAGCCTGAAACAACCGAGCCAAGAATTTCGGAAGAAGAGGCTTGGCGCATCGTCAGCGCCCGGATTCCGGCAGAGCGGTATTACCGGGACGATGCTTTTATTGCCGATTTTGAGAACGACTCCACTGCCAAAGCAGGCTACCGGCCCAAGGGCAAGCTCATCTTTACAGAAGACCCCGCCAGCACTGCGGCAGAGCGACGCCTTGCTTGGGTGTTCAAGGTGTATGTAACCCCGCTCGATAATTCCCGGCAGGTGTACATCCATGCCCTGGAAGGTGGTGTCATAAAGGAGTTCCCACTGTTTCCCTCCTGCTTCGCAGCTTCTGGCCCGGTGAATTTCAGGGGCATCCGCAATTTCAACACCCAGCAAAAAGGAGAGCGGTTCTACCTCACTGACGATTGCAACGGCAACTTACTGAGGGCCTCATTGCTGGACTCTAAAAGCAAGAACGTGGACATCTCTGACGAAGACAACAACTGGGTGGGGAACAACCCTTCCGTTGTCACTTCACTTTGGGGATTATGGGTCTGCTACGATTATTTCCGCCTAATCCACAGCAGGACGGGCTACGATGGCAAGAACGCCAATATGACGATATATAACGACCCGAACATGCGGAACAACGGGCACAATGCCACTGGAGGCGGCGGGGGCATCCGCATCGGCTTGGCGAATGCTGGCAACGACAACGACGACTACAATTGCCTTGACGTCGTGGGGCACGAGTTCATGCACAACGTAATCGAAACTTCCTCAAAGCTGACGTATGATACCACGCAGGAATCTTCAGCGCTCAATGAATCCTTCTGTGACATCTTCGGGCAAATGGTGGAGCAATGGATTGAAGGTGCTGCCAGCAAGGAATGGGTCATCGCAGACGACAAGGGTTGCACTGCGCCCTATTTGTGCAGGGATTTGAAAAACCCCAAGACCTACAACCAGCCGGATACTTACAAGGGCAATTTTTGGCAATCGCCACCAAACAGTATTGACCCCCACACCAATGGCTGTGTGCAGAACCGCTGGTTCGCCCTGCTCACCGATGGCGGCGCGGGTACGAACAGCGAATTGGGAACGCAATACAGCATCAATGGAATCGGTATGGTGAAAGCCCGCAAAATTGCTTGGCGCACCATGACACGGTACCTGACCTCTACCTCGAACTTTAAGGACGCCCGAAACGGCTCCATTTATGCTGCTAAAGACTTATACGGTGAGAATTCGCAAGAAGTGGGCGAGGTTGTGAAGGCTTGGTGCGCCGTGGGGCTATGCCCTTATACCGTGCCGAGGCAGCCCGACCGCTTTGACCGACCCGGCGGCAACCCAAACCCTGCCTCCCCGAACAACAACAATTCCGTCGCAGGTGCCACGCCGCTCAACACTTGGAATTTCAATTTGCCCGGCTCCAAGCCCCGCCTCAATGTCAGGGAACTGAGCATTTTCCCCTACAATGATGTGGACTATTTCAATATCTATATGCCTGCCGTGGAAGCACCGGCTGGCCGTTGTTTCCGTTCGGCTTTTACTTTTAATTTGAACACTGAGGTCAATATAAGGGTGTTCTCCGATGGGGCGCTTTTGCAATCACACGTCAATAAAAGCTATTTCACAGTGCTGCTTGCGGACATCCGCTCGAATAATTTATTGATTGAAATTAAAGCTGCTTTTCCCAACCAAATTTTGGATTACAACTTGCAAATGACCTATTTCCTGCGTTTCGACAGCAAATGCTACCAAACCGCACCACCCAACAAATTGGAACTCATACGGGAATGCATTATGTGCGACCTCAATATTCTGAGTGGGCGTGACCAGGTCATCCTCGAACCACTCTACCGTAAAGAAGACTTGGTAGCTCCACTAGACCATTATTTTTATTGGAGGGGCGGTGGAGCTTTTGAAATACCTGTAAACATCATTCAAGGGAACAACCTGCATGTTGAATTGGTGAACGAAGCTGGAGAAGTGGTCTCAGCTGCTGACCGGGCGGGCAATAGTGGCAGGATGTTTATCCAAGCCCCACAATTGCCCGAAGGCGTGTATTCCCTCCAGTTCAGCAAGTTTGGGAATGCCACTGAAATCGAAGTAATTACCCCACAGCAGTAAAAGAATATGCTGCTTCGTGACCTCGTGTGGGTAACCTGCTTATTATGGATTATGATTAGCACCAAATAGTGATAAGCACTATCATTTAGCTGCTGTTTTCACATGAAAATGCGATACAAGGAAGTTTGACCTTTGCCGCATCTTTGCGACAGCAAATAATGCCGATTTCCTACGTCGGCATTTTTCTTTTTAGCTTGGAAAAAAGAAATTTGCCAAATGCAAAGCCTTCGTTTCACCATCGTATTTGCGCTTTTGCTAGCGCAATGCTGCCTTTACGCCCAGCAGGGTGCATGGTCGTACCACCACTACACCACCGAGGACGGCCTCTCCAACGACATGGTGTTCTCCCTGGCGAAGGACAAGCGGGGCTTCCTCTGGGTGGGCACCAAGTCTGGGCTGAACCGCTTCGACGGTCGCAGCTTCCGGCAATTCTTCCACCAGCCGGGAATCCAGAACTGCCTCCCCGACAACCTCATCTACGGCCTTTGCCTCGACCCGCAGGGCTACCTCTGGGTCTCCACCTACCGGGGCATTTGCAGGCTCGACACGGACAGGCTGCACTTTGAAAGGGTGCCCATGCCCGGCGTGAAACTCGACCAGGACTCGTGGTTCGGGGCGGTTTCCTTTGATAAGAACGGCACAGGTTGGGTCTGCGGCCTCGATAGCTTGTTCGCCATTGACCCAAAAACCATGCAATGCAAGGGGTTTGCCACGGGCCGAACGGCGGCGGGCTTCAACGACACCCATCTGGACGGCAAGGGCAGGTTTTGGATGACCACAGGTGGCTACCTATATTGCTTTGACACCCACCATAAAACAATGAAGGTATATGTGGACAAAGACCAGAACCCCTCCATTTTCAGTGCCTTGATTTTGGATATTGCCGAAACGCAGGACGGTGAACTGTTCTTTTCCTCCGCAACCAACCGGGTTTACCGGTACGACCCTTCCCTCGACAAAATACTGCCCTATCCCAAGGAGTTTGACACGAACATGGAGTACCTCGTTCCCGACAGGGACGCCGCTGGAAACTCGTTCTTTTGGTCGGGCGGCAACAACAGGACAATAGGCGTTTTTTACCCAAAAAACGGTGGTTTCAATCCCATCGAACTTGACCCCTGGGGCAGTGATGGCGAGGGCGATTTCCTGATTTTCAATGCCATGAAAGACCCCGGACAGGACGGGCTGCTGTGGTTTGCTACCGTGGCTGGGCTTACGAGGGTTTGGTCCTCGCCGCTGCGGTTCGACACGGAGAAACTTGTTGGCATTAAAAAACCCGGCCTCGAATACCTGAGCATCCATTCCCTTGCAAAGAACAGGCTCGACCCCCTTGGCAATTCCTATTTTATCCTGTGCCTGCCCCGTGCCTTGTACGAGTGGGACAAATCGGCAAAAAAATCACGCTTGCTCGTCCAATCCGATTTTCCTGAAATCGCCAATTTGATTGGTGTAATGCAACAGGACAGCAAAGGCATGGTATGGCTATCCGACAAAGGGCAGTTGAAAAGGTACGACCCCCGTACCGGGTCGGTCAGGGTATGGAAGGGGAAGGAATTCCCGCTGCCCCCCAATCGTGGCATTAATGCCATGCTGGAAGACCGGGATGGGAGGCTTTGGTTTGCCTCTTCCATCCGCAAAATGTTGCTGTATAAGCCGGAAACTTCAAGGTTCGACACCCTGCCCATTCCGTTTCCCCACGACCCTGAAATTGTAACCACCATTTGGCAAATGGAGGAGGACAGCGCTGGAAACCTCTGGCTGCTGACCAGGGAATCCATTTACAGGTGGAACCCCAAGACCAATGCTTTCAAGGGTTTTTCATTGAAAATAAACGGGAACAACGCTGATATAAATGCCTTATTGATTGACAAAAAGGGCAGGTTTTGGGCAAGCACTTCGGAGGGCTTCTGCGAATTAGACTACGATGGCAACATCCTTCAACTATACCAGCAAGGCACGGGTTTGAAAAGCGAGTACATCGGGCAGTTGGTGGACGATGACATGGGCCGCATCTGGCTATGCTCCGACAACCTGCTGCACTGCTTCAACCCCTCCACGAAGTCCTTCACCTATTTTGGCAAAACGGACGGCCTGCAGTCGAACGCCATCGAGTTATTTATGACCAAAAGTGACGATGGGGAGATACTAATCGGCTTCGACAATGCCTTTGTCCATTTCGACCCAATGCAGCTACGGTTGAACCTGACACCGCCGCCCGTTGCCGTTACTTCCCTTCGGGTAATGAAGGAGGAGCGAAACCCAGCCGGACCCGTGGTGCTGCGCCCCGGCGAGACCTTCCTCAGCGTGGAGTTTGCCGCCCTCGATTTCAACCCCGCCAAGCGCAACCAGTACGCCTACCGCCTCGATGGCTTCGACGAGGATTGGGTCTATACCGACCGCCCCGTGGCCACTTATACCAACCTCGACGGCGGCAATTACACGCTCCACCTCAAGGCCGCCAACAGCGAAGGCACCTGGAACGAGGAGGGCATCAGTTTACCCGTTAAAGTCATTCCTCCGCTTCGCAAAAGGTGGTACTTCAAGCTGTTCCTCGTGCTGTTCGGCGGGGCCATCCTGTTCGGCATCTGGTGGATGCGGCGGCAGCAGCGACACCGCCTCGAAACCTTCCGGGAGAGCCTCGCCCGTGACCTCCACGACGAGATGGGCAGCACCCTCAGCAGCATCCGTTTTTTCAGCGAGTTTGCTTCGCAACAGGTGGGCGACGATAAGCCGCAGGTGACGCCCGTGCTCCAGCGCATTGGCCAAAGCGCCAGTGCCCTGAGCGAGTCCATGCAGGACATCATCTGGGCCATGAAAACCAAGAACGACCAGTTGGGTGACCTCGCAGCCCGCATGACCGAGTTCGGCCTGCGGCTGATGGAGGCGAGGGGCATCGCCTTCAAGACCCATATCGGCGAGGAAGCGCACGGCCAGCACCTCGGCCCAGAGCTGCGCCGGAACGTCTATCTCATCTTCAAGGAGGCCATGAACAACGCCGCCAAATACTCCGAAGCCTCAGAGGTGCGGCTCGACCTTTCGCTGCAAAAAGGATTGCTGACGATGAAAATCAGCGACAATGGAAAGGGGTTTGAGCAGGGCGGGGAGCGCTCCCCTTTAGGGGCTGGGGGTAGCGGTGGGAATGGTCTTAAAAACATGCGGCAGCGGGCAGCGGATGTTGGGGGGAGGTTGGAGGTGGAAGCAAAATTGGGGGAGGGGACGAGTGTGGAATTAAAAGTTAGTGTATAAAGAAGACTGATTTCACCCTTTTATGCTATTTTCATCCCCCTAATTCCTCCTGAGATTTGCCACATGGAAAATAACATCCGCATACTCCTTTACGAAGACAACCGTGACCTGCGGGAAGGCATGACCTTTCTGTTGCAGGCCACGCCCGGCCTTCAGCTCCTCGGGGCTTTCCCCGACACCAGCAACCTCGAAATGCAAATCCCCGGCCTCAAGCCCGACGTGGTGCTCATGGATATTGACATGCCGGGCCGCACCGGCATCGAGGCGACGCCAGTGGTGAAGGCGCTAAGGCCTGAGGCACAGGTGCTCATGCTCACCGTTTTCGAGGACGAGGACCGCATCTTCCAGGCCATCCGCAACGGAGCATCTGGCTACTTGCTCAAGCGCATCAGCCCCACGGAAATCATCGCTGCCATCCACGACGTACATAACGGCGGCTCGCCCATGACCTCCAGCATCGCTCGGCGGGTGCTGTTCTTTTTCCAGCAGGAAAAGCCCGTCGCCAAGTCGAAGGACTACGACCTCTCGCCACGGGAGCAAGACATCCTCAAGAGCCTCGTCAAGGGCTATTCCTACAAGCTCATCGCCGATGAGCATTTCATCAGCATTGACACCGTGCGCTCGCATATCCGGCATATCTACGAAAAGCTGCAGGTGAACTCCAAGACGGAGGCCGTGCTGAAGGCACTAAAAGAGAAGATTGTTTGAGCGCTTGCCTTCCAGGTTAGGCTAATAGTTTCCACCAAATATATATCCGACATTACTGTGCCCACGTTTACTAAAACCTTCAAAGGTTTAGTGAACGTGGGCATTTCTATTTGACGATTCTTGCCCAATTATACCCATTCAATAGAGTGCTTAACAAAAATATGGGTTTGAGCAGAAGCCCCTTTGAGAGGCCGGGTTATCAAACCCGGCTGCTGCAAAAGAAATGAAAGGCACTCAAACCCATCCTCCAAGAAAGCGACCCATATTTTTGTTAAGCACTCCATTCAATACAACTCCAATTACATGGCAGCGCGACAGGGGTACCTATTTATATCATCAATATAAACAACGGCTTGACATTAATTTGAACAGAAATCTGGTTCTTCGTGATTTCGTGTGGGTAGTATAGTTCATGATTTCTAAATTCGCCTTAAAAAAGTCATGAACAGCAAACAACTATTCGAGATTGCATTAGGCAATATACAACCATGGTT
>JALHQW010000013.1 GCA_022841745.1 Saprospiraceae bacterium | reverse complement strand
GAACCATGGTTGTATATTGCCTAATGCAATCTCGAATAGTTGTTTGCTGTTCATGACTTTTTTAAGGCGAATTTAGAAATCATGAACTATACTACCCACACGAAATCACGAAGAACCAACAAAATCGAACATATCCATTATAATGGCGAAACAGGGGCTGTTGAAAATAAAAGTCTGTTTTCAGACTTTGTAAATCACAGGCATAAAATAGAAAAATACTACGGCGGCATATCCAACGAAAACGCCTTGCGATTAATTTTTCAAAATAGTTATGACCAAGAAGGAAATCACATAGAAATGATTGTTTTGGATGAAAATGAAAACAAACAAACATCTCATGAATATAAGTGGGACAGCAAAGGAAATATCATTTCCACTAAATCCTTTTCGTATAAAGACCAAAATGAAAGTTACGAAGAAAAGGCAGTTTTTGATGAAAAAGGTAATTTAATAGAAGACCTACATAAACCATTTGGAAAAGGAGAAGTACGGACTACATATGAATATGAGTTTGACAATGTAGGGAATTGGATAAAGCGTAATATAAAAGGAGAAGCAAATACAATCGCCGAACGAATAATAACATATTACGAATAAAAGTGGCTAACAATGCATGCAACGCCTATGCTGCCCCAAGCCCAACCCACAAAGCCAACGTAGGGCAGCACAGCGTCCATGCTCACGCTACAAAGCAAAATGTATTTAAAAAATAAAATTAAGAAGGCGTACCTTTGAGGCTCAAAAAATAATATATGTCGTACATAAGAGTTTTAGGTGGAGGAAAGTCGCAGGTAATCAAGGACTTAGCCTTTTGCGCTTTGCTGAAAGGCGTGCTGCCAGCATCCGACAAACAGTTTTCCATCCTTTTCGACGAATTTGATGATGAGGTAAGGAAAGAAGACAGCCGGATTACGAGAGAGGCATTGAGCAACGTTCACGGCGATTGGTACGAATGGCTATTGGCGGTATGCGCTTGGAATTACTTCGTAAAGAACGAAAACTCAGATTTGGCGATACCCCTGCCAAATGTAATGCAGTTCGATGTGACTACTTTGTACGAGAAGAGGTTATACGACTTGATTATAGACCTAAAGCAGAAAGTGGCGGAAGTGTCAGAAGTCCAATTAATCACATCAAACCCTGATTTTGTAATCATAGATGGAGATTTGGCGAGAGAGATACTTGGGCAAATTTCCGAAATTGAAGATATAACACCGGAGAACCTAACAGAGCTTGAAGGAACTTACCAAAAGTTCATTGGAAAGTGCAATTTTGAACAAATTGAAGGCTATATTTCAGTCAAGAAATCGCTCCGACCTGATAGGCGATTACAGATTCCACACGAAGGAAGCCTTATGAAAGCTTTGTATGCCCATCTTCAAACGAGGGAATGGATAACATCACCTAAAGGACTTAAATATTATGCGGTGGCAACGAAAATAACCGAGCCGGACAGAAACGCTTTGAAAACGGTTGCTACCCACTCATTGACAACTGTCTTCAGTTTGCCACAAGCAGCTGTAGATGAAGTTCACGAGGTCAACACGCTTCAACAAGCAAATCTTGCTTTTTCCTCAATTCTAAGTTAGCGGATATTTGCTTGCGCAAGGCAAGACCTAATGCTTTAGCAAGTCCCGGAGGGACCGCATTCCCAATTTGTTTGCCACCGCTAACAAGGGTAACGTTGGTTCGTCCAAATGTTTTAAATTCCCAATCAAAAGGAAAATCTTGAAGTGCTGCCATTTCTATAGTGTTCAGCCCTCTATCTTCAAACGGATGAATATACATTCCTTTAGCACAATTGTATGCAGCGGTTCTTATCGTCACAGAAGGGAAGTCAGCAATCAATCGCCCGAAAGTATCGTTGCCTTGATGTTTTCCTGTTTTCCAGCAAGTTGGGCGGAGTTCGTCCGGTAACACTTTGAAGTTTTTGCCTTGTTCAATATAAGTCATACGCTCTTTGACAATCGGCGATACACCCATTACGGCATAGTCTTTACGTTTAGTGTAATCCGAAGGAAGATTATCAAAGGTTTGCTTGACTGTGACCCATTTTTCAGGCTTCTGTATTGGCATTGGTAATAATTCTGAGGTAAATAAATCCCAAGACTTTTCATCTTTTGTGTGGGTCGGTAGAGGGAAAGCTGGTTTTTCTACACCTTTAATACCAACCAAAATGAAACGCTCCCTTCTTTGAGGGACGCCGTAGTTGGCAGCGTTTACCAGAGAATAAGAAAGACTATATCCTGAACCATTGAATTGGTCGAACATGTACTGGAGAACATTTGAATGTTTGCTTTGTGTTATCCCGGCAACGTTTTCAAAAATAAAGGCTTCTGGTTCAATTCCTTTGACCATTCTTACAAACTCTAAGAATAAATCGCCGTTTTTTTCATCATTCTCGCCTTGTTTTTTTCCAATATTACTGAACGGCTGACAAGGTGCACCTCCAACAACAAGGGCGACTTTACCCCTTTGAAGTCCTGAAAATTCAAGTAATTCGTCAACTTCGATTTCTCGGATATCGCCTGGTTGCCTTTCGAGCATCCTGCCGTCTTTGATTTTTACGGGATTATCGAACAATAACCACTCCGGACGATTATGGCGCAAAGTAGTACGGCAATGGATATCGTTTTCAACACAAACGACCGTTCTGAATCCTGCCTGTTCCAGACCAATGTCAAGCCCACCTGCACCTGAAAACAGGCTAACTACGGTATAATCCATGCCGTTGAGGGTTGCGTCAAGTGCGGAGATTGGGATGTAAGTCAGGCCAGTTTTGTTATTCTTGTATCTCATAAGTAGCCTTTTTCTTCGCTTTGTAAATTGCACGAGGTTCTTCAACCATATCGGCAGAAATTTCTGGACAAAAGGATTTGCAGCCTATGGCTACAAGACATTGGACAAGAAAAGCAGCACTAAATGTGCCCCTAGACATTTTGCTGTCAATGCTTGCTTTAGTCTCTTCAACCCCTATATCTGCAAGTAAATCAACAAGTTGTTCGTAGGTAATGCCCCTGCGCACAATCTCTGATTTGAGAAGTCTTTTAACCTTGTCATGCCAAATACTTGAAGTCATGGCGCAAAAGTAAAAATAACCGGCATATATGCAAATAAAAAGTCAAAAATAATAAAAAATGGGAGAACAACGGATGTATGTCCATACCGCCGCACAGCCAGCCCGCAAACCCAACGCACGGAGGCAAGCCAACCGTTAACTCTCTCCCGCCCACTCACAAAATTAAATCACCCATCCTCCCCGCCCAACCTATACCGCACCATCTTCTACCGTACTTCAAATCCCTAACCCTCCTCGCCCCCCCACCCACAAATCTCACCAAAAAAAAATCCAACTCCGTGTAACTTCGCCACTTCGCCGAAGGTGTAAGGCATTGCCTTTCCTGCAAGTTGATGTTTGTTCGCTGCCCGCTATGGACAGCCAAAAGAATCAAGTTGCGGGCTATACCTTCAAAAATTCAAGCACATGAAAAGCATCAACCTTAGCCTCGTCTTGTCCGTACTGCTGGCAAGTTCCCTTTTTTCACAAGTCAATTTCACGTTCAAGGAATGGGAAGACCCCAAGGTGGTGGAACTGGGGAAGGAGCCGCCGCACAGCTTTGCCATGTCGTACCCCAACGAGGATGCTATTTTTGAAAACGATTTCACCAAATCGCCTTACTACCAATCGCTGAACGGCACCTGGAAGTTCTACTACGTGGACGCCCCCGACATGCGGCCCAAGGATTTTTACAAACCCGATTTCAACGACTGGAACTGGAAGGAATTGGCCGTGCCCGCCAACTGGGAGATGAAGGGCTTCGGCATCCCCATTTATACCAATTTCATTTACCCGAACCCCTTGAACCCGCCATTTATTGACCATAGTTACAATCCAGTGGGTTCGTACCGGCGGGAGTTCACCGTGCCGGAAGGCTGGTCGGGGCGGGAGGTCTATCTGCATTTTGGCTCTATATCGGGCTGTGCCTATATCTGGGTCAATGGCGTGGCGGTCGGTCTGTCGAAAGTGGCCAAATCGCCCGCAGAGTTCAATATTACGCCGTTCCTGAAGGCGGGGAGCAATACCTTGGCCGTGCAGGTTTTCCGGTGGCACGATGGCTCCTACCTCGAAGACCAGGACATGTGGCGCCTGTCGGGCATCGAGCGGGACGTGTTCCTGACCTCGAAGGCCCCATCGCATATCGCCGATTTTTGGGTGAAGGCGGGCCTCGACGACAATTACAAGGACGGCACCCTGTCCATCACGGTGGACGTGAAAAACCCGAATCCCAAGCACTCGCTGGAAGTGGCCATTTTTGACAAGAACAAGAACAAGGTTTTTACCCAAAAAACCCCGGCCAATGCCTCGAACACCCTACAAGGAAAGGTGGCGGCCCCCGCCCAGTGGAGTGCGGAGCAGCCCAATCTATACACCGCCGTACTGACCCTGCGGAACGAAAAAGGGCAGGTCATGGAAGCCACCGGCACCAAAATCGGCTTTAGGCGTAGCGAGATAAAGGGGAAGGATTTCCTCGTCAACGGCAAGCGGGTGCTGGTGAAGGGGGTGAACCGCCACGAGCACGACCCCGACCGGGGCAAAGTGCCCACCCGTGATTTGATGGTAAAGGACATCGTGACCATGAAGCAGTTCAACGTCAACACCTGCCGCTCATCGCACTATCCCAACGACCCGCTGTGGTTGCAGCTCTGCGACGAGTACGGCATGTACGTCATTGACGAGGCCAATATCGAGTCGCACGGCGCCGGGGCGGAGTTCCAGTTCCTGGCCCTGCCCAAGGAAAAGCACCCGGCCTACGACCCGCTCTGGAAGGCCGCCCACCACGACCGCACCCGCCGCCTCGTGGAGCGGGATAAGAACCATGCCTGCGTGGTGGGCTGGTCGCTGGGCAACGAATGCGGCAACGGCCCTGTTTTTCACGAAACCTACGATTGGATTAAAAAACGGGACAACTCCCGCCCCGTCATGTCGGAGCAGGCAGGCGAGGACACCAACACGGACATTGTATGCCCGATGTACCCTTCAATGGCCAACATGAAGCGCTATGCGGACGACAAGACCAAGACCCGGCCCTATATCATGTGCGAATATTCCCATGCCATGGGCAATTCTAGCGGCAATTTCAAGGAATACTGGGACCTCATCCGGGCCTCCGACAATATGCAGGGCGGCTGCATCTGGGACTGGGTGGACCAGGGCATCCGCACGAAAACACCGGACGGGCGCTCCTATTTCGCCTATGGCGGCGACCTTGGAAGCCATGACCGTTACACCGACTATAATTTTGTCTGCAATGGCCTCGTGGATTCCGACCGCAACCCCCATCCCGGGCTGTACGAGGTGAAGAAGGAATACCAGAGCATTTTATTCATCAATGAAAACTGGCAGGCCGGGAAAATCAGGGTCAAGAACGAGTTCTCCTTCACCAACCTGAAGGAGTTCGATTTCCGCTGGGAACTGCTGCTGAACGGCAAAAAGACGCACGAGGGCAGCTTTAATGTGGAAGCCAACCCCGGCGAGACGAAAAGCCTGCAATTGGTTATTCCAATGATGAAATTAGCGGCTGGCTCCGAGCAGTTACTGAACGTATATGCCTACCAGCGGGTGGCCACTGCTTCCATTCCGGCGGGCCATGAGGTGGCACGGGAGCAGTTCAGCGGCGGCTCGGGTTATTTCGATAAAAAAGAAGCGGTTTCCGGCGATTTGAAAATCGAAAGAACCAACAATGCCCTGAAGTTCACGTCGGGCAACGTCGCTGGCGAAATCAATTTGCAGTCCGGCGGCATCAATTCGCTGAGCTATAAGGGCACGGCCATCAACGGGGGCTTTTTCCCCGAACCGTACTTCTGGCGGGCACCGACGGACAACGATTTTGGGAACAATTTCATGAACTATGCAAGGGCTTGGAGCACGGCGCACGTGCGCAGGAGCGTGAAAAGCATCAGCGTAGGCGATAAAACGGAGGACGGCGTGCCCATCACGGTCGTTTACCGCCTCCCCGATGTCCGGGCGGATTATACGCTGCAATATTTGGTGAAAAAAGACGGCTCCATCCAAGTCAATGCGGCCCTTGAACTGCCCAATGACAGCGAACTGGCGGAACTCCCCCGCATGGGCATGCGCTTCGCCCTGCCTGCCAGCTTCAACCAGGTGGAATGGTACGGCCGTGGCCCCCACGAGAATTATTCCGACCGGAACACGGCTTCCTTCATCGGCATCCACAACGACCATACGGACAACGGCTGGACCCGCAACTATGTGCGCCCGCAGGAAAGCGGCTACAAGACCGACGCCCGCTGGATAAAGCTCACCAATGCGGAAGGCACCGGCCTCCAGGTAGAGGGGCTGCAACCGCTGTCGTTCAGCGCCATGCCGCAGCTCACGGAGGACTTCGACGAGGGCACTACCAAGAAGAACCGCCATACAACGGACATCGTCAAGCGCCCCTTCGTGACGCTCCATGTGGACTTGGGGCAGCGGGGCATTGGCGGGGACAATTCGTGGGGCGCCGAGCCGCACGATGCTTTCCGGTTGACGGCGAAGCGGTATGCTTATGGGTTTGTATTGAGGGCGGTGGGGGAGTGAGGGGTGGCAAAATTAAAAGCCTAGGGATGACTTGGCTATTAGAAAAGCATGTATTAGATTTGCCTTGAATCCGTTATTGTGTGCAAAAATTGCCCAAAAGTGGGGATGCCCAAACTGGAAATTCTGAATTGCATGTTTTGGATTGTCACCTCAAACCCGACCATCCAAAACATGCAACTCAGCTTGAACGCAGGTATCGATTTTGTCCAAAGCTATTGATTTGGCTGTAATTGTAGGTTATTTGGCAGCGCACAGGACGGGGATTGACGCATTGCATGTTTTGGATAGTCGGCTATATAAAACATGCAATGCGTGAATCCGATGTTCGCTGTGACAACAAGACAAAATATAATTAAAATAAATAAATGTTAGACTCCATTAAAAAAATTGGTCTCATTTTCATCTTGCTTGCAGGAATTATTCTTGTTTATCTTTTTGTAATAAGAAGTAAACAAGTTCAACGATTGGAGGAAGAAAAGAAGAAATTGGAGTTAGAACTTAGTGAAGTAAAATCAGACAGTTTGGAATACGAGAATATACAACTTAAATTTTTAGTTGACACACTTTATAGCCAAATAGAAAGACTTGAGGATAAAAATGAAGAACTCGAAAAAAGAGTGAAGCAACCTAAATCTCAGCCAGCACCTGCTACCCCAAAATCAAACAAATGTGCCATTACATATGTAGTTAAAAAGAATGATGCTTTATTAGAAATTGCATATAAATATAAAATAAGTATGTCAGTATTATTGGCTAACAACCGTTGGTTAAAACCTACTACTATTACTAAGTATAAGAGATTGAAAGGAGGGAAAACTAAAGGATATTCTTACCCTGATTATCGATTAGAGATAGGTCAGAGATTAACAATTCCTACAAAATGTTGAAAAAATGATTGAGAAAATAAAAAACATTAAATGGTTCTTTGAGTTTTTAAGTATTGCTATCATAGCAATCCTATTTGTATCTATATTCCAAATTCAGAACCCAGTAATCAAAGACATTGCATTTGTCTTTGTACCACTATCCGTTGGTGTTTTTTTTCTGTTAATCGGTTTTCTTCAAGACAAGTCAGACAATAAATTAAGCAATCAATCAATTTCAGGTCAAACAGGTAATGGCAAGTATTCCGAACAACTATCAAGCAATGAAAAACAAAAATTTGAAATTCTTCAAATAATTACAGAAAAATTTGAACTACGAAAAGTGGGAATATTTAAAGAAATTCAAAGACTAAATAAGAATAGCATTGTTAACTTAGGGATTGCCTTAATTTTTAGCATAGGCGCATTTTTCATTTTAGGTGAACAAATTGTGAGAGGTTTTCAAAATGGTGACTTTTTGACGAATTTTCTACCAAGAATTTCTATTACTATTGTAATTGAGTTCTTTGCATTTTTCTTTTTGAGAATGTACAAAGACGGGCAGGAGAAAATAAAATTTTTCCAAAATGAATTAACTAATATTGAAGGTTGGATATCTGCCATTTACTTGACTATGGTTCAAGAGAAAGTGAACGTTGATAAAATTATGGAAGTACTGATAAGCCAAGAGAGAAATTTCATCTTGAAACAAGGTGAAACAACAGTAGAGATAGAGAAAGTAAAATACGACCAAAATAGTAAAAGTGATTTAGCAAATTTGCTAACCAATTTGCTATCAAAAAAATGACAGCGAACAATGCATGGTCGCCTATGCTGCCCAAGCCCAACCCGCAAGGCCAACGCAGGGCAGCACAGCGTCCATGCTCACGTTCTCACCGTCCATACAGCCACAACCACCACCCCTCGCTTTCCAAACCCAAAAGCCGCAGTCGTTTGCAGCGTCTTTTGTATTTTTGCACCAAACTGTTCGATATGAAGTTTGTAGACGTAAAAAATGACATTGCCTTTCGGAAGATTTTCGGCAACAAGAAAAAGACACAAATTCTAATTTCCTTCCTGAACGCAGTCTTGCAATTGGAGGGCAAGCGGCGCATCGTAGCGGTCAAAATCGAAAACCCCTACCAGTTTCCCCGGATTGCGGGAGAGAAAGCCAGTATCATTGATGTCCGGGCGACGGAGGACAGCGGGCGGCAGTTCGTTGTGGAGATGCAGGTCGCAGAGCCGGACGGCTTCGACAAGCGGGTGCAGTATTACACCTGCCGTGACTATTCGATGCAAATCACCAGAGGAGAGGACTACCCAAAATTGAAACCTACGGTCTTCGTTGGCATTTTAAATTTCTCCTACTTTGAGGGTTCGGATTACTTGTCCTATCATTCGCTCTTAGATGAAAAGACTTATGAAAACAAGTTGAAGGACATCCGGTTTGCTTTCATCGAACTGACAAAGTTTAAGAAGAAAGAAAATGAATTAAAGTCTTTGATTGACAAGTGGGCTTATTTCATCAAAAATGCGTCGAAATTGGAAGTAATTCCTTCTAATGTGGATGATGAAGGATTAAAAGAGGCTTACATAGATGCGGACAAGCACAATTGGAAAAAAGAAGAATTGATTGCGTATGATAATGCTTCGATTGCGACGCAAGACGAAAGAGGAAAGTTGGTACATGCCGAAAAGAAAGGGAAAATTGATGTGGCAAGGGAGATGAAAAAGGACAGTGAACCCATTAATAAAATAATGAAATATACGGGTCTTACGGAGGATGAAATAAATGAAATATAAAATCGCCGAGCAAAGGATTGCGCCTATGCCGCCGAAGCCCGACCCGCAAGCCCAACGCACGGCGGCACGGCGTTAGAGCACACGTTAGCATCAAAAAACTACCTCCATCCCAAGCCGCCCATCATACCAAAGCAATCCCCACCACCCCCACAAAAGATTACCACTTCCCAAGCTTCATCTCTCAATTTTTGCTTTTCTTTCGCCTTGAAAGGCTTTTATGTTTTGGGAAGGGTGGCCTCACCCTGATAACTAATGTCCGCACTATGTCCAATCTTACGTTTTTGATGCTGTTGGTTGCCTTCAACTTCCATGTATTGCATGCGCAGCCTGGCCTTGTTGGTTCCAACGGTTTCGGCAACTGTAATGCCAACGACCACCCTGGCTTAGGCAACCACGGCATCCTGAATGGCAACCCAAGCGGAGTGGCAGGTCAGCAGGAAGACGGCTTTTTGTTCAACCAAAATCTGGGCACCAACGGTCGTATTGATACCGATTCCCTGACCATGGCAGCGCTTAAAATGCCGCCTTGTTCCAGTATTTGCGCAGGCTCCCTGGGCGAGAACATCTTACCAGACGGCGACTTTGGCTTCGGCGTACCCAATATCCTGCCCACCAATCCCGGCCTTGCGCCTGGTTATACTTACCAACCAAACCCGCCACCGAACGACGGTTTTTACTGCATTACAAATAATACAACGCCATGGGGCTGGTTTGCCACCACTTTCTGGATAGATATACAAGACAACGGCCCGGAGCCTAATGGGTACATGATGGTGGTGAACGCTACTTACCAGCCGGGGCTTTTTTATCAAAGAACGGTGGACGTGTGCGAAAACACCCCCTACGAATTTTCCATTGATGTGGTCTCGCTGATTTTCAGCGCTTACCCGAATATGATACGACCCAATATCTCTTTCCTGATAGATGGCATTCCCGTTTGCGAAACAGGCGATATTGCCCCCGATGAGCAATGGCACACGTCCAGGTTTTCCTTTATGACCGCCCCCGGACAAACAACGGCGACCCTTGCCCTGCGCAACAACGCCCCCGGCGGAGGCGGCAATGACTTGGCCATTGACAATATCTCTTTCCGAACTTGCGGGCCTTTGGTCACCGTGCCGTCCGAAGTAAATTTTTGCAATGGCATGCCTGCAACGATTCAGGCGGTGCTTGCCAGTTCGCCCTATAACAATACGGTTTATCAATGGCAAAGCCTGGTCAATGGCGTCTGGGAAGATGTCCCCAATGCCAATAGCGACGTTCTCGACATCCTCAATCCAGTGGATGGAAGCATGTTTCGATTACTGGTTGCCAGTGCGCTTCCAAACTTGTCCAAGCCCAATTGCAGGATTGTTTCTGAAACAGTTCAATTGAAACGCTTGCCCGACCCTGTTGTAAGCACTACGGCGCAAGATGTGTCCTGTGCCGGAGGATCCAACGGATCGGCATCGGCGACAACTGCTACCGGGGCGGCTCCCTATCAATATGCCTGGGAATCAGGCGTAGCTACTCCCAGCGTCGCTAACTTGAACGCCGGAACCTATTGGGTCACGGTCACTGATGCAATGGGTTGCGCCGGGGTCGGGTCGGTTGTGATTTCGGAACCACCGCTGCTGACCACCAACATTGCAGCAACGAATATTCCTTGTTTTGGTGGTGTTGGTGGAAATGCCGTTGCGGCAGCAAATGGCGGGGTATCGCCATATTTCTACTTCTGGAGCAATGGTGAAACCAATACTTCGATTGCTAACCTGATGGCGGGAACCTACTTGGTGACGGTCACGGACGCAAATGCTTGTACCGTGGCTGCGTCTGTGGCATTGACAGAACCCCCGCTTTTGATCGCAAGCGCCACAGCAACGGATGTTTCCTGTTTTGGGTTGAACGATGCCGCTGCTACGGTGTCAGTGTCTGGCGGGTTTGCACCTTTCTCCTATGCATGGAGCAGTGGCGAGACCAGTAACAGCCTATCTGATTTGGAGGCGGGCAATTATCAGGTTACGGTTACAGACATGAATGCTTGCACTATCGTCGCAACGGCCACCGTTGCAGAACCGCCGCCGCTGGCTGCCAGCACTGCCAGCACCAACGTCGCCTGTTATGGCGGAACAGAAGGTGTGGCCATCGCCTCGGTTTCGGGCGGCGTTTCCCCTTATGCTTTTGTTTGGAGCAATGGACAAACCAATGCTGCTGTTAGCAACCTGTCGGCAGGCATGTACGCTTATTCGGCTACCGATGCCAATGGCTGCATGGTGAGTGAAACAATAAGCATTGCACAGCCGCCCCAGCTTTCGGTCAGTACCAGTACTGTGGAGGCATCATGCCACGGCAGCGCCTTAGGTTTGGCAAACGCTACAGCCTCAGGCGGTGTGGGGCCTTATGGTTTTTTATGGAGCAATGGTGAAACCAATGCTACGATTGCTAACCTATTTGCCGGAACTTACCTAGTGACGGTCACGGACGCAAACACTTGTACCGTATCCGCAGCTGTGGTATTGACAGAATCCCCGCTTTTGGTAGCCAATGCCACGGCCACGGAAGTTTCCTGCTTTGGAATGAACGATGCCACTGCTACGGTGTCAGTGGTTGGCGGGCTTGCACCTTTCTCCTATGCATGGAGCAATGGCGAGACCGGTAACAGCCTAGCTGATTTGGAGGCAGGCACTTATCAGGTAGTGGTCACGGACATGAATGCTTGCACGACCGTCACAACGGCCACGGTTACAGAACCGCCGCCCCTGACCGCCAGCACTGCCAGCACCAATATTGCCTGTTATGGCGGTACAGAAGGCATGGCCATAGCCTCGGTTTCGGGTGGTGCTTCCCCTTATTCTTTTGTTTGGAGCACCCCCACGGGGGCAAGTGGCGGGACGAGTAACAGCTTGGCCAATTTGGAGGCTGGCACTTATCAGGTTGTGGTTACAGACCTGAATGCTTGCACGACCGTCGCAACGGCCACCGTTACAGAACCGCCGCCCCTGACTGCCAGCACTGCCAGCACCAATATTGCCTGTTATGGCGGAACAGAAGGCATGACCATCGCCTCGGTTTCGGGCGGCGTTTCCCCTTATGCTTTTGTTTGGAACAATGGACAGACCAATGCTGCTGTTGGCGACCTGTCGGCAGGCATGTACGCTTATTCGGCTACCGACGCCAATGGATGCATGGTGACTGACACCGTAAGCATTGCACAACCGCCCCAGCTTTCGGTCAATGCCAGTGCTGTGGAGGTGTCATGCCACAGTGGTGCCGATGGTTTGGCAAACGCTACCGCCGCAGGCGGTGTGGGGCCTTATGGTTTTATATGGAGCAATGGTCAAACTGGGGCATTAAACCAAAACCTCGCCGCAGGCACTTATGCCGTCACCCTGACAGACCAGAATGGTTGCAGCTCAGCGGACTCGGTCACGGTCATCCAGCCCTCAGCGCTTCAATTGAATCTCAACACGATTTCGGTTTCCTGCAATGGCGGAGCAGATGGTGTGGTTACGGCCAACCTAAACGGCGGTACCAATCCCTACACCTACCAGTGGAGCAATGGGGTCTTTGGGCCAACCAATTCCAACTTGACTGCCGGGACTTACAGCCTCACCGCAACCGATGCCAATGGCTGCACGCTGACGGCGCAGGAAGTGGTCGTCCAGCCCACGGCCCTTACCAGTGACGTCAACGCAGAAGATGTGGCCTGCAATGGCGCTTCAACAGGCGAGGCCTCGGTGGTCGTAACAGGCGGGACATTTCCCTACAGCTTTCATTGGAACACCGGAGCGAACACCCCTCAAATCACAAACCTGCCCATGGGTAGTTATACGGTCAGCATCACCGATGCGCACGGCTGTTTGTTGACTGCCACAGCGCAGGTAAACGAACCGCCGCCGCTCCTTCTCCAAACCGATAAAACAGCTATTAGCTGCCTTGGCGACGCCGACGGGGCTTTGAGTGCAATGGCTAGCGGTGGGACGCCGCCCTATGTTTTTCAGTGGAACAACGAACAAACGACGGCTGAAATCGAAGGACTGGCAGCGGGCATTTATGCCCTCAACGTCATGGATGCCAAAGGCTGCAGCACTTCGACCAGTGAAAGCCTGGCCGAGCCTCCCCTCCTGTGGGTTCATCTTGGCCTTGATTTAGCACTCCAGTTGGGCGATGTAGTTGACTTGACTGCAAGCGTCAACATACCTTCAAATGAGGTCATGGATTATACTTGGTCGGGGTCGGGAGGTTCCTTGCAATGTACGGATTGCAACACCTACCGTTTTCAGCCCACAGCTTCGGGATGCCAGCAGGTGTTGGTGCAGAGCAAAAAAGGCTGCATTGCCGCAGACACCATTTGCTACGAGATAAGATCCGGACGCAGGGTTTACGCACCCAACGGATTTTCCCCCAACGGCGATGGCATCAACGACTTCTTTACCCTTTTCTCCGATGATGGGGTAAAACAGCTCCAAAGCCTCATGATTTTCAATCGCTGGGGCGAGCATGTTTTTCAAACCTATAATATAAAAACCAATGACGAGCCAAGGGGCTGGGACGGCACGTTTAGGGGGCAGGAAATGGACCCTGCTGTCTTTGTATGGGTTGCCCTGATTGAATTTATTGACGGGGAGGTTATTCAGATGAGTGGGGATGTGACCTTGGTTCGGTGATTTTGAGAGTATTAGCTCGTCGGCGTTATTGAAGTTTCTTTTTAAACCGCAGTTATCCAACTTTGGCCAATTTGGGAGCGTGCTTGCAGTTAGGAGGTAACTTTGAGTTACCTCCTAACTATTGCGGGCATTTATAAGTGCGTTTTAATAAACAACTTCAATCACGCGACAGGTAGGGTTTGGTTTTCTATACAACCCCGTTGGCGTGAACGCCAACGAACCGGGCACCGTAACCGGCAATTTTATGGATGATTGATCCAAAGCAAGATTTAAACCTTGTTTACATAGTTTTACAGTTTAGAAAGCCGCTCTGGCGCAAGTAAGCCTACCTTCGCAAGAAAAAATAAATGTTCAAAATCAAACCGTGTTTGCCCGCTTGCCAGTTGCTCCTTGCTGTGGCATTCCTCTTTTCATGTGGCGGGCAATCCAAGTCAAAAGTACAGGAAGACAACAGCACCACCACTTTGCAAGCGCCAAATGAGAACCAGCAAATCGCCGACTACGTAGTGGAAATCCATGAGGACAAAAAAGGAAACCTGTGGTTCGGGACCGTGGGCGAGGGCGTCGCCCGTTTTGATGGAAAAACGCTCACTTACCTCAACGTTGACAGTGGCTTGGTGGACAACACCGTGGCGGCCATCGCCGAGGACAGGCAGGGGAATATGTGGTTCGGTATCCACGGCGGCCTCGCCAAATACGACGGGAGAGCCATCACGAATTACACCACCAAAGACGGCCTCTGCAACGACCGGGTTTCTCAGTTGCTGATTGATAAATCCGGCACCGTATGGGTGGGCACCTGGGGCAAGGTCTGCCGTTTTGATGGCGTCCTTTTCACCGAGTTTGAACTCCCAAAGCCAGCCATTGAACTGCAGCCTTACCAAACGACCATGAACTGGGTCACGGAAATCATGGAGGATTCGAAAGGCAATATCTGGTTCGGGCGGGACGGCTACGGGGCCTGCAAATGGGACGGTAAGCAGTTCACCCACTACACCAAGAAAGACGGCCTCGCCTCCAATAATGTGCAGGTCATCCGAGAGGACAAGCAAGGCAATCTCTGGTTCGGCTGCCGTGTCACGGAGAACGACCACCCTGACTCGGACAAGCGCAAAGGTGCGGGCGGGTTGAGCCGCTTTGATGGAAAAACCTTTACGCAATTCCCTGAAATAGAAGGGCTTAGCACCAACGAGACCTACGCCATCCATGTGGACAAGGAGGGGAACATCTGGGTTGGCGCCAATAAACTTGGTATTTATAAATACGATGGAAAAGGCTTCACCTTGTACAATGAAACCGACCGAAAAGACCTGATAACGCCCTATGGCTACGGCGTTCAGCACCTCCTGAAAGACAGCAAGGGTACGCTGTGGATTGGCTTGTCGGGTGGGCTTTTCCGGTTGGATGGGGAGGTGATTAGGAACGTAGGGCGGGGTGGATTTTAAAGTGATTTATTGTTTAGCTGTTGACATCAATGCTTAGGTATGCGGTATTATCACCGACAAATGATAAAAACAACTCGAACTTTTCCGGGAATTAATGGAAAAGTTTTAGGTTTGTACAAATGCTTAAATACCTCCATGATAAACTCCCTGAAAATTTCATTTGATAGCCTTGAAAAGCAGTTGGACGACTTGCTGCAAAAGGTGAAAACACTCCGAAGCGAGCAGCAAAATTTCAAGCCAGATGCCCACGCTTGGAGCATACTGCAAATATTTAGGCACATGATGCAGTCTGAAGGGCAAATCATCAAGTACCTGCGAAAAAAGATATTGGGAATTGCCACCACCCGCAAAGTTGGCTTTGTGAATAGCTTCCGTTCCGCAATATTGAATTTCGCAATGCGCCTTCCGCTTAAATTCAAAGTGCCTGATGCAATTCAAGTTGAATTCGAAGAGCGTTATGATTATGAAAAACTAACGGCTGACTGGAAACTATTGAGAAATGAAATAAAAGAATTTTTGGAAGCTGTGGATGAGGAAACCGCACAAAAGGAAATCTTCCGTCACCCGGTTGTGGGTCGTATGAGCCTTTTGCAAGGCTTGGAATTTATGCGTATCCACTTGGAAAGGCATACCAAGCAGGTTGAACGTATCATGGAGCACCCTGATTTTCCAAAGGAAATATCTCAATCCTAATCAAGTCTCTATCATGGCGATGAAATGACCCGCTACAAGGTCGGGCAGGAGGTGTCGGCTGCGCCGGTGCTGCCAGATTTTAGGATGGGGGTGGGAGAGGTGTTTGGGAGGTGAGAGCCTTTATTTTAAGGTTTTCTTTAAATAATCAATTGAAATGCAGCCACTTATGCCAATTGAATTGTATGCAATTGCTTCTGCAAACAAGCTATTGACTTTGTTGGCACTAATTCCATCGAAAACTGAACCGCCACCATTTCTAAATCTTGAATTATGGATTAATATTTCATCTGCTGGCTTTGCATAAGGGTTCAATATAAAGCTTGAAATTCCAATTACAAAATCATCTTTCGGATTATTGCCAAAAAGAATAATTGGGCCTCCTGAGTTTCCTCGGTTTAAAGTCAAATCCATCCATGCTACCTCTCTGTTGAATGTTTGAATAGTATCTAACTGATTTTTAGCATTGGGTTCACGCCATTTAATAGAATCTTTCCATTTTGTTGAAAAGATACCAGAAGATATGAATTGCTGTTGAATTCCCAAGGGATAGCCACATGAGTAAACGTAGTCTCCCTCGTTCACAGTCTCAAAACTCCCAAGATTATAATAATCAAAGGCACTCTTGATTCTGTCTGTTATTACAAGCAGGCAGTAGTCATAAATCTGGGCATCTTTATTCCCTTTATTAATGTAATAATTATGAATTCCAACATTATATTTCGCACCGTTATTTAGTTCGATTTGGATTTTACTCAGAATTCTTCCATTCCTTTCGTCTACACTCAACCGGCTAGCGACGACATGCCAACAGGTAGCTACATCCCCTTCTTTTGAAACAAAAAAACCAGTGCCAACGGAGATAGAGTCATCCATTATTATTTTGACTACGCAGTTTCTAAACTTGTTAATTCTCTCCTTCGAAATTGATGCCTGAGAATGGAGTTTAATGCCTATTAGAAAAAGTAGAATAAAAAATGTAAGAGCTTTTTTCATTATTTACGTTTTTATTTGGGAGATTTAATGTCAACTTATTTCATTTCACTGCCGTTTCCGCATTTTCGTATTCAGCATCCTATCCACATCCTTGTCCGTCCAGCCCTTTTCATCCCACACCTTGTTGGCGGCAGCCACGGCACGTCTGGCAAAAAAATCAGCCAATGTTTTGCGCAGTTCGAGCAGTTCCTGCTCCGATAAGTCATGTGAAAAACTCTTCAGGATTTCTAGTTGCGTATTCGTCAATGGTCTTGCTAATTCTTGCATGGCTTAATTTGATTGGCTCAAATCTACTCCTGATTCAAGCAGTTAGTCCTACAAACTTCGCAATAAAACACCACCTTGACAACAGTTATTTTTCAACTACAATGGTCGTGGTCAAATTTGCATCACCAATAAACATGCTCAGTTTGTACACCCCATTCCCCAATCCCCCCAAATCCACCGGAAACCCCCGCCCCCGCAGCATCTCCCTCCCCAGCACGTCCCAAACCACCACTAACGCTGGCAGGGTTTCAAACCCTGCCAGCGTTTCCGTTTCCGGCAGCCTCGCCCAAACCAGCCCACTCGTCGGGTTTGGGTACAGCACCCATTGCGGAGCAACCAAATCCGCCGCTTCTTCCACCGCATCAATCGGGTCTTCCTCGCAGATATTGTCCAGCAGGGCCTGGTACTTGGGGGCCGTCTGCATGTATGGCGGCTGGAGGTCAATATCGTTCAGCACGCCCCACGAGCCATAGACGCTCTCTTGCGGGCTGGCGAGGCTGAAATTGCCGAACATGCGGCTGCCCCATGTGCGGATAGTATCAAGCATTTCGTCGTAGAGCGCATGGATTTCGGGGCTGTACTGCGCATCCCACATGGCCTGCTGGTAGGGGTACGGGATGCCGAACACGTTGCCGACGAAGTGCTGCCCGCCCTCGTAGTTGATGATTTTTTTACCAAACAGCTTGATATTGTTGTAGTCCTGCCAGAGCACGGGACGGAAGCCCGCCCAAGCGTTCCGGGCGTTCTCGATGATGTCCGCTGGGGTGCTGCTGGCGTTCAGGATGGGCTGGCCGGTGTCGGAGTGGTCGAGGCCGAGGTAGCTGGTCGGCGAGCCGTAGTCCCAGTCGGCGGGGTCGAGGTGGGAGAGGATTTGCTCGTTAAGGTAGTTGAAGCCCGCTTGCAGGCCGAGCACCCGTTTCACCCTCGTTTTTTCAGTGCCAAAGACCTCGTGCCAGGTGCGGAAGGTGCGGCCTGCCCGCATGGCCATTGCACGACCGTAGTTGAGGTTGCTGGGGGCGTTATCGGCGTTGTAGTGCGCTTGCGCAAAAATCCAGTTCCAGACCTCGTTGCTGTATTCGAGGTAAATGGTCAGGTCGGGGTCGAGCTGGTCACGGAACAGGGCGGCCATCTGCGCCACGTAGTTGCTGTCGGCGGCATGTGGCACGCAGAGCCAAACGTCTTTTTTCAGTTGGTTCGCCAATTTCACCATCATTTCATAGGGTACGCCCGTTGCGGTCGCATAAGTGAAATGCGTAAGCGACGAGCGGTCTTCCCAATGCTCCACGGGGTTGCCGTTGGTATGCCCCCAATCCATAAATCGAAGTGCCTTGAACGGCCTTATTTTATCCAAAAAACCTTCGTAAAACGGCTCGGCGTCGAGGTCGGCCTGCTCGTCGGCGAGGCGCAGGATGCGGACGTTGCGCACGGGGTCGCCCATTTGCGAAGCAACTATTCTGAAAAAGATGTTGTCCGCTGCATTAACGTTGAACTGCACCCTGCCGGGCGTATTGCTGGTTTCCGTCACGCCGCCACCAATGTCGAGGCTGCCCGTGCCGTCGTACAACAGTACGTAGGTCTCGCCGGGCGGCAAATTGGCACCCTCGCTCGAAATCACGTACCGAACCTTATTGGGCACCCCGTTGGCTTGTTGTGGGATATGCGTCGGATAGCCGTCGGCGTCAAATTGCAGCAGCGACAGGTTGCCGTTGTCCCAACAAAAACAATCGTCGTTGAAGGCAATCGGCTCCGGGCGGACGTGCTTCATCAGGTTCTTCAAGGGCCGCTCCGGCACCCAATCGGCGAAGCCGCTGAGGTTCGTGCCGATGGCGAGGTTGCATTGCTGGGGCTGCCAGCCGGGGCAGGTGTTGCTATCAATTGGTACGATGAATTTTAAATTATCACTGCAACCAGTATTGCTTGTGGTGAAATAAAAGTAAAGACCTACGTTAAGGTTTTGGAACTCGTTGCCGTTTGCAAGGGGCATGTCTTGGCCCAGCACATTCTTCAAGGTAAAACTTTCAGGATGGTCATTAATACGTATGATACCTCCAGTCCCGTCGCAGTCCGCCTGTTTCACCAAACTGAAACTGCTGAGGCAAGGGTAGCTCAAGTTTTCATCCCTTACTGTGATTGGGTAAATTGCCGTGTGCTGCTGTCCGTTCTGGTCGGTGACGGTGAGGCGCACGGTGAGGTTGCCGAGGTCGGTGTAGGTATGCGATTGCGAAGCGCCCGATGCAGAGGGAGAGCCGTCGCCAAAGTTCCACTGGTAAGTAAGCGGGCCGCCTTCGGGGTCATAGCTCGTCGTGCCGGAAAGGTTTACGGTGAATGGGGCTTGCCCGTCGTTGCTGCTGGCCGTGACGATGGCAACGGGCGGCAGGTCAATCGTAACCGAGCCGTCGGGGGCGGCGCAGGGGTAGCTATCGGCGAGGCGGATTTCGTCCACCGAGCCGTTGCCGGGGTCGTTGCCGAGGTAGGTAACGACGCTGCGGAATGTGAACGGCATGAACGTGCTTTGGGATATAACGGGCGTGGGGCTGCCGCTACCGAGTTCGTTAGGGTTGATGTAGAAGTCAATGCCCGTACCGTTAGGGTTGAAGGTGAATTTCACGACGAAAAACGCAGCAGTGCCAATGCTCACCGGCACGGAGGTCGGGAAGAACTGGTCGCCGATGCGGAGCGTCCAGCGGCGCTGCCCGCCCACGTCGCTATCTGCACCGAAATAGCCGAACTGCACTTTTTCGCCCGTGCAGTTGTCGCACCAAGGAAGGCCGCTGCCGTGCAGACCGGCTCGTACTTCCTGGCTGTTGTTCTGGTCTTTGCGGAGCAATGCGCTCATCCAAAGCTCGCCGCCATTGGCCGCCGTGCCGATGCCCTCGTTGAACTCGCTCACATACTCATCGAATGGCCCGCCGTCCTGTGTGCTCAGCCTACGGCCTGCAGTGAGATAGGCCCGCCCACCCGTTGCGAAGCGGCCCAATGCCTGCAAATTGCCGAAGGCAAGGCTGCCCGTGCCGCTGCTGGTCTGGTAGCCGGGCAGCAGCTGGTCGTCGTTTTGGGTGAGCCAAGGCTCGGCCCAGCCGGAGCCGCCGTTCTGGTCGTCGAGCGGCGAGGTGGCGGGGTAGTCGAAGCCGTCGTAGGCAAGGTAGGTGCAGGGCTGCGAAGCAAGGACAAGGGGGAAAAGCAGCAGTAGAATGGTGCGCATGTCATGTGGTTTTAATAGGCCCAAAGATAGCTCAAAGCGGGTTCTGCAGTTGGGATGGATGCCGTTAATCCTTCAATTCAAACTTGATGGGCAGGGTCTGCTGCACCCGTATTGGCCTGCCGCCAATTTTGCCGGGGTTCCAGTTGGGCATCTTGCGCACGATGCGGACGGCTTCTTCGGTACATCCCCCTCCGACACTGTCCAGCGCTTTGATGTCGGTAATTTGGCCGTTCCGCTGGACGATGAAGCTGACCCGAACCGTGCCTTCTATGCCCTTTTCGTGGGCGACCGTGGGGTACTTGATATTGTCGTAGATGAACCGCATCATGGCCACCTCGCCGTTGGGGAAACTGGGCACTTGGTCCTGTGAGGTGTTGTATTCTGCGAAGAAGGGCGGTGCTTCGGGTTGGGCCGGTGGGGTAGGGGCAGGCTCCTCAGCGGTGCTCGTATCGGGGCTTTCAGTGGTGGTGGTTGACTTGGTAGTATCCGGTGGTACCACTGGGCTAAGTGGTTCTGTCACGGCCTTGTCTGCCTTGGGCCTTGGAGGGGCGTTGGGCCGTGGTTTTTTCTTGACGGGCTTGGGCTTTTCCGGTTCCACGGGCTGTACCACTGGCGGCTTGGGCGGCGGTTCGGTAAGGGTCACCTCGGTGTATTTCAGTTCCTCTACTTCCTCAAAATCACCGTTGAACAATTGCCGTATGTTTGGGAAGAGCAAAATCAAGAGCAGCAGGGAGACGGCCAAGAAAAACGCACCGACCAAGTGATTGGGATAGCGTTTCCTGAGCTGGTAGGCACCGTAGCGCTTGTTGCGGTAGCGAAAGACGATGTCATCCCAGTCGCCATGCTGGATGTCCAATGGCGCTTCGTCCGTCGCTTTATCCGTTTCTTTCAGGTCGCTCATGTATTGCGCATGATCAATGGGCTTGTTGCCTGCCCAAGATGGTTCGATGCTTTCGTTTGTACGTAAAAAACTGGTTCAAGGTGCTTTCATCGCCGTCACGGCTTTCCAACGTTCATTCCACGTCAAAATTGGGTGATGCACCGCAATCGGCTCAAAGAAAGTTGGCAATGTTTGAACAGAAATTTGACAGAAAGCCCAATTGCTGGCCAAACTTGCGGCGCAAAACTAAAGGATTGACGCTTATTAACTGGGTATTGAAAATTGCTGCACCACAAAAGCACTTTTTTATAAGTAGTTGAGGTTGTACCAAAAATAATGCTCACACAAGTTGCGCTTTTTTTTGCAAAAAATTAAGACGCTCCAAATAAAAATCTGCGGAACTTGTAAAAATCTGCGATATAAAATAATTATCGAATAAAAGTCCAATAAAGCCAATTAATGTTTTGTGTATAGCGATTTAGGTTGTGTTATCTGCAACTTGGGGTAACTAATAAAATGCACACAACCCACTGAAAATGTGTGGCAAAATGCATGAACTCGGTGATTTTCCAACCAACTATTCAGGATTGGCACATGAATTGGAATTACAGTGTTGGTTCTCTTCATTCATTTCCCTCCAATACATAATTGTCACAACGCAATTTGCTGAATATCCTCTCACAGCAAAGAAAAAGACTACCCAATAAGCAGTGCTTCTGATGAACAAACAAACTTCTTTAGTATCACTTCTTACGGAATTTTAAACAAACCTATTTCATGCCAGCGCAAGGGCAATCCAACGCTTTTGCCCAGCACCAATCTTTATTGAACAAACATGAACACTAGATTCTTTTTCACTTTGAAACAAATACTATTTTCTGTCAGCCTGATGCTACTTGGGCATTTCGCCATTGCCCAGAACTGCGGCCAAGTAACCAATTTCATTGCCGACATCGTCAACAACGGCAACGGCACTTCCACCTACACTTTTCAGGTAACAGCAAGTTCCACTTCTGGTGGAAACAAGAGCGTGTTAATTTCGGTGGAATGTGTTGGCGGGGCTATGATCTTGCCCAACACATGTCTGAGCACAACCAATACCCCTGCAACGACTACTTATGGTCCATTCACGGTTGCCACTTGTACTAGCAGCCTAAAGCTCACTTGGACAGGTTATACCACTAGCGCCTGCGCTTCAGGGACTACTTGCACCGCTACACAAACCATCAGCTTTGCCGTGCTTCCAGTGGAACTTACCTCCTTTAAGGCAGTGCGAACCAACGATGGTACAATGCTGGCCTGGGCAACGGCTTCCGAACAAGACAACGAAAAGTTCATGGTAGAAAGGAGCCTTAACGGCACCGATTTCGAGCCAATCGGGGAAGTGGCAGGCCGTGGAACGACTACAAGTGCCCAATCCTACAGTTTTGTGGATGAACGGCCCCTAAGTGGCACCAACCTCTACCGACTGAAGCAGGTGGACTTCTCCGGCGATTTCAGCTACAGCGAAATTGTTGCGGTGAAAATGGCAAAACAAGGTGACATAGCGGCTTATCCGACACCTTTCTCCGAGGGTCTGACCTTGGATTTGCCGGAAAACCTCGACAGCGATGAGAACCTGCTCACTATCTACAATTTGCATGGACAACTCGTACACCAGCAATTGCTACAAGGCTCGGGCAGCCAACAACTCGAACTTGGGGGCCTTAACCCCGGCCAATACGTACTCTGCATCACCACAGGTTCGCATACGCAACGGATTAGCATTATCAAGCAATAACATCAACAAAATTTGATGCTTGCCGGGACATTCAGCGATGCTGGATGTCCCGGCTTGTTTTTATACCTTTGGCACTTTCTTATCAAAACTGAGTGCCATGAAAATTCTCGCAATTGCCTTTTTTGCGTTCGTTTTTGGTGCCTTCGCAATGGCGCAGGACACCTTCTCCATCGTAGCTGTGGACAGCCTCACGGGTGAAGTCGGCAGCGCCGGTGCCTCCTGCATCAGCGCCGACAACCTGGAGCTTTATTTCCCAGACGACGACCCCGATTTCCTCGGCGACCTATTGCCGGGCATTGGTGCCATCAATACCCAATCTTTTTACAATGCGACCAACCAGGAACTCGCCAACCAAGAACTGGCTGCTGGAAGGACGCCGCAGGAGGTAATTGACTGGCTCGCCGCCAACGACGCCCAGAACAATTCCACCCAACGGCAATACGGCATAGCAGCCCTTATCAATGGCCAACCCATGGCCGCTGGCTTCACGGGCATCAATTGTTTTGACTATAAAAACCACGTGACCGGCCCGAACTATTCTATTCAGGGCAATATCCTCCTCGGACAGGAAATCCTCGATTCGATGCAGGCTCGCTACCTCGCCGCCGAGGCCAGTGGCAAGTGCCTCTCCGAGCGCCTGATGGCCGCCATGCAGGGCGCCAAAGTGCCGGGCGCCGATACCCGCTGCCTGAACAACGGCACCTCTTCCATGTTCGCCTTCATCAAAGTGGCCAAGCCCGACGACGACCCTGCCGACCCCTCGCTGCGGCTTTTCGTGGCGTACAACCCCCTTGGAATCGAGCCGATTGACAGCTTGCAAGCCTTGTTCGATGCGGCGGCCCCGTGCTTCGTGAACACAACGGAGGAGGCACAGCCCTTCGACTTCAAGCTGCTGCCCAACCCATCCAGCGGTGTTTTTCAATTGGAAATGCCTACCGACCAAGAGGCCAAATTGGAGGTTTTTGATGCCGCTGGCAAAAGGCTAAGCCTGCGCAAGGCCGTCCGCTCTGGCGAGAAGCTGAGCTTGGAACAGCCCGGCATTTACTTGGTTAGGCTCTCCACCGCCGATGGCCGGGGCAGTTGGAAGCGGTTGGTAGTCAATTAGGGATGAGGGGTGAGGTATGAATTGTCCCCGTGGGTGCTGCTTTTTTTGTCCTTCGGTAAATAAGTGCCTCCGCCACGGCGAGATTCCCAAGCCATGCCAGCCACGATACCAGCACGTATTGTGTTTGGTGGTCTAGTTCTGAAAAATAGCCGATCAGCATTTGCATAATCCGCAGGCTCACCGCCGAGAGCGTGAGCGCATAGCTGCGCAGCATCCAGTTTTTGTGCTGCGCAAATTGCCGTTTGCGTGCCATATCGAAGCCCTTCCAAGTAAACCACCACCACAGCGGTGTTAGTAGGAGAAAACTGAGTTGCGCTGCCCAGCCGCCATTGGCATAGAAGCCCATCACCAGACCGCTTGGTGCGCTCACCAACAGCAATAAGCCGACATATATCAGGCCAGCATAGCGGTGCAGGTTTGGCCATTTATGGAGCATATATTTTGAGTATAAAACTGCCCCGCTCGCCAGCACAATTGGGCTGCTGAATATATGTGCATAAAATACAGCCCGGTAATAATCCAAATGGATGATATGCTGCTTCGTAATCAGGAAATCCAGGTCCCTTTGCCAACTGGTATATGGCGCTATTATCTGAATAAACTGGTAGGTGAAAAACAGGATGGCGAGCGGCCAAATTATGGATAGAATATGCCTTTTGGACATGGTGGGATATTTGATGAAAAAATTGTGTTTATTGGCTTTCTAAATGCCATCCGTTGCGTATTCGCTCCGCTCGGCTACGGAGCCGAGCCGAGCGAATACGCAACGGATATTGCACTGTTAAAAAAGGCTGCTTTTTTACCCATTTTCAGCTCACGGTTGCGCCCTCGAAGCCGTTGCAGCATATTTGTTTTCGTTCAAACTCCCCTTGCTGTCCAACTTAAAAGCTGTCGTTTTACTTGGTTTAAAATCAACCAATTTATTGCCTTCAAAGCCATGTTCATGCACATCTTTTTTCCAAACGTTTTTATATTCAGCCTGCGCAATATTACCTGCCGCATCAATGGAGCAAGTCATGGTTTTTTCTATGGAAGAATAAGCCAGGTTAAAAGCTCCACTAAAATGCGTCTTCTGTTTTTGCTTTTGCAAAATATTGCCTTTTAGGTCATAAAGCAACAGTTGGTATTCGATATTTAAATCGCCGCCGAAATGCTGCTTGAAAGTATAAACCACTGCCACCATTTTATCATTGGGATAAAACCTGGCAACTGGTGCCAACTCCGGCGGCCCCATCCTACTGAACTTCCCAGCCGTTGATTCGGGAATAAACCGAGTTGTTTTAATACTTGTTTTCTTTGCACCTTTTGCTGCTGGCTTTGCTTTATTATCCCGATAATTACGGTAGCCGTCCAAGTCGTTCAGCCCAATGGAATATGGCAGTTCCACTTTTTTGAATTGGCTTAAAAACTCCAGAAAAGACTCCTTTTCTCCAGCTAGTTCCGTAGTTTTAACTGGGATTGGCTTTTGGACAAAAGCCATGGAAATAATGGCCAAGCTCAATAGGCCGGCCAAGGCGATAATGGATTTAATTTTCATTTTTCTATTGATTTGCGACACAAGTGTGCCAGTTAATTATAGATAGTCACATTTAAAATTGATGAACAAAATTTAGCCAACAGCAGTCACCAACGAGAGGAGGGGTTATCAAACCCCGATGTTTCGGAACGCCGGGGTTTGATAACCCCTTTCTTTTCTCCTAACCGTTTGCAGGATTTTGTGTAAACTGATTTTTTCCGTGTGAAGAAAAGGAGGCAAAATACCTTTACCATCAAAACATTCACACCATGAAAAAAGAAGTTGAACAACCCATCCTTCCAAAGGATTTTTTCAAGCAATTCAAGAACAAGGAACAGTTCCAAGGGTTCTTTCAAACACTTTTCAAGCAAGGCATCGAAGCCATACTTCAAGCCGAGCTGGACGAGCACCTTGGCTACGAGAAGCACTCGGTCGAGGGCTACAACAGCGGCAATTCCCGCAATGGCACTTTTGCCAAAACTGTCAAAACAGAGAGCGTGGGGGACCTGACACTCGCCATCCCCCGTGACCGCAAGGGCAGCTTTGAGCCGGGCGTCATCCCCAAGCACAGCCGCATGACGGACAAACTGGAAGACGCCATCATCGGGATGTACAGCCGGGGCATGACCACGCCCGACATCGAACAGCAAGTCGCCGAGGTGTACGGTGTTTCTGTTTCGGCCAGCACCGTTTCCAACATCACCAACAAGCTGCTCGACAACATCAGGGCCTGGCAGAACCGCCCCTTGGAAAAGGTCTACTTTATCGTCTGGATGGACGGCATCCGGCTCAAGGTCCGCCACAACTCCAAGATAGTGGACAAGACCGTCTACCTCGTCATCGGGCTGAACAACCAAGGCTTAAAGGAGGTCTTGGGCATGTGGGTCAGCGAGACGGAGAGCGCCACCTTCTGGCTCAGCGTCCTGGGCGACCTCAAGGCCAGGGGCGTCGAAGACATCTTCATCGCCTGCACGGACAACCTCACCGGCCTGACCCAGGCCATCAAAGCTGCCTTCACGCTGGCACTGACCCAGTTGTGCATCGTCCACCAGATCCGCAACTCCTGCAAGTTCGTCCCTTGGAACGAACGGCGGGAATTCGCCGCCGACCTGCGGGAGGTCTACAGCGTCGCCAACGAGAAGGCGGCATCCGAGGCGCTGGACCGCTTCGACAAGAAATGGGGCGCAAAATATGCCTATGCCATCAAGAGCTGGCGCTCGAACTGGGCGGAACTGGTCGTGTTCCTGGAGTTCCCGCCGGAAATCCGGCACATCATCTACACCACCAACATCATCGAGAGCCTGAACAGCGGCGTTCGGAAGTTTACCAAGACGAAGACCATCTTCCCGCACGATGATGCCGCCTTTAAGGTGGTCTATATGGCCGTTGAAAACATAGAGCGAAAGTGGACCATGCCCATAAAAAACTGGGGGCTCATCCTCCAGCAATTTTTGATTATCTTTGGCGACCGTTGCCGCCTTTGACTCACATGGTGAAAATTCACGTTTACACAAAACTGTGGAAAGGGTCCCTCCTTTCTCATTGGTGACTGCTATCAATTTCAAATGCGTTCATCTATAATGCCCCTCTCACCCTCTCACCCTCTCACCCTCTCACCCTCTCACCCTCTCACCCTCTTACATCTTCTCCACCTCAAACCCCTTCTCCCCCGCCTGCTTCCGCAGCGATTGCAAGATGGAATTGCCCAAGTCATCCTTGCCTGTTTGGCTTTGCTGCTGCTCGATGTATTGGCGGCGCTGCACGTCCAACTGCTGCATCTGCTGTTGCACGGCCTCCCGTCGGGCGCTGATGGCCTCGATGCGGCGCTCCATCTCCTCGATGCTCAAATCCTGCATGTCTGCTGGCATTTCGGCCCGTTTTTCCACCACTTTCTTGTCCTTTTTATAGGCATCCACGAGGTCCCAGTCCTCGGCCTTGTAGTTTTTGGAGGACTTGAAGGCGGAACGCTCGGCAGCGTTGGCTTTGTCGTAGGTGGCGGCGTTGCTGTCCTGTACGTATTGGTTTTCCTTTTTTTCCTTGCCCTTCTGCCCCATGGGGACATAGGTATCGTTCAATTGAGCGTTCAGCGCATTGATTTGGTCGTCGTAGGGCGTCTGGATATAGACCGTGCGCTGGTCTTGGTTGATGCAGTTGTACTCGCCCTTGCCTGCTTTTGCGCCAGCGAGCCACTGGCCACTAATCCCCTCCTCGCAGTTGCCGCAGTGGATGGTGTTCACGATGATGCCCCGCTCCACGGCGTTGGCGCAAGCCGAGCGAAAATCCACATGACCTTGTGTAAATGGCTCATTGCCAGCGACATAGATGATGCGAAGTCCTTCGCCCTGTTTCCATGCCAGTTCATCGAGGGAGGTTTTGATGGCCGCTCCGCAAAACTCGTCGCCGCCGTTGGTGGTGAGCGAGAACAGCTTTTGGGAAATCAGGTCCATGTCCGTTGTGAAGCCGGAAAGCTGGTTGATTTCAAACTGCCGGGAGGAGCGGCGACCCGAATTGCCGTACTCGTACAGGGCCACTTCGAGGTTGGGCATTTCGCCGTTCTTGCGCATCCTATTCAGCTCGTTGAGGATTTTCCAGAGCTGCGATTTGGCCTGCTCGATGAGGCCGTCCATGGAACTGCTGGTGTCGAGCAACAGGGCGACCTGGATGGTGTTGGGGCCGGCTGCCACGGGGTCGGGAGCGGCAGCCGTTTGGTAGCCAAAACGGGGGATGAGGGAGAGCAGCGGTTTGCTGTGCGAACTGCCAAGCCAGATGCAAAGGCCGGCGGTCAGTGCGATGGTGAACTGTTTTGCGTTGAGCATTGGATGAAGTTTTGTTCCTGACCCCCAGCCCACCCCTGACCCCTAAAGGGGAACCTACGCTCGTTTTTTCATCGGAAAATTCACCTTTTTGAAGTTCCGAGGCTATTGCGTCCGTGGGTTCCCCTTCAGGGGTCAGGGGTGGGTGGCGGTCAAGACTGATTATGCTCCAAATGTCTCCCCAAAAATTTTTGAAAAAAACCTATACTTAGCCACCACGCTTGCCCAATGGGTGAACAGGCCAGATGACTTGGTGAACGTGCTTTTCGCAATGCCCCGTCTTTTTTCATCGAAAAACAGCGTGTGAAAAATGGCGTATCTTTCGCCCTCTTTGATAAATCACGCAACGCCGCTACGAGCGCTACGACTCCGAAAACCTTGCGTTCGTGGCGGCGTTGCGTGAAAAAGACATGAAACTCCTACGCCACATATTCCTTCTGCTCCTGTTCACCCTGTCGAGCGGCCTTTTTGCGCAGCAAAAAGAGGGCAACGCCGTGAAGGAAGAGAAAGTCAGCAAAACCAGCCGAGCACAACGGCGTGACTACCTTGGCGAGGCCCGTGGCCTGCGGGAAAAATCGCCGAATGAAGCCGTGAAGCTGCTCGAAGAGGCGCTGCGCTATGCCCGCAAGGACGACGACGTGCAGGCACAAGCCGAGGCATATACCTTGCTCGGCAATATCTACGAGGATATCGGCCAGCCCGAACTCGCCCTCCAGCGCTACCAGCAGGCGCTGAACGCACTCGGCCCTTCCGATAAAAAATCGAAGAAAAACTACTCGAAAAAGGAATCCTTTGCCATGAACACGGCCCCGATTCACCAGCGAATAGGGCAGCTTTACCTTGGCCAAAAGGATGACAAGGCCGCCGCCACCAGCTTCCAAATCTGCATTGAAGAATCAAGGGACGCAGGGCTTCGCCAACGCTGCGAGGTCGGCCTGGCGGATGTGGAACTGCTGCGGGGCAATGCGCAGGCCTCCATTTCCAAGTTGGACGAGGTGGAGAAAAAATACCCTTTGGACAGCGTGGGCGTGGCCAACATCGAGGCTCGCCGCTCCAATGTTTATATCCAGCAGAACGATTTCGAGAATGCTTCGCAGTCGTACCTGAACTCCGTGAACAGCCTGCCCCGGAGCGCCCCGGTGTCGAAGGACGACTACAAGGCCATCGAGCAGGCACAGTCGAACCTGCTGGCCTACGATGCTGCAGGCGTGAGCGACAAGGTGGAAATAGCGAGCAAAAACGCAGCAGGCAATGCCTCGTTGGCCTCCAACGACGACGTAATTTCGGGCAACCTGAAAGTGGCCGCCGTTTATGAAGAAGAAAAGAAATTAGCCGAAGCCGAGCGTTTCATTGCCCGCTCGAAGGCGCTGGTGAACGAGCGGACGGATGCTGCCCTGGCCTCCGAGGTGTTCAAGAAATCGGCGGACATCAACCGGCGGAAGGGCAACCTGTCCGCCGCCCTCGCCGACATGGAGCGCTACGCTGCCGAACGGGAAAAGGCCATTGCGCAAGCACAAGCCACGCTGGCCGAACAGGTGGAAATCGTGAAGAACCAAGGCCAGCTAGACGTTAAGGAAAAGGACTACGACATCGAGGAGCGGGAGCGGGAGCTGCTGCAAACACAGGTGAGCCGCCAGCGCATCGCCATCGGGCTGCTGTCCGTGCTGCTGCTGGCTTCTTTAGTTTTCTATTATTTCCTTCGGAAAAACATGCTGGAAAAACAGCGGGCGCACCAGAAGCTCCTACTCAAATCGCTGCGCACGCAGATGAACCCGCATTTCATCTTCAACGCCCTGAACTCAGTGAACAGCTTCATCGCACAGAACGACGAGAAGGCCGCCAACAAGTACCTCGCCGAGTTCTCCCGCCTGATGCGCAAGGTGCTCGACCACTCTCAGAAGGACTTCATCCCCTTCGAGGAGGAGATAGAACTGAACGAACTCTACCTGCGGCTGGAGCACCTGCGCTTCCGTGACCAGTTCGAGTTCACGTTCGAGAACAACGCCCACGCCCCCGACCTCGAAGTGCCGCCGATGCTCATCCAGCCGTTCATCGAGAACGCCGTGTGGCATGGCCTGCGCTACAAGGAGGGCAAGGGCCACCTCGCCGTGCGGGTGGAGCAGGACGAGCACCACATCACCGTGACCATCGAGGACGACGGCATCGGGCGGGAGCGCTCGAAGGCCATCAAGACCGAGAGCCAGCGCCGCCAGAAGAGCGCCGGGTTGGACAACGTGGCGAGGCGGATTGGGCTGATAAATGAGTTGTATGGGAAGAATTATGAGATTGCTGTTAGCGATGCGGATGGGGCGGCGGGGGATGTGGGTACGGTGGTGCGGGTGCGGGTGCCGGTGTAGATGGACGAGATTGACCGAGTGACTTTGGGGCACCCGGTCAATTGCAGCTCAACAGATGGAGGAGAATGCAGCGCATGGTTACCTGCGTCGAAGCTGGTGGGCATTTTGAGCCAATCTTTCTAGTTGCATTTGCAACCATAACCGCTCGGCGATTAAGGGCATGGTTTTTACTTTTTCCAATAAATTAAATGCTTTATCAGGATTCGTTGAAACTTTGGAAGCTATCATACTACGGAGAATATCTATAAAAGCATTGTTCATCATAAATATGTCTTCCGCTAAGTTCTTTTTTCCCTGCCTGAAAATGAACAGTTTAAAATTGTCTATTTTGCTATCCAATAACACCGAATCCGTTTCATAATAGATTTTAATTTCCAGTTTACGGGCCATCAATGTATTAAACAAGTCGTCCGAACTTTCGAGCAAAAAATCGAGGGCTTGCTCATATTCTTTTAAATAATAGTGATAATTAGCAAGGTTTAAATAATAAAATTCCCGTGGACTTGGCACACCCGTAATTTGCGCTTTGCATTGTTCGAGCGCCTTTTTGACCCATTCAAATTCGCCCGCCACCAGACCTGTTTGCACCATATTGAGTAGTGTGGAAGCCTGTATTTTTTCATTATCATGCAGCAGCCCACGTTCAAGGCAAGACTTAAATAATGCGGCAGATAATTTCGCATATCGCGTGTCTCCATAATTGTTGTGATGCCAAGTGCAGTGATTTCGTGCGTAGGAAAACAGCATTTTGAGCAAATTTGGTGGAAGGACATCGGCGTAACGTTCCAAATCCTGGTGAAAGGCTTCGAGCGCAGTGATGTCGTTTTTATCAGGCGCCCGAAGAAAGTCCAAGCCTTTGCCCAGCAGTTGCAGCAGCGGCTCGGTGTCCGTATCCGCCATGGCAAGTGCCAGCGGCATGGTCCCTGCCATTTTTTGAGCAAAAGAAACATCCATTTTTAATTTCCGGCGGGCAGTAAACAGCACGTTGAGCAGTTCCAGCATTTGCACCAGATAGCTGTGATGCAAACAGTGAATGGCTTCTGTCAGCCGCTCATGCGGATGATTGTTTTGCCGGACAGTATCTAAGCGGTGTGCCTGATATTCCGTTAAAAACCGCTCCATCCAATAGGCTTCATCGTGAACGGTTTTTTTGGCTTGAGCCTCCCGAAGTTTTTCCAGCACCGCTACTGCCCGTTGCGGCACACCCCGCTCCATAAAAAAGGCGGCTAGCCGCACGGCTTCCGGCGTTTCAAAAACCGGGGCGGTTATTTGCGCCGCAAATTGTTTCAGCAATTGGTGCAGCTTGCTCATCAATACCTCTACTTTGCCTTTTACAAATGGTTTTTTAGGGAAAACAACGACGTATGCTTGTTCCACAGAAAGCGCTTCCGCCGGGCTGCTTTGTAGGTAATGCCACAATGCCAGCACGTCCCGGGCGTAGGAGCCATCATTAAAAAATGGCGATTGCAAAAATTTGTCAAAACGCTCCACCTCTTCTGGCCGAAGCAGGGAAAACGTCTCTATCAATGTGGATTGCATCATTTGGCAAAAATAAAAATAACCGTAAAAGCAACTAAACGGAAAACAAAACTACAGTTTTTCCTGCTTGTGTGATATTTTTGCTCTCATGACCAAAAATAGTCATTATGAAACAAACTTCGGTCTTCCTGCCAATCTTTGCCCTCCTTCTCTGCATTCCCTCCTGCAAAAAAGAAGATGACACATCTGACGCCACCATTACGATTGATTGTGCCAATTTCATCGTCGTGGACGACGTGCTGATGTACGACGACCCGGCAAGCGAGGAAATCAGGCTGCAAGCCTGCGACGGGGGGATTGCCAGCCAGATGACTTTAGCAATGCTGGAAACCTTCGACATAAATTGGAATAGCGCCAAAACCATCAGTACGGGACAGAAAATCCTCCGCCTGGAAGTCGGTGAGTTTAAATACAGCATGATGCTGACGGACACCGCCAGTATTCCCGAAATTCGCTGTATGACGGATTTTGGCTGTAACGAGGAGGATTGGAAGGAGGATTTTAAATGGGTTTCCAAATGCGATGATTTTATGGACCACACCGAACTGAAGTTTTGGGTGGTGCCTACTTCCAACCAAAAAGTGAAAGTGGTAAATTATGGTGAAGATGTTTTGACGGTGAAAGTAAACCCGTAAAGAATAATTAGTGAGCGGTTTTTTTTAATATTCAGCGCTTTTAAAGCTCGTTTTGTAAAAAAGTCCCTTCGTGTTACGCCCGAAAGGGATTTTTTTTGTGGTAAAAATCCTTCTCCTTATAATTTCTTCCCAAAAGTGAAATCAGAAACATGGTCACAAAATGCTGATTTTCATCAAAATAGCAATTAAATCAATTTCGACTTGCCTTTCCTTCCTGTCAAAACCATTAAAAAACGGGCAAAACTTGAAATAGCGGACGAGGTGCGCCGGGCTGCACTTTTGTGGTATCACAACGGTAATAAAAAGCGGTAGCGAAAAAAAACTTCCCCACCGCCACTTCCGAAGATAAAACTAAAAATGCATCCGCCATGAAAACGACATTCAGCACAGCCATAGCTACTATCCTACTTTTTTTTGCAGCCATTAAACTGCATTCACAGCCCGCCAAAGTTGACGAAGCACTCGAAGGTTTCAAAAAAACGACGTTCATGGTACAATTCCTCGACCTGCGCACGCAATTGGAAACGACTGCCCGCAACTTCAAGGAATTGAAGGAACAAAGCGAGGCTGGCCGATACCCGGCGCAAGAAGTTAGGCAGGTGATAGCTGGTTACGAACAAAGCGCCACCCGTGCCAATGCGATTTTGCAAAGTGTGGTGTCAGATATGCTGGAGCCGAAGAAAATGAAATTTATTGCCAGCTATCCAGACACTTACGCCAAGGGGCTTGAACTCGATCTACGAAACCTATCCGACTACTGCACCCAGAATTTCCTGCAACCACTTGCTGACTTGACGGCGGACGAGGCGGATGGGCTGCCTATCCTGCTCATCATTGCGCAAGCTATCACGCTGACTTCCGAATTGAGCCGCTATTTGCAGGAAATGCAGCAGCGTCGCCGTAAATACACGGAGGAGTACCTATCGCAAAACTTGTACGAGCCCTGTCGCTTCCGTTATTGGGATGAACTCGGCAACTGGCAAGATGCCGACCCGAACCGCCGGAACAAAATTGACCTGCCCGAAGCACCTCAGTTGCCACCGTTGGATACGCGTTTTGGCAGCAACTGGGAAGTACCGGAAGGGGGCCGTTGAAGTCATTGAAAGGTCATTGACCGATGTGTTCCAACAAATTATAATCGTTGGAAAACGGGACTTATTTGGCAGAAAAAGTGGCCCCCAATTGCTGGGCTTCCTTTGATAAATCATTCATCCTCAACCATTTCTTTTCACTTTAAAACTTATCAACCATGTGTGCAACCTCTTTTTTTTCCCGCATCCTCGGGCTGGTAATCCTTTGCCTGAGCCTAAACTTCGCAACTGCACAAGTGCAGCAAATTCAAAGCTACACCACTTCCAATGAGTACGAAATCGCCGCCGTTTCCGGCTTAGATGGCTCAACAGTGGTAGCTTTCCAAAAACCGGGCAACCAAATTCGGATGTCCAGTTTTCAGGTCTCCACCGCCGGGAATGTCACACTGAAAGACAACCTCGACATCAGCGACGCCACCAAGGTAAACGTAGCGATGTTGAGCAGTACCCGTGCAATCCTTGCCAGCCGTTGGGGTGGCAAAATCAAAGTCACGGTTTTTGACATCTCGGCGACCGGCAACATCTCACAAAAAGGCACTTGGACGGGCGCTGACATCAAGAGCTACAAGCCGGGCATTGTTCGCTTGAACAACAGTTCTTTTGCCATCGGCGTAGCACTGTCGAGCGGCGATATGCGACTGACGACTTTCACGGTGAACGCAGCCGGAACACTGACCAAAAAAGACGATGAAAACGGCGGCACTATCGAACAGATTGATTTGGCAAATATGTCGGCGGAACGTTTTGTGGCAGGTGTGCGTCTGGCTGGCGACCAGTTGAAAGTTATCTGCTTCGATGTGCATTCGGATACGAAGGTCATCACCCGGCGTGGAGACCATCAATTCACCGGTGCTGTTAAACGGATTTCAATGGTGCGCCATTCGGCGACGGTGCTGGCGGCTTTTTTCACCGACAGCAACAGTAAACTTGGTCTGCGCAATTTTACACTGACCAACTCCGGGAATTTCATCGTTGCGGACACGGATTTGGAAATCAAAAAGCCCGGTACGAACACTGTGTATCAACTCAAAGAAATTGACGGGCAGCGTTTGTCGGGCGACAAAATCCTGTTGAGCGCCGTTACGTCGAACAACCTTCATGTTGTCGTTCCTTTTAAAATGCAGGCGGACAACAATTTGAACGTGCAAAGTGGTCAATTCAATTCTTCGGCGCAGTTTAACCTGACTTATTCAACGATTGCTGCTGGCAAATTTGTGGCTTGCAGCAGGCAGATGAATAACAAGTATAAAGTAGCGGCTTTTAACTGGTAAAATCGTTGTAAACAGCCATTAGAAAAGGGATTGAGCGGATGATTTCTGCAGAAAATCATCCGCTCAATCCCTTTCCTCTTTTAAAAATACCTGTCATGAAAATCCTCATTTTGCTCCTCGTCTTTTTCCAAAGCCCTGACAGCCTCCCTACCCAAATTGACCTCCAGCCTTATTGCCCCGCCGTCGGCAATCAGGGCGGTTTACCCTCCTGTGTCGGCTGGGCAGCAGGCTACGGGGCGCTGACCATCGAGCGTGCCATCCGGGAAAACTGTACCGATACCAAAATCATCACGCACAATGCAAGCTCCGCCCTTTTCATTTACAATTCGTTGCGGCAGGACTGCGGGCAGGGCATTAGAATTGACGAGGCAATGGACTTTTTGCAAAACACCGGCGACTGCCTCTACCGTCATTTTGACACGCAGTTGGACAATTGCGAAAAAAATCCACCAGAAGCCCTCGTGGAAGCAGCATGCAACTTCGCCGTAATTGATTGGCAACAACTTTTTAAAGCTCACGAACCAGACACGCTAAAAGTTCGCCTCGTGCGGGAGGCGCTGGCTCAAGGCAAACCCGTCGTCGCCGGGCTTTCGGTGCGCCGCAATTTTTTTAACCTGAAGAAAGGGCATTACTGGTGGCCCGAACTGGGCGACACGGCACCGGCGGGTGGCCACGCCATGGTAGTTGTTGGCTATGATGATAAAAAACAAGCATTTCGATTAATGAATAGCTGGGGAAAAAACTGGGGCGACGGAGGGTTTATCTGGATAAAATACAAGGTGTTTGGGAGGTTTTGCAAGCATGGGCATATTGTGCGGTTGGGTGAAAAACAAGTAGAGCCTGTTCAACGGACAGGCTTTCAGCCCAAAGCTGGCTAAAATTTGGAAATCCATATTGCCTGCCTAAATTCGTGGCTTAGCCAGCTTGAATGAAAAACTATCGCTTCACCATCGCCGTCGTTCTCGCAGCCACCATCGCTGTGCTGTTCCCGCAGTATTTCACCGAGGTGAACGGCTGGCCGCTGAAGAACCTCATCGTGCCGCTGCTGCAAATCATCATGTTCGGCATGGGGGCCACCATTAGCTGGCAGGACTTCCGCAACGTGGTGAAGATGCCCAAGGCCGTCATCATTGGCCTGTTCTGCCAGTTTACCATCATGCCTTTCGTGGGTTTTGGCTTGGCCACTGCCTTCCGTTTTCCCCCGGAAATTGCCGCAGGCATCGTGCTCATCGGCTGCTCGCCGAGCGGGCTGGCCTCGAACGTGATGACCTATATCGCCAAGGCAAACGTGGCGCTGTCCATCACGCTGACGACCATTGCCACGCTGCTATCGCCCATTATCACGCCCGCTCTGATGAAGCTGCTGGCCGGGCAGTTTATCGAAATTGACTTCTGGACGATGGTCTGGGACATCGTGAAAATGGTCATCCTGCCCGTGATTGGCGGCCTCGTCGTCAACCAACTGCTGGGCGAGCGGGGCGCTTGGCTAAAGCGGATGTTGCCCGTGCTGAGCATGGCGGGCATCGCCACCATCATCGTGGTGGTGACGGCTGCCGGGCGGGAGTCGCTGCTGAACGTCGGCTGGCTGATGGTGCTGGCCGTGTTGCTGCACAATGGGCTGGGCTACCTGCTCGGCTACTGGAGCGCCCGCCTTTTCGGACTGAACGAACAGGACTGCCGCACGGTGAGCATCGAGGTAGGGCTGCAAAATGCTGGCATCGCATCGGGCATTGCACTCAAGCTCGGCAAAATCGCCACGATGGGCCTCGCTGCCGTGCTCTTCGGGCCGCTGATGAACTTTACGGGGTCGCTGCTGGCGAATTGGTGGGGGAAAAGGCAGGTGCCGTGATTGGACAGCGACCTCGACCAGGCAGCAGAGGATGTGGGGACAAGGGTGGTATTGCGGGTTCCGGTGGGGTGAGGGGAATTGGAAATCGAAGATTCGCAAGTAAATTGAGGAAATTGCCTGCCTGCCGGTAGGCAGGAAAACTAACAAGGTCGTCGAGGTTTCAAACCTCGACGACCTTGTGTTTTGTGCGTTCGGATGTACTTATTTCGACACAACCAACATCCTCGTAACGATGCCGCCCGCACTGACGACCCGAACGAAATACTCGCCGCTGCTGATGTTTTGACCCGCCAAATCAAGCTGGAAACTGTGCGTTCCCTCCTCGATTTTTTTGCCGAAAACCACCCTGCCCAATTGCTGCGGGAGGAGTTTTTTAAAGCGGTCCATGTCGGTTTGAAAAATTTAGGCCACACAACCTGGCAGTCCCTAAATTTGTCCAAATACTTCAACCTGAATATGCAACCCATCTCCGCCCTCATCATTGACGACGAACTCGACAGCCGCAGTACCCTCCGCAGCTACGTTGGCAGGTATTGCCCCCAAGTGCAGCTAGTGGGCGAGTGCGCCAACATCATCGAGGCACGGGCGGCCATCCTCAAGCTGCGGCCACAGCTCATCTTCCTCGACATCGAGATGCCGCATGGCACGGCCTTCGACCTGCTGGAACAGTTCGGGGAGCATATTGATTTTGAAATCATCTTCATCACCGCTTATAGCCAATATGCCGTGCAGGCGTTCAACCTCAGTGCGGCGCACTACCTGTTGAAGCCCGTTGACATCGAGGAACTCGAAAAAGCCGTGGCGCATGTGGCCGTGCTGCTGTCGCAAAAAGAGCAGTTGGTAAGGGCTAAAATCCTGCTGGAGAACATGGCCGCACAGAACACGGCGGGCCAGAACCGCAAGCTCGTGTTGCCCCTACTGGAAGGTTTCGACGTGGTGCGCATGTCCGATGTGCTGTATTGCGAAGCGGAGGACAATTTCACCTGCTTCCATTTCACCGATGGCCGCAAGTCGTTGATTTGCAGGCATTTGAAATATTACGAACCACTGCTGGAACCCTTCGGCTTCTGCCGGGTACACCGCTCGCACATCGTCAACTTGGAATACGTGAAGCGGTACATCAAAGGCAAGGGTGGCTCGGTCATCCTGGAGAACGGGCAGGAAATCATGGTGTCGAACCAGCGGAAGGATGAATTGGTGCGGAGAATCATGGAAGGATAAAAGAAAAGCCGGGCGCACACAGCGCCCGGCTTTTTGTTGATGGGATAAAGCCAACTTACTTCACTAACAGTTTACCAGTGGCAATGCCTTTGCCAGCGTCTTCAATTTTAAAGAAATAGACCCCGCTTGCCAAGCACGTGCCGTCGAATTGGCAGGTCGTGCCCGTGAACGGTGTAGCGCTGACGGGGCGGCCTTGTTGGTCGAGGACGGTGAGCAGCCCGTCTCGCAGTTCAAGTCCTTTGAATCGGAAATTAGCGATGGCCATTGTAGGATTGGGGAACACCTCCATTTCTACGCCTTTTACTTGTGTTTGCGTAGCAGAAACCTCCAAGAACTCGACGCCAAGGGTATGCAGCGTGCGGTTGGTCACGATGGCCTCATTGAAGTCGAAATAGATTTCCGCCTCATTTTCGATGGTGGTACCAAGTTCCAACCCCGTTTTTTGGGCGATGCTGAACTTCACGAAACCATGGGAAAGCGCCTCGTTCACGTTGCTGTCGGGCAGCATGATATTGTTGAAAATGAACCTTGCCACGCCCCTGTCGCCAAGCACGAAGGTCATTGGATGGCTGCTGCCAAGTAGCTTGATGGAAGCTGGGTCAACCGTTTGTGGTAGCGAATCAATCACGATGATATTGAAGGCCGTGTCGGTGCCCGTGTTCTGGAATCGGATGAGGTAGTCGAGGGGCTGGCCTGGCTCGATGAAGCGCTGCTCGCCCACGCCGAGCGGGTAGCCCTTTTTGTCATTGGGATCGAAGCTGCCGATATTTTCCCGGCAGTCAATGTCCTCGAAAGGTGCCTCGTCGGGCATCGGGAATAAGTTGAAGAATCCATAGCTCATGGGGTTGAAGCCGTCCGGGCATCCCTCAATCGTTGCGCTGGCAAAGGTTTCGAGCGGATGGTAGGCCGCTTCATCGGTTTCCAGGCGCCAAGTGGAGCCGTTGGCGGGTACGGTGACGGTCTGGGACTCGCCCGCAGGGAGTTGCACGTCGGCTGTCATTTGAATCATGATGTCCTCAATTATCACGTATTCAACTGGCTCCGTCATGTCGTCGCCGATGTTGGTGATGGTGAAGACCACGTCATCGCCGACGCATTCGCCTGTGACCAACAGGTCGGCACCGCTCCATAGTGCATTGGGCTGCACACAGGATGAATCAGGATAAACATGAGCGCTGGTGCAGTGGGCCTGGTTGAGGTTTGCATCGCAACTCACCACGAATTGGATACCGAAATACCCGCACTCGCCCGGTGCCACGTTTCCAATGTTGAAAGTATAGGTGTTGCCATTCACGGAAGCCCAGGGTATGCTGCTGGTCACATTGATGAAATAGGGGTCGAGCGTGACTTCCACGGAGGCGTTGGTGGCCGTGACGGTACCTTGGTTGCAATAGTTGACGGTGTAGCTGTTTGAGAAACAGCGGCGCAAAAACCATGTGGAGAGGTTAAGCTCCATTGCGGGGCAATCCGCTACGGCCTGCTGCGCAAAGTCCACTGTGGAGGCTGCGTATTGGGCTACGGTCACATTGGGAACGGTTGCGGTGCAGGGTGACCATAGGCTGTTCTCCTGAAACACTGATACATCATAAGTGCCCGGTGATAAGGCGATAGAATAGTTGCCCGCACCATCAGTGTTGCCGTAAAAACTACCATTGGTGCCTGTTGCGACCACATTCCAATTAGCAAGCGGTGTGTCGCCGTTGGTTTGGGTGCAGGTTTCGTCTTGGTCGAAAAATACTTTCCCCCTGATGGATGAAGTCCAGAATGCGCCAGCAATGCTTGTGCCATTTACATCGCCAACTTTGACGGCGATGAAGTCGAGGCCAGTCACATCACTGGAAATGTCGCTGATGGCGATGACCTCTGGGAATGGTGATTCGAATGGGTTGCTAGGGTTGGGGAAGTTGAAATCGGCATCGACGAATCGCCATGAGGTGTTGTTCGGGAAACCGGGGTTGATCCATAGTATAGCGTTGTATATTGCAAGTATATCCAATGAGTCTATTTCTTCTGAGTTGTCAACATCCGCTGCAATCATTTTATAAGGTGAACTCAAAAGCGTCACTCCCTCCATATGTTTTCCAATCAGGACAAAATCAAAAGTTGACACACCATTGATTGGATCGTTGTCATTGAATGGACTAATCACGGCATCACTCCCCTCCGTGAGTACAATTTGATACTGGCCATCTGAATTGGTATAAACTACTGGCACATTAGCGTTGCCAGAGAAAACCTCCACACCCGGCATGGGAGTGCCATCCTCGGTGGTGATGGTGCCTGACACCGTGTAGGTCTGCTGCGACCAGCCCAGCTGTATAGCTGCGACGGCCAGCAAGAGCACGAGGCTCATTTTCATTTTTAGGCTTTTAAGTAGATTCGGACACATGGGACGAATTATTTTAAGTAAAAAGTAAAAAGGATAAAGTAAAAAGTGGGGGCATCGGGCGTCAACGAATGGCTTGCCTTGATGGCCCTCTTTGTGCTTTCCTTTTGCCGGATTAGGTTGAAAGTCAATGGTTTAGAGTCAAAAGAACCAAATGACTTCGGTGCCGGGGGATTTTGGGTTCAGGGGCTCAAGTTTTTGGTTTTTAGGATCTTGGTTTGTGGGCTTGGGTGGCGCTGTTGGCCAATTGATTCTTTTGACGTTACAAAAGTGTAGCAACAGTTGCTGTCGGGCAAAAACATTTTAGTGGTTTTGTCTTTGAGTAAAAGAAGCATTTTAATTATTCTACGAAAGCCTTTGCTGAGTTATTATGACTAATTTTGTCTTTGAAAATCAAGCAAAATGCTGCACTTTTTTTCTCAATAAAACCATAAAAATCAAATCCTGTGGAAAAATCACGGCTTGTGCAATTGCTCCGCAGCTTTTCAAAGCTGGAAATGCGGGACTTTCGGCGATACCTGCAATCGCCCTATTTCAGCCGCCGTGCCGAGACCTCGTTGCTGTTCGAGTGGCTGGAAATATACTTGAAAAGCGGAAAGCCCGTGCCGGAAAAGGAAGCCGCCTACTCCGCGGTTTTCCCCAATGACCCGTTCGACGACCATCGGCTGCGGATGCTGATGAGCCAGTTATACCAGTTGGCGGGGCAGTTCCTTGCTGTGCAGGCGTTTTTGGCAGATGGGGTGCAGCCGCTCATGGCGCTTGGGCAGGTGTTGCGCAAGCGAAAATTGGCGGCGCATTTTGCCCAAACTGCCGCCGATGTTGCGGAGCAACTTGAAAACCAGCCGCTGCGCAATGCAGATTTTTACCAATACAAATACCTCGCTACGCTCGAAAAATACCGGAACTCCTTCGACCTTCGGGAAGTGAATGCGCAGCAATTACAGGCGTTTTCCGATGAACTTGACACTGCTTTCTTGGCACGAAAACTCTGGCAGGCCTGCTTCCTGCTCTCCCACGAGGCCGTCTCCAACACCAGCTATGACTTTGGCCTTCTCGACGACGCCCTCCGTTTTGCGGAGCAAAGCAAAGCGCTCAAAACATCAGCAATCGCTGTCTATTATTTTTGCTATAGGGCGCTAACGAACCCCGACGAGCCTGCTTTTTTCCAAAAATTCAAGGCATTGGTGTTGGAGCATGGTGGGCTGTTTCCCATGGAGGAGGTGAGCGACCTGTACATCCTCGCCATCAACTTCTGCATCAGGCGCTACAATGCTGGCAACCCGGCCTACCTCAGCGACCAGTTCGATTTTTATAAAAACGGACTGCGCCTTGGCTACTTCCTCACCGATGGCGAACTGAGCCGCTATACCTACCAGAACGCCGTGACCAGCGGCCTGGTGATGCGGGAGTACGAGTGGGTGGAGCGGTTCATCCAAGCTTACCGTGATAAATTGGCGGCACCCTATCAGGAAAGTGTATTTAGCTTCAACCTGGCCCGCCTCGCCTACGAGCGCAAGCAGTTTGACGCTGCGCTGCCGTTACTGCAAAAGGCCGAGTACAAAGACTTGCTGCTGAACCTTGCCGCCAAGACGCTGCAATTGAAAATCTATTTCGAGTTGGATGAGACCGACCTGTTGGAAGCGCATTTGGTGGCCTTCAAGACCTTCTTGCGGCGCAAAAAGGAACTGGGCTATCACCGGGAAAATTACCTGAACACCATTCAGTTTGCCAGGAAACTGTTGGAGACAAACCCATTCGACAAAGAAGCCAGGGTCTTGCTGCGGTCGGAGATAGAAGAAGCGAGGAATGTTGGAGAGAAAGAATGGCTTTTGGGGCAAGTTTGATATCGGCGTTATTGCTTGACCGAGGCCATGCCGTTGCGCAGCAGTGAGGCAAGTATGGACATGCCCTCCATTTCCATTGGCATCATCGGGTTAGTTTTCGTGCTCATTTTCGTGCTGGAAGCTTCATTTATTGCCAGCTTCTTGGCCTCTATGCCTTTGATGGGCAGGTCTATGCAAAAGGCCGTGCCGCATTCAGATTGTGGCAGCACGGTGATTTCACCACCGAGGCTGTTGACAATTTTTTTGCAAGAGGCAAGTCCAACGCCTGAGCCATCGTACTCTGATTTGGCGTGGAGTTTTTCGAACACTTTGAACACACGCTCCCGGTGCTCTTCTGGTATTCCTATGCCATTGTCCTTGATTACGAGCCGGTGTGTCTGAGCGTCCGTTTGTTGGTATCGTACTTCGACCTTCAAGGGTATGTCCTTTCTGCGGAACTTGATGGCGTTGCCAATCAGGTTTTGGAACAGCCTCATTAGTTGGGTCTCGGAGCACTGCAATTTGGGCAAATTGTCCATTTCAACGGTGGAGGAAGTTTCCTGAATTTGAGATTGCAGGTTGGCGATAGCCTTGCAAAGCGCATTGTTGAGGTCAACTTCTTCCAACTTGCCCACTGTTGACCCTGATTTGGCATATTCCATCAAATCGTTCAACATCTTGTCCATCCTTTTGGCTCCGTCGGTAACATAGTTGAGGTACTCCTTGGAGGCATCGTCGAGCTGGCTGTCAAGCCGCTTGTTCAGAATGGAAGAATAGGAATATATCATCCTGAGCGGCTCCTTGAGGTCGTGGGTGGCAGCATAGGCAAACTCTTCCAGTTCCCGGTTCTTCTCCATCAGTAGCTTTTCGGCTTCACGGAGGGCTTCTGCTTTCTGATTTGCAATGTTTCTGCTGATGAACAGTTCCTTCGTCAACAGCTCCGAGGCATGCATGAACAGGTAAACAATCAAACTCACGGAACCAAAAAGGAGTAGGTAGCTGGTAAGGTAGTACGAGTGGTCAAAATTTGCCAACTGGTCCCTGTACACCGATTGGCCGCCAGTCTCCAGCTGATATTGGTAATAAGTATAGCCAAAAAGTGCGAGCAGCCACACAACCCCAGAAGCCCTGCCTGCGAGCATGGCAGCAAGTAGCGGGGCTAACATTAGCCACAATAGATTATCGGAGTATAGCCCTCCAGTACGGGAGACTGCCTCGCCCACGATGACTGCATAGATGAAGGCAACCAGGTTTCCGCCGATGGTCAGGTTGCCAGTCTTTCGGATGAACATCAACGAAAGAACAGTACACACGAACCCAAATTCAATATTGGGTACATTAGTAATCTGGCCTGACAGCAAAGCTGTGATGGCGCAGGTAGCAGAAATGAGTATGATGACAAGATGGAAGAAAAGGAAAAACTGAGCTTTCCGATAGGGAAGGGTAGAATGCCTTAACTTTTCATGGATGAAAGCATTGTCGAAAGCCTCTATTGTCTTTAAAAGTAGTCGTCTCAAAACCATTGTCTAAGTGTTTGTTGGTAATGCCAAACTCAAAACACATGCCATTTTACAAATCAATTGGCACTTAAAATTTAACAATCCCTTGCTAGTAAAGGCTTAACAAAATCGGCGCAATTTTTCTGTATTGCTATAATATCCTGCTGATTTGCACCAAAGGCCGATGGTTGAAAAAATTTGCGACATCATCCATCAGGGCAACCCCGCAATGCCCCATGCCCATCTCCATTTCCTCAATATTATTGAACAACAAACGGGTGACGACCGTGTAAGGTGCAGGCTCGCTTGGTATGGGTGTGCCAATCCCCTGCTCGACAACCACCTGTTGGAGGCCCATCGGTTTGAGCAAGTGGTCAATCATGGGCAGGTGCTTTGCCTTATAATATTCGAGGTCAAAACGGCTGCCGCTAACATTCGGATAATAAATGGATACGCTAATCATGGCACCGAGATTTTTGTGATACGGGGTCAATGGAAGGGTTCCGCCTTCATTTGCCCAACGCAAATTCAGGGTGCATGGGTGGCATTTGTAGCATCATTCCGCATCCACGGCATTGATTTATGTCAAGCCATTATCGCAAGACCGATGGTTCCGAAAGAAATGATGCGAGAGGGTAGGGAAGAAGAGCGCCTCAAAGCCCTGGGATTTCAATAATTTCCTTGTCCGAACCATCGAGGTTCATCAATATGTACTGAGAAGTCTTAGTGCCAGGATTTATTTCGGTTTCTTCGGGCATGAATCGCTGTACCAGCAGCTTCTGGTGCTGTCGGTCAATGCCGAACCGCATAAAGCCTTCGGCGGGGCATCTAGCTTCCATGAGAAGGTTGACAGTTGCGCTGCCGCTCAGGTTGCTGTGCAAATACGCTGTGTAAATCCCTTTTTCGGAGGACAGCACCAAGGTTCTATCATCAGCCCAATCCATGTGAACCACATTGCCTAAATTGGGAATAGAGACCGAAGAGGCTGACAGTTGGTCCGGTACTTCGAACACTTGATCAAGGTCGAAGAATTCAAACCTGATATAATCGTCGTAATAAGCCAAGGAGGTGAGCACATCATCCTGTTGCCAACGGCTGATGGAATAGAAGGCCCAGGATAGCTGTTGCATAAGTTTTCGCCCATTTAGGTCAGCGATTGCAACATACCTGCCTCCCCCACTTGCGTCGTAATAGTCGTAGAAAATCCTTTTACCGTCCGGACTTAGGGTATAAATGTTAGGCTGTCTTTCTAACGACAAGCTATCGGTAACTGCGCCGCCTGCATTTATCGTGTCGAGTGGGAGTTGAAAAATGCTGTCCCCCTCGATGTTCATACTATATAGAAACCGGGTAATGGGGTTCTGCCAAATGATTTCCCTAGCTTGCTCCATTCAAAGCTAATTATGTTGCCTTCATAGATGGTTCTTGTTTCTTTGGTTGCCATGTTGTGGATGACCAGTTCTTGTTGGCAACAGATGGAAAAAAACTTGTCTTTCAAAAAAGCGAACTCATCGGGGTTGTTGGGATTGAAGGTCAGGTTAGTAGTGACCGGGTACTTTTCGATAAAGCTCATATTAGTGGGCATGCCACAGCCATCGAGTTCAAAATTAGGTGCTTGGTCGTCTTCTACGCAACCCATCAAAAAGAGAACGAATAAAGGAAATACTAGACTGTTTTTCATGGAAAGGAATATTTATGACCAATTAGACGGCTAAACGATGGGATAAGGTTGGAAATGTCGGCTACAACCTTTTTGAACCAGCCTGTTGGTAAATCCCAAACATGCTCTTAAAGCGCAGAAATTGGGATTCGGTTCATGGTTGCCAATGCTTTTCGCCGCTGCAATGACCTTTGCTCCCCAGTATAGGTGAAAAAAATCTTTAAATATGTTCGAGCCGAGGCTTGCATCTTTCCCATCCTGCCCCTACATTGTCCCCTGATACTCCTCCCCTCTTAACATAGTCAGACAAGAATGAACCACGAGCGATTTTTGGATTATTTGAGATACGAGAAAAGGTTTTCACCGCATACCCTTACGGCCTACGAATCCGATTTGGGCCAGTTCGTTGAGTTCCTTCAAAGCAGTTTTGAACTGACCGACCCTTCTCTCATCCGGCACACCCATGTGCGCTCTTGGATGGTAGACCTCATGGAGCGGGGCAACGTGCCCCGTAGCGTGAACCGAAAGCTTTCTTGCCTGAAATCGTTTTTCAAGTTCTTGCGCAAACAAGGCGAAATCACCGCCAACCCGATGCTGAAGGTAATCCCGCCGAAAACTGGCAAGCGGTTGCCGGAGTTCGTGCCGGAGAAGAGCATGTCGCTCCTGTTCGAGCAGGTGGACTTTGGGGACGGCCATACTGGGCTGCGCAACAAGCTCGTGATGGAACTGCTATATTGTACGGGCATCCGCCAATCAGAACTCATAGGGCTGAAGACGGCAGACATTGACCCCATCGCCAATAATATAAAGGTGTACGGCAAGGGGGGGAAGGAGCGCCTCATCCCAGTTGCAAGGCACTTGGCCGAATTGATGGAACGGTACAAAACGTTGCGCCGTGCTGTTTATCCGGCAAATGAGGTCCCTAATCTGATTTTAACCGAGAAGGGACAACCCTTGACACCCGGCTTCGTTTATAATCTCGTGAAAAAATACCTTTCGCTTGTGACGACGCAAGAAAAACGAAGCCCTCACGTGCTTCGGCATAGTTTTGCTACTCACTTGTCCAACGGGGGAGCTGATTTGAACGCCATCAAAGAACTGTTGGGGCATTCAAGCCTCGCCTCCACCCAGGTGTACACGCACAACTCTATCGAAAAACTAAGGAAAGTCTATCAACAGGCTCATCCTAAAGCAGAGACTTCTTAGTCCGCAGTTCGCCAGTTGGCAGTTAGCAGTCAGTTCAAGGTTGTTTAGTCAGTGCTGATATGAACGCAAAAAGACTTCAAGGCTGAAAAACTGCAAAATGACCGCCAACTGCCAACTGTCGAACTGCGAACTTAAATACAGGCCCATCGGTGCTACCCTGTGCCGAAGCAAAATGGGCTGCAACGGAACCACAATGTTTAACTTATCAATTTTGATATCTATGAAAATTCACACTGAAGCGGTTCAGTTCAAAGCTGACCAGAAGTTGCATGATTACATCGCCAAGAAAATGGAGAAACTGACGACCTATTTTGACCGGATCATCAATGTCGAGATTAAGCTCAGGCTCGAAAACTCCGGCCAAGTAAAGGACAAGGTGGCTGAGATTCAACTCCAAGTTCCGGGTCAGAGCCTTTTCGCCAAAGAAACAAATAAAACTTTCGAGCAATCAATAGACGGCGCCGTGGACAATCTCCGAAGACAGTTGACGAAATATAAAGACAAGCTGCGAGAGCAGACGCCAGCATAATACCTAAAACAGGGTTAAAATTGGGCTTGCCAATCCGATTTCGGGGGCAAGCCCAATTTTTTTTGCCCAATCTTACCTTTCAACGAACTTTTTTTTAAAATCAACCTGTTCTTGGGTTTGCAATTCAAGACAGAGCGCTTACTTTTGCGCCTCCAAAAAAAAAGAACAAAAAGAAAGCACAAAATTTTCTTTTTTTCTCCAAAGCGCTATCTTTGCGGGCGCTTTTGAAAAAGCGGGGCTTCTGGCCAAAAAGTTCATTGTAAGCACGGGAATTTATTCGGATAAATTTCCATTCATAAGCCAGTGTAGCTCAGTTGGTAGAGCAGCTGATTTGTAATCAGCTGGTCGGGGGTTCGAGTCCCTCTACTGGCTCATTCGATTACGGAATGGGGATTGCGGATTTTGGATTTGGGGCGATATTCGCCCAGGCGCTGTGTTTTTCTCCTCAAAAAGAGAAGTTACTGAGCTTGAAATCCGCAATCGAAAATCCGAAATCACAAGGGGGTGCGCCGAAGTTGGAGAGACGGGGCAGACTGTAAATCTGTTGCTTTACTGCTGAATAGGTTCGAATCCTATCACCCCCACTACTTGAAGAATTGAAGAATTGAAGGATTGAAGGGGTAGCCCAATGATTCTTCAATCCTTTTCATCATTCAATCCTTCAAACCTTGAAATATCATGCGGGAGTAGCTCAGTTGGTAGAGCATCAGCCTTCCAAGCTGAGGGTCGCGGGTTCGAGTCTCGTCTCCCGCTCTAAAGACCAGGTTGAGTTGCTTGCTTGAATGGCCCTGTGGGTAAAAAACAGCCATTGTTTTGAAACCATTTAGCCATTTTAGCATAAAACCAACTCGGTTAAGCCAATGTAGCTCAGGGGTAGAGCACTTCCATGGTAAGGAAGGGGTCGGGGGTTCGATTCCCTTCATTGGCTCAAAGTAAGCAGCCTTATCACGGATGAATTGATCCCTACGGCATGTTTGCAGAATCAGAAACTCCTTAACTCAATAATTTTTTAAACTAAATTCTCCGATGGCAAAAGAACAATTTAAGAGGAACAAGCCGCACGTAAATATCGGTACGATCGGCCACGTTGACCACGGCAAGACTACACTGACCGCTGCCATCACGTATGTACTAGCGGAACAAGGTCTTGCTCAAAAGAAAGATTACGATTCAATTGACGCCGCTCCAGAAGAAAAAGAGCGCGGTATCACCATCAACACTGCACACGTTGAGTATGAGACCGTAAAGCGTCACTATGCGCACGTTGACTGCCCAGGCCACGCCGACTATGTGAAGAACATGGTAACGGGTGCTGCCCAGATGGACGGCGCCATCATCGTGGTGGCTGCTACCGACGGCCCGATGCCACAAACCCGTGAGCACATCCTGCTCGCTCGTCAGGTAGGTGTACCTGCGTTGGTTGTTTTCATGAACAAAGTTGACCTAGTTGACGACCCAGAAATGTTGGAGCTTGTTGAAATGGAAATGCGTGACCTCTTGGCCGCCTACCAGTTCGATGGCAACAAGACCCCAGTTATAGCGGGTTCTGCCATCAAGGGCCTTTCCGGCGACCCAGAGGGCGTGAAGCAAATCCAGGCACTCATGGATGCCGTTGACTCGTGGATTCCTGAGCCAGTTCGTGCCGTTGATAAGGATTTCTTAATGCCAATCGAGGACGTATTCTCAATTACTGGTCGTGGTACTGTTGCCACTGGCCGTATTGAGCGTGGTGTCATCAACGTGGGCGATCCAGTTGAAATCATCGGTATGATGGCTGCTGACCAAAAGCCGCTGACTTCTACAGTGACTGGTGTGGAGATGTTCCGCAAGCTGCTCGACCGTGGTGAAGCTGGCGACAACGCTGGTCTTCTTCTCCGTGGTATTGACAAGGATGCCATCCGCCGTGGTATGGTTATCTGCAAGCCTGGCTCTGTAAAGCCTCACTTGAAGTTCAAGTGCGAGGTTTACGTACTTGGCAAAGACGAAGGTGGCCGTCACACGCCATTCTTCAACGGCTACCGCCCACAATTCTACTTCCGTACAACGGATGTAACTGGCGATTGCAAACTGCCTGATGGCGTTGAAATGGTAATGCCTGGCGACAACGTTTCGCTGGAAGTAAACCTCATCAACCCAATCGCTATGGAAAAAGGCCTCCGCTTCGCTATCCGTGAAGGTGGCCGTACCGTAGGCGCAGGTCAGGTGACTGAGATTATTCAGTAATCAGGGAGGCACTCCCAGTTTACTTTGAAATAAAGAAAGTTAAGTGCCCTGTAAATGGGCGCTTAACTTTTCTGCACTTATAGAATTTAGTTGTTTGAAATTGTTTGATGAGTTTTGAACGTTTGAATTGTTAAACGCAAATCAAACCCATCAAACAAGTCAAACAGATTGAATACGGGCGTAGCTCAAGTGGTAGAGCGACGGTCTCCAAAACCGTAGGCTGAGGGTTCGAGTCCTTCCGCCCGTGCCATGTTAACGTTGTTTGGCCAACGGTTGACCAATTGCTTTAGCAGAAAGTCGCCAGCCGCCTTCAAACCATTTACCGTTCAAAATGGATAAGATAAAACTTTACTTTCAAGAAAGCTATAACGAATTGATGACGAAGGTGACTTGGCCAACTTGGCCGAACCTCCAAAGCACCACCGTTGTGGTTTTGATTGGATTGTTGCTGTTTACGCTTTGTGTTTTCATCATGGACTCTGCTTCCAAGGGTCTGATGGATGGCCTTATCTACAAGATGAGAGGCTAATCAAATCGTAGCCGGTTTTATTCTATTGAGGAATTAGCCAAACGAACACTTCATGACTGAAGATAAAAAATGGTACTCCCTCCGGGTAATCAGTGGCAAGGAGAAGAAAATCAAAGAGCGTGTTGAGCTTGAAATAAAGCGCAACGGCTGGGATACCTTCATTTTCCAAGTCATCGTGCCTACCGAGAAGGTCTATAAGATTAGGACCGGCAAGAAGGTGATTTCAGAGCGGAACATCCTTCCGGGCTATATTTTGATAGAGGCTGAACCCACCAAATTTTCGGGCGAAGTTGTGCAGGCGATAGCCAACGTTCAGAACGTCATCCATTTTCTTGGAAAGAACACCCCAATACCCATGCTAACATCCGAGGCTAACCGCTTGCTGGGCAAGGTGGACGAGTCGAAGGACGCAGGTGAGCAAATGTTGGAGCCGTTCCTCGTAGGGGAGACGGTGAAAATCATAGATGGCCCGTTCGCCGATTTCATTGGCGATGTGCAAGAGGTCAATGAAGAAAAGAAAAAGCTGAAGGTAATCGTGAAGATATTCGGTCGTGGCACCGAGGTCGAACTGAACTTCATGCAAGTTGAAAAAACACAGTAGTGGTAACTCCTGATTCGTAACTCGTGATTGGGAAGCCCGCAGCGAGTCACGAGTCATGAGTCACTAATCACCAGTCACAACAATGGCAAAAGAAGTCGAATTTCTCATCAAACTACAGGCGAAAGGTGGCCAAGCCAATCCTTCACCGCCTATTGGCCCGGCACTCGGTTCTAAGGGTGTCAATATCATGGAGTTCTGCAAGCGTTTCAACGCCGATACGCAGGATAGGATGGGCAAGATATTGCCAGTTCAAATCTCCGTCTATAAGGACAAGACCTTTGAGTACGTCATCAAGACTGCTCCTGCCGCTATCCAGCTTAAGGAAATAGCCAAGTTGAAGAGTGGTTCTCCTGAACCAAACCGCAACAAGGTAGGTAAAGTGACTTGGGATCAAGTCCGTACCATCGCAGAAGACAAAATGTCCGACCTCAACTGCTTCACCGTTGATTCCGCTATGCGGATGGTGGCAGGCACGGCCCGCAGCATGGGCTTGAAGGTGGAAGGCGGTACGCCCCCGGCAGAATCATAAGGATTGAATGATTGAATGATATAAGGATTGAATTTACCCTTGGTATTCAATCCTTCAATCCTTCACCCCTTCAATCCTTTCAAGTAGGGAGCCTTGGCAGTAAAGACTGAAAAGGCGCTAATTACCTCACAATTTTTTTTATAAAATGTCAAGAGTTCCTAAAAAGAGAAAAGCTGTTGATAAAAAAATTGACAGCGCAAAGCTCCACACACTGGATGAGGCCATGGCCATCGTCAAAGATGTGAACACGACAAAGTTCGATGCTTCTGTGGACATCCACGTCCGCCTCGGCATTGACCCCCGTAAGGCTGATCAAGCCATAAGGGGCACCGCCAACCTTCCTCACGGTACTGGTAAAACCAAGCGTGTGCTCGTTTTCTGTACGCCCGACAAGGAGCAGGAAGCCAAAGACGCTGGCGCAGACCATGTCGGTCTCGACGAATTGCTCACAAAAATTTTGGGTGGCTGGACGGACTTCGACGTAGCTGTTGCAACGCCGACTGTCATGGCACAGGTTGGTAAAGTAGCCCGTGTGCTCGGCCCACGTGGCCTTATGCCCAACCCTAAAACGGGTACGGTGACCATGGACTTGGCTACTGCCATCACCGATGTGAAGGGCGGTAAGGTTGCATTCCGCGTAGACAAGTACGGTATCATCCACTCTTCGGTAGGCCGTGTGTCGTTCACACCCAACAAGCTGGTCGACAACGCCAACGAACTTATTCACACCCTTATCAAGATGAAGCCGTCCTCTGCCAAAGGTATTTACCTGAAATCCATCACGGTAGCCAGCACCATGAGCCCGGGCATCAAAGTTGACTCGAAATCAATTCGTTAAATCCTAAAGTGAAGGCCAAAACCTGTTGACCAACCGGCTCGGCGTTCATACAATCATTATATAAAATGACCAGGGAAGAAAAAACGGCAGCGATTGAGGAACTCAAGGAGAAAATCTCCAATTCCTCCTTTTTCTACCTCGCAGACTCTTCTGCGATGACAGTCGCTCAAGTAAACGTGCTCCGCCGCCAACTGAACGAGCAGGGCATGACCATGACGGTGGTTAAAAACACCCTCACCCGCAAGGCACTCGAAGCTGCATCCACTGACAGCACCAACTTCGAGGGTCTTTACGACACGTTGCATGGCCCAACTGCTATCATCTTTACGGATGTAGCCAATGCGCCAGCAAAAATTATCAAGGCATTCCGCAAGGAAAAGGATTCGGAAAAGCCGCAGATCAAGGCTGCGTATATTGATTCCGCTATCTACGTCGGCGACGACCAGCTCGATGCACTCGTCAACCTCAAATCCAAAGAGGATTTGCTGGGCGAACTCATCGGCCTGCTCAACTCGCCAATGTCGAGCCTCCTTTCTCAGCTCGGTTCTGGTGGACAGAACGTCATGGGCTTGTTGAAGGCGCTCGAAGAAAGGGGGTAAAAAGCTATGGAGGTATAAGGTTTGAAGGTATGACAGGAAGAAAATACCAATGCCCCAAACATACCTCCATACCTCATACCTTCAGACTTAAATTTGGCTTCCAAGCTTCGCACATAGTTTCTTAAAAAATTAAAACGTAAAAAAAATGGCTGATTTGAAAGCGCTTGCTGAACAGTTAGTTGGCCTCACCATTAAAGAGGTGACTGAACTGACAGGCATTATGGAAAATGATTACGGCATTAAGCCTGCTGCTGCTGCAGTAGCTGTTGCTGCTGGCCCTGCTTCTGCAGGTCCTGCTGCGGTTGCTGAACAAACTGAATTTGATGTGATTTTGACTTCTGCTGGTGCTGCCAAATTGCAGGTAGTAAAGGCCGTTAAAGATGCCCTTGGTTTGGGCCTCGTAGAAGCAAAAGCATTGGTAGATGCTGCTCCTGGTCCAGTGAAGCAGGGCGTTTCCAAAGACGAAGCTAACAAGCTGAAAGCGACTTTGGAAGATGCCGGCGCACAAGTGGAACTGAAGTAAGCTGATACCCGGTAAGAAACCGGGCTATTAGCAAAGCAGTTATTTACTAATCCAATTCAATGTTTAGTTACAACTTTTTTGCTACATAGCATTTTTAGTACAGGAGGCTTAACTAATCTACGCAGGTAGATTGGTTAAGCCTATTGTCGTTTCATGTGTTATTATGCTGTACCTTCCTTACCAAAGGAAGGCAGTTCGCCGAGATTTAGCACCTACTTGGAATAGGGTTTTTTTGGGGCAAATTGTAAATTTTCTCCAGCAAAAACAGAAAAAGCGATAGGGGTGATCAAATGATTTTTTACGCCCCCTCCCGCAACCTTCTAAGTAGTTACGAGAAGTTTTCTATTGAGCCACAGCGGATAAGGTAACGAAGGGCATCGGGTTCATGTAAACTAAAAATATGCCATTCATTATTACACATTGTCCATCCGGTATAATTGAATGCGGCCTTTACCGCAACTCCATCACAAATTAATTTTTCGAAAAATATGGCATCACTTCCAAATGTCAGTGTCACTGAAACAGGTAGGTTGAGCTTTGGCAAAATCAAATTGCCTTCCGAACACCCGGACCTGCTGGAAATCCAATTGAAGTCCTTCCAGGAATTCTTCCAATTGGAAACCACACCAGAAAACAGGGGCAATGAAGGGCTTTACAAGGTTTTCAAAGAAAATTTCCCCATCACCGATGCCCGGAACATCTTCGTTCTGGAATTCCTTGACTATTACGTGGATCCGCCCCGCTACACCATCGAGGAGTGTATGCAGCGTGGCCTTACCTATAGCGTTCCCCTGAAAGCAAAGCTCCGCTTGTCTTGCAACGACGTTGAGCACGTGGACTTCGAGACCATCGTGCAGGACGTGTTCCTTGGGAACATCCCCTACATGACGCCAAAGGGAACCTTTGTCATCAATGGCGCAGAGCGAGTGGTAGTGTCGCAATTGCACCGCTCGCCGGGTGTATTCTTTGGCCAAAACTACCACCCGAACGGTACGGCCATCTACTCCGCAAGGGTTATCCCGTTCAAGGGCGCTTGGATGGAGTTCGCCACGGACATCAACAACGTGATGTATGCCTACATTGACCGGAAGAAGAAATTCCCGGTAACGACGCTGCTCCGTTCCATCGGCTTCGACAACGACAAGGCCATCCTTGACCTGTTCAACCTCGCCGACGAAATCGCCAACACCAGGGCCAATGTGGAAGCGGCCATTGGCCGCAAACTCGCAGCACGGGTACTCCGCTCTTGGACGGAAGACTTCGTAGATGAGGACACGGGCGAGGTCGTAACCATCGAACGGAACGAAATCATCCTTGAGCGTGATGTCATCCTGGATGAGGACAATATCGAGCAGGTCATCAACTCTGGCCTTGCCACCATCATCCTTCAGCGGGAGGACATTGAAGAGGATTACACCATCATCTACAATACGCTCCAGAAAGACCCGACCAGCTCCGAAATGGAGGCCGTCAACTACATCTACCGTCAGCTTCGTGGCGCCGAGCCACCAGATGACGAGACGGCTCGTGGTATCATTGACAAACTTTTCTTCTCCGACAAGCGCTACAACCTTGGCGAAGTGGGTCGGTACAAAATCAACCGCAAGTTGGGCATGGAGACCTCGCTTGAGACCTTGGTTTTAACAAAGGAGGACATCATTGCTATCGTGAAATACTTGGTTCGCCTGATGAACCAGCGTGCGGAGATTGACGATATTGACCACCTTAGCAACCGCCGTGTGCGCACCGTGGGCGAGCAGCTCTATGCCCAGTTCGGTGTAGGTCTTGCCCGTATGGCACGTACCATCCGGGAGCGCATGAACGTGCGTGACAATGAGGTGTTCACGCCGATTGACTTGATCAACGCAAGGACACTTTCCTCTGTTATCAACTCTTTCTTCGGAACCAGCCAGTTGTCGCAGTTCCTCGACCAGACGAATCCGCTGTCCGAAATCACCCACAAGCGCCGTATCTCGGCACTCGGTCCAGGTGGTCTCAGCCGTGAGCGTGCAGGCTTCGAGGTACGTGACGTTCACTACTCCCACTACGGTCGCCTTTGTACCATCGAGACACCAGAGGGCCCGAACATCGGTCTCATCTCTACGCTCTGTGTACATGCGAAAGTGAATAAAATGGGCTTCCTCGAAACACCTTACCGCAAGGTGAACGATGGTGTCGTGGACATCAACAACGCAGCCCAGTACCTTTCTGCCGAAGCAGAAGACAACCTGAAAGTAGCCCAGGCCAATGCTCCATTCGATGGGGAGGGCCGTTTCCTCTTGGACAAAATCAAATCGAGGGAGCATGGCGATTTCCCGGTGCTTTCGCCAGAAGAAATCGAGTACATGGACGTGGCGCCAAACCAAATCGTGGGCGTATCTGCTTCCATGATTCCGTTCCTCGAAAACGATGACGCCAACCGTGCCTTGATGGGCTCGAACATGCAACGCCAGGCCGTGCCGCTCATCCGCCCAACTGCCCCTATAGTAGGTACGGGATTGGAAGGCAAAGTAGCCCGTGACTCTCGGATGCTCATCAACGCTGAAGGCGATGGCGTAGTGGAGTACGTGGATGCAACGGAAGTCGTCATCCGCTACGACCGCACCGAGAACGAGCAGTTGGTTTCTTTCGAAGACAACCGCAAGACGTATAAACTCACCAAGTTTCTGCGTACCAACCAGGCAACTTGCGTGAACCTGAAACCCATCGTCCGCAAGGGCCAGCGGGTGAACAAAGGCGAAATCCTTTGCGACGGCTACGCTACCGACAAGGGCGAATTGGCACTCGGCCAAAACCTGAAAGTGGCCTTCATGCCTTGGAAGGGTTACAACTTTGAGGATGCCATAGTGTTGTCCGAGCGGGTTGTTCGGGAAGACGTGTTTACCAGCGTTCACATCGAATCCTTTGAAATGGACGTGCGGGATACTAAACTGGGCGAGGAAGAACTCACCAACGACATCCCGAACGTGAGCGAAGACGCCACCAAAGACCTTGACGAGAACGGTATCATCCGTATCGGTGCATGGGTAAAGGAAGGCGACATCCTCATCGGTAAGATCACGCCAAAAGGCGAGACTGACCCGACCCCGGAGGAGAAACTGCTCCGTGCCATCTTTGGCGACAAGGCAGGCGACGTAAAAGATGCTTCGCTAAAAGTGCCACCATCCATCAGCGGTGTGGTGATTGACAAGCAATTGTTCGCCCGTGCGAAAAAGAGCAACGTGCAGAAGACGCAGGAGACCGAGGTGCTGAAAAAGCTCGACGACAACCACGCCATTGCCACCAACGAGTTGAAGACCATTTTGATTGACAAACTCTTGGTCTTGGTGAAGGACAAAACATCGCAGGGCGTGAAGAGCATCTATGGCGAGAGCATGATTCCGAAAGGAACCAAGTTCACGCAGGAATTGCTCCGTACCATGGAGTTCACCCAACTCGACTACAGCGGCTGGACGAACGACGATTCCATCAACGAACTGATTGCCAGGCTGTTGCACAACTATAGCATCAAGCTGAACGAAGAGGTAGGCCGTTACAAGCGGGAGAAGTTCAACATCAGCATTGGCGACGAGCTACCTGCTGGCGTATTGAAACTCGCCAAGGTTTACATCGCCAAGAAGCGCAAGCTGAAAGTGGGCGACAAGCTCGCAGGCCGTCACGGTAACAAAGGTATCGTGTCACGTATCGTGCGCTTGGAGGACATGCCGTTCACCGAAGATGGCGAACCCGTTGATGTGGTACTCAACCCATTGGGCGTACCTTCGAGGATGAACCTCGGCCAAATCCTGGAAACGGTTCTTGGCTGGGCAGGCAAGAAAATGGGCGTCCGCTTCGCATCCCCGATATTCGACGGTGCAAGCCGTGACGAAATTGAGCAGTTCATCCAAGAATCGGGACTGCCTTCCCTCGGCCAGACTTGGCTAACGGACGGTGAAACGGGCGACCGCTTCCACCAGCAAGCCACGGTGGGTGTTATCTACATCTTGAAACTCAGCCACATGGTTGACGACAAGATGCACGCTCGTTCCATCGGCCCATACTCGCTTATCACACAGCAACCGTTGGGTGGTAAGGCGCAGTTCGGTGGTCAGCGCTTTGGTGAGATGGAGGTTTGGGCACTCGAAGCATTCGGTGCAGCGCACATCCTCCAGGAGTTGCTCACTGTTAAGTCGGACGATATTTCAGGCCGTGCCAAGGCTTACGAGGCCATCGTCAAGGGCGATGTGCTACCAGAGCCTAACATCCCTGAGTCGTTCAACGTACTCGTCCACGAATTGCGTGGCCTCGCATTGGATATCAAGTTTGAATAATTAGTGATTAGTGATTAGTGATTAGTGACTCGTGATTGGCCAGCCCAATCACCAATCACCAATCACTAATCACCGATTACCAATCACCAATAAGGTATGTCTTTCAAAAAGAATTTTGCAGCCCCTGGCTCCAATTTCGATTCAATCACCATCAGCCTTACTTCTCCAGACGACATCCTGGAGCGCAGCTACGGCGAGGTGTTGAAACCAGAGACCATCAACTACCGCTCCTACAAGCCGGAGCGTGATGGCCTTTTCTGCGAGCGCATCTTTGGCCCCGTCAAGGACTACGAATGCTATTGCGGCAAGTACAAGCGTATCCGTTACAAGGGCATCGTTTGCGACCGTTGCGGCGTTGAGGTGACGGAGAAGAAGGTTCGCCGGGAGCGCATGGGACACATAAAATTGGTCGTGCCAGTTGTACACATCTGGTTCTTCAAATCATTGCCCAACAAAATCGGCTACCTGCTCGGCCTTTCTTCCAAAAAGCTCGAAAGCGTGATTTACTACGAGCGCTACGTGGTACTCCAGTGGGGTGCTGCCGTTCGCCCAGACAACGCCGACGAGGAGCAAGCCCTGCTGTCGGAAGAGGAGTACATGGACATCATGGACACCTTGCCACCGGACAACCAGCAATTAGACGAAAGCGACCCGAACAAGTTCATCGCCCGCATGGGTGCCGAGGCCGTGCGTGACCTGCTAAACAGGCTCGACCTCGACCAACTCAGCTATGACCTGCGCCACCAGGCTGCCAACGAAACCAGCCAGCAGCGCAAGAGCGAGGCCCTCAAGCGCCTTCGTGTTGTTGAGGCGTTCCGCAATGCGCAGACCCGCATGGAGAACCGTCCGGAGTGGATGATCATTCAGTACCTGCCTGTTGTTCCGCCAGAACTTCGCCCGCTGGTGCCGTTGGATGGTGGCCGTTTCGCAAGTTCCGACTTGAACGACCTCTACCGCAGGGTCATCATCCGTAACAACCGCTTGAAGCGTCTGCTCGAAATCAAGGCACCAGAGGTAATCTTGAGGAACGAGAAAAGGATGCTCCAAGAGGCCGTTGACTCACTGTTCGACAACAGCCGAAAGTCCAACGCCGTGAAGGCCGAGGGTGGCCGGGCGCTCAAGTCGCTGTCCGACATTCTAAAGGGCAAGCAAGGCCGTTTCCGTCAGAACCTTTTGGGTAAACGTGTTGACTACTCTGGCCGTTCGGTCATCGTGGTAGGCCCGACCCTCAAGTTGCACGAGTGCGGTTTGCCAAAAGGCATGGCTGCCGAGTTGTTCAAGCCGTTCATCATCCGCAAGCTCATCGAGCGGGGCGTGGTGAAGACGGTGAAGTCGGCCAAAAAACTCGTTGACCGCAAGGACAACGTGATTTGGGACATCCTCGAAAACATCTTGAAGGGACACCCCGTGCTCCTCAACCGTGCCCCTACGCTCCACCGCTTGTCCATTCAGGCGTTCCAGCCAAGGCTCGTGGAGGGCAAGGCCATCCAGCTTCACCCGCTGGTTTGCGGTGCCTTCAACGCCGACTTCGACGGTGACCAAATGGCCGTACACGTACCGTTGAGCCAAGGTGCTATTTTGGAAGCGCAGCTGCTCATGCTTTCTTCGCACAACATGCTCAACCCACAGGACGGCTCGCCCGTCACCCTGCCATCGCAGGACATGGTGTTGGGGCTGTACTATATTACCAAGGCCAAGAAATCGCTTGGCGATTTCGTGGTGAAAGGGGAGGGCGGCAAGTTTTACTCCGCCGAGGAAGTTCGTATCGCTTTCAACGAAGGCAAACTCGAACTCCATGCCCCTATCAAATGTCGTTGCTCGGTGGAAAACGAGAAGGGCGAATTGGTTCTCAAAGTGATAGACACCACTTGTGGCCGGGTGCTTTTCAACGAAGCCGTGCCGGAGGGAGTGCCCTTCATCAACGAACTGCTCACCAAGCGGAACTTGAAGAAGATCATTTCCGATATCCTGCGCCGCACCAATTTCGCAGCTACTGCCGAATTCCTTGACGCTGCAAAAGAACTTGGCTTCACTTGGGCATTCCGTGGCGGACTTTCGTTCAACCTTGGCGACCTTATCACGCCTACCATCAAGGAGCGCATCCTCAACCAGGCACAATCCGAGGTGGACGAGGTTTGGGACAACTACAACATGGGTCTTATCACGTTCAATGAGCGGTACAACCAGATCATTGACAAGTGGACGTATGCCGACAACCGCATCACCGATGCCCTGATGAAGGAGCTTTCGACGCACAAGCAGGGCTTTAACTCGGTGTTCATGATGCTCGACTCCGGTGCCCGGGGTTCCAAGCAGCAGATCAAGCAGCTTTGCGGCCTTCGGGGCCTTATGGCCAAGCCGAAAAAATCCGGCGACTCGGGTGGAGCCATCATCGAGAACCCCATCCTCGCCAACTTCGTGGACGGCCTCTCGGTACTCGAATACTTCATTTCTACGCACGGTGCCCGTAAGGGCCTTGCGGATACGGCCTTGAAAACGGCTGACGCAGGTTACCTCACCCGCCGTCTTGTGGACGTATCGCAGGACGTGGTCATCATCGAGGAAGATTGCGACACACTGCGTGGCATTGCGACCCAAGCCCTCAAGGACAACGAAAAGGTCATTGACCCACTGTCCAACAGGATTGTAGGACGCTTTACCCTGCACGATATCTACCACCCGGTTTCTGACGAACTCATCCTCAAAGCAGGTGAGTACATCACCGACCACCATGCGAAGTACATTGAGGACGCTGGCATCGAAGAGGTGACCATCCGTTCGGTGCTCACTTGCGAGACCAAACGTGGCGTTTGCACGAAGTGTTATGGCAAAAACCTCGCTTCGGGTCGTGTGACTGAGCGTGGCGATGCAGTGGGTATCATTGCTGCGCAATCCATCGGCGAGCCGGGTACGCAGCTTACCCTTCGTACCTTCCACGTGGGTGGTATCGCTTCGGTTACGAAGTCGGAGAGCGAGATTACGGCCAAGTTCGATGGCAAAATCGATTATGACGCCATCCGTGTCACGACCTACAAGGACAACGACGGCAATAAGACGGATGTGGTTCTCTCCCGTACGGGCGAAATCCGTATCACGGACGAGGAAGGCAAGCGCCAATTCTCGTCGCACCACATTCCTTACGGTGCCACGCTGCACGTGCAGAACGGACAAACCATTGCCAAGGGCGACATGATTTGCGAATGGGATCCATTCAACGCCATGATCATCTCTGAATTCAATGGAATTGCCCAGTTCGACAGCATCGAGGAAGGCGTCACTTTCCGTATGGAGCGTGACGACCAGACCGGCTACGCCGAGAAGGTAATCATCGAGAGCAAGAACAAGAAGAAGGTGCCCGCCATCACCATCGTAAGCCCAGACGGGGAAGAACTCCGCCGGTACAGCTTGCCAGTGGGTGCTTATATCTCCATCGAGGACAACCAAGAGGTGAAATCGGGTCAAAAAATCGTGAAGATTCCTCGTAAGCTGGGCAAGATCCAGGACATCACGGGTGGTCTCCCACGTGTAACGGAGCTTTTCGAGGCCCGTAACCCATCCAACCCAGCGGTCGTTTCCGAGATTGACGGCGAGGTAATCTTCGGCAAAATCAAGCGGGGCAACCAGGAGGTGACCGTGAAGGCAAAAGACGGCCAGATCCACCGCTACCTCATCCCGCTGTCGAAGCACGTACTCGTGCAAGAGGGCGACTTCGTACGGGCCGGAACTTCACTGTCTGATGGCACGACTTCACCCAAGGACATCTTGGCCATCAAAGGCCCATTTGCGGTGCAGTCTTACCTCGTGAACGGCGTACAGGAAGTTTACCGCTCGCAGGGTATTGCCATCAACGACAAGCACATCGAGGTCATCGTGCGCCAGATGATGCGCCGGGTGACCATCGCCGACCCAGGCGACACGACCTTCCTCGAAAGCGAGGCCGTGGAGAAATGGGAGTTCCTGGAGCAGAACGATTGGATCTACGACAAAAAAGTCATCACCGACGCTGGCGAGAGCAACCGCTTGAAGGCTGGCCAGTTGGTGAACCTGCGCCAAATCAGGGAGGAAAACTCCTACCTGAAGCGCAACGACCGCAAGCTCGTGGTCTATCGGGATGCCGTGGCCGCCACCTCCAGCTCCATGCTGCAAGGTATCACCCGCTCATCGCTGGGTACGGAGAGCTGGATTTCCGCTGCTTCGTTCCAGGAGACGACCAAGGTACTCAGCACCGCTGCCATCGAGGCCAAGCCCGATATGCTATACGGCTTGAAGGAGAACGTCATCGTGGGCAAGCGCATCCCGGCCGGTACGGGCATGCGCAAGTTCGACGACCTCTTCGTGACCAGCATGGAGTCGCACAAATCCTTCAAGGACCGCCGTGCGCTGATGGAAGAGGAGGAGTACGATGAGGCTTACGAGGATTGATATAGAAGTACAAAGGAAAAAGTACAAAGGAAAAAGTGGGGGGCATTGGTTTTACAGCAGGCTCCGAACTTTTGCCTTTAAACTTTTTATTTTTTCCTTGACTCAAGGATATTAACAGATGACAAAAGCCCTTCCTGCGCAAGCGGGAGGGGCTTTGTTCGTTTGGGGAATTCAGTCAGGCGGTGACTTCGAGTCACCGCCTGACTTGCCCATGACCTATCCCCCTGAAAATCAATTCTTTCCTTATTTTCACGTTCTCAACCTGAACCTTTATGCCCGTTCAAAACCGCATGAACCTTCCGCACACCACAATATTTTCGAGCACCTCAACTTCGCGGAGATGACTTGGCCATGCCTCCGCAGCTATGGCAAAAATAGTACCCCCTTGCACTTGGCAGCTATTCCAAATAACAGTAAATTGCGTAATATTTTACTGCGATAAAGTCACCATGAAAAAATTGTACTTCCTGCTACTACCTTTCCTTCTCGCCGCCGCTTGCGACAACGCCCCTGAGCCTACCCCCGCCGACAAGCTGCCCCTCGCCACCATGACCGGTGCCAACACCTTCGGCTGCCTCGTGAATGGGGGGGGTATGGCTGCCGTATACGGAAGCTTTTTGGGACCCGGCTTTAAGTGTGGTACACGATACTTATTGGGTTGGATGTGACCAATTAAAAATTGGAGCAAGAAAGGATGGTAAAGATGGTAACAATGGGACACAAGAATTTAGCCTAAATGTTTGGTGTCTAATAGACTTGCACGGTGTTGATTATCAGTAACTTACTAAAATTAAACCTTATAAAAAAGCCTATTATAGGGCGTAAAATCGTTGATTCGAGGCTTTTTGTTAAAAATGGTGCTTTATGTCAATATTTTGACAGCCTAACTTAAGATGTAAAAATTCGTAATTCACTGATTATCAAGCTCGTGCAAGTCTAATAGTAGGAGATAATCAAATGACTCAATTTAATTCAATTTTCACTGACTTTAAAGGCTGTGGCTTTTATCGTGTTGATACCCTCAGCCCACATGTTATGACGATAACAAAACTGGACACTATAAATTTTACCGCATCCGGTACTTTCTATTTTACAGCCATTAACGACGACTGCAAAGACACCATTAGAGTTGCCGAGGGCAGGTTCGATGCAGATTCGCATCTATAATTAGGCATTATCCATTTTTCATAACAAAAACCTTTTACCATGAAGAAGTGTATCTCCCTTCCATGGCTCTGCATGTCTGTACATATCGTACAGGCACAATAGAGCAGTTTTTCTGAGAATATCAACCAACTTTTCGAGCATCTCGATTTCACGGAGGTGACCACGAACCTGTTGTTGCAGCGAGCCATTCCTGTTGCCAGGGTGGATTCGTTCAGCGGCACCTCATTGGCGGCGTTCAACAAGATGGACGTGGACCAGTTCGGGGTGCTGTACATAATAAATTATTAAAAAATTTCACCCAACTACTTGACTGCAATCCACAGCAACACTAACTTGTGCTTATCTTCAAATCAACTTGGGCGGCCATGAAAAATCTGTACCAATCCCAGCTACTTCTTCCTTTCTTGCTTGCGGCTTTGCTCCTCGCCGCCGCTTGCGACAACGCCCCTGAGCCTACCCCCGCCGACAAGCTGCCACCCGCCACCATGTACGGCGCCAATACCTTTGGCTGCCTCGTGAACGGGGAGGTGTGGCTGCCGCATTCTGGGAGCATTTGGGATGAGGCATTAAATGTGAAACACGACAGAGGATGGGTAGGTTGTGACCAATTATTTATTGGTGCGACGAAGATTTATTCTAGCGAGAAGGATATTTATCAAGAGATAATACTCAATGTTTGGTGTCCTGTATTGGGTGAAAATGACCTTACTTTCCTAAAGGGAGTATATAGGGATGCCAAGGGTTGTGGCAGGTATCATTTAGACACGCTTAGCCAACATAAATTGTTTGTAACTAGGCTTGACACTATTAATTATATTGCCTCCGGTACATTTTATTTCACGGCGATAAACGACGACTGTCAAGATACAATAAGAATTACAGAGGGACGATTCGACGCCGACTCACACTTATAGCAATTCAACCTTTTTTCATCACCATAAACCGATTTCCATGAAGAAGCATTTTACCTTTCTCATGCTTTGTCTCTCATTTCAATTATTGAAAGCGCAGCAAAGCAGTTTTTCAGAAAATATCAACCATTTGTGCAGATGATTTCTGGCTGTCAAACCACAGTTTGGGAGACTTGGTGCCCAACGCATCGGCAATTCCATCAGGATGTTCATAGACGAAGCACACAGGCACGGCAACTAATTCAAATTTACTTTGCAAAATAATATCGCCATGAAAGTCATCCAAGAACCTGCTGGCATCGATTTTACAGTACTTCCCAACCGCCATACAGCGGCTGAGGCGGAGGAAATCGCCTTGTTTCTTGAAAAGTACAAGGCTGAACGGCAAGCTGGGCCTGTAAAAGTCGAGGTGACCGCTGCCAATGCTAAAGAATTGGAGTTCTTACTGTCGTTGTTCCGACGACTCAACCTGTAATGGACGCTTCAAAGTTCACAAGCTTCAGACAGCTTGACGATAGGATGAACCCCCTCACCACACCAACCTAAACCCCACCTCATCGTCCCCCGTGCTCGCCTTCTTCGCATCCCGGTCGTAGGTGCGGGCGGCGTAGGGTTCGTTGTCCCAGCCGCCGCCACGTACGACCCGTCGGTTGTCGTTGCCGTCGAGCCAGGCGCTGCCGTCGGCGGGGGCACCCTCGTAGTCGGGGTGCCAGCGGTCCTCGCACCATTCGGCCACGTTACCGGACATGTTGAAGAGGCCAAGGCCATTGGACTTTAGCATGAACACGTCCACCGTGCGGCCACGGGTCTCGCCCTTCACCACGAACCTGCGTTCGGGCAGGTCGTCCGAGTTGAAATTGAAATTGGTGGTCATGGCCGTGTTGGTGCCATCGCCGAAGCGGTTGTCCTTGCCGGCTTGGCGGGCGGCGTACTCCCATTCGGCCTCAGTGGGCAGGCGGTACCCCCTGCCCCCTGAAGGGGGAAAGCCAACTGCTGCGTTCAGTTTTTTGATAAACTGCTGCGCTTCGTCCCAGGATACCTGCTCCACGGGGCAGAGGTCGCAGTCGTCGAAGCGGCTGGGGTTCTTGCGCCCGCCCATCACGGCGGCCCAGAGCGCCTGCGTCACCTCGAAGCGGCTGATGCTGAACTCCTGCACCCGCACCTCGTGCGAAGGCTCGGCGGTGGCGGAGCAGCCCGTGCTTTCGAGCTTTAGGCTGCAGCCCATCTTGAAGCTGCCGCCCTTCACTTTCACCATCGTAGTGGGCAGCCATTTCACGGGATCTTCCTTGGCCATTACCTTGTTGTCCCAACGGGCCTCGTCGGTTTTGGGAGTTTCGCCGCTATTGTCAGGGGTGACATTGCCGTCAGTGCTAACAGCGGTGCTTATCGGCTGGCCGCCTTGGGTGCTGGAAGGTTGGTTGGGATTGGCTGGCCCGCTGCCGCCCGTGGGGGGCGTGGTACCGCCGATAGGTGCATTGGGGTTGGCTGCGCCATTGGGGGCGTTTCCCGGCGCCGAATCGGGCGGTGTGGCCGTTCCTTCGTTGGCGGGCGTGGGGGTGCCGTCGCCAGTGCCCGATGGCTGGGACTCGGTGCTTTCGCTGCCGCTTGTGCTTGTTGGGGCGTTGCGGAGCAACTGCCCCACGTCCACAGGCTGTATGCCGTGCTGCGCCCGTTGCGCCGTGATGGCCGAATCGAGGTTGATGCCGGGCAATTGCTTCCCAGCCAGTTCCTTAGCCTGCCCTTCAAATTCGCTGTTTTGGTATTGAGCCAAAAAGCCGATGAGCAGTTCGGGCGAGCCTTGCGCCACGGCGGCATCGAATTCCTGCCGTACTTGGGTGCCGAGGCCATCCGGCCCTGTACCTTGTTTGTTGAACAACGTCATCATCAGCCAGCCCAAGGCAATGGCCAACAGGACACCAATGGCCACTTTCACCCACGGTTTTTTCTTGGGTGCTTTTTCGCCGCCACCATCCCCAGGCGATGGCCTATCGGTGAGGGCAAAGAGGATGCCCGCCTTGCGCATCGTATGGTCGCCTGCCTCTTCGGGCACGGCCTCGGTCACGACGCTGACGGTGCGCTCCAGCACGATGTCCTTTTTGCGGTCCTTGCCGTCTTCGTAAACGATGAGGGAAATGATGAGGGCAAGGGGATAGGTGCCGATTTCCAGTGGTTTCACGAAAAACGTCCACTCCGTGAACTCGTCCTGTACGAGGAACTGCTCTGGCGTGCTGCGGCTGGTGATTTCAAAATACTCGCCATCGCCTTCCTCGTCCACAATCTTCACTTCCATGTTTTTAGAGACTTTCAGGGCCTCTATGACTACGTCCACTGTGTTGTCGAGCTTGTCCTTCAACAGTTCTTCGAGGTAGGCCACCCGTACGATGCACTTGGATTTTTTCTGGTGCTGCATCTTGTCGGGGATGCGGTACAGCACGCTGCCCATATTGGCTTTTTTGGCAGTTTCCTTTGAAAAATCGCTTTCCAGCAAGCCGCTGAAAAAGGTGAGTACGTCGTCCCGCAGCTTGTCGTATTGGAGGGTGGCCTGTTCGTTGGAGACCACGTTCTTGATGCGCTGGTTGTCAATCTCGTTGTGCCTCGCCTGTAATTGCAATAGGGCGTCGTACTTGGGCACATCGGGCGGCAAGTGCTTTTCGAGTTCGGCCAGTGCGATGTCCATTCCCTGGTCGGTCACGAGTTCCCGAAGGGTTTGTTTTAGTTTGGCTATGTCGAACATAATAGGATGTTTAGTGCTTGTTCTGGGATTTTTGAGGAGAAAACGGAGGTAAATGTAGGCTTTTTGGAATACCCTCCCGAATTCATTCCTAAATGTGCGGTTTGGTTACCATCCGATTTCAATTATTTACCCCATGTTGTGGATATCAAATTAAATCTCTTTTGCGGCGGCGCAGTTGCCGAAAAAGAGATTTAAAGCGTGTTTTTGTGGGCCTCCAGCCCGCAAAAACACGCTTTTTAAGAGAAGCTTTGGTACTCCGCAACTTGGGTTATTTAAAATACCTGCCTCATCATAAATCAGCATAGCGCTACTTTCATTTTCCAGCCACAATTTGTTGACATTCCCTGCATCAGTGCAATAACCTAACGACCGGGCACCCTGCCCGGCGTCTATGCTTCTTCGCTTTGGTAAGTAGCAGTTGATTGGCTTTTGCCAATGGGTAGGCTTAGGCTTTTTTATTCACTGTAAAACTGTTCAGCTATGTCAAACTTCATTGCAGCACTGCTGCTTGCGGGCTTCCTATGCATGGGGGCTAGCACTGGCTCCGAGTTCCAAATCCAGAATTGCCCTGCGCCATCGGGCCTCTGCACCACGGCCAAGTCGGGGCAGTCCGTTGCCATCGCTTGGGACGCCGTGCCGGGCGCCCTGGGGTACGAGGTGCGGTGGGTGCGGACTTCGGACGGTCTCGTTGGCCCCACCGTCCAGACCACCACCACCTCCCACAGCTTCGGCGGGCTGCAGGCCGGGGGATACACGTTCCAAGTCGCCACGGTTTGCAGCGGCGGCACGAGTGGGTGGATTGGTGTTGAGGATACGATCGTGGGCTGAGCCTTTGTAAAAGGGGGCGAGGCGTGTAAACCGTTTCGCCCTTTTTCATTTCACAGCTCGCCGATTTTTTTGCGGAGCCAGTTTTTTGAGTACAGCAGTCGCATAGATCCCAGCTCGGCGAGCAGCCTGTCCTTGGCGCTTTGGTCGAGGCCACTGTTTTTCGCCCAGCGGGTGGCCACCTTTTTTGCGAAGCGAACGAAGTTCGTCCATGCCTCCCGCTTTGTCCTCCCAATGTCCTGGTTTTGGATGAAGCGGTCGAAGGCGAGGGCGAGGTCCATGAGCGGGTTTATCTGCCCCTCGTCCGTTCCGAGCCGCTCGAAATAGATTTTCAGCAGGAGCCCCCTCGAAAGGAGGCCGTAGGGCGGTTGGTTCGTTATCACTTGATTGATATGACCCTGCGCTTGGTCGAAGTCGCCCATTGCGAAGCAATAGATGGCGAGTGCGGCGCGGTGGGCTTCCTCACTTGCGTCCGCCCGTAGGAAGTTCTTCCGTTTTTCGATGAAAGCCTTGGCCTCGTCCAGATGGCCGCAATCGGCGAGCAGTGCGCTGATGTTGAGGTAGGTTGCCTCGGTCATCTGGTGGTTGGCCATGTGCAGGCCTTTTTCCAGTGCCCGCAGGTGCAGGGAGAGCAGTTCTTGCCCGATGGGCTGACCTTCCAGCGAGTAGCGCCTTGCGCCGATGCTGGAGAGGTGTGCGAACAGGAGCCGCACCTCCGGCAGGGGCAAACTATCGGCATGCATTAGGAAAATTTCGTGTGCTTTTTGGTACTTCGAGGCATCCCCGCTATCAAGGTAGAGGCGCACCAGTTGAAGGTAAACGGAAATCAGGGAATGCTCGTCGGGCTGTGCGTTGCCCGTGCCGGGCGCTTCCAACATCTTCTCCGCCTCTTGGACAACGGCTTCTTCCAAAATGGTAGTTGCCCTGTGGGTTGCGCTCATTTCAGACAGCGCACATAGCTCGGCGATGTAGCGCAGCTTAGACAGCAGGTAGCAGCGGTCGAGCTGGCGCATGGCCTCCGGGATGCCGGGCACTTGGTGGTTCAGCTTCTGAGTGCTGGGGTGGTAGTACTGCCAGTGGTGAAGTTGGGAGAGAAGCCAATAGTCGTCGGAGTTCTTGGCGGGCAGGGCTTCGGTGCGCTGTGCAAGTGCATGCGATTTCTTGAGGTACAAGTCATAGGCTGGCCGGCGGGCGAGTGCCTTTACGAGGAGTTCTTCCTTCAGGGAAATGCCGCCCGATTGGCGAGCGGGCAGTTGGGTATCGCCTTGGCCAAGCTTGCTCGGCTCGAACAGGGCTTCCTCCACCACGAGGAAGGTCTCCAAAAGGCGGTACATGTCGGAAAGAAGGTGGGCGAGCTTTTGGTAACGCATTTTTTGGAGGAGGCCGGCCTCATCGGTGGGGTTTTCAGTGGGCATGGCGGGCATGAGCCGCTCCGGGAACAGTTCCCCGAAATTGACCTCCAAGCGCAGCTTTTCAGGGGCGTAACAGGGATGGTGTTTTCTCAAAAAAGCATAAAACCGCCTTGCCCCATTGCTTTGGGTGAAGTAGCGGCTGTCGAGGAACTTCCCGAACCGCTTGAACTCCTCGTTGCTGAGGGTGGCCAGCAGGGTGAACAAATTTAGGTGCAGGTGTGCTGTCATGGCTGTTTTTTGAACGTAAGGATTGGGTTATAAATCGTCTGGCAAGTTATTGAAAATCAGTTGGTTGTAAAATAGTTGACCGCTTTTTTCTCCGTAAATTGAGCTAAAAATGGCTTTTGTCAGGGGAAAGAGGATTTGGTTCTTGTGAAGGAATATGGGTTGGAAAAAATTATTAAAAATAAAAAAATAAATCGGTTTGCTGTTGACATGGGGAGGGGCTAGGGTATGTAAGAGTGAAGGTCAACTGAAAGGCCATTTCATTCACATTTAAAAACGAGACTAAATGAAAAAAGCAACTACAATTCTATGCCTTTTCTTCTTGTCACTGCACATACTGGAGGCTCAGTGCAATTTTAAAGGCGTGCCCCGAAAAATTAGACGTTACAGTGTTTCCGAAAGCAAGCCCAACCCAGACGTGGCTACAAGCCTGAGTTTTTTGTTCGACCGGGTGTATTTTATGGGGGAAGTTGGCTTTGCAAAAGAGGGCGGCCAATACTATCTCTTTTTGCACTTGGCCCGAGCAATGAGTCCATCATTTGAGCTACGGCCCACCAATGCCATGACACTGAATACAGCGTCTGGGCAACAGGTGGTAGTTTACCCCAATGGAATATACAAAGGCGGGCGATTAATTACCTGGCATGCGTTGGGGTGCTATTTTACCTTGAGCAAGGAACAACTCCAAATATTGGCCACTGACAAGGTAGCTAGCATACAGATTCAGTTTCCGCCTGAAACACCTATCACCACGCGCCAAGACGATGGGGGCAGCGGCTGGTCAAGTGATGCACAGGGCAACGTATTCTTCCGACATACCATTGAGGCCGATGCAAAAAAGGAAAAGTGCAGGAACGCTGCCAATTGCCTATTGCAAAAAGGTTGAAGTGCGCCATGACCCATTTAAGCAACAAATCCACCAATTTAAAAATTAAAATGCCATGCTTGAAATTTACACCATACCCTTTAATGGGCCTAACAACTTATTGCTAAAAAAATCTGCTGCTTTGGTTATATGCCTATTTCTATTAGTGTTTGCTGGTTATTCACAGCAAAGTGTTGACGTTTTGAAAACCAAAAAGGGCAGCGAGGTGAGAGGCGAAATCTTCCACCGGGACGATTCTGTGGTGAAAATCAGGACGGCGGACGGGAGCGTGTTCGCCTTCGAAATAAACGAAATAGAGAGCATATCCCAAGCAGTGAAGCCCGTTTCGCCAACTGGCGTCATGAACAACAGGGTTTTTGACGAAGCAGCCTACAGCCGACGGATTGGGTATGGGGGGTCTTTCGGTGACGGGCTCTTGTTTACCGTGCGGTATGCCAAGACAGCGAAGCAGACCTTCCAGTTCAGCGGGGGCTTAGGCGCTACTTGGCTGATAGAAGAAGACCCCTTTTTGGAAGCACAGACCATCGCTGTGGCACCGGGACTGGTTTTAGAAGCAGGCGCCAACTTTTACGGCAAGAGAAAGCTGAAACCAAGCAACTTCAAGTACAAGGCACATGGTTTAGCCATACGTTTGGGGCAACTGATGGGCGACTATTCCACCACGCAAGCTACCATTGGCTGGACGCAGGAAATAATGCGGGTGAATAACATGGGCCGCTCCTTCAATTTTGAGTTGGGTGCGAAGGCACTTTTTCCACAATGGGAAGAAGCGTTTTCTTCCTCCAAGTCGACCAATGCCATGTTGTACGCCCGGTTCCATTGGAACTGGTATGCAGCTAACCAAATGGCGGCAAGCCAAAAGCCACCCATCACCATTGGCGCTGGCGACGTGATATCCAATAGTGGCAACCATGTGGAGCCACCGGCTGACCAGACAACACCCACCAAGCCAGCTAACCCGCCCCAGCCCAATAATCCGAACTTGACCCAGTCCTCAAAACGCTCAACCCCCATGCGCAAGGGCAGCATCATGGTGGCCTCGGCCACTGGGCTTGCCAACAATGCTACCTCAACGGCAACGGGCGGGAGGAACTCCGCTGGATTCAGTACTTCCGAACAAGACGGAGTGAAATACACAACCACCGGACTTTCGCCCAATGCGGGGTACTTCTTAAGCGACAACCTATTGGGAGGAGTCAGCTTAAGCTTGGTCTCTGCCAAGGCAAAGGAAGATGGCCGGACGGAAACGAGTTCCCTTTTTGCCTTTGGCCCCTTCGTTAGGTACTATGGCAACCTACCAAATCCCAAGCTGAAATGGACCGCTGAGGCCGCTCTTGCCTTTGGCTCTGCAAAGAACAAGGTCAAGGTATTTGACCAAGTTTACGAGAACGTGGACGGGCTGTTTTCCCTCAGTCTGGGCCCTGGCCTTGCCTACTTCCTAGGCGAACGGGTGACAGTGGAGGTGCAGGGCGTGTATGAGCGGCTATCGGTGAAGGACAAGGAGACAAAGGAAGAAAAAACCCAAGGGAGCTACGGACTGCGCATTGGGTTTGGGGTGTTTCTTTAATTTATTCCATTTTTAAAATCATTGAAATTCAATCATTTGCCATGAAAAAGAACTTTACAAACTTCGCATATTCCCTTTTCGCATTGCTGTTTTTTATAGGAATAAACGGGGCGTTTGCTCAAACGCCCATTGCCTGCGATGGGGATATTAGTGCTTCTATCGGCGCTGTGGGCGAGGTGGATCAATACACCTTCCAAGGGCAGGCTGGCGAACGGGTCATTATCCGCATGAAGGGCGACCAGTTTTCGCTGGATGCCAAACTGGAGCTTTTCGGCCCAACGGGGACGATGCTCGCCAGCAATGCCAGTACATCAAGTGGGGTGGCCCGCATCGGCAGCCCTACGTTTACGCTTCCGGTTTCCGGCAACTTTACCATCTTGGCTTCCGACAATGGCAACAATGATGTGGAGGGCTATGGCATCTCATTCCAAATCATAAAACAGTCGTGCGCCCAGCCCATCGGCTGCGATGGCGACCTGAGCGCCGACATCGGCAAGTCCGCCGAAATGGACGCCTACTACTTTGAGGGCACGGCAGGGGAAAAACTCATCGCCCGGATGAAGGGCGACCAGTTCTCCCTCGACGCTGCCTTGGAACTGTACGACCCCGACGGGCAGCAGGTAGAGGCCAATGCCAGCACGAGCAGCGGACTTGCCCGGCTTGGCAGCCCGGTGGTAAACCTTTCCAAAACAGGCACTTACATCTTGTTGGCGATGGACAACACCGGCGACGACGAAGAAGGATATGGCCTTTCAATGCAATTCCTCAAACAGTCGTGCGCCCAGCCCATCGGCTGCGATGGCGACCTGAGTGCCGATATCGGCAAGTCCGCCGAAATGGACGCCTACTACTTTGAGGGCACGGCAGGGGAGAAGCTCATCGCCCGGATGAAGGGCGACCAGTTCTCCCTCGACGCCGCCTTGGAACTGTACGACCCCGACGGGCAGCAGGTAGAGGCCAATGCCAGCACGAGCAGCGGACTTGCCCGGCTTGGCAGCCCGGTGGTAAACCTTTCCAAAACAGGCACTTACATCTTGTTGGCGATGGACAACACCGGCGACGACGAAGAAGGATATGGCCTTTCAATGCAATTCCTCAAACAGTCGTGCGCCCAGCCCATCGGCTGCGATGGCGACCTGAGTGCCGATATCGGCAAGTCCGCCGAAATGGACGCCTACTACTTTGAGGGCACGGCAGGGGAGAAGCTCATCGCCCGGATGAAGGGCGACCAGTTCTCCCTCGACGCCGCCTTGGAACTGTACGACCCCGACGGGCAGCAGGTAGAGGCCAATGCCAGCACGAGCAGCGGACTTGCCCGGCTTGGCAGCCCGGTGGTAAACCTTTCCAAAACAGGCACTTACATCTTGTTGGCGATGGACAACACCGGCGACGACGAAGAAGGATATGGCCTTTCAATGCAATTCCTCAAACAGTCGTGCGCCCAGCCCATCGGCTGCGATGGCGACCTGGGCGCCGACATCGGCAAGTCCGCCGAAATGGACGCCTACTACTTTGAGGGCACAGCAGGGGAGAAGCTCATCGCCCGGATGAAGGGCGACCAGTTCTCCCTCGACGCCGCCTTGGAACTCTATGGCCCCGACGGTCAGCAACTTACCTCCAACACCAACACCAACAGCAGCCTTGCCCGGCTTGGCAGCCCGGTGGTGAACCTCACACAGACGGGCACTTACATCCTGCTGGCAATGGACAATGGCGGCGACGACGAGGAGGGATACGGCGCATCGCTGCAAGTATTGAAGCCGTCGTGTGCCCAATTGGTGGAATGTGTAGGGAACTTCACAGGCAATATTGGCAAGTCCGCCGAAATGGATGCGTTCTATTTTGACGCTGAATCCTGCAACTCCATGCAATTGATTTTCACGTCTTCGTCATTTTCCTTCAACGAAACCCTAACGCTGTACAGCGGGGCTGGCGATTTCATTGCGTCGAACACTGCTAGCTCTTCCAACTCGGCAATCCTGAACGCAGCTTTGAATTATGACGATTTCATCATCGTGGTGGAAGAAAACGAAGGCAACAACACGGGCGATTATTCGCTTTCCCTCGTCTGCCTCAGCCCGACCTTGACGTCAAGCGCTGGCACCGTCAGCATCAACGCCCTCGGCGGCAACCAATCCTTCGAAGTGGCCACCGATTGCCCCGATTGGTCAATAATGGGGGGCTGCCCTTGGTTCACGCTAACCCCAACCAATGGCAATGGCACCGCCACGGTGGCCGTCAACTTCCAGCCGAACCCTACCTCCGTTGCCCGTTCGTGCAGTGTCATGCTCGAAGGCTGCTGCCACTCCGTGCCCATCTCCATCTCGCAGGCAGGGGCCACGCTTGCCGCCAGCCCGACCTCTTTGAGCATCTCCAACGACGGCGAGACCCTTGGCCTCAACGTCAACAGTACCTGCATTGCCTGGACATTGATCGTGCCTGGAACTGCCCCTTGGATAAGCCCGGATACGGTAAGTGGAACGGGCAGCCAGCTTATCAACCTGACCTTTGAACCAAATTGCAGCGGCACGGCCCGCACCACCACCCTCACACTAAGCGGCTGCGGCCTCACAGTGAACGTGCCAGTGACCCAAGCCCCCTCCACCCTCGACGCCAGCCCGACGTTCCTGAACCTCGGTGTTCCCGCAGGCCAAGCCACCGTGAACGTGACGAGCAATTGCAACGCATGGGCAGTCACCGACACTATTTCATGGCTCACCGTGACGCCAACTTCGGGCAGCAACAATGGATCGCTGGCAATTTCTTACGGAAAAAACAGTAGCCCCATTTCCCGGACAGGTACCCTCACCCTGACGGGCTGCTGCCTGACGGAAAACATCACGGTAACGCAAGCCGCTGCAACGCTGAACGTCAGCCCTACATTTATCAACGCAGGCCAAGCGGCAGGCCAAGTGACCTTCTCCGTTTCGGGCACTTGCTGCGAGTGGTCGGTAAGCTCCAGCGAGTCTTGGCCCACCATCAGCCCCGAAATCGGTACGCAACCCGGTACTGTAACCATCAACTACGGTGCAAATACCAGCCAAAGCACCCGCACAGCGACGATCACCGTTACGGGATGCGGGATGAGCCGAACCATCGTGCTTTCCCAAGCAGGCCAAGCCACAGTTATCATTACCGCCAGCCCAAGTGCCTTTAGTTTTGAACAAAACAGCGGCCTGGCCACCCTGACCATTTCGAGCAACTGCAGCGATTGGTCGGTGTCAGAGAACGTGCCTTGGCTCGTCGTCAGCCCGGACGAGGGCAGCTTGAATGGAACGGTCACTGTGTTTTACGATGAAAACCCTGATTGTGAAAGCAGGGAGGCTACCATCACCATAACGGGATGTGGGGTGACGGACACAGTGGAAGTAGAGCAGGCTGGGGAAGCAGTGCTCTCCCTCAGCCAAACGTCGCAACCTGTGGGGGCAGGGGCTGGCAGCACGAGCTTTACAGTGACAAGCAACTGCAATTGGACAGTGAGCGACGACGCCACTTGGGTCTCGACTTCCATTTCTGGGAATACTGTCACGGTTAATTATGATGCGAACACTGATAGCCAATCACGAACGGCAAAAGTCACAATCACTTGCTGTGGCGAGGTGGCCGAGTTTATACTCACGCAGCAAGGCAACGGCGGTGGCCCCACCACTACTACTGCCAGCCCTGATTTTACATTGGTGGGAAATGACGCAGGCCAAGGAACTTTCGAAGTATTCAGCAACTGCAGCGACTGGGAAATAGAAGTGAGTGCCAACTGGCTGGTGGTTGACCCCGCCGAAGGTGGCTTTGATGAAACCATCATTTTTTACTATGATGAAAACACGGGCACAGCGCCCCGAACTGCTTCCATCACTATTACGGGCTGTGGGGTCAGTTATACAATCGTGGTTCAACAAGATGGCGTCAATGCCGTTGGGGAGCGCCAGTCCATTGCCGACCTCGCAGTTTTCCCAAACCCTGCTTCCAGCTTTATCAATGTGGAGGTGTCCGATGGCCTTCCGCCCTGTTTGCTGCGGCTTTGCGATGCGAGGGGACAGCTCATCAAGCAGGTGCCTGCACAGAATTGCAAGCTGCTAACGGTGGAAACGATTGGATTACCTAGCGGTTTGTGCCTCTTGCAGTTAGTGGCGGAGGATGGTAGGTTGGTGGCTGTTGGGAGGGTGGTTATTATTCTCTGAAACCGTGTCTTCAGTGAAAACCAAATGGTTGACCTTAATTAGCTCAAGTTGCGGATAATTTTGGAATGTGGAGGTTGATGAAGCATATGAGGTTGATAAGGGTTGATTTTTAAAGATACTCTGACCCGTATCAACCCGCATCCATTTTATAAACTATTATCAACCCACATCCGCAACTTAGGTTAATTAGTTTTTTATAAGTTGGCAAATATTGGTAAGCATAAATTCAAAGTCATGCTTGATAAATTAGGTTTGGGAATTTCCATCATGGTTATGGCGTTGTCGCTGGCTTGGTCAATGGCATATTGGTTCAATTTCGAGGCTATAATAGCTTTCCTTTTAAGCCTTCCAACGGTTCTGGGTTATTGGGCAAAATCCAAAGGCAAGAAAGGTTGGCCTGATTGGCTCAAGAAAATAGCGCCTATCCTGCTAATTGCAAGCATTGCTGCACTTTTGGCAACATGGATAAACTCAAGGGAAGTGTTCAAATTGTGCAACCCTGTTGATTCCCAACATACAACATCGCCAATTACAGTAAGTGGATGTTATAGGAATCTTCCAAAAGACAATATTATTTGGGTAGCGGTTCAGGACAAGGAAAGTGGGATTTTTTTCTTCGATAGCCCCATGGCAACTAGAGTCGGCAATGAGAGGAAGGGACAATGGGAAGTCCCAAACTTGTCAATCGGCTCATTTGATGACGAGGGAAAGACATTCCATATATATGCTTTGGTGGTACCAGAAAAGAGTGCAGCTCAACAAACCATACTTGCGGCCCGAAAAGACCCAGCAAGCCAAGGAATACAGGAGCTTCCATCATTCACTAAGAGCAAAAAAATTACGGTAATTCTTCAACATTAACCTTTAAATATTCTGAAAATGAAATCAAATTTAAAAAGCGCATTCATGTTTTTGGCTGCTCTCACCATCGGGGCTGCTTCTCTGAACGGTCAAGTTCAGTGCCTTAAAGATGCGTGGGAAAATTACAATGCTGGGGTGTCGGCCCGTTCTTCTGGCAATAACAAGCTGGCAGTATCAAAATTCGAGGCAGCAATTCAAGCCTGCAATTTATGCATTACTCAGTTTGAAATAGATGCCAAGAAACAACAAGCAACGCTAACAAAATGCCCACCAATTGGAAGTGTCTCGCAGGCGGACAAGAGCCGAATATTCAGCAATTGGGCACTAAACGATGTTGCCACTGCTGCATTTGTAAAAGGGAAATCTGCGGACTTCCTCTTTAACATTGACAGCAACAAGCACAAGGAACGGACCAACGACTTACAAGCAGCCAAAATGTTGGTCAAGGAGTTGGATTATGGAAGGTGTTGGGACAATGGAGGTTGGTTCTGGTCGCCCTGCAAAGCATTACTTGGGGACAAAGAATGTTGCCAATAATATAAACAAAGGCATACCAATCGGGAAACGCTGTTTTCCCGGTTGGTATTACCAAACTTATGCCTCATCTTAAAGCCCCTTTTAATCAACATCATTTTTGAAAAAAAATCATGATTTTTTGTTGACATCAATAAAGTTGTGAGGATAGAACATTAAAGTTTAACCAATTCAAAACAAGCGACCATGACCAACTATCAAGACACCTGCACTGAGGGCAATATGCTCGCTGCCCTGCTCGAAAGCCGGGTGCCCGAAATTTGGGAATGTCTGTGGGCGGGCTGCTCCGGGCCATTCCGAAAGCGAATCGCACGGGACAGCGGCTCGGAGGACCTCGCCGAGAACGTGTTCTGGGAAGCCGTCAGGGCTTTGGCTGAAAGGGCAAAGAGCGGGACAGTCAGCCTCACGTCGAGCGTATGCGCCTACTTCCACGGTTTTATGAAGAACTACTGGCGGAAGCTGAGGGAACGGTCGGCAAAGAACCGACCCGACCTCTCGCTCGATGGCCTTGACGACCTTCTCGGCGACCCTGATGAGACACCCCTCGTGGCCCTGATGAAGGCCGAGCGGCTTGATGCCCTCCATACCTGCATAAAGGAAGTGGAACTATTGGATGATAAATACCCCATTATCCTGTACGCTTATTTTGAAGGAAAAAAAGACGAGGAAATCATGGGGCAGATTGGGTATAGCTCTCGTACGGGTGTCTCTGTTGCAAGAAACAGGTGCTTCTTAAAATTGAAGGAAGTAGCGGAAAGGCGCTTCCCAGGGTTGTTTTCACATGGGGTGCTGAGTTTTTGAAACGCTTTTACTTGCACTGGCAAATATTTGTATTTCCTTGTTCAACACCACTGTTTTAAAAAAATCGAACCATGACCACAGCACAATATGACATGATTGACCGCTACTTCAACAATGAGATGAATGATGAGGAGTTGGCCTCCCTTCTTCGGGCCATAGCAGCCGACCCGGCCATGAAAGCCGAGCTTGACTTACGCCGCCTCGCTAAGGCCGCCCACCACCGGGCGCAGACTTTGGCATTCAAGGAAAACGCCATGCAGTCACATCCCGCCCGTTCGAATCAGGAAACGGGTTCTGGTGGCAAGGTACGTCGGTTGTGGCCATACGCATGGGCCATTGCAGCCTCAGTTATGCTTCTTTTGGCGGCCTTTGCTTGGTGGTGGACAAGGGCATCTTCGCCCAACGCCCAGCAGCTCTACGCCCTACACGACGTGCCGGCACTGTACCCCAAAGCAGCCTACGCCCTCGTCAACGAAGGGCTTCATCACAAGGGCATCACTGGGTCGCAACAACTCGACGAACTGAAAACCAAAGGGTTGGAAGCATACGAATCGAAGGAATGGCACGCTGCGATTGGCATATTGTCCGATTACATTGCCAAGGCAAAGCCCGATGAGGAGGAAATGCCTGATGAAATAAACCTAATGAACCTCTATATTGCGCGGGCATGGCTCGAAAAAGAGGATGCCCCTAAGGCCATCGAAACCCTGCAAAAAGGGATTGAGGGGGTAGTGGACTCCGTCAATTACGGCTACCTGAAAGAACTGATGCAATGGCAGTTGGTGCTCGCCCACTTGAAAAACAACGATGCTCCCCAAGCCAAAAGAACGGCCAACCTGCTACGCAATGCCGAGTACGAGGCCATCCGCCAACAGGCGGTCATTTTGTTAAACGAATTGAAATGAAAGCACCTAACACCTTATCCTTGTTGGCCCTATTGTTGGCTGCAAGCATGATTGCCCGTGCCCAGACCTTCCATGCCCTGCTCGTCGCCGACACAGGTGACCCCAACGCCGAGTTCGCCAAGATCTGTCAGATTGACCTTGAAAAGATGAAAAAAGAGGTCGCCGAAATGGCGAACGGCATCGGCTACAAACTGGAGACAAAGGTGGTGGCCGGGGCCGATTTCTCCTCGCCCAGGCTCATGGAGGCCATGAACGCCATGCAAGTTCTGCCCGACAAGGACATCTTCTTTTTCTACTATTCCGGTGCTGCGCTCTGCAACGCTGCCGAGCCGGACACCATGCGCACCCTCCAGCTTGGCAGGGATGCCACCGACCTGCTTTCCACTGCTTGGATTGTGCCAACCTTGGAAAAAAAACAGGCCCGTCTCACGGTGGTCGTGGTGGACGGGTGTGGCCTCGTCCGATCCGTGCGTGGTGAAGGCGGCAAGAGGGGCGCTGCCTTGAACAAGGTCTATCAGTCGCTGTTCTCCGCCTGCGGCACGGTGCAGTTGCTCAGCAGCAAGTGCTCTGAGTTCTCCTACGGCAATGCCCGTACGGGCAGTATCTTCACCAATGCCCTCGTGGAGGCCCTCGACAAGTTCATCAACACGGGCACCCAACGCCTGACCTGGGCAGAGCTGTTCGAGGAGGCCCACAAGCAGACACTTCAACAAGCGCAGCGGGACATCTTCAGGCCACAGCACGGGGTAATGGTGAGGGGGAGGGTGCGGGAGGGGTGTTCACCTTAATTTTTATTGAATTTCCATCTAAAGGAAAAAGGTGCTCACATGTTTAAGAATAATCAAAACTTCATAAAATGCAACGAAAATTAAAACAGTATTTTATCTACTATTTGCTGCCATTCGCAATTCAGTTTATTGCATTGGATTTCGCAAAAAGTCAACCAGTTTTAATAAGTTATGGAGAAAGTATAGAAACTTCAATTGATGTATTAGGCGAAGTTGATGTTTATGAATTTCAAGGTCAGCAAGGAGACGCTGTAATAATAAGAATGGCATCACCAGATATGACCTATATTCGCTTAGAGCTTTACCACCCTAACGGGGTTACCCAGTTGGGTTGGGACTATTCAAACGTTGAAGCTCGAATTGATGGTATTATTTTGCCTGTTAATGGAGTTTATAAAATCTTTGCGAATACACAATATGGCGATGAAACTGGCTCATATTTAATATCAATTCAAAAAGCGAATATCCCTCCTGTTTCAGTCGTTATTTCAAATAATTCGACTTATAATGGGTTCTTGAATTTTGGAACTGAAATGAAAGCATTTGTCGTTGGTGTTTCAAACAATTCAAGTATTCAGGTCTTATTGAGTTCTGTTGACATGACTTATATTAGATTAGAAATTTATTCACCTGAAGGTGAGTTGCTGGATTGGGATTATTCAAATGTTCAAGCAGAGATTTTTACCCCATTGCCAACTGAGGGCTGCTATACTGTCCTTGCCATGACTGAATATGGTGATGAGATTGGAGATATTAATGCTTCTTTTAGCTTATCTGGCGGCAATTATGTCAATATTTGCCCTACTTCTCAGAATGAACCCTGCGCCAACTGCGCAGACGCCGGATGCTCTCCTACCATTGCCTCCGTCACCCCCACCAACCCCACACTACCCGATTTCAACAACGGCCAAATCACCATCGCCGCCGCTGGCGCTAACCTCCAATACAGCATCAACGGCGGCAGCAGCTTCCAGACAAGCGGCAATTTCACTGGCCTCCCAATCGGCAGCTACAATATCCAAGTGCGGAATAGCCTCACAGGATGCACCGTGAACTATCCCAACCCCGTCGTGCTGACGGATGGCAGCGTCCCCTGCCCAACTACAGCTCCCGCCTTTCAATGGGCCAACGCCCCAAGCTCCACCTGCGAGGGCAACTCCGTTACCCTTTGCGTAGCACAGTCCAATGCCAACTTCAACTACGAACTGATTAAGGAAATGGCCGCAACAGGCTTTACGTTGAGCGGCAACGGACAAGATGCCTGCTTCCCCGACATCAGCCTGACGCAACCCACCGACTTCAACGTCATTGCAAGGCTTAAAAACGACCCCAGCTGCTTTTTCATTTTAGATGAACTCACCGTGAACATCGCCGGCTTGAGCATTGACACCCTGACCAAGGACGAGACCATCAACGAGGACGACGGCGAGATTTACCTCTGCTTGGAAAGCGGTACACCGCCTTTTACCATCAACTGGCAGCCCAACCGAGGTTTCCTGACCGACAGCCTTCAGGTGCTCTGCCTCAACAATAATTTCGAGCTGACCGGACTACGGGCTGGCGTGTATGCCATCCAAGTCACGGATGCATTGGGTTGTACGGGCAGCACCGTGGCCAAAGTTGACAACCCCAATCGCCAGCGCATCGGCTTCCCCGAAAAACCCCTGCTCACCCCCAATGGCGACGGAATGAACGACCATCTCACGTTCACGGGCATACTCCTCTATCCCAGCGATGAGGTGGAACTGACCATCTACAACCGGTACGGCAGTGTGCTAAGGGAAGGCCCTGTCACCAACTACGATCAACTTTGGGATGCCAAATGGAACGGGGAACTGGTGCCGCCGGATACCTATTTTTACACCCTGCGAATAGCTGCCAACGACGAGACCATCCAACATCGGGGATTCATCACTGTCGTGCATTAACAAACTTGTCTGCCATGAAAAAGTACCTACAAATCCTTTTTATCACAATACTGTCGAGCACAACATCCATTGCGCAGCAAGCCTCCCGCTATGCCCAAAGTGCCGACGAATTCGGCACGGACAACCCGGCGGGCCTTTCCATCGAGGAGATGCGCTACCGGGGCACGGTGGTCCACCTGTTGGTGCGCAACCAGTGGTGGAACTTCAGCACGCCCGGCTACCCACAGGCGCAGGCGCTAACCTGGCTCGACAATGCTTCTGAGCGGCATCAGATGGGTGCCACGGTGCTCAGCGATAAAATAGGGGAGACCCGGCAAACGGGGTTTTCGGGTCGTTATGCCATCCGGCTGGCAAAGGGCTTGAAGGTCGGGGTATCGGTTGGCCTCCTATCGCACAGGGTCTCCATCGAAAACCTCGACCAGTTCGATGAAGGCGACCCCCTTGCGGCCACAGTGGGCAATGCCCGCTTACGACTGCATTCGGGCATTGGCGCCTTCTATTCCTTCTACGACCGCAACGCCGCATGGAACTGGTTTGCGGGGCTTTCGTTTCGCCATGTCAATTTTTTGGATGAAACGCAGGGCAGCGGCAAGGCTCAAGCGGAAGATGACCTGCTGGCCCAAGGTGGTTTCGGGCGTGGCTCGGTTTGGGTGAGTGGTCGGCTTCGGCTCAGCCTGAACCAACCTACTGCCCTCGATGCCTATATCCGCAATTATTTCTTGGACGAGCGGTTCTTCTTGGGCGCAATGGCCAGCTCCGACGCAAGCCACTATGCCGTGGGTGCCCAGTTCGGCTATGAGCGGCTGCTCTCTTCTGCCGGGCAATGGAACAACCACTTCCTGACCCTGAGTGCAGGCCTGTCCAAGCCCCTCTCAAAGTACGTGCAGGGCGGTAGCCTGATTTTTGACTTCAAGGGCACCTGGTCGTGGCAACGGCGGTCTTCATGAGTGCTCCGTCAGTGCTTTATGACAGCCGGGAATGGGAAGTCACCTCCTTTTGAGCCAGGAAGGTCAAAATAGCTCGGGCTGTTTTCCCGGCAGGGCGACAGGGGGGGCGAGTTTTTCATGCCATCGTAAATATGGTTGAAAAGCTGTTGCCCATTGAAAGCATAGCCTTCATTGAGTTTCTCCATCAAGAAAGTTAAAAAACAACTCTCGTCGGGTACCCAATCGCCCTTCGTGGAGGCAAGTAGCTTGCGGCTGTCGTTGTCGAACTCACCCCTAAGCACCTGCGGCTTAAATAAGCCACCAAAACAAGCATCCAAAATCACCAGCACATGTCGGGGGTTCTGGATGTTGCGTAGCAATCTATCCTGGAAGGCATCCGGCGTGATGCAATTGCTGCCATCGGCCTTGCCATCCTTCCCGGCTAATAAGCAAGTCTGCGGGCTTTGAACGTCAGGCTGTGCAATCCCATGCCCGAAGAATGTCACCAACAAATAATCGTTGGGCTGTAAATGGCCATACTGCGAGAGGTGGTCTAAAATTTCCTCACTGGTTGGGTTTTCAAGCAGCTTCACCCTGAAGCCCCGTCGTTTCTCCAGGGTTTCGGTCAATTGGCGGGCATTGGGCACCGGATTTGGCAATATATCCAACGCTTTATATCCACTCACACCAATAACTAAAGCGTAGTAGGTCGGCTCAATGGTTTCAAATGACTCGCCTTCTGTCTCATAGGTATAAAGTTCCATTTGCTTGCCATCTTCCCGGTTGGAGATGAAAAACCCGTTCCCTGGGCTTCCCCACACCGAAAATAATGCTCGCTCCTCGGATTTGGAGGCAAGCGGTGCGGGCAGGGGCGAGGCAGCCGTTGTTCGCCAGTATTTGTTGAAATCTGGGAATACCCGCCAAGGGTCCAACTTGCCCCCACCTTCGGCTTGGTAGCAGTCTGAACCGGGGCGGTTAGAGCAGAAGTACAATGTGCCATCGCTGCCCACTGTAGGGTATCGCTCATCAAAAGGGGAATTGACCGCTGGGTTTTCCAACCGCCGTGGCTTAGTCCAAGTAGAAGCGGACAATATTTCCGAAATGAAAAGGTCTTGGTCATTTCTCCCATCCGCCCTGGCCGAAAAAATGAGCACGCTTGGGCTATTATAGGATAGTTTAAAAATAAATGGGTTGCGCACTTCCTTGTCCCAATCCAATGGTGCTGACTTGTCCGATGCCAGCACTATGCCTCCATCCTGTCCCAAATTAGCGAGCCTGAAATAGCGTTTGCCCTGCATTTCGACAGTGTAAAATATAGTAGAGTCATCAAGTGTGGCAAGCTCACCAGGCAGGTCGAGCCGTGATTTTTTATGAGAAATGTTACCATCCTTGTCTTGAGATACTTCCCAAAACTGTCGGGTGGCTTTTTTGTCAGGGGGCAGGTCGGCTTCGTTGGTGCATTGCAGCAACAAGCGACCTTTGGGCAAATAACCAGTGATGGCTTTGTGTTTCGGCGAGTTGGGCAGTTCTATTTTTTTGATGGTGAAAGCTGGGCTTGGAAGGTCACAGGGGTAACTCTGTCCTGCTATCAACAATGGAAAAACTGTTATTGCAATTATGATGGATAAGGGGTTATTTCTGACGTAATACATGGTACTCAATATTTTTATAGAGGTTTTGCGATAAAACGCATCCAAAGCTGTTGTCCAACGCAGCTAAGTTAAGCCTTTGACAAGCTATTTGGCCAAAAATAGGATATTGGAACTGGAATCTTCTGCCCCGTGCAATCATTCCCGTAAAAAATCTCTATTCCCCGGTGGATAAAACGCCATAAAGTCAGCCCCCTGCCCGGTTTGGGCACAAACATATCAGCGTTATCGTTGTAAATTGTTGGTCTAATTGGGATATTGCCATCAGCCCCATAATGCTTATCTCCTACGAAATAGCACCACTCAACCTCTCCAACACCAAGCTGGTAGTGCTCTCCGCCTGCCAAACTGGCCTTGGCGACCTACGGGGCAGCGAGGGCGTCTATGGCCTCCAGCGTGCCTTCAAGATGGCGGGCGTGGAGCGGCTCCTCGTTACCCTCTGGCAGGTGGACGACCGGGCTACGGCAGCGTTTATGATATCATTTTATGGGCACTGGCTGTCTGGGATGGATATTAATGAAGCATTCCGCAAAGCGCAGTCTGAATTGCGGGACACCCCGGGGTGGGAAGACCCTTACTACTGGGCGGGGTTCGTTTTAATGTGATAATCCCCTTTTGCCAAATCATTTTTTAAAAACACAAACAACTCCCCCACCTTTCCACGTACCTTTGTCCGCCCTTTTCCAAACCCGGGGCCATTCAATGGACATTCAGACTTTCCGACAGCGCTTCAAGGAACTTGACGAAACGGAGCGCATCATGCTCAAGCTGCTCGCCATCGCCTACGAGCCGGTGAACCAGACCACCATGGTCAACCTGCTGAGGGAGTGCGATATTCGCACCGACCGTGGCAACTACCTCCAAGGCCCGCAGGTGAAGGAGTACCGTGAACTGCTCGATGCGGGCGGCTGGCTGCACCTCAACCTCAAATTGGAGATGAAGGTGGCCGATAAGTTCCGGGAACTGGTGATGCGCATGGCGGTCATTGACAAGGAGTTCAAAGGCTATGTGCGCCATATTCAGAAAGTGCTGCCTTACCGGGAGTGGATGTGGGGGCCAAGGAATTTCGAGGTCTGCATACGGGAACTGCGCATCGCCCTGTACGAAGGCAATGTGAAACGGGTGGAGGAGGTCATCGCCGACATGGACCGCTACTACAAAGAGGCCTGGGCCGGTTCCGATTTTTTCAAGAACTTCTTCACGCCCTTTAATGCTGAGTGGCTGGCCACTTTCCCTGATGTTATTCAGGGAATGGCGCTGCACCAACTCCTTTCACAGGCCGTCAATGACCTCTCGCCCGCCACCGAATTCCTTGATTATATCGCTGCAAACAATTGGCTGACCGATAAGGAAAAGCAGAAGCCTATCCTCGGCATTTTGGTGCTTTACCATACGCTGCGTGGCGAGTTCGATACGGCAATCCGAATGGCAGAGGCGGACTCCCAGATGGGCATGAACCGCTATGGGCGCATGGCCATCCCGCTTTTTTTCAAGGGGCAGCACAAATTGGCGGGCGACTATTTGGAGGAATCTGTGAAGCAGTTCCGCAAGGATGCGGGGCTGCGCAAGGGCACTTTGCCCAATTTTCAGGGTATCGTACACGTGCTTTCTACCATCAGGCAACGGGACAAGGACTACCTGAACACAGCGCTGAAATTGGTGGAGGAAACGACCATCAACCCGTTTTCCAAGCTGTTTTCTTACTTGAAGTCGGGCTTGCAGTTCCAGTTGAACAATTTCACGGGGGCAAGCCAGTCGCTCGACCCGCAGCCCGATACGCCGCTCGACTGGATTTTCTACGCCGCCGCCCATTATTGGAACGATATGCCATTGGCAGCCCACGTCAAGATTTACCTCAAAAACAACTACCTCGCCGCCGCCAAGCAAGGCTACCGTTGGGTGGAAATGGAACTGGTCACTTTGCTGTCCATTTTTGAGAAAGAAAAAACACTGGCCGACGAGTACGCCGAGGTGGCCGCCAAATTGAAGCAGGAACTTGGACTGGAAAGCATCACGACCATTTTCCCCCGCACCGAGGCATGGGAACGCTCACTGGAGGCCCTTTTACAGATACAACCCAAAAAAGGAAAGAAAGTCGCCGTGGATGCTCCCGAAAAGCAGACCCGCCTCGTCTGGTGGGTGGATTTTCAGCACAACCAAATCCAGCCCGTGGAGCAGACCTTCGGCAAAGGCGCATGGAGCAAGGGCCGCAACGTCGCCCTCAAGCGCCTAAAGGAAGCCGGCGTGGACAATATGACCGACCAGGACAAGGAGGCCGCCAAAGCCATCAAGCTTAGCAACCACGGCTACTACGGCGGCGTGGAGTATTATTTTGATTTTGAAAAACTGATGCCCGCCCTCGTTGGCCATCCCCTGCTTTTCCTCCTCGACAACCCCAGCATCAGCGTGGAACTCGTTGCGCAGCAGCCGCAAATCCATGTGGAGCAAATCGGCGAGGACTATGTGCTTCGCTTCTCCCATGAGTTCAAAGGCGCTGGCGTACAGCTCACACGGGAGACCCCGACCCGCTACGTGCTGCTGAAAGTGAGCGACCAGCACGCCGAAATCAATCGCCTGCTCGACCACGGACGGCTGCGGGTGCCGCCCAAGGGCAAGCAGCGCCTCATAGAAGCCGTGGGCAACCTGAGCACCATCGTGACAGTGCAGAGCGAGGTGGGCGGCGAGAGTGTGAACTTACCTACCATCGAGGGCAACCCCGTCACCTTCGTGCATTTGTTGCCGGTCGGCAATGGTTTCAAAATGGAGTTCTTCGTAAAACCCTTCACCACCGAGCCGCCCTATTTCAAGCCGGGCGAGGGGCGGGAGAGCATCATCGCCGAAGTGGGCGGCCAACCCATGAAGGCGACCCGTGATTTGAAAAAGGAAAAGGAAAACGCCAAGCGGGTTGAGGCTGCATGCCCCACCTTCCTGCGCACGGCCAGCGAGAACAGGGAATGGCTCTTCGACGAGGCCGAGGATGCCCTGAACGCCCTCATGGAATTGGAGCCGCTGCGCTCGGCTGGCGAGGTCGTTCTGGAGCACCCCAAGGGCGAAAAGCTGCGCATTGCCGGGCAGGTCGGCTTCGACCAACTGAGCATTGGCATCAAAAAAGAGCGGGACTGGTTCAGCATGGACGGCAAGGTGCAGGTGAACGAGAACCTCGTCATGGACTTCCGACAACTGCTCGACTTGGCACAGAACGCCAAGGGTCGTTTCGTGCAATTGAACGATGGGCAGTTCCTAGCCCTCACTTCCCAGTTGCAGCGCAAACTGGAGGAGCTGAACAATATTTTCACCAAAACCAAAAACGACCTGCGCTTCCATCCGCTGGCGGCGCACTCGCTCGAAGGCTTCACCGAACTGCTGCACGATGTGGAGGTGGACACCGCTTGGAAAAAGCAGCTGAGCCGCCTTCGGGAAAGCCGGGACATCAACCCGAAAGTGCCCTCGACCTTCAAGGCAGAGCTGCGCCCTTACCAAGAGGACGGCTTCAAGTGGCTGTCGCAACTCGCCTACTGGGGCGTGGGCGCTTGCCTCGCCGACGACATGGGTTTGGGTAAAACCGTGCAGGCTCTGGCCCTCCTCCTCGACCGGGCGAAGCAAGGCCCGGCGCTCGTCTGTGCCCCCGCCTCGGTGGTGCGCAACTGGTGGCACGAGGCCATCAAGTTCACCCCGACGCTGCGCCCGCTCATCTTCGGCGAGGGCGACCGCAAGGAGATGCTCGACAACCTCCAGCCCTTCGACCTGTTGCTATGCAGCTACGGCCTGATGCAGCAGGTGGGCGAGATGCTGACCGAGCGCCACTTCACCACCATCGTGCTGGACGAGGCGCAGGCCATCAAAAACCGGGCGACGAAACGTTCGCAGACGGCCATGCTCTTGCAGGGCGATTTCAAGGTCATCACGACGGGTACGCCCGTGGAGAACCACCTCGGCGAGCTTTGGAACCTGTTCAACTTCCTGAACCCCGGCCTGCTCGGCTCCATTGACCGCTTCAACGACAACTACGCCGTGCCCATCGAAAAACTGCAAGACCGGGAGCGACGCAACCAACTCAGGCGGCATATCCAGCCCTTTATTTTGCGCAGGCGCAAAAACGATGTATTGGACGAGTTGCCGGAAAAAACGGAAATCACGCTTACCGTGGAGCTGTCGCCAGAGGAGCGGGCATTCTACGAGGCGCTGCGGCGCAAGGCCATCGAAAATATCGAGGGTTCAAAGGGCGGCGACCCCTCCGACAAGCGCTTCAAAATCTTGGCGGAACTCATGCGGCTGCGCCAAGCGGCCTGCCATCCAAGGCTCATCCAGCCGGACAGTCAACTACCCAGCAGCAAGCTGAACCTCTTTGCCGAAACGGTGGAGGAACTCATAGAAGGCGGGCACAAGGCGCTGGTTTTCAGCCAGTTCGTGAAGCACCTCGCCCTCATCGAAGAATGGGCGAAAAGCAAAGGCATCAGCTACCAATACCTCGACGGCAGCACCCCGCTGCCCATGCGTGACAAGGCCATCCGGGCCTTCCAAGCGGGCGAGGGCGACCTCTTCCTCATCAGCCTCAAGGCGGGCGGCTTCGGCCTCAACCTCACCGCCGCCGACTACGTCATCCACCTCGACCCGTGGTGGAACCCCGCCGTGGAAGACCAGGCCAGCGACCGTGCCCACCGCATCGGGCAGTTGCGCCCTGTGACAATTTACCGCCTCGTGGCCGAGGAGACCATCGAGGAGAAAATCGTGAAGCTCCATGCCGACAAGCGGGAACTGGCAGACAGCCTGCTGGATGGGACAGAGGTGAGTGCGAAGTTGAATGCGGAGGAGTTGTTGGCGTTGATAAAGGGGTGATTGGGGAGTTGAAAATGGAGAATGGAGAATTGCGGGTGATAGATTTTTCGGAAAAACCTATACATTTGGCCAAAATAAAGCCAAATGAGAATACCATCCATTTATAGTCCTGTTTCCACTGTCATTTTTGATGGCGGCTTTGAACCTTCTTCTTTGAGGAAAGTGGAAGGTTTGGTGAATTTCTTTCGGAAAATACGACTGGGGCTTGTTTTTGAAAGCAGTTTTAGCAGCATTTCCTACCCAATTTCCATATTCATAAAATTATAAAGATGCCCCAGTTTAAAAACAATGTTTATTGGGTTTGCATGCTGAATATATTGATAGCAATACCGTTTTTATCCTGCAAAAAACACCCGAATGAACCATTGGGAATTTACCCACTGAATGTAGTCGAAGCTAAAGGATATAAAGTACCGCAAGATAGTATTGCGCCACCTAAAATAATACCTGTTGGCAATCCTAAAATAGTACCTGTTGAAAAACATAAAGTAGAGGCCGCCCGTGCAAACATTCATCCTGTCGGTGTGCCAAAAATTTTGGTAGCTGGCATTCCAAAGGTAGGTACGCCCGGTCAGGACAGTTTTTCCCTTCCCAAAATAGTTCCTGCTATTGACAGCCCTATCATGGCAGGTTTGCCGAAGATAGTACCGGCAAAAGAAGTGGCTGGCATTGACCCCAACCCGGAAAACTTCAGCGCTTTTAATAAGCTGCAAGGCTTAGGATACACCAGCATAAGTGCTATAATAGGGGATAAAAGCGGGAATTTATGGTTCGGTACGGGTGGCGGTGGCGTAGCGAAATATGATGGACAAAATTTCACGCTCTTTAGCCAACAGGAAGGGCTTAGCAATAATAATATTTCGTGCCTATACGAAGATGAAAAAGGGAATATATGGTTCGGCACTTGGGGCGGCGGCGTTACTAAATATGATGGGCAAAACTTTACGCATTTTACCACAAAAGAAGGACTTAGCAATGATTATGTCTTTAGCATCATGGGAGACCGAGGCGGCAATTTATGGATTGGCACCTTGGATGGTGGCGTATCAAAATACGATGGAGAAAAATTCACCCATTATACCACCAAAGAAGGGCTGTGTTTTAATAGCATCCTGAGCATTACCGAAGACAGAAACGAAAATTTATGGATGGGTAGTGATGGCGGGGGCGTTTCAAAATACGATGGGAAATCATTCACGAACTATACTGTGAAAGGAGGGCTCAGCAATAATATTGTCACTTGCTTGACGGAAGATAAAAACGGCGATATATGGTTCGGCACGCAAGGTGGTGGCATTTCGAAATTCGATGGGCATCATTTTACGCATTTCACCCAAAAAGATGGACTGCCCAATGATTTCGTGCTGAGTATGATGGCTGACAAAGCCGGTAATATTTGGTTCAGCAATGCGGGTGGTGGCGTCACGAAATATGATGGGAAAAATTTCACCTACTATAAGGCATTGGAGGGGCTTCGCACCAATCAGGTTCAAGCCATACTGGAAGGTAAAAACGGCAATATATGGTTTGGAACTGGTGATGATGGAATTTCGAAATACAATGGCCAAGGGATTAAACATTTTACCAAAAAAGATGGGCTGGTTAACAGGGTTAGCGCTGTTATAGAAGACAAGACTGGAACCACCTGGATAGGTACAATCGGTGGTGGCATATTGGAATACGGTGGCAAAAATCAGCTTGCAGGTCAGGCAGATTTTTTACAGCTTATTGAAAAAGACCCAGGTTATACCAGTTTGGTTACGAAAATGTTGATAGACAAAACGGGAAACCTTTGGTTCGGCTCCTGGGGTGGCGGCATTGTGAAATACGATGGAAAAAATTTCACCCATTTTACCGAAAACGAAGGACTGAGCGGCAATCGAGTTACCAGTATGCTGGAAGATAAAAGCGGCAATATATGGATAGGCACTGATTTCGGTGGCGCTTCAAAATATGATGGAAAAAATTTTACCAATTATACGACCAAGGAGGGACTCAGTCATAATATTGTTTCGGGTATAGCAGAAGATAAAAACGGTAATTTATGGTTCGGCACCAAGGGCGGTGGAGTTACGAAATTCAATGGTCAACATTTTACGCATTTTGCCGAAAAACAAGGATTGAGCAATGATATACTGAGCATCAAAGTCGCCCAAAATGGCAATCTCTGGTTCGGCACCTTGAACGATGGCGTTGTACTATATGACGGTAAAAATTTCACGTATTTCGCCGAAAAAGAAGGATTGAGCAATCATGTTTCCAGTATGACAGCGGCTCGAAATGGTGACCTCTGGTTCAGTTCCGATTCAGGTTTGTCGTTGCTAACGCAAGCCAAACAGCATGAAATGGCCGAAAAAGCCAGGCTAGTGACTAACAATGAAAACCATTCATTTTTCAAAAATTATACGAATGAAGATGGTTCGTTCAGTGCTGGGATGATATTTGAAGCCAATGACGGCGCATTATGGTTGGGTTCTGGTGACAGGCTCTCCGTATTTAATCCTGAAATATTAAGGGCCGATACTTCCGCTCCTAATTTGCAATTAACCAATGTGGCGCTGTTTAACGAAAACATCGCATGGGGGAAATTAGCGCATAAAAAAGATACCAGTATTACGCTGGGGAATGGCGTAAAACTGATGGATTTTCAGTTGGATAGCCTTTCAAAATGGTATAACATCCCACAGGGTTTAAGTCTGGCATATAATAATAATTACCTCACGTTCAATTTTACAGGCATAACTTTGCAATCGCCCAAGTCGGTGAAATACCAATACCAACTCGAAGGATTGGAAGACCAATGGAGCGCTATTTCCACGCACAACGAAGCAACTTATGGCAATCTGTCACCGGGAACTTATACGTTCAAAGTAAAAGCCAAGAAAAGCGAAGGCGCTTGGAGCGAAGAATTACGCTATACCTTTACCATCCGCCCACCGTGGTGGCGGACTTGGTGGGCTTATTTATGCTATTTATTACTGATTGGTGGAAGCATTTTTGCCTTATACCGATTTGAACTCAGGCAGCGACTGCAACAGGCGGAAGCCTTGCGGTTAAAGGAATTGGATGCGGTCAAAACTATATTATATACCAATATTACCCACGAATTCCGCACCCCGTTGACGGTTATTCTGGGCATGGCGCACCAGGTGTTGGATAACCCGAAAGACCATTTTCGTGAAGGTCTGAAAATGATAATCCGAAATGGGCAAAACCTACTGACGCTCGTCAACCAAATGCTCGACCTGAGTAAACTGGAAAGCGGTAAATTAACCTTGCATTACCATCGGGCAGATATGGTGGCTTTTCTTGAATATATCGTTGAAAGCTTCCACTCTTTGGCAGAAAACAAAGGCGTGCAGTTACATTTCATCCCAGCGGAGGAGGAATTAATCATGGATTTTGACGAAGTAAGAATGCAGCAAATCGTTTCCAATATCCTATCCAATGCGATTAAATTTACGCCGAAAGATGGCCATGTATATATATGGGTCAATACGCATAATGACCGATTTATCCTTAAAATAAAAGACACGGGCATTGGCATCGCCGAAGCGGATTTACCGCTTATTTTTGACCGCTTTTATCAATCTGATGGCACGCATACGAGGCAGGGCGAAGGCACTGGCATCGGCCTGGCACTGACTCGTGAATTGGTAAAACTGATGGACGGCACGATTGCGGTCAAGAGCCATCAAGGCAAGGGTGCTGAATTTAAAGTGACTTTCCCGTTGCAGCATAATTTGGACGTGGAGGAAAAGCAAATAAAAGCGCCTGTTTTAACGTCTAAAATCAATGTGGATGCCCCTGATTCAGTGGATGAACCACAAGTTTTGACGGACAATAAAGACAGTGACCTTCCGCATATATTGATTGCGGACGACAACGAGGATGTGCGCACTTATCTCGCCACCTGCCTGAAAAACGACTACATAATTGAAATCGCCAAGAACGGAAAGGAATGTGAGGATATAGCTTTCAACACCACGCCCGACCTTATAATATTGGATGTGATGATGCCGCTCAAGGACGGCTTTGAAGTGTGCAAATCGCTGAAAACCGATGAACGCACCAGCCATATTCCCATCATCATGCTGACTGCCAAGGCCGATATGGACAGCCGATTGGAGGGTTTGGAGCAGGGCGCTGACGATTACCTAACGAAACCGTTTCACAAGAAAGAACTTTTGCTGCGTATCAGGAATCTGCTTGAATTGCGTCGGCAATTGCAACAGTATTATCGCTCCAGCTTGGAGGTGAGTTTGTCCGAAGAACTGCCGTCCCCTCCCGAAAGTCCAATGCTGGCTTCCGACATCAGCATTTTAAAAGAGGTTGAACAGGGAAGTAAAACCCAAAATGTTCCTTTAGCCAACAGTTTAGAAAACGCCTTCGTCATTAAAGTCAGGAAAACAATAGAAGCCAATTTGGACGCCACCGATTTTGATGTTGAAAAGCTCTGCCGTACCTTGGCGATGAGCCACTCGCAAGTCCACCGTAAGCTCTCCGCTTTGACCGGGCTGTCTGCCACCCATTTCATCCGCTATGTTCGATTGGTGAAAGCCAAGGAGATGATCATCCATTCCGGGTACAGCCTTGCGGCGATTGCCATTGACTGCGGGTTCAATGACCCCGCCTATTTCAGCCGGGTATTCAAACAAGAATTTGGCGTTTCCCCGCAAGTGTGGCGGGAGCAAAACGCCGGTTAGAGACAAAAAAGACTACTCCTCCGTTCTACGCCGCTTTTCATTTTTTTGAGTGAAAAGCGGCGTTTTTTTTTGCATTTTTTAAAACGGCTTGCCAAAAATGCATTCTCAGTCCAACTGATGCACTCTCCGTCCAACTGCCGCCATTTCCGTCCTGTTTGCGCCATCCCCGTCCAACAGGTTTCCTGCAAAAGCCCTTCATCTTTCCCCCATCATTTTCAAGAAGCTCTTGACAATAATCAAAGACTGGTAGCATCAAAAACTACCCCGCCTTTTTATTGGAAAAAGAAGTTTTAACAGTTTCAACGCCGCAAAAATGAAAACCATCTTATTTTTCCTTGCACTCTTAATCAGCGTACCGTTTTACGGCCAGACAAACCCTCCTGTCACCACCGTTTCATTCCAACTAATACGAAAACTTATAATAGTCAATGCCACAGTGTCGGGTAATGAAGGCCTGTTCATTCTGGACACCGGCGTACCGGATGTCACGCTGAATAACCGGTTTTTCAAAGGCTTTCCAACTGGGGAGAAATTTTATGGTGTCAACGGTTGTGAGACCGAAAAAGAAATTGACTTCATAAGGATTAACCTGGCGGGGTTTGAAAAAAAAATAACTGCCACCTTGACCGATTTCAATGCTTTGGAGAGAACAATGGGTATGCAATTAATGGGAGTAATTGGGAACAACCTGTTCAAGAATTGCGAAGTGGTTTTAGACTATACCTTTGGGGAAGTGACCATTTATCAACTCGATAAAAAAGGAAACTGTTTAGCTTCAAAACAGATACACCAGAGACCTCTGGAAACGCTTTCCTTCTCTCAAGGTGGAAGTGAGCCTTTCTTGCAGGTTACTGCGAACGGACAATGCTTAAAAATGGGCCTGGATTCAGGCGCCAGTGCCAATGTGATTGATAACCGGAAAACTGACCTGCTGAACGCTTGTTTTTCCAGGGTAATGAACGATTCATTGACAAGTTTCGGTCATGAAACAACTTCAGTAAAATCATTAACCATGCACGAATTAATGGTGGGCGGCCTTTCTTGTCCACCCATGAAAACACTAATAGTCTCATTAGACCACCTCAATCAAAATAGGTCGGGAGCAAGGCTGGATGGCCTGCTTGGATATGAATTTCTAAGTAACTTCCGAGTGGCCATCAACTTCCGGAAAAAAGAAATTTATCTATGGGACCGGAAAACGGTGGATGAGCAGTTGGCAGCCGCCGGTAAAACCAGGGATAAATAATGATTTCATGGGGAACCAAATAACCGATGCTTTTTGCAAAGACGTTTATGCCCATTTGAAGTAACCTATAACATCAACTAATGCGGAAGGCAGCAATTTTGAATCAATTGCCGGGGACACCCCCCGGCAATTTTTTTTTGTCAAAACCCATCCTACTGGATGGCCCTTAAACAACTGAAATTGATTGCGGAAAAAATTTTAGTCTTTTGAAACAAAATCAATTGAGTAGAAACCCATAACGGTGTTAAAAAAGGCTAGATTAGATTTTCAATTATCTCGCACCATGAAAATCCTCCATCTAATTCTGACCATCCTTTTCGTCCTCTTCGCTGCGGTGCAATACAACGACCCCGACCCCATCCATTGGATGGCGCTGTACCTGTTCGTGGCGGCGGTCTGTGGCTTCGCAGCGTTTGGTAAATACAACAAATATGTGCTTTGGGTAGGCCTGGCCGTTTGTGCTGTTTGGTTGATTGTCACTGCGCATGATTTCATAGACTGGATAAGCATGGGCGAGCCAAGTATTGTTTCTGAAATGAAGGCCACGGAGCCGCACGTGGAGCTGACACGGGAGTTCTTGGGAGTAGCCACCTGTCTAATCGTGCTGATATGGCAATATTGGCGGAGCAATAAACAGTAAAAATGTCAGCTCAGCAATCTTCGCTATATTTACCAACCATTTCTTTTAAAATCATTGTCATGAAAATCCTACTCGCATCGTTCCTACTATCCTTTTCCCTCGCCGCCTCGGCGCAAAAGACCTACGGCAACCTTTACCACCCCGAGGCAAATGCCACGGAGGAGATTGCGCAAATGGTCCAAAAAGCGGCGGCGGAGGGCAAGCACGTCATCTTGCAGGGCGGCGGCAACTGGTGCGTTTGGTGCTACAAGTTCCATGATTTCATCGAAAAAGATGCGGAACTGAAAAAGCTGTTGGAGGACAATTACCTCCTTTACCACCTGAATTACAGCAAGGAAAACCCCAATGAGGCGGTCTTTGCGCAGTATGGTTTTCCGCAGCGGTTTGGGTATCCGGTGCTCATCGTTTTGGATGGAAACGGGAACCGCGTCCATACGCAGGACACGGGCCTGCTGGAGTCAGGCGACGGCTACGACCGCAAAAAGGTGGAAGGGATGCTGAAGGCATGGACACCTGCGGCGCTCAACCCTGGGACGTACAAGAAAGAAAAGGATTGAACGGGAGCCTGCCATTTGCAAGTGGCACCTCAATCCCCACCCAACCCATTCGATATAGTACAGCATTCAAAACAACGAATCAACCAGCTATTATGAAAAACAACTACTACCTGATTGCCTTGGCCGTTTTCGTGCTATTGGCAAGCCTTGGCTGCACCAAGCAATTGTACAAGAAATCCCTCGCCGACGCTTCCCAATTGGATGCCTCGAAGGTCTCCAAAAGCCTAACGATGCTTTCCAAGGAGAACCCTGGGCTAAAATGGAAGACCATCAATGGCGAGCAGTACCTGCTCGTTTCTTCTTGGAAGGCCGATGCCAAATACTACAAAAACGATCCCAAAACGGGCTTTTACAACACGGGCAAATATCCGATTTGGGTGACGGCAGAACCCGATATGCACAATTGGCTAAAGGCGCAGAAGCGCAAGTACAATCGGGAAAAAGCCCTCGACAAGCGCCTTCACCAGTTGCTCGGCCTGCCGCCAAACGCCGATAAAAAAGTCTTTGTGACGTTTTGGGTGCGCCCCCAAGACCTCGTTCGCCCCTGTGTGGACACGGAGGTAACCGACACCAGTTGCGAGCTTCTCATCCCCAACGGGGCCAGCCCCGATTGCGAAAACTTGGTTTGGCTAATGGACCAAACCCGTGCTTCCTTTGCCGATTCTACACTTTACAATCGTTACCCCTTCACGCAACTCGGCTATACCTACGACTGGAACCGAAAGAACAAACGCCACGTCGGACTGAGCGAATTTGTGATTGGCACGAACAAAAGCATCGTTGTGGATACGGTGCTTGGTACAGCCGATTATGTTTTTAGGAAATAAGGGTTCCTATCGAACCGGGCAAGGGTAGGAGTTTAGCATAGAAAATAACCTTTGGGTGATAGCTTATTGCTTTCCCCCTACCTTTGCCCCACCATGCTCACCAACGAAAACAACCTTCCCTTCTTCCGCCGCTTTTTGATATACCAAAAAGAGCGGTTCCCGTTCCTTGCCAACGGCATCTTCCTGACGGCGTTTGCGTTTTCGGCCATTTCGTATTCCCGCATCTGTCGAGGCGAAACAGGGTTTGTGGACTGGAAGCTGTTCGTTTCCGCTGCTGTCACCACTTTCAGTTTTTTCTTCCTATTGCGGGTGGCTGACGAGTTCAAGGACCGGGAAATTGATGCAGCGCACCGCCCCTACCTGCCCGTGCCGAGGGGCCTCATCAGCTTTCGGGAATTGAAATGGCTGGGCTGGGCGGCCTTTGCAGTGCAAATCGTTGTGAACCTGCTCCTAACGCCGCAGATGCTCGGCTGGCTGCTCGTGCCGCAAGCCTTCCTCGTGCTGATGCTGTTCAACTTCTTCGTGCCGGACTGGCTGAACCGCCATTGGGTGGCCTACGTGCTCAGCCACATGTTTTTTTTCCCGGCCATTGATATGTACTCCAGCGCCATGGACTGGTACTTGGAAGGCCCCGGCCAGGCGCCTGTCGGCATGGCGTTCTTCTTCGCCGTGTCGTACATCAACGGGCTGGTGTGGGAGGTGGGCCGCAAAATCCGCACGCCCGAAAACGAGGAATTCAACAGCTATACCAAAATGTACGGCCAGCGCAAGGCCGTCTGGATTTGGATGAGCATCATCACCCTTGCCTTCGCAATGGCCGTGGCCGCCGCTACCTACGTCAACCTCGGTTGGCTGGGGGCGGGCGTGTTGCTGGTCATCTATGGTTCGTCGCTGGTCTATGGGATTTTGTTCCTTCGCAAACCAACGGTCAAGCTCTCCAAGCTCATCGAACTGGCCTCCGGCGGCTGGGGGCTACTGATGTACCTGACGCTGGGGGCGCTGCCGATGATTTTGAAGTGGGCGGGGTATTAATGATAGGCGTATTTGAAATTGATGTTCGGTACTTGCAACCTTGCAGCCGTCTTTGAGAGGCGGGGTTATTGAACCCCGTAGTTCCGGAACTGCGGGGTTCGATAACCCCGCCTCTCAAAGGATGACTGCCAAATTTTGACACTGGCAGCTATTGCTCACTAAACCTAAAGTAGCTATTTGCAATGAGAATCCTCCTCCATCCCGCCGACCCCATCCCGCCCACCATCGGCGGCAAGGCCCGCAGCTTGATGCAGTTTGCTGCAATGGGCATCCCCACGGCCCCGTTCGTGGTGGTACCAGATACGTGGTTTGAGGCGAATTTTGGCGGGCAATTGCTGGATGGCCAGGGTGCTCCGCAATTCGGTGGACTGCAACTGCCCGAAGCCCTTGTGGCCGAAATCAGGGGCAGTTTCGATGAAAAGACCCGCTATTTCGCCGTGCGCTCCTCGTACCGGGATGAGGACTCCGACCAGTTTTCGTTTGCGGGGCAATTCAAGACCCGGCTCTTCGTGCCTGCCGCCGAATTGGCGCAAGCCATCCTCGACGTTTGGGCCTCTTGCGCCAGCGACCATGTGCGCACCTACCAGCGGGAGCATGGCTTGCAGCCCGTGCATTACCTTTCGGTCATCGTGCAGGAGATGCTGGAGCCGGAGGTGTCGGGCGTGGCGTTCAGCCTGAACCCGCTCACGGGCCACCGCAAGCAACAGGTGGTGAATGCGGTCTATGGGGTGGGGGAGGGCCTTGTCTCTGGCGACCTGCCCGCCGATCAGTTCGTGGTGGCAAGTGGGAAAGTGGAGGCGCATCTTGCGACGAAGGAGCACACCTTTGTATTCGATGAAACGGCGGGAAAGGGCTTGGTGAAACAGGCCATTACGCCAGCAAAACAAAACCAGCCCTGCCTGACCGAGGCGCAGGTGCTGGAAGTGGTGCAGCGGGTGGAGCAGTTGCGGCGGCATTTCGGGAAGCACCAGGACGTGGAGTTCGCCTATTGCGGCAGCCAACTCTACATCCTGCAAAGCCGCCCCGTGACCACGCTGCGCCACCTGCCCGACACGCACGGGCAGTACATCGTTTGGGACAACAGCAATATCGTCGAGTCGTACCCTGGCCTCACTTCGCCGCTCACGTTTTCGTACATCATCCAATTGTATGAAAAAGCCTACCGCCAATTCGTGGAGCTGATGGGCGTGCCCGTGCGGGAAATAGAGGCCAACGCCGAGCATTTCGCCAATATGCTCGGCCTGCTGAATGGCCGGGTTTACTACAACCTACGCTCGTGGTACCAGATGATTTCGATGTTGCCCGGCTACTCGTTCAACGCCCGTTTCATGGAGCAGATGATGGGCGTGAAGGAGCGCTTCGACCTGGAACCGACCGACCGCCGCTCCAAGTTCCGTGACTCGCTGCGCATCGGAAACATGGTGGTGAGCATCCTGCGCAACCTCTTCACCTTGGAGGCGCAAAAACGAAACTTCGTGCGGCAGTTCGAGGAAATGCAGGCGAGCATCCGAACCATTGACCCCGAATCGGTTTCCCCTGACCAAATCGTAAGGCTTTATAAAAAACAAGAGGCTTTATTGCTCAAAATATGGAAGGCACCACTGGTCAACGATTTTTTTGCCATGATTTATTTTGGCCTGTTGAAAAAGCGCATGACCGACCTTTTTGGCGAGGATACCAATATCCACAACGATTTATTGATTGGGGGGAATACTATCATCACCACCAAGCCCGCTGAATTAATTTCAGCCATCGTCAATAAAATATATGCCGCTGATGAATTGATTAAACTGTTTAAAAACCCCGATAAATACCATATTTTAAATCAAATAAATAGCCAGCCATATTTAGTGGAAATAAAGCAGGATATGGAAGCCTATATTGACCAATTCGGTGACCGCATGGTTGGCGAACTGAAACTCGAAACCAAGACCTACCGGCAGCACCCGGAACTGTTCATTGACGTGCTGCAATCCTATATCCTCAACGACCGCAAGCCGCACAGCTTCGACTTCCGGACGGGGCCGGAGGTATGCCTTGCCGCTGAAAAAGCCGTCTGGGAGAAGTTGCGGGGCAAGCCCATTGCCCGCATGGTGCTGCGCCACATCCTGCGCCGGGCGAGGCAATTGGTGAGCGGGCGGGAGAACCTGCGGCTGTACCGCACCCGTGCGTTCGGGGATGCGAGGGCGGCCTTCTGTAAGCTCGGCGAAATCTTCTTCAGCGAGGGCTTGCTACAGCATCCCGACGACATCTTCTGGCTCACCAAGGACGAGGTGTTCGACTATATCAAAGGAACTTCCGTTAATTACAACCTGCGGGACTTGGCCGCTTTGCGCTGTGCGCAATACGCTGATTTTCAACGAGAAACGGCACAAAGCGAGCGCATCAAGACCCACGGGATTGTCTATCAGGGGAACTCGTACAAGCCCAGCCAATCCATTGCGGAGCAACCCGACGCCCTGAAAGGCATCGGCTGCTGCAAGGGCGTGGTGAGGGGCAAGGTGAAAATCGTTCACAAGCCCGAAGACGCCTTCAATATGGACGGCGACATCCTCGTGACCACCACCACCGACCCCGGTTGGGTGACGATTTTCCCGTCCATTTCCGGCATCCTCGTGGAGCGGGGCAGCCTGCTGAGCCACGCGGCCATCGTGTCCCGTGAGATGGGCATCCCCTGCATCGTGGGCATCAATGGCCTGACGGCAAAACTCAAGCCCGGCGACTTCGTAGAAATGGATGGGGAAAAGGGGATTGTGAATATCCTAGGTTAGGAGGTTTCAGGTTTCAATGGTTTCAGGGGGGGCGCCGCCTTTGATACCATTTTTAGGGTTCTCCCTCGATGCGGGCCGGGAAATAGTTTGAAAAACTGTTTATTGGAATATAATTAACAGGATGAATGATTGAGCGTGCCCCCTGAACCCTGAAACCTGAAACCCTCTGAAACCACTTTAGCGCATATGCCAAAAAAACTCCTGCTATACTCCAATTGCTGGGAGGACGCCGATGTACTGCTCGCCGCCCTCGACCCCGGACCGGATGACCGAGTGCTGTCCATCGGCTCGGCGGGTGACAACAGCTTCTCGCTGCTCTCCAGGGGGCCGGCCAGCATGGTCGTTTACGATACTTGGTTGCCGCAATTGCATTTGGTGGAGTTGAAAAAAGCGGCGTTCCAAGCGCTTGATTATGAGGCGTTTTTGGCGTTTTTGGGCTTTATGGAAAGCAGTCAGCGCATGGTGGTTTTCCATGAAAAAATAAAGCCGTTGCTCCGGCAGGAGGGGCAGGTTTTTTGGGAAACGAACGCCGAACTGCTGCGTCGGGGCGTCATCCATTGCGGCAAATTGGAGCATTATTTTGGGTTGTTCCGGCGCTTCGTGCTGCCTATTATTGCCTCGAAAAAAGACGTGGCGTACTTCTTCGCAGGCCCACCCACTGAGGCTGATTTAGTGGAATACCGCCGCCGATTGGCCAAGCCGTTTTTCCATTGGCTACTGAAAATCTTCTTGAGCAAACCGCTGTTGAAGGCCACGGGCCGCCAGCCTGCTTTTTTCAACGAAGTGAAAATCAACTTGTCGGCGTACCTGTTTGAAAAATTGTCTGGCTTCTTGCTGAACCCCGAAAGCTACCAGAACCACTATATGTTTTACAGTGCGTATGGGCATTTTGGAAAAGGATTGCCGCATTATGCAAGAGCAGAGAATTTCGAGGCCATCCGCTCCAACCTCCACCGGCTGACGCTCCGGCACGGTCGCTTGGAGGACGGCCTCGTTGCGGAGCAAAACACTACCCTCATCAATGCCTCGGATATCTTCGAGTACCTGCCCATGACGGATTTCAAGGCATTTGGCGAGCGATTGGCTGCGCATTGCCCCTGTTTGCGGCGCATCGCCTACTGGAACTTTGTGGTGGACCGGGTGCTGTCGGAGGTGCAGCCAACCCATTTCCGATTGGAAACGGATTTGACAACCAACCTTTCGGTGAAGGATAAAATCTATTTTTACAAGCGGTTTGTAATGGAGTCGCTCAGGCAAGGGGCATAGCGGTTTTTTGCCTTCGGCAAAAAACATGGAGCTTCGAGCATTAAGTTATTTTCACGCAACGCCGCAACGTGTTAATTATCAAAGCGTTGTGTCCGTTGCGGCGTTGCGTGGAAAAGAAAATCGAACACGCTCTCCGAGGCAAAGCCTCTGGCCAGACAAGCAAACATTCTTTCATAATCAATAGCAATTTGCAAGACCTACCTCAAACAGCAATTATTGCCATCCTCGTTGCCGCCTTTGTGTTGGTGCTGGTGCTGGCGCAATACCTGCACAGCCACCTTGGCGTGCGGGCGGAGCATACCCGCAAGTTTGCGCACGTGGCCATCGGGCTGATTTGCGTATTGGTGCCGTTCCGTTTTACCAGTCATTGGTACTTCTTGCCGAGCACGGTTGGCTTCATTGGGTTTATGCTGTATGCCCGGCGGCGGGGGCATTTAACGGCATTGCTCAGCGTTGGTCGGCAGTCGTGGGGCGATGTACTCTTGGTCGTTTCGATTTATTTCAATGCCGTACTGGCCTTCGTTTACGACTTCGAGCGGCTGTTCTACCTGCCTGTTCTCATACTTTCTGTGGCCGACCCGGCCGCCTATTATGGCGGCTATTTTTTCGGTAAAAACGGGAAGTCGTGGATTGGCTCAGCCTGCTTTGCGGTGGTGGCCTTCGGTGCGTCGTGGGGGTATTTGTCAGTCTTTGCGGCAGCACCTTATCCCTATCAGCTATGGCTGCTGGCGGGCTGTGCGGTGGTCGGTGCATTGGTCGAGCACGTGAGCGATGGCGGCTGGGACAATTTGACGGTGCCGCTGGCGGTGGGGGCGGTTTTGGTTTCTTACCATGAAATTATTTGAAATAGTTCGTGAGGGTTTCAGGGTTAAGAGCCTGCCCCGATACTTCGGGGTTTCACGGGATTCTCTGCTGAACGGCAATAGAATGGCAATTTGATAATAGATTTTGGGCAGTAAACGGTACAAAAGACGATTTTTGCAGTCCTTTCCCTGAAACCCCGAAGAATCGGGGCAGGCTCTGAAACCCCTTGAACCATTGATTTGAAAATATGCAACTCACCAAACTCCTTCCCAACTCCCCCGACCTCGACGACATCGCCAAGGTGACCACCGCCCTGTTCCCCGACAACATCCCCCTGCAAATGGAATCGCAGAACGTGAACCGCCTGCACCTGCTGCACGGCTACCTGCTCCGGGAGGGCGACCAAGTGCTCGGCGGCATTGCCCTGTACGACAATCCCGGCCACTACCTGCACGGCGAGCGGGCCTGCTGCGCTGGGTATTTCCACTGCGTGAACGACGTGGCGGCTGCTTCGCAACTCATTGAAGCGGTGAAGCGGGACGTGGCGGCGCTGGGCATTCGGCACCTCATCGGCCCGCTGAACGGCACGACCTGGGAGAACTACCGCTTCCGCACCTCCGACGAGCCGCCCGCTTTTTTCCTCGAAAGCCCGCACCCCGTTTATTACAACGACCTGTTCACGGCCTGCGGCTTCCAGCCCATCAAGACTTACTACACCTTTCTCGTGAAGCCCCTCCGCCCGATGAACGAGCGGGCCAAGCGCCGGGAGGCGCAATTGCTGGAAAAGGGCATCCATATCCGCCACATCAATCCCGAAAACTACGCTGGGGACATGCGCCGGATTTATGACCTCTGCCTCGTCGCATTCAAGGACAATTTCCTTTACACGCCCTACCCGTGGGAAGCATACATCGAAAAATATCGCTTGCTGCAGCATTTCACGAACCCGAAAATGACGGTCATTGCGGAGCATGAAGGCGAGGTGGTGGGCTTTGTTTTCATGATTGAAGACTACCTGTGCGAGGACGAAAAGCGGGTGGTTTTCAAGACCTATGCCGTGCATCCGGCGGCGAAATATGCGGGCCTCGGCGCCGTCATTTCGCAGCGTCTCACCCAAGATTTGCTGGACGAGGGGTACACCTCCGCCATCCATGCCTTTGTGATTGAGGGCAGCGCCTCGGAGAATTCGTCGTCGAAGGATTCGGAGGTGTATCGGGAGTATAAGTTGTATGCGACGGACGTGGAAAATTGATTTATAAATACCCGTATGTAAAATTATTGAGCGTATTTTGGCAATGAGCAGGCACTTTCGAGAGGAGGGGTTATCAAACCCCGGAGTTCCGGAACTCCGGGGTTTGATAACCCCTCCTCTCGAAAGTGCCTGCCATAAACTTAAAATGCGTCTATTTAAAAACTAATTTAAAAATCAATTAGGGTACGAAATCCGCCATATGCAAACCGACCAGCCCAACCTCGTCGAAATCCTCGGCAGCGTGGCCATGGCCCATGCCAACAAGCTCGCCATTGTGGACAAAACGACGGCCATTACCTATGGCGAACTGGAGCTGGCCGTGCGCAAGACCGCCCGCTACCTGCTCGACAAGGGCATCCAACGCCACGACCGGGTGCTGGTGCTCGTGCCGCTGTCCATTGACCTGTACCGGGTGACGCTGGCGCTGAATTATATCGGTGCGGCGGCCATCTTCGTGGAAGATTGGATTACCTTCCAGCAAATCGGCGCCTGTTGCGAAGCAGCCCAGCCCAAGGCGGTCATCACGCACTGGAAAGGCTTGATTTACAGTTGGTTAAAGCCTGCGTTGCGGCGCATCCCATTGAAGATAAACCACCTTGGCTACGCCAATCAATCGCCTTTGATGGTTGCTCCGCAACTAGTACCAGAAGACGAGGCCATCGTCTCCTTCACTTCCGGCACTTCAGGGGTGCCGAAGATGTTGGTGCGGGATTTCCAGTTCCTGAACCACCAGTTCTACACGCTGCGGGAGGTGAAAAACAGCCGCCCCGACGAGGTGGAACTGCTCACGCTGCCCGCTTTTTTGTTCCTGAACTTGGCGATGGGCAGCACCTCCGTACTGGCCGATTTCAACAAATTGAAGCCTGATAATTTCGACCCGAAGAAAATTGAACGGCAGCTCTTGGAGCATCGGGTGGATGCCCTCTGCGCTTCGCCATCTTTCTTACTGAAGCTTTGCAATGCAGGTTTGGATGCTGCCGCAATGGGCCGGGTGCGACAAGTGACGACGGGCGGTGCGCCTGTTTTTTCGGCGGATGCTGCGCAATTGGCGAAGCATTTCCCGAATGCTAAAATCACCGTCATCTACGGTTCCTCCGAAGCTGAACCCATCAGCGTGGCTGACGGTGTTGCCTTGGCAAAATCTAGCGCCGAGCAGGGTCTTTTTGCAGGGCAAATTCATCCTGATACGAAGGTGCGGATTGAGCCAACGTCGGCAGGGTTCAAAACCCTGCCGACGTTCAGCCCAGGCATTGGCGAGGTCTTGGTCACCGGCCCCAACGTCGTACTGAAAGGCGAGGATAACAAGCTCGTTTTGGATGGAAAAAAATGGCACCGCACGGGCGACAGCGGCTACCTTGGTGCCAATGGCGAACTTAACCTCACTGGCCCTGTTGCGGCACTGGTACATTGGCAGGGGAGGCTTTGGTCGCCTTTTGTTTTCGAGGGGCAGACAAGGGGCATTGCCGGGGTAGAAAGGGCAGCCCTGCTGAAACTTGGAGAGCAATTGGTGGCCGTGATTACAACCGCAAAAACAGCCGATAAGGTGGCTGTAAAAGCTGCCGTCCTACGGCTGGGCTACCCGCTCGATGAGGTGGTGTTTTTGGATAAAATACCCGTTGACCAACGGCATGGCAGTAAAATCCGATACGCTGAATTGGAGCAGTTGATAAAAAGCAAATTGCGGAAAGAAGCATAATCATTGCCGGAAAAACTTTCCTTGATTAGCTTTGACCCATAGTCACATCACCAATAAAATTATTACAGATGAAAACCTCCAACCTTTTTGCCGTAGTGCTAATCGCACTATTGTTTTCCGGCCAAGCCGCCAACGCCCAAGGCAAAATCCTTGCTGGCGAAAAATGGGAAAAACTCACCAAGCAGCAATTCCTCGCCGATTTTTTCAAGGACTATTTCATCAACCTCGGCGTGGAGGTTAAGGAAACGGGCGAGCGCATCACCGTGCTGCACAAGGGCGACCATTTTGAAATCGTGAATGGCATTGACCCCAAGCAGGTGGACTACGTGCTGCCCATCACCACCCAGAACGTGCTGAACCTCATGCAGCACGCCGAGGACGGCAAGATTGACGAGCAGGAGACCTATAAGATTTTGGCCGTCTTCTTTACACCCATGACCGCCATGACACTCAAAAACCCGCTAATGACCAATAACATCCCAAGGGCCATGAGCAAGATGCAGAACAATGTCCACGTTTCCCTCTACAATCCCGGCAAGACGGAATCCGTATCGCATACCCTGCTCTATTTGAACAAGGAGTGGATTGTGGTGTCCGGCTTTCAAGGTACGCCCAAGCGCAAGTTTGAATTAGATGTAAAGCAGGCCATTGAGTACCAAGCCCAAGTTTTCAAGGCGCTGAAGGCCAACAATAAAAAAGGCTGGCGCAGCTTCAAGAAATGGTACATGGGGTGGCGGAAGGAGGTGTCGGTAGCGGCTTCTTAAGGATTGAAGGATTGAGGGATTGAAGGATTGAAGGATTGAGGGATTGAAGGATTGAAGGATTGAAGGATTGAGGGATTGAAGGATTGAAGGATTGAAGGCGGGGACATGGCCAGTTGGGAATTCAAATTTTTGAAGGCAACTTGCCCAAGCCGCCTCATTGGCCTTTCCTGTTAAATTATGGCTACCACGCTGCGCATCGTTAACGCTATTTGCAATAGTACCTGGCGCTACCGCCGCCCGATAGTAGGGGTGGTAGCGGTGCTGGTAGTAGCCATAATTGCTTATTTGCCCCGCATCAAGGTTGACAACAGCGTTAGCTCCTGGTTCACTGCCGACGACCCGGCATTGGTCGAGTACAACAGCTTTCTTCGCAAATTTGGCAGCGACGATGTCATCGTTTGCAGTATCGCCGACAGCCTGCCCTACCACCATCCCGACCGCATCGCAGCGACCATCCGACTCACGGAGGCTTTCAAAAAAATAGATGGCGTGGCGCTCGTCACTTCCTACGCCAATTATCCCTATTGGTACTTAACAGACGGTTACAAAACCCTTGAAAACATGGACACCCTGCCCCCCGCCAATGAGGTGCAAGGCTGGATGGAAGGGCTTGGCGTGAAGCGGCGACTGGTCGGTGCATCTCCTGAACAGGTCATCGTCTATGTCTGGCCGGACACGGTGGAACTGATGGAGCATGGACGGAACAAGGTCATCGCCGGGGTGGATTCGGTTTTTGCATCGCTCCGCAATGGGGGCAAAAGCCAATTGCACAAGGGGGGCCTCGGCGTCGTTTACGATGGCATCAACCAGACGACGCTGTCTGAGGGGAAATACTTCCTGCTGCTCTCCTACCTCGTGCTGGTGGTGGCAATGCTCTTGGTGGCGAGGAGCTATTTCATCACGCTGCTGGCCTTGCTGACCATTGGCTGCGCCACACTGTTTTTGCTGGGTTCCATGCTGGTGCTGGGCAAGCCCATCAATACCATGACGCTGGCCCTGCCACCATTGATAATGGTGATTGGCGTGGCCAATTTCATCCATTTTACCTTGCATGCCCGACAGGAAGCCGTGGCCGTGGCCAACAACGACGACCGTATCTTCAAGGCCATCACCCTGCTCACAGTGCCCATTTTCTTCAATGTGCTGACGACGGTCGGTGGCTTCCTTTCGCTGCGTTCCTCTTCCATCGAAATTACGAGGGACTACGGCCTTTTTGCCGCTTTGAGCGAGTTCATTGTTTCGGCCCTTTCGTTCATCGCCATCATCGTTGCCTATAAAAAACTGACCAAGGTGAACTTCCGCTTCGATGTGCTTAGCCGCATCACCATCAGGGTGGATTATATCATGAATTGGGCGAGCCGACACAATCATGCGGTCATTGGTTTTTCGGTTATTTTAATGGCAATTGCTGCCCTCGGAATTAGCCGTATAAATATTGATACCAAGCCACTGAGTTTTATCCCAAAACGCCATGCAATAAGGGAAGGCCACGATTTAATCACCCGTGAAATTGGCGATTATATCTCCTTGGAATTTGTGCTAAAATACCCCAAAAGCAGTTGGAAAGCCAAGAAAAACCTGTTGCTTTTGGACGAGGTGCAACGGTTGGTAGCTGCGGACTCATTGGTATCCTCCACGCTGTCCATATTGGATTTTATAAAAGATACTTATCAGCGCACACCGGGCGATAAATTGGGCGATATAAACGATTTAACCAGTTTATCACAGAATAAGCTGTCGCAAATAAGCGGCAGCATCAAGGACGACCCGTTCATCAGCAGGTTGACCACGACCAATGGCGACGAAGTGCGCATATTGGCAGGCATTCCTTTCACATCTGCCCGGCAGTTCCAGCAAATCCACGAGCGCATTGCGGAGCAGGTAAAAGCCAAATATGGCGACAAAATCAGCTTCCGGGCGAGCGGCTATATCCCGCTCTATTCAAGGATTGTGGACACGGTGCTGACCGACCAGTTGAAGAGTTTGGGGCTGGCCATTTTGGTCATTTTCGCCTTGGTGTTTGTGGTACTGGGGTCGTTCAAGCTGGCGCTGCTGGCCATGCCCTCCAACCTCGTGCCGATTGCCGTGGTCTTGGGCCTGATGGGCTGGACGGGCATCCCGCTCGACATCGTGACCGTCACCCTTGCCGCTACCATTCTCGCCATCGTCGTGGACGATACGCTGCACATGCTGTTTGCCTACAAGCGTCTATTGGCCGTAGGCCGCACTCCCAGCGAAGCCACGAACGAGGTGGCCAAGCTGACGGGGTCTGCCGTCTTTAGTGCCAGTGTGATTTTGCTGCTCGGCTATGGCATACTCGCCTTGAGCAGCGTGCCGATAATGTCCACCACTGGGCTGCTGATGGTCGTGGCCATCGTGACCGGCCTGCTGGCGGATTTGTTCTTGCTACCTGCATTATTGAGTATCAGCTATAAAAATCATCGTCAATGACCCTTAACGATTTCATCCTTCGCTTACTTACCTCATTCCTCGTTGGCTTTTTGATTGGCTTGGAACGGCAATTGGCACATAAAAGTGCGGGCCTGCGCACCAACCTATTGGTAGCCGTAGGGTCGGGGATATTTGTACTGCTTTCGTTGGAAATGACGGCGAACGGGGAAGGCGACCCCACCCGCATCGTAGGGCAGGTGGCCACGGGTGTGGGGTTTCTTGGAGCTGGCGTCATCCTGCACCAGGGCTTGAGCGTACATGGCCTCACTACGGCTGCCACAATTTGGTGCAGCTCTGCGCTGGGATGCCTTGCCGCAGGGGGGTATATGAAAGAATCGCTGATTGCGACCCTCTTGGTGCTCATCATCAATTTAGGGCTGAAACCTGTGGATGCCTATTTTGATAAAAAAGGGTTGAAAAGACAGGAAAAAGAGGAAGGTTGAGTTTAAGAAACAACTTTATTTTCTCGCCATAGACCCCTCCAACCGGTTCGCCATCCGCTGGATGGCGTCCACGATATTGTCGAGTTGGGGCGGGTAGTCCACCCATTTCACGCCGAGGTCGTCCTTTCCCCAAATGGCCACCGTGACCATCTTCTTCTTGTCGCCATAAGTGATGGCGATGCGCAGCGGGATGGGCACGGGTTTTTCGCCCTTACGCTTCTGGCAGTGCTGGTCGGGGCAGTCGTAGGCCCGTTGGAACTCGAAAAAGCCCTGTTTTTGCACGTATTCGGCGAACATCTCCAACTCCTCCCGTGGGATGTTCTTCTTGGTAATCAATAAATTGGTGTGGACGCTCTGGTACTCTTTGATGAGCCTACCATCTGTTTTTATTTGGATAAAATCCTTCAAAACGGGGTCAATGCCGCCATAGTAGCCGCCGCCAATCAGCTCCACGCTGATGAAGGTTGGGGGCGGTGCGGCAGGGGTATCCTGTTTTTTGCGGCGCAGAAAGGCCAACCAGTCTTTTTTCTTTTTCTTGCCAGTGGCCTTGTCAATGGTTTTGCCATCGGCTTCCACGAGCACCTCTGGTAGTTCGTTGGCGGGCTTCGCAAAGGGGGCGTCCTTGCTCTCTACTTTCACGAAGTGGTACTGGTACTTGCCCTTGCTGTTCTTTTGGGTGAATTCGAGCACCATCACCGATTTGTTCAGTTGCACGATGTCGAACTTGTTGACGTGCTGAAAGCTGTAGAAAAGGGAGCGGCCATTGAGGCTCCAGTTGCCCCGGCTCAGTTTGCCGTTGAGGAACTCCAGATAGGTATAGTCGTAGCGGAAGTAGATGAAGAACTTGTAGTTCTCGTCGGCCTTGTGGATGATGGTGTTCGACTCGGCATGCAGCGTATAGGTATAGCGCCATTTCGACTCGACGAACAGCCGCTCGTCGGGCGCATTGAACACGGCCCCCGTTTCCTGTGCGGCCAACTGAACACCCCCGCAGGCGAAAAAGCAAACGAGGCTCACCAATCGCCACCAAGTTGTAATTTTCATGGTAAGATGATTGCAATTACTTAGAAGGGTGCGGGAGTGGGAAAGGAAAAAGGAATTTTTCTTTCCCACTCCCGCATGAGTTGTTTTTTGAGAAAAATTGAAAATTTTTCTCAAAAAACAACTCTCCTAAGTTTGACAGTTGATTTATCAATACTGCAAGTGCGTGTAGTAATAGGAGGGTCTCAAGTGTATAGCAAAAATTCAACCACCTTAGGCGGCGCAAGATATATTATTAAAAAATTTTAAACAAGTTTTACCCAACTGATATAATTCGCATTGCTCCCCAGCCCATGAATTTTGGTTAGTTTTGCCCCGTTAACCGTTCATCGTCCACCGTAAGCCGTCCACCGTAATTTGAACCTTTCACTTAAAATAGCCCGGCGCTACCTTTTCGCCAAGAAGTCCACGAATGCCATCAATATCATCACGGGCATTTCGGTGGTGGGCATTGCCATTGGCACGGCGGCGCTGGTGCTGGTGCTGAGCGTATTCAATGGGTTCGAGGACCTCATCATTGGGATGTTCAGCAAGTTCAACCCCGATGTGAAGGTGACGGCCACCGTGGGCAAGACTTTTGTGCCGGATTCCGCCCAGCTTTTGCAGTTGGAGGCCATTCCCGGCGTCGAAATGGTGTCGCAGACCTTGGAGGAAGTCGCTTTTTTTGAATACGGCCAAGACCAGGACTTTGGCATCGTCAAGGGCGTGGACGAGAACTACCGCATGGTCAGCGGCATTGATTCCGCTATTTTCATGGGCGATTTTAGGCTGAAAGCGGGGGAGCGCAACCTTGCCGTGTTGGGCCGGGGCGTGGCCCGCAATTTGGAGGTGGACATGGAAGACCCCTTTGCCACGCTCAACGTCTATATGGCCAAGCGGGAGAAAACCAGTGGCCTTGACCAGCCTTTCCGAAAGCGCATCACTTATCCAGCGGGCAGTTTCAGCATACAGCAAGAGTTTGATAACCAATATGTTATCGTTTCGCTTGACTTTGCCCGTGACCTAATCGGTGCCTACGACGAAGTGAGCGCCCTGGAGATTCGGTTCAAGCCCGATGCCGACCAAAATCAAGCACTGGCAGCCATGCGGGGCGTGCTTGGAGATGATTTTCAGGTGAAAGACCGCTTCCAACAGGACGAGGCTTTCCTGAAATTGATGAACATCGAAAAATGGATGAGCTTTGCCCTGCTTTCCCTCACCATCGTGCTTGTGGCCTTCAACATGATAGGTTCGCTTTGGATGATTGTTTTGGAGAAAAAGGCCGATATCAGCATCCTGAAAAGTATGGGTGCTAATGATAAATTAGTGCGGAATATCTTCCTTGGGCAGGGCCTTTTGCTTTGTCTTTTTGGCCTACTGGTAGGGCTTTTGTTGGCCTTGATTTTTTATGCGCTGCAAAAAATCTTTGGCATCGTGTCCATCCCCGAAGGTTTCGTCGTGGATGCCTACCCCATTGGCATGCGTTTTTGGGATGTGCTGGCGGTCGTTGTTGTGGTGCTGTTCATCGGCTTGGTCGCCTCGATACCTGCCTCCATGCGGGCGGGCAAGGTGCCTGCGCTGGTAAGGGAAGAGTGAATTGATTGCGGATTGCGGATTGCGGATTTACGATTGCGGATTGGGGGGCTGCGAACCGAATAATTTTCCCTTTAGCAATTGTATAGGATGGCAGGTTTTGCCTTTGCCCCCAATCCGAAATCCGCAATCCGAAATCCGCAATCGAATTATCTTTGCCCGGCTTTTTACTTTTTACTTTGCACTTTTTACTTTTTTACTGAAAATGGAAGATTGGGAATTTGATTTTGAATGGCTCAAAGTGCGGCACCTTGTCAAGGATGCCCTCCAACGGGACGTGCTGCCCGACATGAACGCCATCCTCTTCCTCATCGGGGTGCAGGAACTGGGGCGTTGGAAGTCCAATTTTACGAAGGAAGAAAAACAAGACCTGATGCACATCGCTGTCTGCAACCTGATGAGCTACGATGGCTATTACGAGTTCAAGGGGCGGGATGCCGATGGCTGGCCGCATTACGATGCGGTGAAGCCATTTGTGCAGAAAGGCATGAAGACGCAGGAAGAATACCTGAAAGTCAAGGTGATACAATATTTCAAGGAATGGCGGGCGGCCAACGGTGTTGAAGATGGTAGCCCGGTGCCTTCTATGAATTAAGGATTGAAGGATTGAAGGATTGAAGGATTGAGGGATTGAAGGATTGAAAGAGAGCGCTGATTCAATCCTTCAATCCCTCAATCCTTCAATCCTTGTAAAAAAAAAGCACATGAAAAAATTGATTCTTTTCTTTTCGCTGGCGCAAATGCTGCTTCTGTTCGGTTGCAGCGGGGGCCAAACCGATAGCACATCAGGTGATGCCAAAACCGAAGGCCAAGAAGTACAGACCACTGGCGGCGAGGCAATAGTGCTCATCGAAACCTCCATGGGGAACATCAAGGTCAAGCTGTATGACTCGGCCCCAGAGCACAAGAAGAACTTCCTGAAATTAGCCAAGGACGGCTATTTGGACAGTACGCTGTTCCACAGGGTCATCCCCGGCTTCATGATTCAGGGTGGCGACCCCGATTCGAGGCGTGCCTTGCCCGGCCAACATCTCGGGATGGGTAGCCCCGGTTACACCATCCCAGCCGAAATTGGGGCGAAGCACTTCCGGGGTGCCCTTTCCGCAGCCCGGCAGCCTGATCAGGTGAACCCGGAAAAACGCTCCAGTGGCTCGCAGTTCTACATCGTGCAAAACGGCCCCGTGCCCGAGGCCCAACTCGACCAAGTCATTCAGATGAAACAAGCAAATGGGTTGGTCTATTCAGCCGAGGAGCGTGACTACTACCTGAAAGTAGGTGGTTACCCACCTCTGGATGGTGATTACACGGTCTTTGGTCAGGTAATAGAAGGCTTGGAGGTGGTGGATCAAATCGCTAATGCCCCCCGTGACCCCCGTGACCGCCCCTTGGAAAACATCATGATGAAAGTAAAAGTGATAAGTGAGTGATTGGTGATTGGTAAATCGTGACTCGTGATAGGTGATTGGTGATTGGGAGCGAACACCTTCCAATCACCAATCACCTATCACGAGTCACGAATCACGAATCACCAGTCACGAATCACCAATGCACCAATGCACCATTTTTCAAAAACAACAATCGCCTTTTGCCTTGCGGCAATGGCGTTTTCGTGCGCCAAGCCTATCGCCGATTTCAGCCATATGGAGAAAGACCTGGTGGCTCCGGCCTCCGTCAAGTTCGAGAACTTGTCCAAGAATGCGAACGAATACGAATGGGATTTCGGCGATGGCAGCAAATCCGTCTTGGCTGAGCCAGGCCATGTGTACGCTTCCAGTGGCAACTACCCTGTACGCTTGACCGTCAAGAAAGGCAAAAAGACTGCGTTGATGCAAAAAGTGCTGCAAGTGACTGCACCATCTGCCTGCCTCGTGGAAATTGAGACGGACTATGGCACCATGACCGTCCAGCTTTCCAACGCCACGCCGCAGCACCGTGACAATTTCATCAAATTGGCCGAGGAAGGCTACTACGATGGCACCCTGTTCCACCGGGTCATAGAGGGCTTTATGCTGCAAGGCGGCGACCCTAACTCGAAGAACGCCAAGCCTGACGCTGCATTGGGGACAGGCGGGCCGAGTTATACGATACCTGCAGAGTTTGTGGATTCGCTGGTGCATGTGAAGGGTGCTATTTGCGCAGCACGGCAAGGCGACCAGACGAACCCGCAGAAACGCTCCAGCGGTTCGCAGTTCTACATTGTACAGGGAAAGGCGCAAACGGAACAGGAACTGAGCATGATAGAGGCCCGTAAAGGTTTCCGCTATACCAAAGCGCAGCGGGATGCCTATATGGAGCAAGGTGGCACCCCTTTCCTCGATCGTGACTACACGGTGTTCGGCCGGGTGGTCAAGGGTTTTGAAGTCATCGAAAAAATAGCCGCCACAGAGACCGACCCCCGTGACCGACCCAAAACCGACATCAAGATGAAGGTTAGGGTAATAAAATAGAATACGGACTTCGGATTTACGATTTCGGATTCGCAACCAACTAAAACGGTAATTATATGCAAACGAAAAACATACTTGGAATAGACGTGGGTGCATCGGGCATCAAAGGTGCCATCGTTGACCTTGAAAAGGGGGAACTCATCAATGAGCGCATCAAATTGTCCACCCCGAAGCCAGCTACTCCTGATGCCGTGGCTACGGTAATAACCGAACTGGTTCAAAAGACAGGTTACGAAGGCGATCTAATTGGCTGCGGGTTCCCATCCATCGTCAAGCACGGGGTAGCGTACAGTGCCGCCAATATTGACGAGGCCTGGATTGGCACCAATATCGAAACATTGGTTACAGGTGTGACGGGAAAGCAGACTTTCGCCATCAATGATGCCGATGCGGCGGGCTTGTCTGAGATGCGCTTTGGAAAAGGCAAGGGGCAAAAAGGCACGGTGCTGCTCATTACCATTGGCAGTGGGCTTGGTTCGGCGCTGTTCATAGATGGGCGCATGGTACCCAATTCGGAGTTCGGGCACTTGTTCCTACAGGGCTGGGTGGCCGAGCATTATGTCTCCAACACCGCTCGAAAAAAGTACGACATGACCTGGGAGGGCTTCGGCAAGCGCTTCAACGAGTACCTGCTGCACATTGACCGCATCATGTCGCCCGATCTCGTCATCTTGGGAGGCGGCATTAGCAACGAGTTCAAGGAGTTCGGCAAGCATATAGATAAAAGGCTAAACGTCACCACGGCGGCCATGTTCAACCAAGCGGGCATCATTGGAGCAGCGTTATATGCCTACGAGGCGAAGTTCGGCGAGCTATAATCAATGTTGCCCGCAACATCGGAAGCCAAATCTTCGTTTGTAAAAGCGATTGTTTCAATCGTTTCACAAAAAAAATTGCAATGAATTTTTTCAATACCTCCTTTTTGTTGTGCGCCATGCTCTTGATGGGCGCCTGCGGCAAAAAACCGAAGGCAAGCGACATCAATATCAAGCCGAACGATTTCTTTGAGTTGAAACTTGGTAACACGGCGGTCATTCCAGAAGAAAAATTTAAGCTCACGTTCAAGGAAGTGCCAGAGGATTCCCGCTGCCCGAAATACGTGAATTGCATTCAGGAAGGCCAGATAAGAATGGTATTCGTGGCCAATATTGATGGGAAAAGCCAGCCGCCTGTAGAGCTTGTTAGGAAGAAGTCCGATGTGAAGCCCGCTACGGCTACTGTCGGGAGCTACAAAATCCAGGTTTACGATGTAACACCAGAAAGTGAGAGCGGCAAGAAAATCAATCCAGCCGATTATAAGGCCCGCATGACGGTGAAGAAGGTTACTGCCGAAAAAATGGAAGATAAATAAACGGCATCAAATAGGTTTTCGGCCAATAAAACTGGTTCAAAGATTAGCCCGTCCTACATGTAAGGATGGGCTAATTTTTTTGGGTGGCTATCACCTCACCCCCGGCCCCTCTCCTACGAGGAGAGGGGTGTAGTGACTGCTTCATTTGCAAATGCTCAGTCTTAGTGATAGAGGCAGAGGTGGCTCCCCTCTCCTCGTAGGAGAGGGGCTGGGGGTGAGGTGCCCTCCAATCAGCGCCTCTTAACTATTTTAGGTAGAAAATAACAGGAATGAACGCTGTCTTTCATAGCTTTAGCCCTTTGAATCGGTTGGCGAAAAGCCGGCTATTTATTATCAATACATCAAAATCAACATCCAAATGAAAAAGCCTGAATTTAAAATCCTTTCCATTGACGGGGGCGGAATCCGAGGAATCATCCCAGCACTTATCGTGTCAGAAATCGAGAAGCGGCTCAACAAGCCGGCTTGTAAGATTTTCGACCTCATGGCGGGCACCAGCACGGGCGGTATCATCGCCTGCGGGCTGGTCATTCCCGACCCCAACGACGACGTCGAGCCAAAGTATTCTGCTAAGCAATTGGCGGAGCTTTACCAGAAAGAAGGCAAGCGCATATTCGAGGGCGGCAGTAGCAAGTTTTTCAGCATGCTCAGCGCCTTGGTTGACTGCACCTATGCACACAAGGGTATTGAAGAAGTACTGGCCGAGTATTTTGGCGATGCCGAGCTAAAAGACGCATTGAAGAACATCGTCATTACCTCGTATGATATTGAGTTGCGCAAGCCAATGTATTTCAAGTCGAGGCTGGCAAAGGACAAGGACTTGGCGGATGAAGAAAATTTCAAAATGACACAGGTGGCAAGGGCCACGTCCGCAGCACCAACCTACTTCGAGCCGACCCGCATCCTTTCGCCTAAGCAAATGGCCTACTCATTGGTGGACGGTGGGGTGTTCGCCAACAACCCATCCGTGCTCGCTTATGCCGAGGCCAAGGAGTTGTACAAAATCAGAACGGGCAGGGCCATCAACGACCTGCCCAAACCAGAAGAGGGAATCCCCTATTTCATGCTGTCGCTGGGAACGGGCCGAACCTTCAACCCCTACAAATACGAGGACGCAAAAGGCTGGGGCGCCCCAAAATGGATACGCCCCATGATTGATATCCTCATGCAGGGCGTTTCAGAAACGGTGGACTACCAAATGCGCTACCTGCTGCCCGACGACCCGGACGGCACGCCTCGATACCGCCGTATTAACCCGCTTATACCTGCCGATCTCAGTGAAATGGACAATGCCGATGCCGATAATATCAAAGGCTTGATGCAAAAGGCCCAGGAAGCCATTGAAGACAATACTGAAGAACTGGACCGCATCTGCGAACTTTTATCCTAAATCATATCAAATGAAACCCACCCTTCATGCCCTGCTCATTTCCATTTCAAAGTACCCGCACAAGGAGGATTGCCTCAGTGGGCCGGCTTATGATCTTGAGCAGATTCAAGAGCACCTCACCGTTTTTTGTGAAAAAAACAGCTTTGAACCACCCGTTTTCCACCTGATAGTAAATGAAAAGGCTACTCGCCAAGGTATTATTGATGCATACAAGCTTTTTGAAAAAGCCAATGTGGGCGATACCTGCCTCGTCTATTACGGTGGGCATGGCTATCGCCTGAAGGCGCACCCTGCCTTTTCATTGGACTCCAACGGGATGCACGAGGCGCTGTATTGCTACGATGCAGGAAACGAGGGCGGTCGGGGGCTGTTGGACAAGGAACTGGCCTACCTCGGCTGGAAGTATGTAGAGCAGCAAAATAAGAACCTCCATTTTGTGGAAATATTCGACTGCTGCCACGCAGGAGGCATCACCCGTGCCCCAATGGACAACAAGGTGAAGGCCAGGTCGAGGGAATCGGCGATGGGCATCAGGCTGAAATTGGAGGACTACCTTGGCTACAAGGAGTATTCAGGCTATGAAGACTATGCGGCAACGGGCAAGGGTTTTGTGCAGGCACCCGTTGCGAAGCGAATACAAATGGCTGCCGCCAAATCGAACGAAACGGCCAAGGAAAGGGACCTCACGGATGCGAAAGGCAATGTCGCCGGTTATTTCACGACTGGCCTTTGCAGGGCATTGAAAACCGCCGATTACCAGTTGTCCTATTCCGAATTATTGGACAAGACCTGGTTCAAGGTGAAGGAATACGCCATTGCCACCAAAAGCACCAGCGGTGACCAGTCGCCCCTCATGGACACGGAAGGGCAAGACCCCTATAGCGGCTTCCTTTCTGGGAAACCGATGGCCGTCAACCGCAGCTACGCCATTGGCTACGATGATGTGCGAAAGCAATGGGCGATGCGGGCAGGTGAAGCAATGGGTATCCCAGCTGTTGGCAAGACAACCATCAAAATAGACGGCGATACGGCGATATTCCAACTTGACAAGGTCTATGCCGATGTCTCCTACCTAACCCTGCCCGATACCTATAAACAGGGCAAGGTCTATGCGGCCACCATCCATGAAATGGAATGGGAGGGAAAGCTGAAATGGGCCCATGCGCCCAATACGCCCGCAAATGCAAGGGAAGCCTTCGACAAGGCATACAAGCTGGCCTTTATGGACTTCAAGCCCATGTACCTCGAACGGACGGACGATGAAGCAGCCGCCAATTTCCATTTGGTGTATGAAGACGAAGCCTATTTCATGGTCGAAAAAGGGTCGAAAGTTCCCCTTTTCAAGCGCTGCAAATTGGTCGAGTTGCCAGCTTTTTTCAGCAACGCCGACAAAGCAGCTAAATGGTTTTTTGTTTCAAAACTGAACAACCCCAAACAGGAAATCACGGAAAACGACGTGGAGATTAGCATGTCGCTCCACTGGGACGAGGTGTTCGGGAAATCATCCAAGCCCGTGAACTGGCGGGAAACGGTCAACTGTGAGTATTCCATTCACGATGGCGAATATTACTACCCGGGCATTAGCGTTTCCGTGAAAAACAAAAGCGAGCAACCACTCTGGGTGAGCATCGTTTGGCTGAACTCCGATTTTTCGATTGATACGCATTATATCCAGTCTGGCAAGGTTGAAATAGCCAAGGACGAGGTTGCGCACATGGTCGTTCAAGCCGGAGATGGTGGATGGCAGGAGGTAATTTGGGCTTCCATTCCAGAAGTCTTTCAAAATTACAATGTCTCGGAAGTGAAAGAGTACCTTAAAGTCTTTGTCAGCACAAAGGACTTGGGGCAAATAGAAAGTTACAACCAGGAAGCACTTCCATTGGACACTGCCTATTTTAAAGGCAATACAAGGGGCGGCGGCGCTGCTTCAAGGGAGAAGAAAGCCACTGTTGAGAACAAGGAAAAATGGGCGGCCTTCACCATTCCGCTCCGCATTGTGAAGCCCGTTTCAGGAGGTAAAATCGGGGAAAGTGGGCAGGTGGCACAAGTCTATGGGCAAGCCGTATCTGTTCCGGCTGGCTTCACTGGCAGCATAGAAGCAGCCACGCCGGGCGGGGGAATGAGGGCCGCAGGGATCCCAGTCCCAGCAGCCTTGGCTGACAGCGATTTGGTGCAGCCCTACAATATCTCCAATGGGATTGCCAATGGCGCTCCCAACAGCGTGCTGAAATTCACGGGCGTGACGGGCAAGGAACTCGTAACACCAGAATCGCCCATCAAGCTGGGACTACAGGCAGTGGCCAATAATGAACTGGTCTTCTCCATAGGTTACGATGCTGAAACGGGCATGTACTTCCCTGTCGGCTACGAAAAAGGCAACCAACTGTACATCGAGGAACTGCCCGACCCAATGGCCGATGGCCAGCGCAGCCTTGGCGGCTCCATCGTGCTTTTTATGAAAAAAGTGGTGCTGGAGACCTTTAAAATGGAGGCAAGGAGTGTCTATAAACTGAGCCTTGCCAGCTTGCCCACGAACCTTGCAGAAGAAGCCCAATTCGACGACGACCTTACAACCATCCGAAATGCGGTGGCTGGAGCCAAACGCATCCTGCTTTGCACCCACGGCATCATCGGCGACACGAAGGAAATGGTAAAGTTCGTCAAGCGAATACAATTGGAACAACCTTACGACGTGGTACTCGCCTTTGATTATGAAAATCTCGATACGGAAATAGAGGAGATTGCTGCGCAACTGAAGCAAAAACTGGCCGATGTGGGCCTCGGCGAAGGCCACGACAAAGTGCTGCACGTAGTCGCTCACTCGATGGGCGGGCTGGTGAGCCGCTGGTTTGTCGAGCAGTTGGAAGGGAGCAAAGTGGTAAGCCACCTCATCTTGGTCGGCACACCGAACAATGGTTCTCAGTGGGCCACTGTGGCGCAGTTCGTCAGCGTGGGCCTCGGCTATGCGATGAACTTCCTGGAATTGGCCAAGCCCGTGCAGATGCTCCTCAGCTTCCTTGGCAAGTATGGCGACCGGGCACTGACCTCTCTGCGCCAGATGCACCCCGATTCGGAGTTCATGCAAAAGCTGAACGGCAATGCGGTGCCGGTGCCCGTACCTTACTCCATCATTGCGGGCGACGTGCTATCCGTCCGCTCGGACGCAGAGAAGTCCTTTTTCGAGAAGCTGTTCCTGCGGGTGAAGCAGACCGTGGCGAAGCCACTCTTCAAGGAGGCGAACGATATTGCCTGCACGGTGAAAAGCATCAATGGCGTAATGGCAGCCAAGGTCTCCGACCCGATTGCGTGTGACCATTTGAGCTATTTTGTGGATGAGCGGGGATTGCGGTCTTTAGAAGAGGTGTTGAGCAAGGCTTAGTGGTCAAAACTCACCACCCTCACCAATTTCCACCCCTCTTCCTTCTTTTGCCAGATATGCACGAACTTGAAAGTCCCGCAGTCCATTTCCCCATTCTCCAAATGGCAAAAACGGTGGGATGCCGACTGTATAGCCCCATAGCCTGGCAAAGGGTAAACCTCCATGCTCTCCCGGTGCAAGGTGCGGGTTGGCGCTTTCGGGTTATTGACCAGCCCGCCGAGCATTTCCAAGTTTCTTTCATAACCCGTTAGTCCAGTTTTGTCGTGGAAGAACTCCAGGTCTTTGTCAAAGATGTCGCCCATTGCTGCCACGTCCCGGTTGTTGAAGGCGGTGAAGAGCAGACTGTCCATCGTCAGTATCTCTTGAAAAAGTGGGTCGTTTGAAGGGGATTGCTGGGCCATTGCGGCAGCAGAAAAATAGATGGCGAAGCAAATTGTGAATAGCAGGTTTTTCATCGTAAGGAATTGATTGTCAAAAAAAAACAGGGAAGCCGTTTCAACCGACTTCCCTGTTCAATGAAAAGAGGTAAAAGCCATCTCTCACATCTCTCACCCCTCTAAAACAGTCGGGTTATTGCTCATTAACTATGGTCGTTTTCGATTTGGATATGAGGGTACTCGATTCGTCAATGTGCTGGTTCAGTGTATCGCCAGGGGTTATTTTCACCCAGCTATCGTTGGCGGCGGTGATGTCGGCCACCCGTACCGAGAAGTTTTCGGCGTCGAGGCGTGCCTCGTTGTCGAGGGTGGCGGTCAGGTAGTTGCAGTTGCCGCTGAGTTGGGCTTTATTATCGCCGGAGAGCACCAGTTCGAGCTTGTTCACGTTCGCCTGAAAATCCAGCCTGCACTCGCCGTTGTTCACGATGCGCATGTTGGCAAGGTCAAAATCGTGGATGCGTACCTTGTCGCCGTTGGAGATGTCCAGTTCCGTTAGGTTGGGCATCGTTATTTCCAGCTCCATTTTGCCGTCGAGGTCGCCGACCAGCGAGATGTTGAGTTGGTCGCCCTCTTGGTACATTTCGACCACATCTGGCCTGCTTTGGCCATCGGCAAATTTTACGCTGTACTCGCCGCCCTGTTTGATGTCGAGGATGATTTCTCCGTCCACATTGATTTTCGTGAAACCGTTGAAATCCGTTTTGCCTTCGACTTCGTCATGCGTCTTCGAAAATTCAGCGTTAAATAGTCCGTCCTTGCCCATTTGCCAAGGGTACTGGCTGTCCCACCAAGGGAAGGAGTACTGCTCGTCCACTTGGAGGTCGAGGTCGTTCCAATGGAACTCATTGCCGGGGCGCACCCATTTGCCGACAGGGACTTTCACGGTCAGGTTGACCCGTTGGCCACGCCATTTCTCGCCTTTTTGTATTTCAAAATAGCTCGGCAGCACAAGGTGGTTGCCTTCGATTCTGTATTGGTAATTGATTTTGCTGGCCAACTGCTGGCTTTCCGTCATGCCCTCGCCACGGGCATAATTGGTCTGGAACACTTCGATTTTGCCAGACTCCGATTTTTCTACCCGTAGGTGGATGTTTTCGGAAATCAGCTTTTCATCGGAAATATAGAGGCCATCGCCAAACTGCATGAAACTGCGCTCGAAGGGGTTCTTTTCGTAGTCAATGACCAAGGTGTCGGCAACGGCGAACTCCGTTTTGTTGGCACCTACGTTGAAGTCGGCACCGTGTGCGAAGTCCTTCACGGTTTTTGTTCCCACGAACATCAGGCTCACGAGGTTCAGCGACCAGAACAGCCAAAGGCCAGCCGCCCAGCGGGGCTTGAAATTGGTGCGCATGAAAAGCCGCATGACGCCGAGCGCCAGCATGAGTAGTGGCACACCTATGAAAATCAGGATATTGACGACGCCCAAGGTCGTCATGAAGGTAGAGCCTGGGTGCAAGAAGCTCGAAAACGGCAGCCCAAAGAACAGGCCACCCACCGACACAACCCAGAACATGACCAGCAGCACTACCAGCGCCACACCGATGGCGAAAAACACGGGCCTAATGACCTTCGCCAAGACTTCAATCACCTTGCGGATGATTGAGCCCAGTGTGGCAAGGATGCCGCTCAGTACCTGTGCGCCCTCAGCAGCTGCGGCCCGGAACTGATGTCCTCCAGCGGAAGCATTAGCTCCTCCCTCTCCGTCGTCCTCCGACCCATCATTAGGCTGCGACCTTTTGCTTTTTTTTTTGCCTCCGAACTCTATCTTAAGTTCGCCGCCAAGCTCGGCCACTTTCTTCGATACGTGCTCCATTTCCTCCTCGATGATTTTACCGATATTGGAGGCATTGATAGGCTCGCCACGCATGGACAGTTTGTCGCTGGCGGTTTCTGCCTTCGGCAATATGGCCCACAAAATGATATAAAGCGGTATCGCAAAGCCGCCAGTGAAAGCGAACAGGACGAAGATGAGCCGTACCCAAAGCGGGTCTTGTATGCCGAAATAGGCTGCAATACCGGAGCAAATACCCTCTATGACCTTGTCATCGGGGTTTCGGAAGAGGCGCTTACCTGTTTTAAACCTGTACTTGCCCTCGTAAGACTTGCCACCAGTGCTCTTGGATGCCGGTTCTTCCATTGGCTCGGCCCCGAAGTCTTCCGGCGTGCCCATGATGGAGATGACGCCCTGCACGTCCTTTAGCGACACGATGGGGCGGCTGCCCAATTTCTCCTGGAACAACTCCGCCATCCGTGACTCAATGTCGGTGGTGATTTCCTCGTAACCATCCGAGCTGCGGAAGTGGTTGTGGATGGTCTTCAGATAGCTGCTGAGTACCTCGTAAGCGTCTTCGTCAATGGTGAAGGGCATACCGCCGAGGTTGATATTGAATACCTTAGTCATTGTAAGATGAATTGATTTCGTTAGTTTGGTGATTCGTGATTCGTGATTGGTGATTCGTGCGTGCTCGTCCAGTCACGAATCACCAATCACCATTCACGAACTAATTCGTCGAGAGGCTTTGGCTGGAATTGCTCACGGCGCTCACCAACTGGTGCCAGGTGGTGACGAGGCCGTTGAGGAAGTCCTTGCCGTCGGTGGTCAGGGTGTAGTACTTGCGGGGAGGGCCGCTGAGGGATTCCCGCCAGGTATAGTCCAACAGGCCAGCGCTTTTCAGGCGGGCCAGCAGGGGGTACATGGTGCCTTCCACCACCATCAGCTCCGATTTTTCGAGCCGCTTGATGATGTCAGTCGGGTAGGCCTCGCCCTCATCCGAGATGATGGACAGGATGCAGAGTTCTAAAATGCCCTTCCGCATCTGTTGGGTCGTATTGTCTAAGAGTCCTTGAACTTTCATTGCTGCACGGTTACATGGCTTCATTGTTTCATGGCTGCACTGCCTCATAGTTTCATGGTTGGTAGCACACAGTGGCAATTGAACGGTGAAACAAACGGTGAATAAAGCAGTGAATCCATGTTTGATGGGGCAAATCTACGACATGGCAAGCTACTATGCAATACCAAGTAGCTTTTTTAGCAAGGAATTTTTGATGAACAGGTAGCTTGCTTCGACGAAGGGTGTGAAAAATTAGTTAAAAAACATGAACGAGGACTTTGAATCGTTGGCGCAGTAAAACTTGCAGTTTACTTTTAGTGCTTGTAAAAGATAAATGTAGCTATTGACGCCGTACAGTTTTTTCAGATAAAAAACACTAACGATGAAGACACTGCTTTTTTCACCCTTTTTTTTCTTTTTCCTGTGTTCTTGCAAAAACGGACTATTGCCGGATGAACCTATCAACTACCTCCCACTGCCGAAAATCGAAGTTTCGGAGGTGCCAATCTGGATTAATGAGGAATGCCAAGAGAAAAGCATCATGATTGAGATTGATGAAGGCATAAAAAAAGACCTTTTTTTTCAAATTGATGGAGAGGTTTTGATTGCATCAGAGGTGCAAGTAAAGGGAAAGAGGCATGTGTTTAGTCTAATCTTGCCCGAAGGAAAGCGACACAAGCAGCTAACAATTAAATCTTTAGGAGATAAAGGCGTCCCCATTTCCTATCCAGTCCAAATTCATTATTTTAAGCAAGGAGATACATTGGAATTCTATGGTTCAAGTTCTTTCGAAAAGCAACGGAAAACTTTTCTTTATCCATTGGAATGTTGGCCAGATTATGAGGGAGGCATCATCAAGGGTGGAAGGGATTATTGCATCAATTATACCTATAGCCGAAAAGATGAAGTTGTAGGCGATAGTTTGTATAGAACGATAAAGTTGAGCAACGTGAAGTTCAGCAGTTTGGACAGCAAAGAGGAATACAGCATTGAGCCAGCTATGAGTCATACGTTTGCTGTAAGGAACTATGCTGGACTTGAACCTTCAAGTAGTGTTTTTGGCAGTGTGCACAAAACAGTTCCTGGGAAGGACATAGGACTCGACACTGAGTTCACTGTCGGCTTGGGCTTTACGGCAGTTGAAGATGGTTTGCCTACTTATTTTAGGATGGGCATTGTTCAAGGCAATCAGTTTAAGCTTAGGGCGAAAGAATGCTTCCAGTATGATACGTTGGAAATCGTTCCGCTTAATTTGCCTGGCATGTATCAAATTGTTTTGACAAAATGCGATTGGGCTACTGAATAAGGGAACAGTTTTTTTTACGTAAATGGTAGAAGTTTAATAATTCTAAAACTGTGCTACTCCGCTATGAAATGTCCATAATTTGACGAGTTGCTGCTTTAGTGATGTTTTATGTTGGCCGTAAACGAGTCCATCCTTTAAATTGTGCTCGAAAACTAAAACTCCGTATTGCTATGAAAACCTTTTTCACGCTGTTCTGCCTGTTATTGATTGGTAGCTTAGCTCAAGCCCAATCCCCTTTTGCCAAGGCCGACTCCATTGGCGAACATTTCGAGGAACACTTCTTGGATTTGCCCGACTTGGCCCGAAAACTTTCAAGTCCCTTCGATGCAGAAGCGGAAAAAGCCCGTGTACTGTTTGCATGGGTTGCCCACCACATTGCCTTTGATGTCGAAAAATACGAAAACCCGCCCGCCTTGGGCCGCTTCGTTGCGAGGACGGAAAAAGAGATGCAACGGCTGAACCAGCAGCGGATTGAGCGGGAGTTGCAACAGACCTTGATATACCGCAAGGGCGTCTGCCAAGATTACAGCCAACTTTACAAGGCGATGTGCAAGGCCGTCGGGTTGGAATGCCAGACCGTCAGCGGCCATGCGAGGGATTTTTTCAAGCCTAACCGGGCCAGCAATTTTTCGCCGCATACCTGGAACGTGGTCAAGATTGACGGGCAATGGCAATTGATGGACGTGACCTGGGGAGCTGGCTATGTGATGAATGGGTGGTTCGTGAAGCAGTACAGTCCCGGCTATTTCATGACGCCACCTGTGTGGTTTGCCCAGAGCCACCTGCCCAATCTCGTGGAGTGGCAATTGCTCAAGGCGCCCGTCATGCGACGGCATTTCCCGCTCCAGCCCCTGCTCAACATCGGCCAGCAGGATTACCCACTGCTCGAATTTTCGCACAGTTTGGAAACGGACGCCGATGGCCTCGCCCAGTTGCGCTTCAAGTTCGAGCACACCCCGACGGCATTCATGGTGACAAATGGCCATACAGACAACCAAGTGCTGTTCTCGCAAACAATGGAGGCTGGCTGGGTGGTGCTGCATTTCCCCATCTCCAACCTGACACAGGTGACGGTTTATATGGGCGATAGGGGTGGCTCTAAGCTGGAGTGGTTGGGGAAATATGATGTGAAGTAGGGTGGGGTCAAAATATACTGCCACCCCAAATATACTCGGCGAAGCCACTTGCTGAGGCATTTTTTTTGAAGAAACGCCAAGGGTATTGTCAAATTGCTTGTCCCAAAAGCGCATTTGTCACAAATTCCCTCATATTTGGCGCACGAAAATCTTTCCTTCACAATTTTAAAAATTGACCAAATGAGTACAACGACCTTACGCCTTGGCAAAACGGACCAAGGCTCAATACCTGCCGACCTTTCAAAATACTTCGGTGCTTACCACGCCAGCATGGCTGCTGACCTGAAAGCTAAGCGAGCGTTTAGGGAGGAGGCAAACGGTGTATGGAAGCCTTTCGAGGAGATTCCCGGCACGGAAGTCAAAGCTTTGCAGCAGTTCCTCAAAGACGCCGGATTCATGCCCAATTCGAAACTGAACGGCATCTACGACTATTCGACGCAAGCGGCCGTACGCCTCTTCCAGGAATATATCCGCACCGTGGAAGGTGACGCCTCCATTGGCACACCCGATGGCGTTGCAGGTTCCACCACCTTTCGTTTTATCGAAAAATGGAAGGCGGAAAAACAGGGCAAGCCGGAGTTTGTCTGCGAATGGGGCAGGTCTTCTTCGCAAGCAGGCTCGGCGGATTTCAATTACTGGATAAACATTTTACAAGAGGCGAAAGCATTTTACTCGACCCAGCACAACCCCATCCTGGCCTTGTCGGAAAAACATACCCGCCCCGGTGATACCAAAAAGATAAAGGATTGGGATGTATCTCCCGACACCGTACACCTCATTGGCATACGCCGCAAGCAGGAGGCCAACATCAGGAGGCGGGAAAACGACGACCTTTTCGTATTGCTTATCAGGGGCATGGTGTTCAAGTTTTGGGGTTCTACAGACCCTAACCAAAACATCATCAAAAGAAGAGACGAACCTTTTCTCATCGAGGGGCAGCACAGCTATAAGTTCGGCTGGCACAAGGTCAGTGACGCACAAGAAGTTTATCGGGCCTTTGAGCCTGCCACCGTGGGTGTGCTGGTGTTTCGGGATCGAAACAACAACGATTCGCTGGATGAATCAGATATTGCCCGGGGCTTGGATGCCGTTCCCAACGAAACCATCAATATCCACTGGTCGGGCAAGGGAGGGGCTAATTTTTCGGCTGGGTGCCAGGTGATCGCTGGGCAAAGCTACAGCAACCACAAAGGCAAGGTCATTGACTGCACTGCTTTCGCCTCCCTCAACTACGATGGTTTGGCACAGGGAAAGACCCGTGGTGCCTATAATATGCTGACAGACTTGATACTCAGTTACCTACCGGAAGGCGTCTTTACCATCGCCTACACCTTGGCAAGGGATGAAACGTTTTTGAGGACGACGGATATCAATGAGGAGATGATAGCAGGATGGGGAGCGCAGATAAGGCAGAACACGGGGGTAGTATGAGTTTGGAGTTGGGGAAACGCTCATTTCCCCAACTCCTTGACCCTGATGTTCCGAAACCGAACGACATCGCCATGCCCCAAAAAGCCAATATGGCCCTTGGTTCTCTTTAAGCCAGGGTGGTCATTGCCGTCCATTGTCCCATTTTTGCTGGCTTCCAACAGGTCGCCGTCCACGATGGCCGTGCCGTTCAAGATGACCTTGATTTTCGAGCCTTCAACGATGACCTCCTCCGAGTTCCATTCCCCAACGGGCTTCAGGAACTCCCGCTTGGCGGGGATGATGCCATAGACAGAGCCGTGGTACTGGTAGGGTTTCAGGTTGGCGTACTTCTCGGCGGTATTGTCCAAAATCTGGATTTCCTTGCCTACGTAGGCCGCATCGCCCTCCAATGGTGCGTGGATGCCGAGGCCGTTGTTGGCACCGGGCGTCAATTGGAACTCGAATCGGAAGCTGAAATTGCTGTATTCACCTTCGGTAAAAAGGTTGCCACCGCTGCCGCCGCCTTCCGGTTTTACCACTATTGCCCCGTTTTCGACAATGTATGACTGCTTGTTACCCACCCAACCATCTAAGTTTTTACCATTAAAAAGCGTGGTAAAGCCTTTATCCGTTATGGATTTATGCGTTCCGCAGCTAAGCAGGATACTGCTAATAATTAATGCGGTGCAATAGGTCAGTTTTTTCATTTTTCAATTTTTTTGGATGAAATTTATCGCTGAGGAAGCGCTTATACGAATTCAAAGTTAAAGGAACCAAAGGTAATCGGATTTCGATATCACCCCGCATTCGCAGGTAGTTTTAACCTCGAAAGGCCCACCTCGAAACCATAGACTACCTTCACCCTTAGAAATAGTTATATTTGGATGTTTTGTAGCATTTACAAACTGAAGTCGTTAACCCGCTAAAGATTTTCCGCCATTGAAAAACATCACACGAACCGTATGGATTCTGTCATTGATAAGCTTGTTCACGGATGCAGCAAGCGAAATGCTATATCCCATCATGCCAATATATTTGAAGTCCATTGGATTCTCTATTCTTTTGATTGGGGTTTTGGAGGGGTTTGTGGAGGCAACGGCAGGGCTGAGCAAGGGATATTTTGGGAAATTATCCGACAGCTCCGGCAAACGAGTCCCTTTCGTGCGCATTGGCTATGCCTTGAGTGCCATTTCAAAGCCATTGTTGGCTATTTTCGTCTATCCGCTTTGGGTTTTTATGGCCAGAACCATTGATAGGCTTGGGAAAGGGATTAGAACCGGCGCAAGGGATGCCATCCTCTCCGATGAAGCTACACCTGCCACCAAAGGAAAAATATTTGGCTTCCACCGTTCGATGGATACGCTGGGTGCCGTGATAGGGCCTGCCATTGCCTTGCTATATTTGTACTACCATCCTGGGGAGTATAAGGTACTTTTTCTTCTGGCCTTCCTTCCTGGACTGCTTGCCGTTGTTGCCTCTTTTTATTTGAAAGACAAGGATAGCAAGCCAGCGGAAGTTATAAAAGCAGTTTCCTTTTTTTCATTTCTTGGTTATTGGAAATCCAGTCCAGCCACCTACAGGCAATTAGTGGTTGGGCTGTTGGCTTTCGCCCTTTTTAACAGCTCCGATGTTTTCCTTTTGTTGAAGGCAAAACAAATCGGGTTGGATGATACGGCTGTCATCGGTGTTTATATTTTTTATAACTTCGTTTATGCCCTGTTCGCTTTGCCGCTGGGCATACTGGCTGATAAGATTGGCCTAAAAAGGATATTTGCATTTGGTTTGTGCTTATTTTCCATTGTTTATTTCGGCATGAGTTTTAGCACTAATATCTATGCCGTTGCGGGCATGTTTTTCCTCTATGGCCTATATGCTGCTGCCACAGAGGGGGTTTCAAAAGCATGGATTAGCAATATTTCTGACAAAAAGGATACAGCAACTGCAATAGGGACTTATACAGGATTTCAGAGTATCTGCGCCATGTTGTCAAGCTCGATGGCAGGGTTCATTTGGTTTAAATATGGTTCAAATGCCATTTTCTTGATATCAGGGTTCGCCGCAGTTTTAATAATGCTATATTTCATGGTTTTCATCAAGGCGGTTGGCCCAAAGTCGGCATAACAGCCATTTCGAGGAACCTACTTAGGGCTTCCCCGAATTTCGCCGAATGACTTCATCAGCGAAAAATTTAAACCGTACTTTTGGAGTCCATTATTGAACAAAGTATTGGCCTTGGCATTTGAATCATAATGAAGTGGTACAAATTGGCAAGACGCTGCGGCCAATGCTAATCAAACAACCCTGTGCTTCGCAATGAGTGAAACGGCAATGACAAATACAAAGCAGCGCAAAAAAGCCAACGTGGCACGTAGGCTTTTGCTTGTGTTGTTTAAGGCGCTGCTGGCTTTTGTATTGCTGCTTGGGTTGTTCCTGGTTGGCATCAACATTTACCTAAAATCCAATAAAACCAAGGTTTTCAGCCACGTTGCTTTCCTCAACGACGGCTCCCTTTCTTTCCAATCGGCAGATATCAGCCTTTTCAGGCATTTTCCTGCGGCCACGATTTCCGTCAAAAATGTATCCTTGATGGATGCCGAGTTCGACAGGCACGCCACGCCAATTTTGCAGCTCAATGAATTGACACTTGCAGCTTCCCTCAAAGCATGGCGGTCAAAAGAGCTTGAAATCCAGTCCGTTGATTTAAAAGATGGGCGAATAACCCTGTTCAAGGACGAGGGCGGGTACAGCAATTTGAAAAGCTTTCTTGCCAAGAAAACGGACGATGGGGAAACCCGTAAGTCCAGCTTTATAAAGGTACTGACAGATGATGTTAAGGTCAGGTTTACCAACGTGAAATTTGACTTTACAGATACCATAAAAACCACCAGTATCCATGCAGCCTTGGATGACCTCGCCGCCATTTTGCACAAAAAAGACAACGGCCTGGCCGCCAAGATTGATATGGCGATATGCATGGAGGAACTGGCTTTCAAAAAAGCAAATGGGTCGTTTATTCCCAATAGCCAACTGGCTGGCAAACTGAATTTGGATATCGAGGATGGGAATATAAAATTTGAGCCATTTCCGCTAGCCATTAATGAGCAAGTATTTGTTTTTGGTGGAAATTATGACACCAAAAAACAGCAACAGACCAAGCTGGTTTTGGAAAATAATAATACAGTATGGAGCCAGTGCATGCCCTTGTTGCCAGTGGATTTGCAGGAAAAAATATCGCCTTATTATATCGAGAAGCCTTTCTATTCAATGACCACTATTTCCAGCTATTTCAAGCCGGATGAACCAATTTTGATCAATATAGATTTCCGAATGGAGGAGGAAAATATGGCGACGGCAAAGGGTTTTAAATTTGAGCAAGTAACGCTGGAAGGACGGTTCACCAATCGCTTATACGATGACGAGCGAGCAGATAAGGAAGATGGCAAAAACTTGCGTATTGCACTGAATAACGTCAATACGCTATACGATGATTTCTTGATTAAAGCGCCAGCAGTATTAATTACCAATACCCCAAAAGCAGGTGCACGATTGAAAACAGCCGTGAATGTAAAAGGCAAACCGGCTGGCATTAGCAAATGGCTGAAAAACGACAAGTTCTTTTTCAAAAGGGGCAAGTTTGACTTGGATGCAATTGTGGAGGGTTCCATGAGGGATTTGCAAGAGATAATAGTAAACAGCGAGGCCAAATTGGCATTAAAGCATTTTTCCGTCGTCTATAAACCCTCCAACACGAGCTTCCCTTTTGCGCAGATGGTGCTCGCCAAAAAGCAAGGCGATGCCAATTTTTCCATCCTCAGCAGTACCCTCGAAAACGGGCACGAGTTCCTGATTGATGGCGGCCTGACGAACATGAAAGCCCTGCTTTTCGCCTTGGAAGGGCGCTCTACCAGCGAGGCAAATTTTACTGCCCCAAAACTGAGCTGGACGGATTTCGTGAACTTGTTTGGGGAAAACGGCTACTTGGATAACGATAAGCCCAAGGATGAACAGCAAAAAAAGCGATCTATGAAGAAAACGGTTCGGGGAATACAATACCAGTTCCAGCCCCGCATCACGGTGTCTGTTGATACACTTGAATATTTCGATTTAATAGAGCTTCGCAAGTTCAGAACGGGCGTTCATTTCGAGGATGAAAATACCTTGGTTTTGGAAAAAACCAGCTTTAAATACGAAGAAGGGCAGGTGAGCCTTAAGGCATTTTTTAACATCATTGAAGAGGATATCACGCCATTTAATTTTGAACTGCATGCCAAGAATTTAAACCTCGCAAAATTGCTTCCACCGTTCGATTATTTCAAGGTTAAACTGCTCGCCAATATGGACGAACTGCCCGATAATGTGAGCTTGGATATCAAACATAAAGGCGTATTGGACGACCAAAAAGGGCTGATACCCAGCACTTCAACGGGTGAAATTGTTTTTCAGGTGGACAGGGGGAAAACCCTTTTTGGCAAGGTATATTATTCGCCTGCCGAGTACAGCCATTTAATGGATGTTGAAGATTTAAAAATCGGCAATGCCATAAAAACCAAGCTGCTGCTAAATGGCGACCCGGCCCTGTTCAATCAGTTTTTTAAAACAGATAGGTTCTTTTTCAGCAAAGGCCAGTTTACCGCAGAATTGAAATATGAAGGAAATGTCCGCAATTTTGAAGAGCTATTAAGCAGTGGCGATGCGACTTTTAATTTATTAAACAGCGAAGTTTACTATAAACAGGGGGATGTAAGTTTTCCCATCACTGAAATCAACCTTTCGCTTCATGAAGACAATGCCGATTTTTATGGATATATGAACAAAGACTCCATTCACCAAAAAATCGAATTAGCAGGAAATATTGAAAACCTTAGCGAACTCGTGGTGGGTAAAACTGGCAAAGACGTTAAAACATCAGTAAATATTACTTCCACTAAGATAAGGTGGGCGCAGTTGCGTAAGCTCTTGACTCCAGCGAACAATGAAAAACCAGAAAAAAAAATGATTGGGTTAAAAAATACCGTAAAAGGCATACTGAGCAGTTTTAACCCAGATATATGCATGTATTTGGACACGTTCATCTATTCAAAAAAAATGACGCTCTACGATGTTCAAACCGGCATCAGCTTAAAGGATTCATCCACAATGGTATTGGATAAGACGGGCTTCCGGTTCCACGACGGTAGCGTCAGCTTTCAGGGCAGTTGCGATTTGGGGCAAATGCAGGCCACTCCTTTTACCGGCCAATTCCAGACGGATAAATTGAATGTGGCGCTATTATTAGAGAGCCTTGATTACCTTGACATCCCTTCTTTTAAAGACATAGATACACTATCAGGCCAGGCCAGTTTGAACCTTGATATTACAGGCGCAATCGCCGCAGGTGGAAAGGCGCTTGTCCCATCGGAAACTAGCGGAAAGCTTGATTTTGAACTGAGCGATATTGCTATAAAGGGATTTGCGCCCCTCGATGAATTGGCCGCCAAAATCGGCATGAAAAAACGTTTTGAGTACCTCCGTTTTGCACCCATACAAAACAACCTACGCATCAGGGGAACGGATATTGAAATACCCCTGATGGAAATCCAGTCCAGCGCCGTCAATATGTTCGTGGAGGGCACCTATAGCTATGGCCCGAACACGAATATATGGGTCACCGTGCCGCTCGATAATTTAAAGAAAAACAAGGGTTTGGTTATTCCCCCAAAAAGGGGCTATGTGGCCATCAAAAGGAGAATATACCTCGAAGTCATCACCGATGAAAACGGCAAGAATAAATTCAAATTCCGGCTGCGCAAAAAGCAGTTTTATAAACAACGGGGCATCCCCGAACAGTACAGGGCTGATTTGAAGATGTATCGCAAAATGAGGAAGGAGCTGAAAAAAGGAGATTGAGGCGGTAATTTTTTTAGCTTAAAATAAAGCGACGATAGGCTGTTCAAGCATCGGTTCTCCGAAAGGAGGGGTTGTCAAACCCCGGTGCTCCAAAACGCCGGGGTTCGATAACCCCTCCTCTCGAAAGGCGCAGGGTGTTTGGCAAAATGCGTGCATCAATTTTTAAACATAGCTGCCAATAAAGAAGACCAGTATTTTTTTGGGTTATTGCAGCACCTCCACCACCCAAGCTACTTCCCCCTTTCTGCCTTTTCGCAATTTCTCCGGCACTACCACCTCAATCCCTTTGCCCACGGCTTCCCATTTCAACGGCTCGTTGCTGCCCAGAAGCTTCACCGTTTTGATGTTTTTCGTTGAGAAAGTCGAGGCCCAAACCTTGGCAGGCAGTTCCTGTTCGTCGGCATCGGGGAGGTAGAGCAGGTACTGGCGGCTGCCATCCTTTTTCTGCGTGAGGCAAACCTTGCCTTCCTTGTAAGGCGCCAATGGCCGGGTGCCATAAATCGCCTCGCCATTCACGTCCATCCATTTGCCAATATCGGCGAGGCGCTGGAAGGCCGTGGCGTCAATCGTGCCATCTGGCCCCGGGCCAACGTTTAGCAGGAAGTTGCCGCCCTTCGCTACGATGTCCACCAGCGTGTGGATGAGCTGGCGGCTGCTCTTGTATTCGGCATTGGCGCTGTACGACCAGCCGCCAGCCATCGTCATACAGGTCTCCCAAGGGTAGGGGGGCACCGAATTGGGCACCTGCTGCTCTGGGGTGCGGTAGTTCTCGTAGGGGCCATGCACCGAGCGGTCCACGACGAGCAGGCCGGGCTGGTGGCTCCTCGCCATGCGGGCGATACGGCCCATGTCAATGGCCTGGCCCCACTTGGGCAGGTCATAACCCCAGGAGCGCACCTCGTCGTTGATGGTGCTGTCGGGGCGCACCCAACCGCCGTCGAGCCAGAGGATATCCATTGGGCCGTAGTTGGACATTAGCTCTTCGATTTGGTTATAGGTGAATTCCTCGTAGTTTTTCCAGCGCTGCGGGTACTTGCGGGCATCGTAGTTGTTGCAGCGGTTGGGGGTGGCCCACTCGTGCGCCCAGTAGTCGTCGCAGTGCCAGTCGGGCTTGCTGAAATAGGCGCCCGCCTTAAAGCCCCGATGCCGGAAGGCATCGAAGATATGCTTCGCAACATCGGCCTTTGGGTTGGTGCGAAATGGGCAGTCCGGCCCCGTGATTTTATAGTCGGTGTACTTGGAGTCGAACATGCAGAAGCCGTCGTGGTGCTTGGTGGTGAACACGACGTATTTCATGCCGGCAGCCCAGGCCGCTTTAGCCCATTTTTCTGGGTCGAACTGCGTGGGGTTGAAGGTCTTGGGCAATTGCTCATAGCGCTGCACGTAGTCCACGTAGTCGGCGCCGCCCCGGTCTATCCAGTCCTCGTTGCAGATGCTCCAGCTCTCCACCACACCCCATTGGCTGTAGGTGCCCCAGTGCATCATGAAGCCGAATTTGAGGTCTTGCCATTCTTCGAGCTTTTGTCGCACGAGCGGGTCGGGGTCGGGTATATAGGGGTGTTGCTGCGCAAGGGCGTGGAAGCTGGAAAATGAAAATAGTAGCAGGAACAGTAGGCGGAACATTTAGTTGAGTTTGTGGCGAAGGTAAAAATATGCGCTGTGTTCAAACCCGTTTTTGACCAATAGCCCTTCCATGTTCGATTGGCCGCATTTTTGTTTATAGGTACGAACTTCCATTCGACCATACCAAAATAAAAGAGCTCCCTCTGTAACACAAACCCAAATGGCTGGGTGGCGCCCGATTTTTAATAAACACAAGGTCACAAAAAATCAGTTTTGAGGGAAACTTTGGTGCTACACGACAAGGGGTAATTAACGAGCTGTTCTCGCATTGCTTGCAAAATATTGCTGAAATGCACTAAAATCAAATACCTAAGATGGGGTTTATTCAAAATCAAAAACCATTGGATACAGGTGTTAAGGCACAACAACAAGAAGACCGCAATTTGCCCAGTGATATTGACTTGCTGGCGCTAATCAACAAGTCGGCAGTAATATCCGCTATCGTTTGTTTTGCCTACGGATGCACCGAATTTTTTACCCAGCCCAGCTATATCAACGGATTGTTGACCTATGCCCTTGCAACTATATTTTTGGTAGCACATATACTGTTCCGGTATCAAAAGTATGAGGCTTTGAAATTGGCTATATCCTTGTTAGTACCTGTATGGATAACCTTTAACAATATTTGCGTTGGAGGTGATTTCGGCCAGAGTGCTTGTTTTCTTTGTGTTAGCACAGTGACCTATGTCTTGTACCAAGGGCAAAAAACGAAACAAATGGTTCTTGTTGGCCTTGTTCTGGCCTTGTTCACCTTATCTACCTTGTACGTGAAAACACATGGCCCCTTGTTTGACATCATAGTCCAGCCATTTGACGAACTTGTGGTCGTTTATGTTAGTGTGCTATGGATTTACAGCATTTTCGGGCAGTATGATAGGGTAAAACAAAAGCTCATCTACGATTTGGAACAAAAGAACCAGACCCTGATGGCAACGCAGGAGGAACTTGAACGCTTCACCAATATTGCCTCGCACGACCTGAAATCACCTCTGAGGAACATCTCCAGTTTTCTTAGCCTCATCGAAAGGGACATAAAACGGGGCAATACCGATAATCTGTTGGGTAACCTCGAATTTGCGAAGAAAGGTGCTCAACAGATGCACCACCTCGTTCAGGGAATCCTAGAAATTTCGAGCGTCAATCAAAATGCCTTCGTCACCAAAGACCAGTTTAGCCTAAGCCAGTTGTTGGAGGATGCTGTAAACAATTTAAGGCTTGAAATCGGCGAAAAAAATGCGGTTGTCCAATATGGTGAACTGCCCGACTACCACTGCAATAATGTGGAAATGACCCTGCTTTTCCAAAACTTGGTACAGAACGGAATCAAGTACAATAAATCGCCCCAGCCTGCTATCACCGTCACTGCCGAACAAACAGATGGGCAACTCAAGCTGACCTTCACCGACAACGGCATCGGCATCGAACCACAGTTTCACAGCTATGTTTTTGGGCATTTCAAGCGGCTCCATAGCTCGCAGGAGTACATGGGCACCGGGCTTGGACTTTCGCTCTGCAAGAAAATCGTCCAAAAACACAATGGGGAGATTCAATTGAATTCAGCCCTGGGGAAAGGGAGCCAATTCGTGGTGTTGCTTCCGACCAATCCTGAATGATTGGCTATTTGTTTTGCCTATCTACCTTTGTTTGAAGCAAACCTAAAAGCTTGCATGTCCCGCCCGTTCACGCCCATAAAAACGACATTCCCCAACTGCGCCACGCAGCGCACATCCGCCCGCACCTGCAAGCCTGATTGTGCCTGCGGCAAATAGCGGAACTGCCCCTTCCCATCCCCACGCAGCAGCACCCCATGATTGGCGCTTGCCATGCCAAGGCGGAGCTTCAGGTGGCGGTCGTTGCCGAGTAGGAGCAAATCCGCTTGCCCGTCCTTGTCTGCATCCAGCACGGCGATGCAATGCACGGGAGCGAACTGTGCCTGCACAGGCAATTGCCCCAAATTATACTTCCCATCAGCCCCGCTCAGGAGAATTGTCGTTTCCAAATGATTGGCCGTCAGCTGTTTAGCTTTTTTAAGTTCCCCTTCGGAAAACAATTCGGCAGTGGTCACATTTGCGAAGCTCTTGAAATCGGTGAAACGCTTCTTGAACTTTGGCAATTGTTGAACAAGCTCGTCACGGGTCAGATACGGGTAGGATTTGCCTTGGATATAAGTGCAGAGTATAGGGTCAACAGCGCCGTTTTCATCAAAATCGGCGTAGTAAAGCTCGGCAGGTTCAGTTTCCGAGGCCCTCAGCTGCGTGTTCGTTCCGAGGTTGCCGACGATGAAGTCAGGGCGGCCATCCTTGTTCAGGTCGGCCACCTCGATGCAGTTCCACAGGCCGTTGTACGCCTTCCCGAAAACCTGTTCCGTAGCAGGGCGTAGTTTACCGCCCTCGTTTAGGTAGGCGGCCACGGGCATCCACTCTCCGACGGTCACGAGGTCTTGCTTCCCATCTTGGTTCAAGTCCACCCAAACGGCGTCGCAGACCATGCCTGGCTGCGCCAATTCGGGGGCGAGCGCCCTTGTTTGCTCCGCAAAAACGCCCTTCCCATCGTTCACGAGCAGGTAGCTGGCGGGGGCTTCTGGGTAGCGCCCCGGCACCACCCGCCCTCCCACGAAAAGGTCGGGGTGGCCATCGCCGTTCACGTCGCCCACAGCCACGCAGCCTTTGCTGGCGGTTGCCTTCGGCAAAGCGTTGGGGGATTTCGTGAAAGCACCTTTGCTTGCCCCTTTGGGGCCATCGTTCAAGTAGAGGCGGTCTTGGAGCGCCGCATCGTCTGGCTGGAACCGGTGATAGCCGCCGCTTGCCACATAGATGTCCAAATCACCGTCACCATCTGCATCGAAGAGGGCGGCGTCAGCATCCTCGCTGGCCTTGTCCGCTTCGAAGGCGGGAATGTTGGCCTTGGTGAACTGCCCGTTTTTTTCCTGAAAATACAAGCTGGCCGCCTGCCCCGCTGCCCCGCCAATGAAAAGGTCTTCCAATCCATCGCCGTTCAGGTCGCCCTTGGACATGCACGGGCCGTGGGTGGAAAGTTCGCCGATTAGCAGCTTCTGGCGGTCGAAGTCACGAGATGTAGTGGGCGGGTTGGTGTAATTTATTGGTGAATTAATCGGTGTAAATAATGGTGCATAGTTGGCTTTTATCGGCTTCGCCAATTGCGCATTTTTTTCTTCTAAAATGATGGTGGAATTAATGGTTATATCCTTCCGCTTTTCCTGCTTGCCAGTTGGCCAGTTAATAATGAATGAATCAATCGTCGGTGTTTTTCCCAAACCAAAATGCAAAATCGGAGACACGGCGGAGAGATAGCCACGAGCCGGGTTTTGCTCCGCAAAAAACTGCTTACCACCAGCAAATACAGCTACTTTAGCACCAAGGCCCTGCGTGTTCATTCCCTCGCCCTTGAGCGATACTTGCAGGTAATTCCCCGCTTTTTTATCCACGGTATTTTCATAGATAAAAGCAGGTTTATTGATATTGTTCACGATTAAATCAAGGTCGCCATCCTTGTCCAAATCGGCATATACGGCACCATTGCTGTTACTTGGCTGGCCCATGCCACAGGCATTGGTTATATTGTCGAAATGTAGTTCGCCATTGCCCCGGAAAAAATAATTAGTGACGTTGGAGGCGGGCATGTTCTTGATGATTTCCAGCACGTCCTCCCGTTGCAGCCGCCCCTTTTTCTGCACGAAATTATCCAAATAGGCGATGAAGTCGAGGTTGGTATAATCGCGGTGGTAGCCGTTGGTGATGTAGAGGTCACGCTGGCCATCGTTGTCGTAGTCGGCGGCGAGTGCCGACCAGCTCCAGTCGGTGTTGGAGATGCCCGCCAGTTGGCCAACTTCCGAAAAAGTCCCGTCACCGTTATTGAGTTGCAGCATGTTCCGCATGAACTGGTAGTAGAAGCCGCTGCGCACGTTCAGGTCGAATTTGCCATAATTGTCTGGGGCGAGCAGGAGCTTTTGACGGGCATTGTCCTCTGGCAGCATGTCGAGGGTGATGAGGTCGGGCAGACCGTCGTGGTTGAGGTCGGCCACGTCGCTGCCCATGCTGAACTGACTGGTGTGGTTGATGGCTTCCCGCAGTTTGTTGGTAAACGTGCCGTCGCCATTGTTCATGTACAGGTAATCCGGTACGTTGTAGTCATTGGAAACATAGAAATCCGGCCAACCGTCGGCGTTCAGGTCGCTGATGGCGAGGCCGAGGCCGTAGCTGAGTTCCGAGCAGGAGATGCCCGTTTTTTCGGTCATGTCGGCAAATTTTCCATTCTCCTGTCGGAAAAGGCGGAGGCCCATCGTGGGGCTGCTGGCCTTGAGTTGGGCGGCGGTCTGTGCCTCGTTGAGCATGGGCAGGTTCTTCGGGTTGTGCTGGAGCAAGAGCATGTCCAGGTCGCCGTCCCGGTCGTAGTCGAGGAAGTAGGACTGGTTGGAGTGGCCGGGGCTGTCGAGGCCGAATTCTGCTGCCCGTTCTTGGAAAGTAGCCCCAGCCCCCCGACCCCCTGAAGGGGGAGTAGGAGTGGAGTTGATGAAGAGTTGGTTCTTGCGCTTTTCATCTGGCAAAGCGCCAGAGTAGCAGAGGTAAATGTCCAGTTTCCCGTCGCCGTTGATGTCCACCACGTTCACGCCCGTCTTCCAGGGGCCGGGCCTGCCGCCAGCGCCTGATTGTCCGGTCACGTCCCGAAAGGTTAGGCCGCCCTTGCCCTCGTTGAGGTAAAGCTTGCAGTCACCCATGCTGGAGGTGAAATAAAGGTCAAGCCATCCATCGTTGTTGAAGTCGCCGGTGGCCACGCCGCCGCCGTTGTAGAAGTATTCGTACATCAAGATATTGGTGTTGGGGCCTTCATCGAGCTGGTTGATGAAGTCAATGCCTGTTTTTTCAGGGGGGAGGAGCTGGAAAAGGGTAAGGCTGTCGGCTTGGCCATCGCTTGGCAGGTTTGATGGCTCCTCATTTTTACATGAAAAAATAAGCAAGCAGAAAAGGAGGATAGCGGCGGCGATGTAGCAAGGTTTTGTCATAGTTTGTTTAAATGGGAACAAGTTTGATGATGGCTGTGCAAAGGTCGAAAATAAATGGATACGCTCGGAACTGGCTCTAGGTGGGCGTGATTTTTATGAATTTTCGGGATCCAATTCCGAGAATACATAAGAAATATGATTCTATTTTGTGAAAATCAAACATAGAATCTTGGATTTGCACAATAAACAACGCCTCCAACGTTGCCAGTAATGTATAATAATGCTGGTTAAAATATTAGCCATTTTGCTTTAAAAATTGTATTTTTGGCCAAAATATTAACCTATGCTTAAATTTGAAGCCATCAAAAAGCCCACCGATTTCATGGGGCAAATCGCAGAAAGGCATAGAGCATTGCGCAAACGGGCAGGTTATTCACAAAGCGAACTTGCCCGGCGTTCAGGGGTGTCGCTTGGCAGCCTGAAACGCTTTGAAAGCACTGGGCAGGTCTCGCTGGAATCCTTGCTGAAACTGGTGGAAATACTCGACCGTCTGGAGGATTTCGAGTGGGTGCTCAAACCCGCCGAGGATTTGGATAGGATTGAAAAACTGTTCAGCGATAAAACAAGGGCATGATGGAAAACGTCAAGAAATTGACCGTCTCCCTCCAGTTCGATGAAAACGTTATCGAGGTGGGGGAACTGGTAAGCGATTCCCGGCGCATTTATTTTAAGTATTTCCCTATTTTTGTGAAGCTCGGCCTCGAAATCTCACCTTTCAAGTTGAAACTGAACAATGTTGTGCAAAGGGCGGGCGAGTCACCTTTCGATGGCCTGTTCGGTGTTTTTGCCGATTCGCTCCCCGACGGCTGGGGGAGACTGCTGCTCGACCGGGCATTGACATCCAAGGGAATACCGTTGGGCGAAATCACCCCGCTCTATCGCTTGGCGGTGGTTGGCAACAATGGAATGGGCGCTTTGGCGTACAAGCCTCAAATGCCCATGGAAAACGCAGCGCCCCTGAAAATCGAATTAGATGAAATCGCCAAGGCAACCCGGCAAGTCCTTTCGGGTAACGCTGCCGATGTGCTGGACGAACTCTTCAGATTGGGCGGCTCATCGGGTGGGGCACGCCCAAAGATTTTGGTAGGCTACAACCCCATGACGGGACATTTGATGGGGGCCGAAAGGAACTTGCCCCCTGGCTACGAGCATTGGCTGATAAAATTCCCCGCCCAAGCGGACAAGCCCGATATTGCCCATATCGAACTTGCCTACCACAAGATGGCCAAGGCCGCCGGCCTCGAAACGAGCGAATCCAAGGTTTTTGAAGGAAAGGCAGGGAGGGCTTATTTTGGCACGAAGCGCTTTGACAGGCTTGGCAACAACCGCTTTCACCTACATTCAGCGGCGGGCATGTTGCACGACAACTTCAGGTTGAGCAATTTGGACTATGGGCATTTGATGGATTGCGCATTTACGCTCGAAAAAGATGTACGGGCTTATGAAAAAGTGCTGCGCCTTGCAGCTTTCAATGTTTATGCGCACAACCGTGACGACCACAGCAAAAATACCTCGTTCCTGATGGATGCGCAGGGCAATTGGAGACTGGCCCCGGCCTACGACCTGACTTTCTCTCAATCTAATCACGGAATGCACAGCACGACGGTCGCTGGCGAAGGCGCAAACCCCAACAAGCGGCATTTGATGCAATTGGCAGATTATTTCAAAATGAGAAACGCCTGGAACCTCATCGAGGAGGTGAGGGGTGTCGTCCATGAATGGAGCCGGTACGCTGCCGATTGTGGCGTTGGGCGCAATTCCAAAAGCGAAATAAAAAAGGCCATAGCAGTTTCGGATTTGTGATTTCGACTTCGCATCAATGCAACCCACTTTCCTTTGGCCAATTCCAAAAAAGCTTTAAAAGCAGCGCCCCCAACCTCGTCAAAGGCTGGGGGCGCTTGCTCTGGAAATCAATTTACTTCGTGTCTCCTCGATTTCTAATTTTCTAATTTCTCAATTTCCATCAATACCCCGGATTCTGCACCAATTTGCTGTTCCGGTTCACCTCGTCGCGACTGATGGGCCGGAAGTACATCTTGTCGTTCCAGGTACGGGTCTCGTTGTCGTTGTTGTCGTACACGGTATAGGTGTAATCGTACTTCGACTTGTCGTGGCGGTACGGTACGTGCGGTGTTTGGCCCGGCTTCAAGGTGGCGGTCACGTTGATAGCCTGGATGATGCGGCCCAGTTGTTCACCAAGCATCCAGCGGCGGCCATCGTGGTAGCGGTGCTCCTCGTAGGCAAGCTCTACCCGGCGCTCGTTGCGGATGAGGTCACGCAGGGCATCACCAGATGCAGTAGTTGCAGGCATACCACCCCTGAAACGGATTTTGTTGATCCACTCACGGGCTTTGTCCTCCTCACCCAGTTCTTGGGAAGCTTCTGCATAAATCAGTGCCATCTCCGTGTAGCGGATGAAGGGCCAAGGAATCACCTGTGCATTGGACTGGTTGTCTGGCAGCGCAGGGTCGGCATCAATGAACTTGCGGGTATAGTAGTGGGTACGGGTACCGTTCCAGTCTTCGATAGAAGACTTACGGGTGTCAATGCCATTGATGAGGTTACCTGCACCATCGTCGTAGTAGCCCGTCTGGATTTGGTTGACGGGATCCAGCGCCGCTACGTCAGAAGGACGTGGCTTCCATGGTGCGCCATCATACAGCACAGTTGCGTAGAAGCGTGGGTCACGGCCCGTGTAAGGATCGGCTTTGTGCGCCGGGTTGTTCCAGTCGAACTTGGAGCCGTCCATCATTTCGTAGTCGTCCACGAGCTGCTGGATGGGCGTGTTGCCTGCCCAGTTGTGATAGCCGTTCGGGCCGTTGTTGATGCCGTAGTGGATACCGCCCAAAGGCCAGTTGTCTTCCTGGGTGAATTGCGGCGTATGGGTACGCTGGAAGATAAGCTCCGTGGCAGCGGCGGGATCGCCAACCTTGCTCCTACCGCCCATGGCGATGGAGTTGTAGTTGCTCTGGCCTTCTTCAGGAGAGACTGGGCCACCCAGGTCAAGTTTGTAACCAGCGCCTGCGTCGAGAACGGCTTTAGCTGCATCTTGGGCAGCCCTCCAACGGGCGGCACGGTCGCCACCAGTGTAGGCTACCAGTGCAATGTCGCTGTAGCCACTGAGCGTCGCTGATTTTGACTGGGCAGTAGCTGCGTCGTGGAGGTCGCTGGCTGCATAGACCAACTGGCGGGCCTTAAGGGCCATGGCGCTCAGTTTGGAAGCACGGCCTGGTGTTTCGCCCTTGCCATCCAACAAAGTAGCGGCTTGGTCGAGGTCGGCTACGATAAAGTTCACGCACTCCTCATAAGTATTGCGGGTTACCGAATAGTCCTCGTTGAGGCCATAAGGCTTGGCAATGAGTGGAACACCACCGTAATAGCGCACGAGTTGGTGATAGTAGTAGGCACGGAGGAAGTATGCCTCTCCCAAGAGCCTGTCACGGAGTTCGGTATCCGTGAAAGTTGCCTTTGGAAGGTTCTCGATGGCAATGTTCGCTTGGCGAATGGCCAAGTACATACTGCCCCACTCGTAGGTCGGGCTTTTCCATGCGAGGCCACCAGGGCTTTCAGCACCTTCGGTGAAGGTGTTGATGTTCCGGCCGGCGTGGGTAAACATGGCCTCGTCGGTGTAGCTAGCCAAGGCTTGCTCCTCGAAGCCGCCATAACCGAGGAAGGAATAAACGTTGAACACAAAAGCTTCCGACAATGGACCATCTGCCCAAGTAGCATCGCTGGAAATCCTGTCCAACGGCTTTGTATTCAAGAAATCATCGTTGCACGACATTGGCAGCAGGGCCACCAAGCCGATCGCAATGAAATAGAAGAATTTAAAATTTTTCATGAAAACACTTTTATTGATTAGAATGATAGACTTGCTCCAAAATTAAGTACCCTTGATTGTGGGTAATAGGTACCGGCCTGGTTTTCGGATTCTGGGTCAAACACCTTGAATTTGTCCAAAGTGAACAAGTTCAGTGCGTTGAAATAAACCCTCAAATCCCTGAGCCTCACTTTGTCGGTCAACCCTTTACCAAAGGTGTAACCTATCTCTATGTTTTTCAAACGGATATAATCCTTGTTAAACAGGAAATAGTCGTTGTTGCCATAAGGGCCGCCCGTGAAATAGGTGTCGCCACGGCTTGCGAGGCGTGGATGATCGCCGCTTGGGTTTTCAATGCTCCAACGGTTGTCGTGGTTGTACTTCAGGTAGTTTCCGATGTCGCCAGACTCCGTTTGCACCCTGAACAACGCACCGACCGCACCCTGCAACAACATAGAGAAATCAAGGTTTTTGAAATTGGCCGTAAATGTACCGCCAAAGAAAAATCTTGGCGTGGCGTTTTTGTCCAAACGAGTTTGGTCATCCGCATTGATTTTGCCATCGCCATTGAAATCCTTGAATTTCATATCGCCAGGTTTGAGTGTGCCACTCGCTCCGATGACCTCTGAGTAGTCAATTGTATTGGCTTCGATTTCCGCTTGGTCCCTGAAAGCACCATCAGATTCGTAAACAAGGAAGGCATTGATCGGCTTGCCTTCTTGCTTCTGGTATTCAGGAATACCAGGCACTTCGTCCATGAACACGACTTTGTTTTTAGCATAACCGCCATTGATACCTGCGCTCCAACGGAAGTCCGATGTGGCCCTGCTATTGTAAACCAAGTTGTATTCGAAACCAGAGTTGTCCACTTCGCCTTTGTTAACTGGTGGCAACAATGTGCTGATACCGGAAGAGGCAGGAGTGGAACCCGTTTCTTGGATCAAGATTTGGTCACGCCTGTTTTTGAAGTATTCCAATGTGAAGTCCAACTTGCCAAACAAGTTACCGTCCACGCCCAGGTTAATGTTCCTTGCACGCTCCCAAGTAAAATCCTGGTTGGCCAATCCCGTTTCAAACAGGGTGGTCACTACTTGGTTGTTGATAGGATACTGGCCTGGATTGTAAGTGGACAAAAAGGCGTATTCCTGCAAACTGCCGTTGTAGAACACTTGGTCGTTGCCCATTTCGCCATAAGAAGCACGGAGTTTCAGGTAGTCCAAGCCATTGATGTTGAACCAGTCCTCTTCCGTAATGTTCCAGCCTAACAAGAGGCCAGGGAAGAAGCCGTAGCGCTGGTCCTCTGGGAAGATATAGGAACCATCACGGCGCCAGATAAACTCGGCAAGGTATTTTTCCTTGTAGTTGTACTGTGCCCGGCCATAGTAGCCCAAGCGAGCACGCTCGTATGCACCGCCACCAGTCTCCTGACCGATTGTACCACCTGCGAAAATCTGGTCAATCGCAGGGGAGATAAAGTTGCGACGGAAAGCAGAGAAGCCCGAACCTGTGAACTCTTCCCTTGTCACACCTGTCATGAGGCTGAAATTGTTGTCAGCGCCCAATTTAAAGTCGTAGCTAAGGATAGCGGTCAGGTTGGTGTTTAAGATCTGGCCATATGACTCACGAAGCCTTGGGTCGGTGAAGTTGGACCTAACGGCTGGCTCCAACAATGGCGTCTTGCCATCAGCTTCGTAGGACTGCTTGTCCCAGTAGTAAAGCTCCCAAGGTGTTTGCCAAGTCTTTGTGATTCCGGAAGTCTTGTCCACAGCACCTGAAAGGTTGAGCTTCAAGCCTTTGACCCAAGGGTTGCTGATATCAACGCCACCATTCAGTTGCACAAAATCCACTGGATTATCAACATAACCAGTTGCATTGGTCGTGATGACGTAGGGGTTCTGGCCGTTCTCGATGTCCGGGCCTGGCTTGCCGTTGGGCCAAACTGCTGGGTCGGTAGGACGACCACGCATCAGCATCCTGAAAATGGAGCCTGCGCTCTCGGTAGGGTAGTTGCGGTCTTCCCTGCGAATCATGGCACCGACGTTTGCCTTAATGTAATCGTTGATTTTCGCATCAAGGTTCGTACGGAAATTGTACTGCTTGTAGTTGGTTGCAGAGTTCTCGTAAATAGCGTCTTGGAAAACATAACCTAATGAAGTGAAATAGGTCAGGTTTTCGGAGCCACCCGTCATTTCCAGGTTGTGGCGTTTCTGTGGCGCCCAGGGACGGAATACATCGCCGAACCAATCCGTGTTCGGGTGTCCCCAAGGGTCGGAACCATCCGCATATTTTTTCACTTGATCAGGGCTGAACACGCTGTTCACGGTAGCGCCACTGCTCGGTGATACGTAAGAGCCGGAAGCGTTCAGCGCCTGCCATCCTGCCGACCATTCCTCTTGCGGCAAGGAATAAAGGGCCAATTCATTCCTGATATTGGCGTACTCCACGGCGTCAGACATTTCAGGGACAACGGTTGGCTGGGCAAAGCCTTGGTTGAAGCTGTAGCCAATGACAGGCTTGCCCGACTTGCCCCGCTTGGTCGTCACGATGATGGCACCGTTGGCAGCACGGGAGCCGTAAATGGCCGCCGATGCGTCCTTCAACACCGAGATGGACTCGATGTCCTGCGGGTTCAAGCGGCCAAAGCCACCGTCCCTGTCGGGGATACCGTCAATGACAATAAGCGGGCTGCTGTTGCCCAAGGTGTTGGTGCCCCGGATGGAGACCCTGGCACCGTCCTGGCCCGGCTCGCCGCTGGTCTGGATGACCACAAGGCCCGGCAAGCGGCCCGCCAAGGAGTTGGTCATGTCCACCGCTGGGGAGCGCACCACCTCCTTGCCTTTCAGCGAGGCGACTGCACCTGTTACGGTGACTTTTTTCTGTTGGCCATAGGCCACAACGACGACCTCGCTCAGGTCGGCCCCTTCCTCCATGGTAACATTGATGGAGGTGCTGGCCTCTACCGTTACCTCTTGCGAGGAGAAACCCGTGAAAGAAAAGACGAGGACATCGCCTTTGTTCACCGTGATTTCATAGTTGCCGTCAACGTCGGTGATTGTTCCATTGGACGTGTTCTTGACGAGCACCGTAGCCCCGATGAGAGGGCCCGAGTTTTCGTCTGTCACCACGCCCTTGATAGTCATTTGGCCCAGCGCATCCAATGAGAGGAAGACACAGAACAGGGCCATGCACAAGGTTGAGAATCTAATCATAGTAAAAAGTGGTTTACCAAAAAAATTGAAGTGAAAAATATATTTGACGCCTTTGAATGGATATGTTGAATCGTTAGAAGAATGGGATGCAAGTAGGAAAGAGCGCAAAATAAAACGTTGTTGCTGTGCGGTTCAAAGAAAGAAATTTTGTCGCTTAAGGCGTTTTGGCTTACGGTGAAATCTGGTTGTAAAGGAAGTACAAGTTTTGGAAATCAAGAAGTGTTTCTTGAACATTTTTTTTTCGGGGTTGAAAAATTGCAGCCTAAACTAACAAACGCCAAATGATACCTTTGCCCAAAACGAAGTCGCATGAAGATTATGGAGTCAGTTTTTGAATCCAGTACAGCAGGTTTCTCCATTGAACCTCGTCATTTTTCGAGGGGGCAGTTTATAGAACCCACAAGTTCTGGAAATGCAAGGTTCGGTAGCCCGCCCTCCCCCAAAGGCGATACGGGCATTCGGTTGGTTTTTTGGCTAATGGTTGCTGTCTTGTTTTTGCCAGGTTGTGCCAAGGCCCCACAAGCCCCCATCCCCGACCACGAAATCACTGCCCGCTGGGCCGACCTCACCCTGCACGTCACCAAGACCACCCCGGCCAACTCGCCGACCTACGCCGCCCGCTGCCTCGGCTATATCGGCCTCACGATGTACGAAAGCGTCGTGGCGGGCTATCCCGAATACAATTCGCTGGCTGGGCAACTCAATGGCCTGCCCAAATTGCCACAGCCAGCACTCGACCAAGCCATTGATTGGCGCTTGGCATTGAACGCCGGGCAGGCTGCCATTTTGCGGAGCATCTATAACCAAACCAGCGACGAGAACAAGGCGAAAATTGACTCGCTTGAGCAGGTCATTTTTGAAAATATTGCTGCGCAACAAAATGACAAAGCACTGATAAACAGGTCGGTAGCTTACGGCAAGGCTGTTTCGGAGCAAATATTCGATTGGTCAAAAACCGACGGCGGGCACCGGGGTTATTTGAAGAACTTCGACAAGACTTACGTGCAACCGGAAGGCCCCGGCAAATGGAAGCCCGCCCTGTTCTCGCAGTCGTTCAGCCACCATCCGCTGCACCCGCACTGGGGCGGGAACCGCATGTTTTTGAAGGAAAATGAAGCGCTGGAAATCCCGAAAATGATTGAATTCGACACCCTGAAAGGCTCCCCTTACTACCAGCAGATGCTGGCCGTTTACGAAAAAAACAAGTCGCTGACCACCGAGGAGAAGCAGACCGCCATCTGGTGGGCCGATGACCCCGACTCTACCTTCACCCCGCCAGGCCATTCGTATTTCCTCGCCACGCAGGTGATGTTGGAGAAAAAGCCGGGCCTCATCGAATGCGCTGCCGCTTACGCCCATCTCGGCATGGCGCTCTCCGATGCCTACGTGGCCTGTTGGAAGTGGAAGTACCATTATTTCAGCGAGCGCCCGAACGCCTATATCACGCAGTACATAGACCAACGATGGGAGTCCTTCTGGCCAGACCCGCCGTTCCCGGCCTTCCCATCCGGTCACGCCATTCAGGGCGGCGCTGCGGCGGAGGTGCTGACGCATTTGTTTGGGGAAAACTATGCCTTCGATGACCGCTCCCACGAGGGCCGCTGGCCGGACGAGATTCGGGGCACTAAGTTCGTGGGGTGCAACTTCAAGTCCTTTCAGGAAATGGCCGAGCAGTGCGCCCATTCCCGCTTTCTCGGCGGCATCCATACGCCGCAGGACAATGAGACGGGGCTGCGGGAGGGGAAGCGGATTGCAAAAAATGTGACTGGGTTGAGGTGGAAAAATTGAGCGACAACACTATATTTGGGCGGTCAAATTCTTCAAATAACACACGACTATGGAAAAACTGCACCTCACACCAGACTACAAATCGTTTGTAGAATCCATCAAATCCACCATCCGTTCAGCGCAGATAAAGGCAGCGCTGACGGTCAACGAGCAGCTCATCAAGCTCTATTGGGACATTGGCAGGCGCATCGTCTCGGAGCAGGAGCGACTGGGCTGGGGGGCGGCGGTCGTCCAGCATTTGGCCGTTGACTTGAAGCGGGACATGCCGGATGTGGGTGGGTTTGGCAGGACAAATCTTTTTAATATCCGTCAATTTTACCATTTCTATAGAGATGCGTCTGAAAAAGTCCAACAACTTGTTGGACAAATTCCATGGGGTCATAACATCTTGATTTTCAGGAAGATAAAAGACGTCGCTGCCGCAGAATTTTACCTGATTCAAACCATCCAAAACAATTGGTCACGCAATATCCTCGACCTGCAAATAGACTCCAAGCTGCACGAGCGCCAAGGCAAGGCCATCCATAATTTTGAAAAAACGCTGCCATTGCCACAGGCCGACCTCGCCGCACAATTGCTGAAAGACCCCTATAATTTCGGCTTCCTGACCATTGACCAAGATGCGATGGAATTGGACGTGGAGCGGCAACTGGTGCAGCACGTCATCAACCTGCTGCTCGAAATGGGCACTGGATTCGCATTCGTGGCTCGGCAGCACCGTTTCACCGTTGGCGAAAATGACTACCCAGTTGACCTGCTGTTCTACAATTTCAAGCTGCACTGCTTTGTGTTGGTGGATTTGAAGATGAAACCCTTCCAACCCGATGATGCGGGCAAAATGAGCTTCTACCTCTCCGCAGCCGATGACCAACTGAGGGGCGAAGGGGATGGCCAATCCATAGGCATCGTGCTTTGCAGGTCGAAGAACCAAATCGTGGTGGAGTATGCGCTGCGAGGCATGAACAAGCCCATCGGCGTATCCGATTACCTGATGACCACCAAGCTGCCCGACAACCTGAAACCGACGTTCCCCTCTGTCGAGGACATGGAACGCGAACTGAACGAACGCCTTAAAAAAGGGATGAAAACCAAGAAATGAGCATCTTTAGGCCGCCAAACTTGGCTAACTATTCTTTACGAGATGCTGAACAAACTGATTTTCATCCTTTTCAACCTACTGATTTTCAGTAGCTTACAAGCCCAAATCCACTTCACCGAGGTCACCGCTGCCACTGGCATCAACCACCAGTTCGTAGTCTATGACGGCATGTTCGGCGGCGGGGCCTGCGTCTTTGACCTTAACAACGACGGCTACGAAGACCTCTACCTCACCTCCGGCATGAACGACGACCAACTGCTGCTCAACCAAAAGGACGGCACATTCCGAAACATCTTCGAGGGCAGCGGGCTGGAGGCCACCAAAAAATACGTGACACAGGGCGTGACCGGGGCCGATGTGAACAGGGATGGTTACGTTGACCTGTTCATCACCACCATCACCACCAAGGGCGAGCGGAAGGCCGTGCCACGGGCAGAGAACCTGTTCTTCCTAAACCTTGGAAATGGAAAATTCAAGGAGGCTACCTCGGAATACGGTTTGGATGACCTCTACTCCTTCAGTACGGGTTGTTCATTTGGCGATTTTAATGCCGATGGCTGGCCAGATTTATATGTCGGGAATTATTTCCTTGATTACGATGGTCCATTAACGGAAATCAACGACGCCACCATCGTAAATGCCAGCAAAACCGCTGAGGGTTATTTGTTGATGAATAAAAAAGGCAAGGCATTTAAAGACGTATATGCCGATTATGGATTAAACCATCGGGGCTTCGGTTTTGGCGGCCTTTTCACGGATTATGACAACGACGGAGACCAGGATTTACTGGTGCTCCACGATTTCGGTTATAAGGCAAAACCCAATTATTTGCTCCGCAATAATTTTCCTGACAAATCATTCACTTATGTGGAAAAAGAAGTGGGTTTGGATTTAAGGATAAACGCTATGACCGCCGCCGTGGGCGATTATGACAATAATGGTTTTATGGACTATTTTGTCACCAATATCAAATTCAATCGCTTCATGGTGAGCGGCGGAAAAGACAAACCATATACCGATAAAGCAGAGGAGCTTGGCATGGGCTTTTTCACCATCAGTTGGGGCGCCAACTGGGCCGACTTCGACCACGACGGCGACCTCGACCTCTTTGTGGCCAACGGCGACCTAAACCCCAATTGCCAGCCCATGGGCGATTTTCTCTTCGAAAATCCCACTATCTCCCCTTCTGGCGTTGGGGGAGGAGGCGGTAAATTCACGGATATAGCCCGTGCCGCAGGCATCCAAGACTATGGCATTGGCCGTGGCTCGGTCATTTTTGACCTCGAAAACGACGGCGACATGGATGTGCTCATCGTAAACCAAAAAGCCGTGAAAAACTACCCGATGCCCAGCGTTACCAAGCTCTACCGCAACGACGCCACCCAAGGCAACTGGCTCAAAGTGGCCCTTGACGGGGTACACGCCGAGAAGCACGGCCTCGGCTCACGGGTGACAGTGGTCGCAGGCGGCCAGCGCATGATGCGGGAGATTGACGGTGGCGGCTCCAGCCATATCTCGCAGAACTCGACTATTGCCCATTTCGGACTCGGTGCTGCCACGACGGTGGACTCGGTCATTGTCACCTGGTCGGGCGGCAAGCGGCAGGTGCTGGTGGGGCAAGGGGTGAACCAGTTGCTGAGGGTAAAAGAAGCGGGTGGTGCGGTGGTGCAAGGCGACGATGTGCCGAGGTTCAATACCCGGTGGCTGTTGATTGGGGTTGCCGTCATTGTTGCTATGTTTGCGTTCCTTAAAAATCGTCGCAAATCCTAATCCAGTATCCAATATCCAGCATCCACCATGCAACTAAAAATCTTCCCAACCTACGAATCCCTCTCCGCCCACGCCGCCGACATCATGTTCGCCGCCGTGCAAGCCAAACCCAACTGCCTCATCGGCATCGTCTCCGGCGATTCGCCACGGCTGGCCTATGACCTTTTTTGCGAAAAAGCAGAAGCCAATGGGCTGGATACCAGCCAGTTGCAGTTTGCTGGCTTCGACGAGTGGGTGGGCATACCGCCAGAAAACGACGGCTCCTGCCATGCTTTTTTGCATCGCCATGTGTTCGACCCGCTTGGGTTGCCCAAGGCAAACTACCACGTCTTCGATGCCATGAGCAGCGACCTCGACGGCGAGTGTACCCGCATGAACGCCTTCATCACCGAACGGGGCGGCCTCGACCTGCTGCTGGTGGGCGTGGGCATGAATGGCCATATCGGCTTCAACGAACCGGGCGTGGACTTCGGCAACTACGCCCATGTGCAACTGCTGGAAGGCATCACGCTGGAAGTCGGCCAGAAGTATTTCAAGGAGGCGACCGAACTGAAATACGGCATCACCCTCGGCCTGCGCCACCTCATGGAGGCCAAGCAGGTGCTGATGTTGGCCAATGGCCAAAAAAAGGCAGACATCATGCAAAGGGCACTGGAAGGCGAGATGGGGAGCGCCGTGCCCGCCAGCATCATCCGCACCCACCCGAACAGCGAGGTGCTGCTGGATGAAGGGGCGGCGGGGGGATTGGAAATTAAGAAAATGGGAAATTAGGGTTCGTGGAATTCCCCAATTCAATCAATTTCCATGAAATTCCACCTCCTTTTCATCGCCACCCTTTTCATCGCATGCAGCCGTCAGCCTGCTGTGCAAATGCCGACGAACATGAAAATCCATGCCTTCCGCCTGCTGCCGGGCCAAGACCTCCGCCGGGAAATCGAAGCTTTTGCGAAGCAGCAAAACATACAAGCAGGTTGGGTGATGACCTGCGTGGGCAGCCTCACACAGACGCACCTCCGCTACGCCAACCAGCCCGATGGGGCCAAGCGCAACGGCCATTTTGAAATCGTGAGCCTGACGGGCACGGTCAGCGTCAACGGCTGCCACCTGCACCTCAGCGTCAGCGACAGCCTCGGCACCACCATCGGCGGGCACCTACTGCCCGACAACCTCGTCTATACCACTGCCGAAATCGTGCTGGGCGAGGCGACCGACCTTGTCTTCAAGAGGGAAAAGGACGGCTCGACGCCTTGGGAAGAATTGCATATAAAGCACAAATAGCGCAGTGCAAATCCATAAAACATACGACTTTCCGCTTGCTGTTTTCCTGCTCTACGCCCTCGTGAGCGGCATCCTGCTCTGGCACCACGAGCCTTGGCGGGACGAGCTGCAATGCTGGGAAATCGCCCGACAGAGTGCCTCATTGCCCGAACTCTTCCACAATGCCCGCTACGAAGGCCACCCCAGCGCTTGGTATTTGCTGCTGTTCGCCATCACCCGCCTCACGCCCGATTTTGGTGCGGTGCAATGGTTGCACTGGCTGCTCGCCCTCGCCTCGGTGGCGCTCGTGCTTTGGCGCTCGCCGTTTGGTTGCTGGCAGCAGGCGTTGCTCGTTTTCGGTTATTTCTTCCTCTTCGAGTATGGCGTGCTCACCCGCAACTACGCCCTTGGTGTGCTGTTGGCCCTCGGCTTATGCAGCCTGATGAAAGACTGGCAACGGCATTGGCCTGTCCGCTGTGCCCTGCTTTTTGCCTTGATGCAGTGCAACGTGTTCGCCCTGCTATTGGCCGCTGCGCTATGCGTGCCGCTGTTTTTCCAAGGATTAAAAGCCTGTAAAAAAGGGGAGATGCGCTGGTTGGGCCTGGCGATTGGCGGACTCGTGCTTGCCGCTGGCTTCGTTTTCAGTGCTTGGGACATGGCCCCGCCGCCCGATACCGCCTACGCCGCCAACTGGAAATGGGCCAACCCCGACTGGCGCTCGGCGCTCGGCGGCTTCTTCCGGGCCATGCTGCCGCTGCCGCCTTGGGAGCTGCACGGCTGGGGCCACCACCTGTTGGAAAACCTGCTGGATTGGGAACGGCGCACCCTCGTCGAGTGCATCGGTGCCGGGGTGCTGCTGCTGGCTTGTTTTTGGTCGCTGCGCAAATCGCCGTTCGCACTGGCCTTCTTCGGGCTGGCATGGCTGGGCATCAGCCTGTTCTTGGCGGTGAAATTTCATGGGTACATCCGGCACCACGGGCATTTCTTCTTGGCTTGGGTGATGGCGCTTTGGATGGCAGGCAACATCACCGATGAGGTTCCAAAACCTTCCCGGCGTTTGGACTTTTTCACCATCATCCTTTTGGTTCAGTTGATTTCGGCTGCGCCAATGGCCTATTTCGACCTACGCTTCCCTTTTTCCCAAAGCCAGAACGTAGCTGCTTTTTTGCGGCAGCACCAGCTCGAAAACCGCTTGATCGTTGGAGATTATGACTACGCAGTGTCGCCCGTTGCCTTTCACTTGCGCCGCCCAATTTATTACCCCAATCAACTGAAAAATGGCAGTTTCATCCTATGGAACATGGGGCAAAAAGCCTTTAAATACGACGACATCGTGCCCGTGGCAATGGCACTGTACAAAGAGCACGGCGACTTGCTGTTGCTCACCAGCTACCCCATCCCAGCCGAACGGCTCAACGATTCCGTGCGGGTCGTGCAGGCGTTCTATCCGGCGATGGAGGGGTCTGAGGAGTATTATCTGTACGAGGTGGGGTGGGGGAAATAAAGGGCAAACCACCATTTCCGTCGCCAAAGCGCTGTTTTATGCGATTTTTTAGGTTAAAATCATAGCTGCGCTATATTTGCTCTGCTTCAGCGCATCACCAACCAAAATCAGCTGTATATGAAAACCATCCGCCTCTTTGCTACTTCAACGGCTTTGCTGTACTTGACACAAGGGCTGTTTGCCCAGACCTTTACCGACCGGACTACGTTGCTGTTCCAACCTAATTCGTTTTCGAGTAACGTTGCTGTGGCCGTGGCCGACATCAACAACGATGGGAAGGACGACATCATCCGGCTGGATGAGGGCAACACCCTCAACGTGGAATACCAAGCTGGCCCTGATCAGGCTTTTCTGCATTATCCTTTTGGTTATTTTCCACAAGAGGCATGGGCCTTGGCTGTGGGCGATGTGAACAATGACGGGTTTTGCGACCTGTTTTTTGCAGGGCTTGGAGACGGAGCAAAACTCCTGACGGCCAACAATAATGGCTATGGCTTTTCACCGGTGTTCTTGCCAGGCACGGCCTATTTTGCACAAGGCTCCAATTTTGCCGACATCAACAACGATGGCTGGTTGGATGTGTTCTCCTGCGACGATGATGCGGAGAGCCGCATCTGGGGCAACAATGGGGCGGGTGGCTTTGCAGCCGCCGACAATTGGATAGACATGGCCACCGTGCCAGTTTCCGATAATTCGGGGAACTATGGCAGCACCTGGACGGATTTCGACAACGACGGCGACCTCGACCTCTATATCGCCAAGTGCCGGGGCGGTGCTTCCAGTCCGACCGACCCACGGCGCATCAACCAGCTTTTCGTCAATGATGGCAGTGGCCATTTTACCGAAGCAGCAGGTGCCCACGGCCTTAAAATCGGCTGGCAGTCCTGGACCTCCGATTTTCAGGACATTGACAACGATGGTGACCTTGATTGTTTCATCACCAACCACGATTACAATTCTCAGTTGCTCCGCAACGACGGTACGGGGCATTTCACCGATATTTCCGCAACGGCAGGTTTCGGCAGCGTTGTTGATCGCTTTATCCAGGGAATCATGCGTGATTTCGACAACGATGGCTATGTGGACGTGCTCACGGCCAGTCCCGGGCGTTTGTACCACAACAACGGCAACGGCACTTTTACCAGTACCAGCGTGCCCTTTGGCAGCATGGGATCAATGGCCGTCGGCGACCTCAACCACAACGGCTTCCTTGATATTTTTTCCGTGAACCAATGTGGCTTGACCAACTGTTTCGCACCCGATAGGCTATGGATGAACAACGGCAACGCCAACCATTTCCTCGCCGTGCAACTCGAAGGCAACCAAAGCAACCGCAAGGGCGTGGGCGCACGGGTGGAACTGCATGGCGCATGGGGCAAACAGGTGCGGGAAATCAGGGCAGGGGAGAGCTACGGCATCTCCAATTCGCTCACGGCACACTTTGGCCTCGGCGCTGCCACACAGGTGGGCTACCTCGTGGTGCATTGGCCCAGCGGCACGGTGGACGTGGTTGCCAACCCCTCCCCCGACCAGTACCTGACCGTGGTGGAAGGCTCCACCAATTTCTGCGGCAGCCTCGCCATCAATGCCGCCCCCTCGGCAGCGAATGCCTCGCCCGACGCATTTGCCAACGGTTTTTCCATCGGCTGCGCCAATGGCGGCATGATGGCTTCCATCACGCTCTGTAACGAAGGCGTGAGCAACCTGCCCGCTGGCCTGCCCATCGCCTTTTATCGCAACGACCCACGCCAGCCCGGCGCCAGCTTGCTTGCCGTGCGGCAAACGCCCCAAAACGTGAGCGCCAATGGCTGTTCGCAGTTTTCGTTCCCGTTGGACGCCAACCAATTGCCTAGCACGGGCTACCACTCGATTCATATGGTGCTGAACGACGACGGCAACTCGACGCTGCCCTTGGCTGCGCCGCCTGCCAGTTTTATAAATGAATGCAGCCTTGTCAATAATTTCAGCAGCCTCTTCTTCATCTACCAAGCGCCAGCGCTCAACCTTGGCCCTGATTTGGGCCTTTGCGATTTGGCCATGGAACTCAATGCGGGCAGCGGCTTTGCCAGTTATCTTTGGCAAAACGGCTCGACGGATTCCATTTTTACTGCTTCGCAATCGGGCAGCTACTCGGTGACGGCAACGGACGAATGCGGCGTGCAGCAGTCGGATACCGTGCAGGTGACGCTGAATTTTGCGCCGCAATTCATCAATTTGGGCGATGAGTATTATGCCTGCATAGGCGACACGATTTGGCTCGGTGTTCCCGATGATTTCAGCTACGACTCCGTTCGCTGGCAACCACAGGGAATCGTTGATTGTGACACCTGCTTGAGCACTTTCGCAGTTATTCAGCAAACCACAGGCTTCGGTTTACAGGCCCATGTTGGTGCCTGTTTTTCTTTTGGCAGTTTCGGCGTTTATGTGAATGAGGCTCCCACGGTTAGCCTGGCAGCAACGAACGGCAATTGCGGCAACGCCGCAACGATAACCGCCAGCCCAACGGGCGGTGGCCCATTCAATTTTGCGTGGAGCGGCCCAAATGGCGCAATCGGCCAAAACTCGGCCACCATTTACCCGCAGCAGTCCGGCGATTATTCGGTGACGGTCTCGAATATGTACGGCTGCCAATCCACCGCCAATGCATCGGTGCAGGTGGGGCCGATACCCCAGATTTCGGGAAGCCTCGACCCGCCTACTTGCGCAGCCAGTGCAGACGGCGGCGTAGGGCTCGCCATTTCGGGTGGCAATGCACCGTTTAGTTTCCTTTGGTCAAATGGTGCGACGGCGCAAAATCTCACAAACGTTGCCGCAGGCAGCTATTCCGTTACGCTCACCGATGTGAACCAATGTGTGGCCGTGGCGACCTATTCGCTGCAAGCGCCCCCACCATTGCTGGCCAATAACTTCACCAATGGCCTATTCTGCGCCGGCGAAACTTCGACGGTCTCTGTGCAGGCCGAGGGGGGCACTTATCCCTATGCCTACGAATGGTCGAACGGCGATAATATTTCCGTGATTTACCTCCAGCCTGCTGGCACTTATACGGTCACGGTGACGGACGCCCACCTTTGCACCGCCACCGCTACCACCGTGCTTTCAGCGCCATTTGCCATTCAAGTAAGCACTGAAATTACGCCCATCAATTGTGCCGCAGGTACACCGGGGCATATTTCGTTGGGTGTGGAAGGCGGCGTTTTGCCGTATAGTTACCAGTGGTCAAATGGGGCCGATGCTAGCCAAATTACCAGTTCCACGCCCGGCAGCTACTCGGCCACCGTTACCGATGGAAACGGCTGCACGAAGGTCGTGGAAGTGGTGCTCGGCACAAGTGGCGGCATATCGGTTATTGCCACGCAAACGCCCATCTCCTGCCACCCCAGCAACGGCAACGGGGCGGACGGCTCCATCGCACTCACCGTGACGGGCGGCAACGGCAGTTATGCTTTTCTTTGGGAAAACGGCGATACCACCTCCGTCAGGACGGGGCTGGCTGCGGGCAGCTTCTCGGTCACGGTCACGGATGGCAGTGGCTGTCAGGGTACGGCGACCGTGGAATTGGTAGAGCCGCCACTGCTCAACGTTGTTGCGCTCTTCATGAGCGGTTCGTGCGATGGGCAGGCCAACGGGTCGGCCACGGCTTCGGCCAGCGGCGGTACGCCGTCTTATGTGTTTAATTGGGGCAGTTTGCAACAGGTCGGGTCAGTGGCTACGGGTCTGGCAGCCGGCACCTATACCGTCACCGCTACGGATACCCACGGCTGCTCCGACACCGACGAGGTGATGATACCGTTGCTCCAAAACGACACGACCAGCTTGGAACTCTCCTTCTGCCAAGGCGAGAGCAGTCCGCTCACTGGCACCGAATACCCCGACCCTGGCGACTTCACCGAGCAGCTTGTGCTTTCCAATTACCAGGGTTGCGATAGCGTGGTGATGGCCGAATTGACCGTTCACCACGAAGGATTACTCGTGGCCAACAACGGACCTTTGCCCTATGGCACGGAATACCACGGGGTGATTTTGACCCAGGATACCCAATTCGTTTTTTACGATACCACCGAGTTCGGCTGCCTGCTCACTATCTCGGAGAATGTGTACGTATGGCCGAGTGCCACCAAAGAACCCGTCTCGGCGCTTGGGCTGTTGGCCTATCCCAATCCATTTACAGACCGCCTCCACCTGCGCTTCACCCTGCCACGGCCCATGGCGGTCTCCATTTCGCTGTACGATGCGCTGGGCAGGGAAGTAAGGGCCTTGGCGGTGGAGCAGCAAATGGGGGCTGGGGAGCATGTGATGGGCTGGGAGGAGAAGGGATTGGTGCCGGGGGTGTATCTGGTAAGGGTTTGGGCGGATGGTTTGGAGGGGGGGAGGAAGGTGGTGAAGGTTGGGGAGTGAGGGGATTGAGGATTTGACGTTTGGATGTACGCTGTGCGGGCGTTTAGCCCGCATAGTCGTACATCCGTTGTTAGCGGCATTTATTTGAATTCTCTACAGGCAAGGGGGAGTTTGGCTGCTCCGTTGTGATTTATCTTTATGGAAAATCGAAGCAGGAAACACATGGCGTGAGTAGATTACAGAAAGGCAGGTGGCAGATTGGTAGTGAATTCTTATTAATTCCCAAAACAATCATCCTCAAGCGTGGGTAAACTGGCATCAACCCCTCCATCCCCATCGGATTGGGCAGGGTAAAAACAGCCCGTTTTTGTCTTAAAAACGGTCGCAAAAGAGTCGCAGGTAATACTGCAAGCTGAACCACTAAACGACTGTAGGTAACCCATATCATCCGTAACAGTCATTGCGTAACTAAAAGGCCCAGAATATTTTTCACCATCAGCATCTAATCCATTCCATCCATTTATTATTGGGTTTTGTTTATCTACCTCCGAAGTAAAATACATGATTCCAAGCTCTGGGCTTGAAATCTGAAACACTTCAATTTTTGAAGTCTTGTCATTGAAAGTAGGAAAAAAAACATCATTTATCCCATCGCCATTTGGCGTAAAGGCGTTGGGAACAAAGAGCTTGGCATTCCCGATAGTAAATCCCACAGGTTCAGTGCCACAGCAGCCCACATAAGGGTCGGTGGGCTGTTTCGGGCCGTCATCATCTTTACATTGAATTGTAACTGATGCAATAATTAGAAATAAAAAAAGGTGCTTAATTTTATTCATGATTCTGTTGTGTTTTTAGATGAATTTTACTGATTGTGTACTGCAATACCGCAAACTATGCCGCTTATTTATTTTTTGAATCGGTATTTTATGTCAATCCCTAATCCATAACCTTGTAAACTATTATTTAGCACCCTGACAGGGTAACCAACCGAGGTCAAGTCACTTCTGTAACAAATATCTATGCCCCACCTATCCTTAATAAAGAAAGAAATACGGGGCATGATGGAAAAAACAAACCTGTTCAGTTTATAGCTTTCCGAGGCATCTTTCCAATTAATCAGTTTTTCCTCAGAATAAACGGTGCCATTGGAGTCAACGTGTAAGTTTTTACCAGTTATCCCAGCGTAGATATTGTAGTTGACTGATGGGGAAAGCCCAAATGAGAACCACTTCAACGGCCTGAAATCAACAAACTGGCTTAATGAAATGGCATATATGGCATAAACGGTCCTTGGTTTATGGGGATAATTTATACCGCCCAAATCGCCCAAGGTGATTCCAGGCTCATAGACCCATTTGTCATTGATTTTGATATGATAGCCGTATCCTACGGAAGGCGTCAATTTGAAATTCTCCGGTTTTTGTTTCCCAAATGGAAAGGAATGCCAATAGGACAAGGTAGCGTAGTTTGCACCAACGGTGAAGAACGATTGTGCTATTGAATGCTGAGAATACAGCACCATAAAAATAAGCAGAAATCTGTGTTTCATCTCACAATATAAAAAAACGAAACCGTGGGTAAGAAAAAGAAATTGGACGGCTTTCTATTCGTACCCACGGTTTCGTTTTGTTAAAGGTTGACTAAATTCATCGTGCAGGTTGCTTGTATTGTTTGACAATCATCACGACGATTGGTGCCTGTGACTGTCAAGTTCAATGCGAAATTGTTCAGCGTTGATTGGATATAGTAAAGGCGATTTTCATTTGCGAACTTTTCCTTGATGCTATGCGCACGCTTACATCTAAAGAAATTGACGGGAACGGTATTCGAATAGTTGATAGCTTCATGTTGGTGCCTGTTCGTAATTGTTCCGATTACAGCCACGGCAATGTGCCTTGTATCACTCCACCAAATCCCGCCCATTTCTTTTGGGCTTTTATTTCAACCTGATGCGCCCACCAATAACTGTCAACACCTGAAGATGAACCGTTAGGCATATCAGGGATATTGTATTCATGAAATTAGCTTGAATCCCACCAAACCTTAATCCGCTTCTTGCCATCGTTGTATTCACCGGTACAGGTTTGATGAAATTCCTCATCCCGTTCCTGAATTTCTTCGCTTGACCTGGCCGTTTGTATCTGCTGCACACTCAGTTCGCCAAATTCTCCGACCTGACCGTTCCACTCCTTTACCAAATCCTGTTTTCCGACGGGATAGGAAAGGAGCAAACTGCCTTGAACGCTATACTCTTGGCTGCAAATGCGGTAAATACCGTCTTCGTTGACGAAGTAATAGAATGGGAAAGAAAAGTAGGGTTCGACACCTTCTGTCGTCACGGATGCCAAATGAGCCTTGCTCTGGGCGAAAGCGTTGAATGTCGGCTGGAAGGCCCCTTCTGTAGTAACGGTATCGTTTTCGTACGGTGTCATAAAAGCGGTCAGGGCGTTGTCCGCTTCGATGTAGTTGCCATAAGCTGTATTCGAGCCAAGGCTTGTCTCCCATGCCACAAAAGCACTGTCGCTCCACGTAGGCACAGTGTCTAAAAAGGCAGAAAACGCAGTGGCATTTTGAAAGTTGATGATGCCGTCCTCCTGCACAATGTAACCTTTTGTCCCGTACAGGTAGTCACAGCCAGTCGAAAAGCCTTCCGTTTCGGCTACCGTAGCTATCTCCTTTTTGCAGGAGAACACAAGGAAAATAATGGCAACAACTGTGGTTGCCATGAAAGAAAAACCAAGAATCTTTGATTTTTTCATACTTTTGTTGAGTTATTTAGTTAACAAAAGGGCCCTTGCCGTCTCTCGTCCAAAAAGTGCGGCAATGGGTCCTAATTTTTTGTAAAACTATGCCCTCCGAGAATGTTAGGTGGCGTACAAATCGGGAAAGATGGGGTACAAATCGGGAATTTTGGAACACAAACCAAGAGTCAGTGAGTTTCAATGGTGATTTTTCGGAATGAATCAGGGTATTGCCCACTTTGTTTCTTGAAAAACTTTGAAAAGTGCTTGGGGGCTTCAAAGCCCAATTCAAATACGATTTCCTTGATGGGTTTTGAGTCTTTTAGCATCGCACATGCTTCAAGCATCAACCGTATTTGAATACAGTGGCTTGGTGGGTATCCGATTACCTTTTGACAGATTTTCCCAAGGTTACTTATAGTCATGTTCAATTTATCTGCATAAAACTTTGGCGAACGCTGCGTTCGATGGTTTAACTCCACCATTTGGATAAATTCTTGGAAAACCCGTTCCGCATGGTGCTTGTCGTTTTGGCTTGCTTCCACTATCCTTTGCCAATTAAAGGAAAGTATCTCCTTTAGTGCCAGGGAAGAGCTATGGGTTGATGCTTGGGCTGGTTTGTTGTCTTGGTTGTTCATAGAGGTTTATTGTTCTCGGTTTGTGTCTATTTTCGATTTTATTTACATACAGCGTCTCGCTTATTTATATTGTGTTCTGCGTGATTTTATTTCTTCTTTTTGCCGCTAACGCAGGCTGTGAAATAATCCACTTCCCCCGTTTTCCGAGCATTTCGTTTCGATAGAATCGCCTCACGCCACCTCCCATGACCGCTGTGCTCCGATAATTTGTCCCTTGAAAAACCAAGGGACCCGACGTTCCAAATAAAAGTCCCGCCACAACGCCCCGGAATGCCCCCATAAACAACAAAAAGAGCTG